>CAYMCR010000178.1:0-1504 GCA_964389015.1 uncultured Fibrobacteraceae bacterium | reverse complement strand
CGCTCGACGAGCCAAGCCAAGCCGATCCTGTCGAGATACCTGGCGAATAAGGCCACGAATTCTACCGGCAAGTCTACGAAAAGGAGGGCAACAGCGACCTGGCGGCCGAATCCCTCTACTGGCGTGCTTTCGCACATTACAAGCTGGGCGAAGTAAAGCACTTCAAGCAGGCGGCGAGACTGCTGGCACTGCAGCACGAGCGGTTCCCGGAGACGGCCGCCCTGCGCGACGCCGCGGCGCTGGCGGCGCGCGTGAACGGGGAACTGGCCAAGCTCGGCGACGCCCACGCCGCGCGCCGGGTGCACGAGCTGGCCCATTCCCAGGAGACCCAGGCACGCGAGACCAAGTTGGCGGCCCTTCACGCGCTGATGATGATGGACCCCGATAAGGCCATGCCCGTACTCAGGAAGATCCTCGCCGACAGCGACGACCGGGATCCGGAGATGAAGCGTCACGCCCTGATGGTGTTGACGATGGCGGAGGACGAGGATGCCGAGCGGATCTTCCTGGAGTTCGTGCGGCAGGAGACGGACACGGAGCTGCTGGCCCAGTCCATATTCCATCTGTCCAACATCGGGTCCGCAGCCGCCCTCGACGCCGTGGTCGACGCCTACCACCGGACCGATGACCCGGAGGTCAAGCGGGTCGCGCTGATGTCTCTCGGTGAGGCCGGCGATGAACGGGCCGAGGCTATACTCCTGGAGGTTGTGCGCGATTCCGCGGCGCACACGGAGCTGCGCGCCCAGGCCGTCATCGCTCTCTCCCGCAGCGGAGCGGACGGCCTGGCCGATCTCTTCACGGACCTCTATCTCGAGTCGGACGACCCCGAATTCAAGACCGTGCTCATGCTTAGCATGAGCCAGATTGACGAACCGGCGCCTACGACTTGGTTCATCGGGATCATCAACGACCACGGCGAGGACGTGGAGGTCCGCCAGCAGGCCCTGCATCAGGCGGGCATGATGGGTCTGATCGACGTGGATTTCATGCGCACGGTCTATGAAGCCGACGACGATCCAGAGATGCGCACCCAGATCTGTTTCGCCCTAGCGCAGCTTGACGACCCGGACGCGGTGGATCTGATCATCGAGATCGTGCGCAACGAGACCCACCCCGAGGTGCGGCAGAACGCGGTGTTCTGGCTGGGCCAGTTCGACGATCCGCGGGTCGCGGATTTTCTGGTCGAGTTGATCGAGGCGGAGTAGGGCCATGCGCGCGTGTGTCGTAACGCTGCTGATCACGATGATGGCTGGGGTTGTCGCCGCCGGGGACCCGGATGATTTGCTCTCGGGTCGCTCCGACGGGATCTACAGGATGCTGTATCAGGTCCGCGAAGGGGTCGATGGCGACGGTCACAGCCTGGCCGGTTCTAGGGGGTCAGGTCAAGTGCCTCCCGCACCTTGGTGGCCAGCCCCGCCTTCGTGAACGGCTTCTGGATGAACTGCACCCCCTAGCATAAGCGGGAGACCCCCCGGCTCTGCCGGGGAGGCACTCAGAGTTTGAC
>CAYMCR010000177.1:0-1522 GCA_964389015.1 uncultured Fibrobacteraceae bacterium | reverse complement strand
TCTCCTGGGCCCGCAGGTGCTTCTTGACGGTGAGGGGATAGTAGGTGCCGCCTTTTACCGTGGCGTCGTTGGCCACGATCATCACCTGCCGGCCGTGGATGGTGCCCACGCCGGTCACCACGCCCGCGGCGGGCACGTTGTCGCCGTAGACCTCGTGGGCCGCCAGCGGGGACAGCTCCAGAAAGGGTGTCCCGGGGTCCAGCAGCCGCTCGATCCGCTCGCGCACCATCAGCTTGTCCTGGGACAGGTGGCGTTCCCGCGCCCGTTCGCTCCCCCCCTCGCGGATGCTCGCCAGCTCCGCGGCCAGGGCCTCGGCCATCGTCCGGTTCTGCTCGGCGTTCTCCCGGAAGGTCTTGTCGGCGGTATCGATCTTGGAAGAGATGCGTTTCATGGGCTCTCCTGCGGAATGAGGCGTAACCACGCGTTGGCGTCGGCGGCGATTATAGGTCCAGGCCGGACCGGCGGTCCAGTCCAGACCCTGACACGGCGACTTGTGGACCCGGCGACCGCCGCTTAGGTTTGCGCCATGAATGACGCCATATGGATACGTAACGCCACGGTGATCACCGGCGACGGGCCGCGCAAGGCCGACGTGCGCGTCGAGGACTCGTTCATCGCCGAGGTCGTCGAACGGCCCCACGACCGCGCCGCCGACCCCGACGACGTGGACGCCGCCGGCCTGTGGCTGCTGCCCGGCGGCGTCGACGTACACACCCACTTCGGCATGCCGCTACGCCCCGGCATCACGAGCTCCGGGTGGCGCGAGAGCAGCGAGGCCGCCCTGCGCGGTGGCACGACCACCGTCGTCGACTTCGCCAATCCGGCCAAGGATGAGCCCCTGCCCTGGGCTCTCGCCCGCTGGCGCGACGCCGCCGACGGCGCCTGTCTCTGCGACTACGGATTGCACATGACCATGCGCGAGATCACTCCGGAGCGCCTGAGCGAACTGGAGGACATCGTCGCCGCGGGCGTGCCGACCATCCAAGATTAGTGACTACGAGGGAGGCTTCGACGGCGTACTGAACGATTCGGACCTGTTCGGCCATGCGGTCACCCCGATTGGAGATCTGGATGGAGACGGCGCGGGTGATTTCCTGGTGGGAGCGCCCTTTGATGATGATGGAGGAGATGACGACGGTGCCGTCTGGATCTTGTTCAGGGGGGCGGGGGCGACGGCGGTGGAACCAGAGCCGCTGCTCGTGACGCGACCCAGTCTATCTGCGCCCCGTCCCAATCCGTTCAATGCCCAGACCATCATTTCTTTCGAAGTGCCTGAGCTTTCCCAATCGAATCTCAGAATCTACGATGTCTCCGGTCGTTTGGTGCGTGTGCTATTGAGAAATGATGTTGTGATCGGTGGTCGGCGTGAAATCGTCTGGGATGGTCGAGATGATGCGGGTCGATCTCTGGCGTCCGGGGTCTACTTCTGCCGTCTTATAGTCGGGGATTACGGCGAAACTAAGCGAATGGTACTGGTCAAGTAGTCCGCGTCTCTTTTCCAAGTTGAGCAACCAGCCCGGTT
>CAYMCR010000176.1:0-1701 GCA_964389015.1 uncultured Fibrobacteraceae bacterium | reverse complement strand
GGCCCTCCTGACCTTCCCGTGGGTCAAGTAACACCCCCCAGAACGACGGCATGCCGTTGATGCCCTACGATTCGGGTGCTTCCCGGCACTCGAAACGAAGGGCTTTGCAACGGCATGCGCACAAGTACGTTATGGGCTCGTCTGCTCGGTGTCGAGAAGACAGTGATCGAGGATGTCCAACTCGACGCGATTGAGGACGTGATCATCGCGTCGGTTCGCCCGAGGAAGTCCGAGTGCGATCGGTGTGGAGAGTGCCATCGCCGGAGTCCGAAGTACGACCGTGGGGAGGGTCGCCGTCGTTGGCGGGTCATGGACCTGGGCACGATGAAGGCGTACCTGGAAGCTGACAGCCCCCGGGTCTGCTGTCCGGTTCATGGGGTTGTGGTCGCCGCCGTGCCGTGGGCTCGGCACGCGGCCCGTTTCACGCAGTTCTTCGACGACATGGTGGCGTGGCTGGCGACGAACTGCTCGAAGTCGGCGGTGCAGGAGTTGATGCGGATTTCCTGGCGCACGGTCGGGAGGATCATCGAGCGTGTGGGCGCCGATGCCCGCGAGCGAGTCGACTTGCTGGGGGGGCTGCGTCGGATCGGCATCGACGAGATCAGCTACCGCAAGGGCCATCGCTACATCACCGTCGTGGTGGACCATGTCAGCCGCCGGCTCGTCTGGGCCGCTCCCGGCCGAGACAAGGCCACGGTGAATCGCTTCTTCGATGCCCTGGGCGCCGAGGGCTGCGCAGCGATCAAGCAGGTGAGCGCGGACGGTGGCTCCTGGATCTCCAGCGTGGTGAAATCGCGATGCCCGCAAGCGAAGCTCTGCATGGACCCGTTCCACGTGGTCCAGTGGGCCACGGACGCGCTGGACCAGGTTCGGCGTGCCGTGTGGAACGACGCCCGAAAGTCGGGACAGAAGGCGAAGGCCAAGGATCTCAAGGGCGCTCGGTTCGCGCTGTGGAAGAACCCCGAGGACCTCACCGACCGTCAGAAAGGCAAGCTGGCCGCGATCCAGGCCACGAACAAGCCGCTGTACCGTGCGTACCTGCTCAAGGAGCAGCTCCGCCAGGTCTTCGTCATCAAGGGGGAGCAAGGCATCGAGTTGCTGAAGGGTTGGCTGGCGTGGGCCTGCCGGTGCCGAATCAAGCCCTTCGTGAAGCTGTCGCGGACCATCCGAGCGTACTTGCCCGCCATCCACGAGGCCCTCCGTCTGGGCCTCTCCAACGCGTTGACCGAGTCCACGAACACGAAGATCCGGCTCATTGCCCGCCGGGCATTCGGCTTCCACTCGCCACAGGCCCTCATCGCCTTGGCGATGCTCGACCTCGCCGGCCTCTGTCCGCCGCTGCCGGGGCGCTGACGGGGAGGTCGTCGCGACCCGCGACTCCGGCTCCTCCTCCTCAAGATCCAGATAGAGAGATATGTCGTCGGAGCTGTGGGCGGGCGATGATGACGGCGCCGACAACGGCGACGTCAGACAGGCGCTGTGGGGTTGTGGGCGGGCCTATCGATACGGCTCCAACGCTCAGTCATGCCGCGCACGCTGGATGATCCACCTCGGCTTCGAGTACGCCTCACCCGTCCACAAGTCCATCAGGCCGACGGCCGTCCATAGCTCTCTTCAGGTGAGTGCCGGACAGCATGCACATGTGACAGATCAGCCGCCACGGGTGACTGTCACACGACCCACGGAAACGTCAGGAGAGCC
>CAYMCR010000175.1:0-1705 GCA_964389015.1 uncultured Fibrobacteraceae bacterium | reverse complement strand
ATTTCATGCTGGAAACACGCCTCTGTTCAGGCTCATTTCATATTGGAAGAGGCTACCAGGTGACAAATCGAGTGGCATGGACTACCATTCAGGGGGTGCTCAGGCACCCCCATTTTCAACGTTTCCGCTGCCCCCTGGAGAACAACATGCGCAGATACCTGTTCGTCTTCCTGCTCGCGCTGACCACCCTGCAATGCGCCAAGCCCGAATCCGAGTATCTGGGACCGGTGTTCGGGGACGGTCCCAGGCGCGTCGTGGTGATCTCCCTGGACTGTCTGCGGGCCGACCATCTCGGCTGCTACGGGTACGACAGAATCACCAGTCCGAACATGGATGCGCTGTGCGAGGAGAGCATCCGCTTCGCGAAAGCAACCGCGCCCTACAACTGGACCCTACCCTCCCATTGCTCGTTGTTCACGGGCCTCTACGCCCTGGGGCACGAGGTACGTCAGGTGAGAGAGCTCGCCTCCGCGGAGATCCCCTACCTGGTCGAAGCCCTGCAGGATGACGGTTTCGCCACCGCCGCCTTCACCGGCGGCGGCTTCTTGGCGGACCGGTTCGGCCACGACCGGGGTTTCGACACCTACTGGTCGTCGATACGGGTCCCCGACGACTGGGCGGATATCCTGGAGCGCGGTGAGAACTGGCTCACGGAACACGTGCATGAAGACGCGTTCCTGTTCCTGCACACCTTCGAGATCCACATGCCCTTCCAGGCACCCGACAAATACGTGGACAGGATACTGGGCTACCATGACACCAAGATCACGGGCAACAACAAGGAGTATCTCCGCTACAGGCATGGCGCCGAACCGGAGATCGCGGCCGAGCTGGCAGGCCGCTACGACGCGGGCATCCTCTACACCGACGACCTGCTGGGCGCGTTCCTCGACCGGCTCGACGCATCGGGGCTGGCCGACAACATGTTGCTGATCGTCACCAGCGATCACGGCGAGGCCTTCTTCGAGCACGGCAACTGGGGTCATGCCAACGAACTGCTCGGCCCAGAGCTCACGGACGTGCCCCTGATCGTGCGGCTGCCCCGCTCGGTCTTCCCCGCTTTTGCCGGCAAGGTCGTCGACGACGAGGTCAGCTTCATGGACATCCTGCCCACGGTGCTGGATGCCTGCGGGGTAGAGCCCCTGAGCGACATCGACGGTTTCTCCCTGCTGCCCGAGCTGATCGGACGCCCCGTGAACGCCGCGGACGCGGAAGCCCGCGCGCGCCGCACCGTCATGATCGACGGCGACGAGACGCTGTTCAGTCTCTGCGAGTCGCGCAGCTACATGTCGGTGCGCGCCGGCGGATGGTCGGTCGTCATGCAGGGACCAATGCACGGGGTCAAAGCCTCGAGAGGACTCTCGAAGGACGGCAGACACGAGGACAACAGCCTGGAAGCCTGGCCCGCCCTCTACAACGTCGCAAGCGATCCCGGAGAGCTCGCACCGCTGCCGCTCGAGGGCGAGGCGGCGTCGGTTTTAAGCGAGGCGGCGGCGCGCCTGAGCGCCAGCACCGGCGCAAACGAGGCAGCGCCATTGGATACCCAGATTCCACCCGAGGAACGCAAGAAACTCGAGGCGCTGGGATATATCTGATCGCAGACACGACTTGCGACCGATCCGCTGGTCAGATAGCGCACTGTCTGACATGGCATAACACCTATGAGGACTCCCCCTGTCAAGAGGGCGTTTCCGTCCATCTCCGG
>CAYMCR010000174.1:0-1712 GCA_964389015.1 uncultured Fibrobacteraceae bacterium | reverse complement strand
CCGTGATCGGGCTGGGACTTGTCGGTTTGATCGCCGGCGCCATTCTCAAGGCCGCAGGTTGTCGCGTGATCGGCCTGGATATCGATCCGCGCAAGGCCGAACTGGCCCGCGCCATGGGCCTCGATGTCGCCGCCGCCATCGGCGAGATCGACGTGGAGCAGTTCGTTTCCTCGTTCACCGGGGGGATGGGCGCCGATGCGGTGCTGATCACCACCGGCACCAAGAGCAACGCGCCCATCGTCACCGCCGGCGAAATCGCCCGCGACCGGGCCACCATCGTCGATATCGGCATCAACAAGATGGATGTGCCCTGGCAGCTTTACTACGCCAAGGAACTGGTGCTGAAGCAGTCGCGCTCCTACGGGCCTGGCCGCTACGATGACGACTACGAGATGAAGGGCCGCGACTATCCCGTGGGCTACGTGCGCTGGACCGAGAAACGCAACATGGATTCGGTGCTGCAGCTGATGGCGTCGGGACGCATGGACCTCGCGTCGCTGATCACCCATCGCTTCAAGTTCGACGAAGCGCCCGAGGCCTACGCGATTCTCACCGGCGAGAATACAGGTTTCTATGTGGGCGTGGTGCTGGAGTACGACGCGCCCGCGGGCGAAGGCGTCCCGTCGCGCAAGATCGTCATGCGCGAGGGCGAGGGCCGCGCCAAAATGGGCCTGGCCTTTATCGGCGCCGGCAACTTCGCGCGCACGATGTTGCTGCCCAATCTCAAGCTGCCCGGCGTGGAACTGGTCGCGGTGGCGTCGGCCACGGGCCTGAGCGGCAAGGACACCGCCGCCAAGTTCGGTTTCCGCTACTGCACGACCGACTATGCCGAGTTGCTCGGGGACGACGCTGTCGACACGGTCATGATCGCCACGCGACACGACCTGCACGGCAAGCTGGTCTGCGATGCCATCGAGGCCGGCAAGCACGTCTACACCGAGAAGCCCCTCTGCCTGAACGAGGACGAGTTGGACCGCATCCGTGACGCCTACGGTCGCGCGGTTGACGGCGGCAGCAAACAGATTCTAACCGTCGGTTTCAACCGTCGCTACGCGCCGTTGGTGTGCAAGACCAAGGCCTTCTACGCCGGTCGGACCGAACCCATGATCATGCACTACCGCTGCAACGCGGGCTTCATGGAGAAGAACAACTGGTACCAGGACCGCGCGGTGGGCGGCGGACGCATCATCGGCGAAGTGTGCCACTTCATCGACACTCTCCAGTACCTGACCGGCGCCCTGCCGGTGAGCGTGTACGCCCAGTCCATCAAGACCGACAACCAGGCCACCACCCTGCAGGACAACGTGATCATCACCCTGCAGTTCGACGACGGCTCGGTGGGGTCGATCACCTACCTGGGCAATGGCGACCCCCGGTTCCCCAAGGAATACATCGAGGTCTTCTGCGAGAACCGTGTGGCGGTCATGGACAACTTCTCCACGCTGACCACCATGGCCAAGGGCAAGCGCGACGTGACCAAGGCGCGCTCCCAGGACAAGGGACAACGGGCGGAAATGGCGGCCCTGCGGGACGCCGTGGTCGAGGGCCAGGGCAATCCCATCCCGTTCGAGAGCGTGGCGGCGACTACACTCGCCACTTTCAGGATCCTCGCCTCCCTGGAACAGGGAGCGCCGGTCGCACTGTGAGTCGTCCGCGTCTTGCGCGGAGAAGGGACACGACGTGAAAGTCAGCATCTTCGGTCTGGGTTATGT
>CAYMCR010000173.1:0-1729 GCA_964389015.1 uncultured Fibrobacteraceae bacterium | reverse complement strand
CCGTGATCGGGCTGGGACTTGTCGGTTTGATCGCCGGCGCCATTCTCAAGGCCGCGGGTTGTCGCGTGATCGGTCTGGATATCGATCCGCGCAAGGCCGAACTGGCCCGCGCCATGGGCCTCGATGCCGCCGCCGCCATCGGCGAGATCGACGTGGAGCAGTACGTCTCCTCGTTCACCGGAGGGATGGGCGCCGACGCGGTGCTGATCACCACCGGCACCAAGAGCAACGCGCCCATCGTTACCGCCGGTGAAATCGCCCGTGACCGGGCGACCATCGTCGACATCGGCATCAACAAGATGGATGTGCCCTGGCAGCTCTACTACGCCAAGGAACTGGTGCTGAAGCAGTCGCGCTCCTACGGGCCCGGCCGATACGACGATGATTACGAGATGAAGGGCCGCGACTATCCCGTGGGTTACGTGCGCTGGACCGAGAAGCGCAATATGGATTCGGTGCTGCAGTTGATGGCGTCGGGACGCATGGACCTCGCGCCGCTGATCACCCATCACTTCAAGTTCGACGAAGCGCCCGAGGCCTACGCGATCCTCACCGGCGAGAATACGGGTTTCTACGTGGGCGTGGTGCTGGAGTACGAGGTGCCCGTGGACGCAGGCGTCCCGTCGCGCAAGATCGTCATGCGCGAGGGTGAAGGTCGCGCCAAGATGGGCCTGGCTTTTATCGGCGCCGGCAACTTCGCGCGTACGATGCTGCTGCCCAATCTCAAGCTACCCGGCGTGGAACTGGTCGCGGTGGCGTCGGCTACCGGTCTGAGCGGCAAGGACACCGCCGCCAAGTTCGGTTTCCGCTACTGCACGACCGACTATTCTGAAATGTTGAAAGACGACGCCGTCGACACGATCATGATTGCCACACGACACGACCTGCACGGCAAGCTGGTTTGCGACGCCATCGAGGCCGGCAAACACGTTTACACCGAAAAACCCCTCTGCCTGAACGAGGACGAGTTGGATCGCATCCGCGACGCCTACGGTCGCGCGGTTGACGGCGGCAGCAAACAAATCCTCACCGTCGGCTTCAACCGTCGCTACGCGCCGCTTGTGCGCAAGACCAAGGCCTTCTACGCCGGTCGGACCGAACCCATGATCATGCACTACCGCTGCAACGCGGGCTTCATGGAGAAGAACAACTGGTACCAGGACCGCGCGGTGGGCGGCGGACGCATCATCGGCGAAGTGTGCCACTTCATCGACACTCTCCAGTACCTGACCGGCGCCCTGCCGGTGAGCGTGTACGCCCAGTCCATCAAGACCGACAACCAGGCCACCACCCTGCAGGACAACGTGATCATCACCCTGCAGTTCGACGACGGCTCGGTGGGGTCGATCACCTACCTGGGCAATGGCGACCCCCGGTTCCCCAAGGAATACATCGAGGTCTTCTGCGAGAACCGTGTGGCGGTCATGGACAACTTCTCCACGCTGACCACCATGGCCAAGGGCAAGCGCGACGTGACCAAGGCGCGCTCCCAGGACAAGGGACAACGGGCGGAAATGGCGGCCCTGCGGGACGCCGTGGTCGAGGGCCAGGGCAATCCCATCCCGTTCGAGAGCGTGGCGGCGACTACACTCGCCACTTTCAGGATCCTCGCCTCCCTGGAGCAGGGAGCGCCCGTATCGCTGTAGAAACATGCGCACTGCGAGTCGTCCGCGCCTTGCGCGGAGAAGGGACACGACGTGAAAGTCAGCATCTTCGGTCTGGGTTATGT
>CAYMCR010000172.1:0-1756 GCA_964389015.1 uncultured Fibrobacteraceae bacterium | reverse complement strand
ACTTCTTCTTGGCCCGGATGCCGTCGATGGACTTGATCAGGCAGCCCGGGAACAGGTTCGTGAAGCGCCACACGATGCGGTCGATCTCGGCGTCGAGACCGGTGAAATCGACGGTGCCCGACTTGAGGATCCCCTTGCCCTCGCGGGCCTCGTCGCCGGTCTTCATCTCGCCGTACACGACCTCGCCGTCCTCCACGTAGCGGTCGGTGATCACCAGGGGGTTGCGCACGATCTCGCCGTCCACGTCCAGCACGGGCACCGCGGCGGTGATCAATCCCTTGATCTTCATCTTGTAGGAGCTCCACATCTCGCAGGAGATGCAGTTCCACATGGCGTCCTCGACGGGCAGCATCCAGGGCAGGAAGTCCGTGCTGCCGCCGTCGGGCGCCGAGCCGTGCTTGGGGCCGGCCTGGCCGAAGATCGCCAGGTCCGACGAGAGGGTCAGGTCGCAGGCCATGCCTATCTCCTGGCCGCCGGCCACCCGCATGCCGTTGACCCGGCAGATCGTGGGCTTCTTGCAGTTGAGGATGCCGTCGACCATGGCGTTGAACAGGTCCATGTACTCGCCGTACTCGTTGGGACGGCGGCTGTAGTACTCGGAGTACTCCTTGGTGTTGCCGCCGGTGCAGAAGGCACGGTCGCCGGCGGCGGTGAACACCGCGGCCACTACGCTGCGGTCCGCCGACGCGGCCTGGAAACCGGCGATCACTCCCTTGACCATCTCGGTGGTGTAGGAGTTGAACTGGGCCGGGTTGTTCAGCGTGATCCAGGCCGTGTACAGGCCGTCGACGGGAGCGCCCGCCGCGTCGAGCACCGGCCGTTTCTCGTAGACGGTGCACGGCGGCTCCGCGCCCCAGTGCTCGGTGCCGTAGAGGGCGTGGTTCTTGATCTCGTCGTCGCGAGGCAGCCAGTCGAGGGACATCGGTGGTCTCCTTAGTCGTCGCGACTACCGGTAGGCCGGCAGTCCGGTAATTTCCGCTCCCACGATCAGCGTGTGGATGTCGTGGGTGCCTTCATAGGTGTACACGGACTCCAGGTTGGCCATGTGGCGTCCGGGGGAGAACTCGTCGGTCACGCCGGCGGCGCCGAGGATGTCGAGGGCCATCCTCGCGCAATCGATGGCCATGGCCACGTTGTTGCGCTTGGCGAGGGACACGAGGGGCACCTCGTCGATGCCGTCTTCCTTCAAGCGCCCGAGCTGGTGGCACAGACCCTGGGCCTTGACGATCTCGGTCAGCATCTTCACGAGCTTCCGCTGGACCAGCTGGAACCCGCCGATGGGCCTGTCGAACTGTTCGCGCTCCAGCGAGTAGCGCAGGGCGGTCTCGTAACAGTCGGACGCGGCGCCGACGGCTCCCCAGGCGATGCCGTAGCGGGCCTGGTTGAGACAGGAGACGGGCGCGCGCAGGCCCTTGGCATCCGGCAGACGGCTGCTCTCGGGCAGGCGGACCTCGTCGAACAGCAGCTCGCCGGTATCGCTCGCGCGCAGGCTGTACTTGCCTTGGATCGTGTTGGTCGAGAAGCCGGGCGTGCCCCGCTCCACGAGGAAGCCGACTATTCCCTCGTCGCAGCGCGCCCAGACCACGGCCACGTCGGCCAGGCTGGCGTTGGTGATCCACAGTTTGCTTCCGTTGAGGACCCACCCGTCGCCGTCGCGGACCGCCCGCGTCTCCATGCCGCCGGGGTCGGAGCCGTGGTCCGCCTCGGTCAGGCCGAAGCAGCCGATCTTGCGGCCGGCCGCCAGCTCGGGCAGCCA
>CAYMCR010000171.1:0-1804 GCA_964389015.1 uncultured Fibrobacteraceae bacterium | reverse complement strand
CACGTCGTTCTCGGCCTGATCTTCCTCAAGTACATCTCCGACGCCTTCGAGGAGCAACACGCAAAACTCATAGCCGAGCAGGAGAGCGGCGCCGATCCCGAAGACCCCGACGAGTACCGCGCGCTGAGCATCTTCTGGGTACCGTCTGAAGCGCGTTGGGATCACCTGAAGGCGCAGGCAATCCAACCTACTATTGGCCAGCACGTGGACGACGCCATGGCTGCCCTCGAGCGCGACAACTCGGTGCTCAAGGGTGTGCTGCCCAAGGACTACGCCCGCCCGGCGCTAGACAAGACGCGCCTGGGTCAAGTGATTAATCTCGTCAGCAACATCCAGGTCGGAGACGAGGAAGCCCGCTCCAAGGACGTGCTCGGCCGCGTGTACGAGTACTTCCTCGAGCAATTCGCCCTCGCCGAGGGCCGCAAGGGCGGCGAGTTCCTCACGCCGCACAGCGTAGTCGGGCTCCTGGTCGAGATGATCGAGCCCTACCGCGGTCGGGTGTACGACCCCTGCTGCGGCTCAGGTGGGATGTTCGTTCAGTCGAAACGGTTCATCGTAGCCCACGCCAACGGCAATGGAAATGGCGGCAAGACGAAAGCCGACATCTCGATCTACGGCCAGGAGTCGAACTACACCACCTGGCGGCTGGCCAAGATGAACCTCGCCATCCGCGGCATCGACGGCCAGATCGCCCACGGCGACACCTTCCACAACGACCGCCACCCCGACCTCAAGGCCGACTTCATCCTCGCCAACCCGCCCTTCAACATCTCCGATTGGGGTGGCGATCGCCTGAAGGACGACAAGCGCTGGCGCTACGGCGTACCGCCGGCCCGCAACGCCAACTTCGGCTGGGTGCAGCACATCGTCCACCACCTCGCACCTGCCGGCGTGGCGGGTTTCGTGCTCGCCAACGGCTCCATGTCTTCGAACCAGTCCGGTGAGGGTGAGATACGCAAGACACTCATCGAGACCGGCCTGGTGGATTGCATTGTCGCGCTACCGGGCCAGCTCTTCTATTCGACCCAAATCCCCGCATGTCTCTGGTTCCTCGCGCGCGACCGCAAGAACGGCAAGTTCCGGGATCGCCGTGGCGAGGTGCTCTTCATCGACGCCCGCAAACTCGGCCGCATGGTGGACCGCACCCACCGCGAGCTGACCGACGAGGACATCGCCCGCATCGCCGACACCTACCACGCCTGGCGCGGCGAGAAGAAAGCAGGCGAGTACGAAGACGTCCCCGGCTTTTGCAAGAGCGCAGCACTGGAGGAGGTCCAGAAACACGGCCACGTGCTCACGCCCGGCCGCTACGTCGGCGCCGAGCCGCAGGAGGACGACGGCATACCCTTCGCGGAGAAGATGGCCGAACTCACCGGTCGGCTCAGGGAGCAGTTGCAGGAATCGGAAATGCTGGATAGTGCGATCCAGCGAAACCTGGAGCATCTGGGGTTCTGGAAGTGAGCAAAAAGAAGTCAGCAGAATCGGCGGACACGAACAGGCGACAGGCGATGATTCCGTCGTCTCCTCCACTGACCGAGATGCCGTCCGGCGACGCAGGTTTCCTGGCGGATGTGAAGGAACGCATCACCCACGAGCGGATCAGGGCGGTTCTCTCCGCCAACGCCGCCATGGTGCTGCTCTACTGGGATATCGGTCATTCCATTCTGTATCGCCAGGAGCAGGAGGGCTGGGGGGCCAAGGTCGTCGACCGTCTCTCCCACGATCTGAGGGCCTCTTTTCCCGACATGAGCGGCCTTTCGCCGCGCAACCTCAAGTACATGAGGACGTTCGCCGCGGCCTGGCC
>CAYMCR010000170.1:0-1964 GCA_964389015.1 uncultured Fibrobacteraceae bacterium | reverse complement strand
CCTCGGTCAGGCCGAAGCAGCCGATCTTGCGGCCGGCCGCCAGCTCGGGCAGCCACCGGGTTTTCTGCTCCTCGGATCCGTAGGCGGCGATGGGCCACATCACCAGGCTGCCCTGCACCGACGCGAAGGTGCGCAGTCCGCTGTCGCCCCGTTCGAGTTCCTGGCAGATCAGACCGTACATCGTGGCGCTCAGACCGGGGCAGCCGTGGCCGTGGATCGACGGTCCGAGCAGGCCCATGGCGCCCAGTTCCGGGACGATCTCCGTGGGGAAGGTGCCGTCGGCGAAGTGCTGGCGGATGAACGGCAGATAGGACCGCTCGACGAAGCGACGGACGGTGACGCGGACGCTCCGCTCCTCATCGCTCAGATTACGGGAAAAGCGATAGAAGTCACCATTGGGGGGGTCTGCCATGATGCGTGTCTCGATTCGCGGAGGGTCCCCGGATCCGGTCCGTGTGGAACAGGACGCCGCGGCGGACTCCGTTCCATCGTGACGAGCATGGATCGACTATGGGACAGTAGGGGATGCCCGGATTCGAACTCAAGGAAAATCGAACTAGTGATCGAAAAACGTCGCCGGGGAGGGGCGGAACCGGTTACCCGGTTAATAGAAGATGATTATTGCCCCGATAGAATGGTACACTCGTCACTGCGGAAACCTATCCAATGAGGGGATGCCATGAATACCAAACCGTTGATTCTGGGCATGATCGGCTCGTCCACCAAGGAAAACGAGAAGAGGGTCGCCGTCCATCCGGCGCACTTCCCGCAGATCGATCCGGAGAGCCGCCAGAGGATCTTTGTCGAGAAGGGCTACGGCGAACGCTTCAGGATCAGCGACGAGGAGATCGAACGCAGTGTCGCCGGCACGCTGGAGCGCGAGGAGATCTTCGCGAAATGCGACATAGTCATGATCTTCAAGCCGACCGCGCAGGATTTTCGCTTCTTTCGCGACGAACAGGTGATCTGGGGAGCCCTGCACCTGGTGCAGAGCGAGGCCTTCGTGCAGGAGGCCATCGAGAAGCGGCTGACCGGCATCGCCATGGAATCGATGTTCACCCGGCCGTCGGCGGACGAGAAGGGCGTGTGGCTCTTTCATACCCAGAGCGAGCTGGCCGGCTATTGCAGCTGCCTGCACGCTCTCCAGCTGCTGGGCATCAAGGGCTGGCACGACCAGCCCAGACGTGTCGCCATCATCAGCTTCGGCTCGACCGGCAGGGGAGCCGTCCACGCGCTGAAGTGTTCGGACTTCACCGATGTTACGGTCTTCACGCAGCGTGAGCCCCTATCGGTCAAGGGCACCGTACCCACGGTGAAATACAAGCAGTACCACCGCTCGCCCGACGGCTCCGAGCAGGTTCTCTTCGAGACCGAAGACGGACGGCGCATACCGTTCGGCGAGGAGCTGGCCGGGTACGACATCATCGTCAACTGCGTTTACCAGGACACCGACCGGCCGCTGATGTTCATCTACGAAAAGGACCTGGCGCGGTTCGGGAACGGTACGCTCCTGGTCGACGTCAGCTGCGACACGGGGATGGGTTTCGAGTTCGCCAGGCCCACGACGTTCGACGAGCCGATCCTCGAGGTGGGGAACGGGATAGCCTACTACGCCGTCGACCACTCGCCTTCCTACCTCTACAACACGGCCTCGCTGGAGCACAGCAAGGAAGCCTACCCATATGTGGAGCACGTGCTCGGCGGGCCCGCGGGTTGGGCCGACTGCCTGACCGTCGGCAAGGCGGTGGAGATCGAACGGGGGGTCGTGAAGAACCCGAAGATCCTCAGCTATCAGAGGCGGGAGAAGGAATACCCGCATCGGATTATGGGGTAGTGGAGTTGTGCATAGGTTAAATATGCATTCATGATCATACTGGAGTCGTTGAGCCGTCGCCGGCCCGTTCTACCAGTCATTATTTACACGGGATGGCATAACTAAGGTCAGCCCCAATTTGATACCATGG
>CAYMCR010000169.1:0-2080 GCA_964389015.1 uncultured Fibrobacteraceae bacterium | reverse complement strand
TCGGCCCGGGAAAGGCGGGGTTGAAAAAAGGGGGCTTATGGGACAGGCTCTAACTGGATGATTTCTCGACGCTGAAGGTGACTTTTTGGACGTTCGAAATGCCTATCTACATTAGATATGCAATTTGCGGAGTTGCAAAACAGTTTATATATTTTGCCGTTCACACGACAGGCACCCCCTCGAAAGACACGACGGGCAATCCGGGGAAAGCCAGGAAGCTCGCGCGCTGCCGTCAGGCCGGCTGGTCCCGGCCTTGCAGTATCCGTATCAGGGGGAACCATAAACCACCTGTCAACCCGGAGTGATTGAATGACGAAGAGACTCGCCCAAATCATCCCGATCATCCGGATCATCCGGATCGCCGCGCTGGTGATCCTGCTGGCCGGCGCCGCAACGGCTGAACCCCTTACCAACCTCTTCATGCTGCACCACTCGACCGGACGCAATCTCATCGAAGAAGGAGACGTCCGCAGCTGGATCGAGGACTACAACGCCGCCAACGACACCGCCTACGACTTCTGGGACCACGACTATAACTACATCGGACTGCGCAACGCGGGCGGCGCCTATCTCGGCACGAACTACGACATCCCCGGCGACAACACCAATCCGGACGGGCTGCTCAATCTCTGGACCACCGCCAACGGCGCCCGCGACCAGATACTCGCCAACCACCAGGTCATCGCCTTCAAGTCGTGCTATCCGGCCTCGAACATCGAGACCGACGCCGAGCTCGAGGAGCGCAAGCAGTGGTACCTGCAGATGCGCGACGTCTTCGACCAGTACCCGGAGAAGGTGTTCGTCGTCATGTCGCAGCCGCCGCGGCACCGCCTGGCGACCAACGTCACCGAGGCCGATCGCGCCCGCGCCTTCGCCGACTGGCTCAAATCGGACACCTACCTCGACGGCCACGACAACGTGGTGTGCATCGACCTGTTCAACGAGCTGGCCCGGCCCGACGACGGCGACGAGACCCGCAACATGCTGATCTACGAATACGAGCGCAGCCACTACAACAGCGACTCGCACCCCAACGTCCTGGCCAACGAGACGGTCGGTCCCTGGTTCGCGGAGCAGTTCGTGGAGGCGGCCGCGGCCCTGGACCGCTCCACCGCCGCCGGCGACGCGCCGGCCCGCGTGAGCCTGCGCCTGGGCAACCACCCCAATCCGTTCAACCCGCGCACCACCGTGGCCTTCGCGCTGGACGCGCCCGCCCGCATCGAGTTGGCGGTCTACGACCTGTCCGGCGCCCGCGTGGCCCTGCTGGCCGACGGCGTCTACCCGGCCGGCGACCACGCCGTCTCCTGGGATGGTCGCGACGCGCGCGGCAACCCCCTCGCTTCCGGCATCTACCTGGCGCGCGCCGTCACGCGCGGCGCCGTGCAGACCCGCAGGATGACCCTCGTGCGTTAGATAGACATTCCCAGCGAACCGCACGAGCAGGAGCCCCGGCGTTGAGCGACGTCGGGGCTTCATTTGTAAATTTGTGGGCGATTACCTGTAGAGGGTTTTTCGGTGCTCCAGGTGAGGGATTCATTGGCCTCGGGCATGCAACAACATTCCCATCCCTCAGGATTCACAATCGCCACCGGTATACTCGGCCCGCCCAAACAAGCCAACGGCACCTGTTCACCGCTGTGGTCGAAATACGAGATCGATTCTGCGCCCTCGGGAGGTTCGATGTAGAATTCGATCGCCACGGATGAATCGATAACGACAAGGGTCATGATTGCCAAAACGACGTAATCTCCCGTCGCAGGTTCGACGATGGGCGTGAGTTCCAGAACGGGTGCCGAAGCTGCGTTCGACCAGCCGTCGGCAGCAGACCATTGTCAGAAGTAGGCCTCGTCTGGTTCGGTGTGCAAACGACATGCAAATGAGGCGATCGGGTGCGTAGGCATGGCGATTATCAGATAGACCTGAACCTGGGAGAACGCTGGAACGTCCATACAGTAACAAGGCAGATTGTCTACAAAGGATACGATGATAGCGTCATGTTCGTCCGGCAGATTGCACCAGAACCCGCTAGCCTGAAGTTCCAGCCCAATCCCCTCTCAATTCCGGGATAAGCAAAAGCGAA
>CAYMCR010000168.1:0-2162 GCA_964389015.1 uncultured Fibrobacteraceae bacterium | reverse complement strand
GGTTAGGTAGCGTTGGTGGGGGTGGATGTGCCCACAATCATACCAGGAGAGCCCTAATTGTCAGAGGAGGGAGTCGGTCATGAAAACGATCCTGGTGACTGGCGCTACCGGCTTCGTGGGCCGTCATCTCGTACGGCGCCTGCTGTCGAACGGCTACAGGGTACGCGTCTTCGTCCGCGACCCCGACCGCCTGGAGGACGGGATCCGCAACCGCGTCGATGTCGTCACGGGCAGCCTGGGCGACGAGGCGGCGGCCCGGCGCGCCGTGGCGGGAACGTCCTGGGTCCTGCACCTGGCGGCCCTCGCCAAGGCCCACGCGCCCGACCCGAACGAGTTCCTGCGTCTGAACGCGGATGCCGTCGAACAATTGATCGAGGCCGCCCTGGCGGCCGGCGTGCAGCGCTTCGTGCACGTCTCAACCGTGGCCGCCCTGCCGCCGGTCCGCCCCGCTCCCCAATGGGGAGTCCCCCGTCGACCGACCCCGTACGCGCTCAGCAAGCTGGCGGCCGAGAAGATGGTGCGCGACTACGCGGCGAAAGGTCTCGAGACGGTGATCGTCCGGCCCAGCCGCGTCTACGGGCCCGGTCCGTGGAATCACGCCAACGGCACGACGCGTTTGATGGCGATGTACCTGAACGGATCCCTGCGCTGCCGGCTCGCCGATGACGATGTCCACGCCAACTACGTCCACGTGGCCGACGTCGCCGCGGGCATCGAGCTGGCCGCCCGGCGTGGTCGCGTCGGCAGGGCCTACAATCTGGGCGGCGAGAATGCCTCCCTGCGCGGATATCTCGGCGTGATCGCGGAGCTGTCAGGAATCGAGCGACGGGTGATCGCCTTGCCGGCCCAGCTGGTGCTGGCGGCGTCCTATCTGTGCGCACTCTGGGGCAAGCTCGGCGGCGAACCCTGTCTGACACCCGACTGGCTGAACAATTTCCTCGAGCACCGTCCCGTGGACATCACGACGGCGCGCCGTGATCTGGGTTACAGACCGCGCACACTGCGCGTGGGCGTACAGCAGACGCTGGCCTGGTTGACCGGAAGCGAAGGAGGTGGATCCCATTTTGGAGCGATTCAACTGCGCAGCAGGGAAAGCTGGAGCTGAGGCCCGGTCCGGCGGACTGATCATGGTGGCCGTGGTGGCCTTGACGCTCTTCTACTACCTGGCGCGGGCCGACACGATCGGCGTGACGTCCCTCGGCCGGAGCTGGTTCCCCATGACCGCCGCGCCCCTGGGACACTTGAGCCACAACCTGTCGGCAGGACTGCTGCTGGGTCTGGTACCGGTGCTCTGCGCGCGCTTCTTCTGCGGCCAAAGCTGGCGCGGACTGGGGCTCGGATTCGGCAAATGGAAACTCGGGCTGATCTGGCTGGCGATCGGTATCCCGGTGGCGATCCTGGCCGCCAGCTTCTCCGCAAACCAGCCGGCCATGTGCGCGGTCTACCCGCTGAACCCGACCCTGAGCGCTGCGCCCGGCCCGTTCCTGACCCACGCCGTGACGCAGTTCGCCTACTACGGCGCCTGGGAAGTTCTCTTCCGGGGAGTCCTGCTCTTCGGCCTGCGCGACCGGATCGGCTTCGCCAATGCCAATATCCTGCAGACGGCGCTCTCGGTCGTCGCCCATTTCAGCCGGCCGTTCCCCGAGACCATGGCGGCCATCCCGGCGGGCCTGGCCTTCGGCGGCATCGCCGGCCGGACGCGCTCGATCTGGTACGTGGCGATCATCCACTGGGTGGTGGGCACGGCGCAGGACTGGTTCATCGTGGCCGGGAAATGAGATGGGAATGGCGCCCCGCGCCGCACCCGATATCGAGAATCGACGCGCCAGCCGGCAGATCCAACTCCTCGAGCGGGAAGTCCACCTCTCGGACAGTGTTCTTCGTGAACTCGTTCTCCTTGTAGGAGGTCACCGGACAGTATCGGAATTTTTACTTGTTCTTCTTTTCCTTTTTCAATTTTCGTTTTTCCTTGGCAGTATGCTGGGCTGTTTTCTGCTTCTCCCTTTTGCCTTTATCTTTACTTCCCTTGTCACCCATATCGGCTCCTCCTTTCTTGATAATGACTTACACCGGACTGTGCGACCGATAGCTCTTCTCCAATTGTTGAAGTTAGAGCCTGTCCCATAAGCCCCCTTTTTTCAACCCCGCCTTTCCCGGGCCGA
>CAYMCR010000167.1:0-2166 GCA_964389015.1 uncultured Fibrobacteraceae bacterium | reverse complement strand
AGCCGGTGCGTCACTGGACCGACGGGAAGATCCGCTGCCACTTCTTCACCTGCGTGGTGGCGCTGACGTACCTCCGCAGGCTGGAGTTACGGCTGGAGGCAGCGGGAATCAAGCGCACGGCGGCCGACGTGATGGACGATATGCGACATCTGCACTCGGTGCTGATGTTGCCGGCTGGGGCGCGCAAGCCGCGGCGACGGCTGGAAACGCCCTCGAAGACCCAGGCCGAAGTCCTAACGGCGCTGGGCTGGCGGGTGGACAATAGTGGGGTCTTACGGACGAGCGAACGCTAACACGCTGGTAACCCGTCGGTTATGCAGACATATGGTCTTGAACTGCTAAACTCCTGTCGGATATGTTCGGAACAGCCGGGGGAGGGTCTTTTCAAAAGATGGACGAATATATTCGGCTATCTACGAACATTTCCTGTCGGTGGCGTGATCCCCGTGAAGGTCATCGGGGCTCTGCTGCCACGGCGAGGCGGTCCAGGATCAGCGAGGCCAGCGCGTAGCCGAAGATGCCGGGCAGGGCGATACCACTGGGTAGACGGTTGCGTACCCGCCCCCGGTCCAGCACCTGGTCGCCCAGGTCGGGCGGCAGGGCAGCCCGCGGCTGTTCCTCCGACCAGATGCAGGGGATGGGGGCGTCGATGCCCTTGCGCCGGAGGAATTTCCGGACGCGGCTGGCGAGGGGGCAACGACGACTGCTCCACAGGTCGCCCGACTGTACCAGTGAGACGTCGGTACGACCGGCGGCGCCCATGCTGCTGACCACCGGGACGCCGCGACGAACGCACAACTCCAGCAAGGTCACCTTGGGATTGAGGCTGTCGATGGCGTCGGCGACCATGGCGGGCGCGGGGTCCAGCAGTTCATCGGCGGAGTCGGCGTGGAAGAAAGCGCGCACGGCGTGGACCTCGGTGGCGGGACAGGTCCGCACGAGGTGGTCGCGCATCACCTCGGCCTTGGGACGGCCCAGATCATCTTCCGTGGCGGCCGGGCTGCGGTTCAGGGACGAGGGCGTGACCTCGTCGAAGTCGACCAGAGTCAAGACGCCCACACCGCTGCGCGCCAGGGCCACCGCCGCGTGGGCGCCGACGCCGCCCAGGCCGCACACCATCACGTGCGAGGCGCGGATTCCGGCGAAGCCGTCCTCGCCGTAGAGGTCCACGGTGCGGGTGAAACGTTCAGGGTAGCCGGAAGAGGTCATGTGCGTTCCTTGTCGTCGCGATGCCGATTTCATCCACGGTCACACCGCGCAGTTCCGCCAAGACGACAGCGACCGCGTGCACGTTGGCCGGCTCGTTCTCCCCGTCGGGCACGTCCTGCATGCCCAGGCCCGGGGCGTCGGTCTCCAGGACGATGCGCTCGAGGGGAACGACCGCGCCGCTGCGCCGCGACCGCTTGGCGCGCGGCCGGGTGATCGCTCCGCCGAAGCCGAGATGGAGTCCCAGGTCCAGGAAGCGCCGCGCCAGCTCGGGGCCTCGCGAGAAGGCGTGGACCACGCCGCGCACCGGACCTTCCGCTGCGAGGACCTCGCAAAAAGTGTCGAACGCCCCGCGGCAGTGCAGGATCGCCGGCAGGTCCAGCTCGCGCGCCAGACGCAGCTGTTCGCGAAAGACCGGCAGCTGCACGTCCAGGCCGGGGCTCTCGATCACGGTGTCCAGACCGATCTCGCCTACGGCGACAGCCCGGCAGTCGCACAGTCGTACACGCAGGTTTTCGATGTCGAGATCCTCGTGGGCCTCCCAGGGGTGGAGCCCCAGCGCCGGGAAGACGTCGTCGTGCGCAGCGGCGATGTCGGCCACCGCGTCCCAGCCGCCGGTGGTGGTGGCCGGCAGGACGAAGCTGCCGACGCCGACGGTGCGGGCGCGGGCGAGCACCGCGGGCAGGTCGCGCCGCAGGGGCTCGAAATCCAGATGTACGTGCGTGTCGATCAGAAACATGCGACATGTTGGCACAGCCGCGCGTGAATAGGCAACGCAGTTGATCGTGCAAACGGATCCGAATCCCGGATTAGCATGAAGGCGTTCCCGAGAATGCGCCGTCGCCAGGAGTGATTATCGGCGATGTCCTAGCATGTGAAGGACTGCCCTTCAGGATGCCAACGTCATTTACACGGGATGGCATAACTAAGGTCAGCCCCAATTTGATACCATGGGAAGGA
>CAYMCR010000166.1:0-2251 GCA_964389015.1 uncultured Fibrobacteraceae bacterium | reverse complement strand
AGGAAACAAGGCCCATGGTTAGAATGGCTTGACCATTGTTAAAGGTGTAAAACGTGATGGAATCGCCTGGCAGAATGGCGGCAAACGCGAAGCGCCGGCCTCGGTGATGGAGGCCGGCGCTGTCTTGCCTGGACCGCGGTTCAGTCCAGCGTGTAGGTGACGGTCAACGGGAAGGCCGTGCCCTTGGGGTAGTAACGGCGCCAGAAGACAAGCGGCGCACCGTCGTGCTCGATGACGCGCACCGGGGGCGAGACCGACAGTACCTCGGCCCCCGCGGGCAGGCGCAGCTTCAGGTCCTGCAGGCGATCCTCTCCGAATTGGCCCGCGAAGACGAAGGTCCACGCACCGTCGGCGAACTCGGCGACGCCCTTATGCACCGTGCGGAACGAGATCTCCATGTGCTCGCCCGGCATTACGGGGACCTCGAGATCGACGATCACATCGTAGACGTTGGTTCCCTCGCGCGGTTCGATGCGGTGGTCGAGCGGGTTGCCGTAGGCGTCCAGCGCAGTCATGGTGCGGTAGGCATCCAGCTCGTGAGCGGCGGCGCCCCAACTCATCCAGGTCAACAGCTTCTTGTCCCCGTTCTGGATGCTCATCCTCGACCAGTATTCCACGTCGCCGTTCGGCAGCACGTTGCGGTAGGACATGTTGTAGACCAGCTGGTCCGCGTCGTCGAGGACGGGCGGGCCCGTCTCGCCTTCGACGGCGCTGATCTCGCGACCGCCCAGCTCGTAGAGAGCGTCGTCGGCCTGCAGCAGGTACAGGCTGCTCACCACCGGTCGCAGGACGCCGGTCAGGATGCGGCCGTCGGTCAGTTCGACCTCGACCGCGTCCGCCGCCGGGCAGCAGGCGGCCAGGATCGTCAGCGCCAGGATCATCAGTGTATTTCGCATGAACATGTCGTTCCTCCTACAGAAAGCCACCTTCGAGAACCAGTCCGCCTTCTTCCAGCTCCTCGAACGCGCCGAGGGGCTCCCCGTCCACGACGAGGGCCACGGCGCCGGGCCTGGCGAAGGCGTCGGCGTCGGGACGGCGCGGGCCGTCCAGCCGCGAGACGACCTGCCCGAGCACGATGACCGCGAGCACCGCGGCCGCCGCCCAGGCGGTCCACATGGACTTGTGTCCCGCATGTCTGCGGGTGAAGTGGAGCGTCTTGCGCGGGGAGCGCCCGGCGAGGATCTCCCGGCGCAGGTCAGCGGGCGCGTCTTCGCGCAGCGCCGCGCGCCATCGATCCCGTTCGTGTCGCCGTGCGGCGGCGAGGCCGGCGCAGTCTTCGCACGCGGCGAGATGTGTTTCACAGGCCTCGGTTTCGTCGGCGGACAGTTCCCCGTCCAGATAGACGGTCAGCTTGTCTCGCAATTCTTCACAGCGCATGGCCGGACCTCTCCAGCTCGCGGCGCAGACGTAGCGCCGCATGGTGTTTGCGTGAGGCGACGGTGCCGAGCGGGATGTCCAGGACCTCGGCGATCTCCTCGTAGCGCAGTCCCTCGATCTCCGACAGCAGGAAGACCGCGCGATGGGTCTCGTCGAGGGTCGCCAGGGCGGCGTCGAGGGCGGAACGCAGTTCAGCACGGTCCAGCTCCCGGTCGGGCGGGGCGGCGTCAGGGACGCCGCGGCCCTCCACGTCCAGGGGCACGATATGGCGACGCTGCGTGCGTGTCCGCCGCAGGTGCGACATGGCCGCGTTGCGGGCCGCCGCGAAGACGTAGGCCGCGCGGGGGAGGCCGTCCTGGTCCAATCGGGCGCGGCCCTTCTCCAGGGCGGCGCGCAGGCGGAGGAAGGTTTCGTGGGCGATGTCGCGGGCCAGGTCGGGGTCGCGCAGCAGCGAGCGCAGGAAGCGCCAGATCCGGTCCAGGTCGCGGTCGACGAGGCGCGCGAAGGCGTCCTCGGGATGGTCGCCGCTCTGGATCTGTACTGCCAGGGTGTGCATCATGCCTCCACATTACCACCTCGTGTACCGTCGTCACCCTCATAGACGTTTCAGGGGGCGGATTCTTCACGGCGAATTTCGCTGCATGGTCGGAGGGGACGAACAGGGCGCCACCTGAGCCGATATGCCACGTCTCAGGTGGCGCCCTGTTCGTCCCCTGACCATCTCAGAAGTTCGTCGTGAAGAAGCGTCCCGAGGGTATGGGATGATGTCGTCGTTGTCGTCGGCGCAAGCTCCGCTCGGCACATGGGATCCATTGCCGTCATCCGTTTTACACCTTTAACTTTGGTCAAGTCATTCTAACCATGGGCCTTGTTT
>CAYMCR010000165.1:0-2293 GCA_964389015.1 uncultured Fibrobacteraceae bacterium | reverse complement strand
GCTGCGGAAATTTGCCTCGGTTTAGGTCGGCTATCGAGGAATCGCTCAATTTAGGACTTGGTATGGTGGGTCGGCGACGGCTCCGGGTGTCTTGTACCTGGTTTGCTGGTCGCTGTCTCGGCGTGGCAGGGAGCGTGGAACGGCAGAAGCAACCTCCAGATAGGTAGGGCTTGGCATCCCCGACGGGAATCGAACCCGTATTGCCGGCTTGAAAAGCCGGTGTCCTAACCGTTAGACGACGGGGACGCCATTGGAGGCGAGAATCTAAGCTTCCTGCCCCGGCTTGTCAACACGAGGGGGTCAGCGCGCGGCCTCCTCGAGCATGGCGGCGGTCGTGCGGATCCCGTTGGCGAAGTTCTCGACGTGGAACTTCTCGTTGGGGGAATGGATGTTGTCGTTGGGTAAACCGTAGCCCAGCAGCAGCACCGGCGACTTCAGGCAGTCCTGGAACGTGCCCACGATGGGGATCGATCCGCCCTCGCGGATGAAGACCGGCCGCTTGCCGAAGCCACGCTCCATGGCCCTCATGCCCGCCTGGATCATCTCCGAGTCGCGCGGCACCATCACCGCTTCGGCGCCGTGCAGGAAAGTGACCTTCACCTTCACGCCGGGTGGGGCGATCTCCCGGACGTATTCCTCAAAGAGTTCGGCGATCTTTTCCGGCTTCTGGTTGGGCACCAGGCGCATGCTGACCTTGGCGCCGGCGGCGGCCGGTACGATGGTCTTGGCGCCCTCGCCGCTGTAGCCGCTCCACAGGCCGTTGACGTCGCAGGTCGGCCTTGCCCACATGCGTTCCAGCGTCGTGTAGCCGGCTTCGCCGAAGGGACCGGGCGCGCCGGTCTCCGCGCGCAGCACCTCGTCGGTGTAGTCCAGGGACGCGAAGGCATCCCGCTCGGTGTCGTCCACCTCGAGCACGTCGTCGTAGAAACCGGGGATACGGATGTGTCCGTCCTTGTCCTTCAGGGCGGCGACGATCTCGGCCAGAGCGTTGCCCGGATTCTGCACCGTGCCACCGTAGCTGCCCGAATGCAGGTCCGCGCCGGGACCTTCCAGATCGATCTGCATGTAGGTCAGGCCCTTCAGGCTGTAGCAGATGGCCGGGGTCTCCGCGTTGTAGAGGCTGGTGTCGCTGATGACGACCGCGTCGCAGGACAGCTTGTCGGCGTTCTCCTCGGTATAGCGGTACACGGCGGGTCCGCCGCATTCCTCTTCGCCCTCGATGATGAACTTCACGTTCACAGGCAGTTCGACGCCCTCCTTCACGTAGGCCTCAAGCGCCTTGATGTGGGTGTAGAGCTGTCCCTTGTCGTCGCAGGCGCCGCGGGCGTAGATGATGCCGTCCTCGAGACGTGGCTCGAAGGGGGGCGAGTTCCACAGGTCCAGCGGATCGACTGGTTGCACGTCGTAGTGACCGTAGAAGAGCAGGGTCTTGCGGTCCGGGCGTTGCTCGCTCTGGGCGAAGACCAGGGGATGGCCCGCGGTATCTATGAGTTCGACCTCGAGCCCGAGTTCGCGCAGTTCGTCGGCGATGAATTCGGCGGCGCGTCGGGTGTCGCCATTGTGCTCGGAGAGGGAACTGATGCTGGGCATGCTCAGCCAGTCGCACAGCTGGGTGACGTGGCGGTCGAGATGCTCTGTGAGGTACTGCGTGATTCGTTCGCTGGACATGGAGCCTCCTCTAAGCAGGACATCTTCCGGTCGGCATGACAGGACCGAGGCTAAAACTATGCTTGACGGACAACCCTGTCGAGACGATTGTGTGCCGCAAAAGCGATCGAATCGTCGTTCTGTCGGATGGCGGGCGGGCGAATGACCGTTGACACGAGCGGCTGGATTCGCCACAATGCCCTTTCGACCCACGATGACATCAACACCCGCACGTCCCTTTTCAGTGAGGAAACGAGGCAGACATGATCATCAGCAAGAGCAAGACCAAGGAAACCGTCAAGCAGTGCAACGTCTCCGGTGACTTCTACGAGGCTCTCGACCAGAAGGTCAAGGATCTGATCAAGGATGCTGAGAAGCGCGCGATCGCCAACGGTCGCAAGACGGTTCGTCCCTGCGATCTCTAGAACACATCCCATAAGGCCATCCCTCTAATTATGGGTATGCCGCGTGTTAGTACATATGCGGAGGTTCTTTAGGGAACCTCCGCATTTTTTCTCATATGGCGGCAGATAGCGGCCTTTTTTCGTAATTTATCTGAATTCTTTAGATTGCCTAGCATCAAACATGTGTGACCTAAATTGAGCGATTCCCCCTGTCCCGCCGCGTCCACTCCGATCCCGCCGGC
>CAYMCR010000164.1:0-2334 GCA_964389015.1 uncultured Fibrobacteraceae bacterium | reverse complement strand
CGTCGGTCGCCACGTTGGCGTCGATCGACGTGGGATCGATGATCACCGTCGCCGGCACGATCACCGGTATGTCCATGATGTACGGCTCGTAGTTCTGCATCGTCACCACGAGATGAGCCGTGCCAGGGGTCAAGAGCCCGGCCAGATCGAAGGTCGCCTTGCCGGTCGGATCGACCGTGCCGCTGGCCAGCAGTACGCCGTCCTGGGTCAGACCCACGTAGCTGCCCGTGGCCGCGTCCACGTCGATGCTCACCGCGTTGGTGAAGAGCGTGGGCAGATGGACTACCGGGTTCACGCCGGGCACGCCCATGTAGGTGCTCAGCGTCGGATCGCCCATCAGGTTGTAGATGTTCCAGTAATAGGTCTCAAGGCTGGAACCGGCCTCGGTCACGGCCATGTTGCCGGAGAACACCACCGCGTCGTTGGTCACGTACCACTGGGTCTGAGCCTCGCCGTGGTCGTGGAATACGCCGTCGTACACGCCCAGGCCCGTGGACTCGTACGGATAGGCCGTGCCGTCGATCTCGCCGGAGGGGTGGAAGCCCACGCCCCACCAGTAGTCCTCGTCCCAGTAGGTCGAGTTCGAACCGCCGATGTAGCCGATCGCGCCCTTGTCGGTCGCGCGCAGGAAGGTCTCGCCGAAGCACTCGCCGACATCGTAGGTCGAGGTATCACAGCAGTTGCCCACGGCCAGGAAATACTTCCCGCTGTTGGTCAGGCCGTTGATGTCGGACTGCGTAAAGCTCGGGTCGCTCCAGCTCGTAGAGCTGCCGTGAGCGGTGTAGTTGATGAACCCGATGCCGTTGCTGCATTCCTGGATGATCGCGGCCGAAGCGCCGGGATCGTCCGACGCCGGGTACAGGTACGTGTTGCTCGTGATACCGTGCGCCGCGTTGAAGTAGTGCTCGGTACCGTAGTTGATCTGACCGTTGCCGTGGGTCGGCGCGAAGCCGGCGTCCACACCCGCGATCAGCGTCACGTCGCTCAGATAGCTCGGATCGGGCATCGTGAACTGGTCGTACATCATCGACTTGTCCAGCTGCGCCTGCAGTTGCGCGCTGTTGGTCGCCGAGAAGCGGCCGTAGTACATGTCGGGGTACAGATCGCCGTCCACCGCGCAGTAGGGGCGGTCGGTGGCGTCGCCGGCCTCGGTGAAGGTCGGGCACTCGGCCACATCGCCCACGAACAGCACGAAGCTAGGCGCCGGGTTCTCCGGCGTCGCGTCGTTGTACAAGCCGTGCAGATAGGTCTGGATCGACGTCGACGTCGAACCCACCTCCGGGTCACCGATCACGGCCAGGACGACCTTGAAGCCGCGTTCGGTCTTCCAGGTAATGAAGTCGGCCAGCTGGTACTGGAACATATCCGGGGTGACGATCACCATCGTCACCTTGTCGCCCACGCGGTCCGGATGGTCGATGTGGTTGACTTTCGCTCCCGCCACGCGTGTGAACACGGGCGCGAAAAACGGACTGTAGGTGCTGGCGAGGATCTCGTCGCCAGCGGCCTTGTCACCGCCCTCGAACGTCACGCGTATGTCCATCGTCTCGTGAACCACGAGCTGATTCTCGCGGGGCAGGTACTCCACGGGGGAGATCTCCAGACGCCCCAGCGCCTGGGAACGCAAGGAACCAAGCGTTACGAAGCGCGCCGTTTCCCCGGACACCTTCTCGTGCGCGTAGGCCGCGCGATCGTAGATGAAAGGAAGGTTGTCCAGATCCGCGTTCTTGGCGACCGACGGCTGCGCCGGGAACAGCGGGCTGGTCACTCCGTGCTCCGCCAGATCGATCGTCCGGCTCTGTACGGAGAGCACCTCCACGCGCGCCGTCGCGCCGTAGGGTATCGCCACCAGGCGGTTCATCATCGGTAATTCGGGCGCGCCCTCCACGTGCGAGGTATGGAAGCCCGCGAGCATCAGCCGGGTGAAATCTCCGGCCTCGGTGCTCACGTCAAGAGTCGTAAGCTCGCCGATGTCCACGCGGAAGCGCATCTCGTCGGCGCGCTCGTGCGTGAGCAACATCAGGTTCTCCCCGCCCTTGACGGGGATGGTGGCCGTTGCGCCGATGACCGTACTTACGGTCAGCAGCAACGCGGCGAGGGTCAGTAACAGGGCTTTCGCTCGCATCGTGAAGGTCCTTTCCTGGGGTGGACGTGTGAAAAAATCCGGCAATTCGGAGAGTTGCCAGATTACAAGCATCTTCGTACTACAATATTAACACGAATGCAGACTGATTTGTAGTATAGATGTCCCTCTCAATCGCTGGAATTTTACGAAAAAGATACTTAGAGCCTGTCCCATAAGCCCCCTTTTTTCAACCCCGCCTTTCCCGGGCC
>CAYMCR010000163.1:0-2429 GCA_964389015.1 uncultured Fibrobacteraceae bacterium | reverse complement strand
TTAGCTCAGCAGGTGGGGTCTTTCAAGCTTTGGTATCGCTCAATTTAGGTTGAAGTAAGCATTAGTTCCACTAGCCTCCGGATGAAATGCCAGTCCGATCACATTGCCCTCCCTAATCCCAACCGCCTCTCCATCACGTTCGGCGATGACCTCAACCCCATCCCCAACCTCTAATATCCTCGGCGCCCGAATAAACAACCCCGCCACCGTCTCCCCCGTCCCCACAATCTCCACACCCCCCACAAACGAATCAACCTGCCTCCCATACCCATTCCGCCGCACCAACACATCCAACAAGCCCAGCGGCCTAACCCCATGCCGCCCCTCCTCCTCCTCGATCCGAGTAGCCAGCATGATCAACCCAGCACAAGTCCCAAGTATCGACCGCCCGGAGGCCGCGAAATCCAGGATCGGTTGACGAAGCCCCACCTTATCGATGAGCCTAGTCATCGTAGTACTTTCCCCACCGGGAATGATCAGGCTCCGCACCCCATCCAGCTCCCCCGCCCGCCGCACCCGAACATGCGCCACCCCCTGCCGATCCAGCGCCTGCTCGTGCAGTTCGAAGTCGCCCTGAAGGGCCAGAATACCAACCGGAAGCTTGCTCAACTCGACCTCACCTGATCAAACCTGAAACCCACACCTCCACGTGGAGGTGTCCACGACTGATCGCAGCAAAAAGCCCGGCCCGGCCAGTGCCGAACCGGGCATTTACACGTGTAAAACACTGGGGCTGATCACCAACCCCTGGCCGCCATCTTTTCCTCTTCAGGCATGGACGCCACATCCAGCCCCTCCATGGCCTCCCCCAGGTCCATGCTGATCTCCAGTAGCTTTGCGGGATCGTCGTAGTAGGTGACCGCCTGCACGATAGCCTCGGCTCGCGGCTTGGGATCGGTGCTCTTGAAGATCCCCGACCCTACGAACACCGTCTCCGCGCCGAGCTGCATCATCAAGCTGGCATCCGCGGGTGTAGCCACGCCGCCAGCCGCGAAGTTCGGCACCGGTAGCTTGCCCAGCTTGGCTGTCTCGAGCACGATGTGGTAAGGAGCGCCGAGGTTCTTCGACTCCGCCATCAGCTCGTCCTCGCGTAGTACCGTCAGTCGTCGGATTCCTTCCTGGACCGAGCGCATGTGGCGGACTGCCTCGACGATGTTGCCGCTGCCGGCTTCGCCCTTGGTGCGGATCATGGCGGCGCCTTCGCCGATTCTGCGTAGTGCCTCGCCGAGATCGCGGCAGCCGCATACGAAGGGGACCTTGAAGGCCCATTTGTCGACGTGGTTCTTCTCGTCGGCCGGGGTCAGTACCTCCGACTCGTCGACGAAGTCTACGCCCAGCGCCTCCAGGATCTGCGCCTCCGCAAAATGCCCGATCCGGCACTTCGCCATTACCGGGATCGACACCGTCGCCTGGATCGCCTTGATCATCTTGGGCTGGCTCATTCTTGCGATGCCGCCGTCCTTGCGGATGTCGGCGGGGATCCGCTCCAGCGCCATCACCGCTACCGCGCCGGCCTCCTCGGCGATCTTGGCCTGTTCGGCGTTGGTTACGTCCATGATGCAGCCGCCCTTTAGCATCTCGGCCAGGCCGACCTTTAGCTTCATGCGCTCCTGTATCTTCTCGTTGTTCCACGGCGTCGTCATGGCGCACCTCCCTTTATCAGTAGGCCTGGGCGAAGAGCACTCGCTTGTGGCTTGGTTTGCCGCAGCGGATGCAGGCGCCCTCTTCGTCTTCCGCGTCCAGCGGGATGTTTCTGATCGTGACCTTTGTCTCGTCCTGGATGGACTCCTCGCACTTGTCGTCGCCGCAGTGGTGACAGTGGGCGAAGCCGCCCTCGTTCTTGTACAGACCCGTGAACTCGTCCCACGTATCCAGACGGTGAGTGTTCTTGACCAGCCGCTCCTTGGCCGCGTCGTACAGCTCCTGCTGCATGCGCGCCAGGTGCGCTTCGACGGCCTGGTTCAGCTCCGCCAGCGGGACCGTGTGCTTTTCGCCGTCGTGCCTTGTGGCCAGCACGCAGGCCTCGTTGGCGATGTCGCGCGGGCCCAGTTCCAGACGGATGGGTACGCCCTTGCGTTCCCATTCGCCGTACTTCCAGCCGGGGCGCATGTTGTCGCGGTCGTCCACATACACCATACCTGCTACCGGGCGCAGCTGCTCCTGCAGTTCCGCAGCCTTGGCCAGCACCATGTCCTTTTCCTCGTCCTTGCGCCAGATCGGCACGATCACGACCTTGCGCTGCGCCAGCTTCGGCGGCAGCACCAGGCCCTTGTCGTCGCTATGACACATGATAAGCCCACCGATCAGCCTTGTGCTCACTCCCCAGCTCGTGGCCCACACGTAATCCTGGCCGCCGTCCTTGTCCTGGAACTTGACGTCGAAGGCCTTGGCGAAGTTCTGGCCCAGGTCGTGGCTGGTGCCGGCCTGCA
>CAYMCR010000162.1:0-2490 GCA_964389015.1 uncultured Fibrobacteraceae bacterium | reverse complement strand
AAAGGAAACAAGGCCCATGGTTAGAATGACTTGACCAAAGTTAAAGGTGTAAAGTGAGGACATACCCTCTGGGCCGTACCTTCGACCCCGGCGACATCCTGCCGGCGCTCGGGCCGCCCCGACGCCTGCGCAAACTGGAGAACATGCTATGAGCGATTCCGGAGCCCAACTCGTCCTAGGTCCCATGCGTGTACCGTTTCTGCTGCTGGCGCTGGTCTGCGTCCTGCTCGGCGTGGCTACCGCCCATAACGCGGGCGCGGAGCTGAAGGTGCTGTACCTGGCCCTGGCGCTGTTGGGCGGACTGGCGGCCCACGTGGCGGTCAACGCGCTGAACGAATATGACGACTTTCGGAGTGGGCTGGATGAGCGCACTACGCGCACGCCGTTCAGCGGTGGGAGTGGCGTGCTGCCCGCCAACCCGGAGAAGGCGCGTTACGGGCTGGTGATCGGACTGGTCGGCATGCTGGTCACCCTCGCCGTCGGCGTGTACTTCGTGGTCGCGCGCGGCTGGGGGATCGTACCCCTGGGGCTGGCGGGACTGCTGGTGGTGGTTGCCTATACCCGATGGCTGACGCACAGCGTCCTGCTCTGCCTGCTGGCCCCGGGCGTTGGCTTCGGGCTGATGACCCTCGGCACGCACTACGTGCTGGCCGGCAACTACGCGCCGGTGGCGTTGTGGTCGACGCTGGTGCCCTTCTTCCTGGTCAGCAACCTGCTACTACTGAACCAGCTGTCCGACATCGAGGCCGACGCGTCGGTCGGGCGCCGGCATCTGATGATCGTACACGGGCGCCGAGCGGGCTTGACGGTCTACGGTTTCTTCCTCGCGGCCACCTACATAGGCATCATCGCCGGTTGGCTGGTCGGCCCGCTGCCCGCTCTGTCGCTGATCGCCCTGGCGACGATCGCGATCGCCGTGCCGACCTACCGGGGTGCGGTGCGCTACGCCGAGGACATCCCCGGTCTGATCCCGTTTCTGGGACGCAACGTGATGCTGACTCTGGTCACGCCGGTGCTACTGGCCGTTGGTTTGTTCTTTTCACTTTCTTGAGGATTTGTGTGAAAACTGGTACGGCCGTACCAGATTCCGTCGCTCCGTGATGTTTACAGCGGTGTCGGCTATGCTCCTTCCCGCCGATCATGCGGATAGACGAAAAGCCCCCGGCCGAGGACGGCCGGGGGCTGGGGATCGGTATGTCACGGCTTGACTGGCCGTTCCATATCATTTTACCAGCATGACCTTGCGGGTCAGCCGGCGCCCGGCCGATTCGAGATGGACGAAGTAGACACCGGCCGGAACCAGCCGCCCATCCTCATCGCGCCCGTTCCACGTCGCCGCGTGGGGACCTGCGGGCAACTGCGCATCCACCAGTGTCGACAGGCGCCGCCCCTGCGCGTCGTGAATCCCCAGAACCGCCTGCCCGGACGCAGGCAGGACGAAAGCGATCCGCGTCGCCGGATTGAAGGGATTGGGACTGGCCTCGCGCAGGACGAGCCGCCTCCCCGCATCACCCGGCACGGCGGTACCGGGATCCCCCACGGCGAACACGTAATCGGCGGTCTGACCCTCGAATTCCACGCGGAAGGTCCACCAGCCTTCCTCGGCATCAAACGGCAGGTACCAGCTCCACCACCACCAGGAAGCCGCGTAGTGCGGCGTGGTCGAGGATCCGGTCCAGGTGCGCCAGACGCTGTCGTCGGGGCGCAGAACCGAATAGGTGCTGACCTGCCCCAACAGCTGGTCGCGGTAGTACGTGGCGAAGTAGACCAGGCTGCTCGGCCAGAACTGCCGCTCGTGGTGGGTGATCGCCGGTGTCGGGCAGGACTGGAACTCGGGCGCCTCGTCGTGGGTGCTCACGGCGTTGATGGCGGAGTCGTAGTACGGCCGCTGGTCGAGCCACCAGCTCTCCGCGACCGTGCCGTTGCACGGGCCGAAGTAGGAATCCAGCAGGTTCCAGAGGATGTCGTGCATCTCGAGATGCAGGTGGGGGCCGGTGGAATTACCCGAGCTGCCCACGATACCCAGGTAGTCCCCCGTGCGGACGAAGTCGCCGACCTCCTTGATCGTCAGGGAGCCGTTCTTCATGTGCCCGTACCAGAGGACGGATCCGTCCGCGTGCTCCACGTAGACCGCGTTCCAGTCGCCCCCGCCGAAGCCGCAGTTGCGGTCGTAGTGGCCGTCGTGCTTGGCGAGGATGGTGCCCGGGGCCGCGGCCACGATCTCCACTTCGATATCGTCCATCTTGTGCCAGGCGAAGGGCCAGGTGAAGTAGTCGGTGCCGGCGTGGTTGTAGCCGCTGGACAGGTCGTAAGTACGGTTGCCGCAGTCGTAGTCGAGCAGTTGATCGGGATAGGCCGCGTCGTGGTCCACGAATCCGGACATGCCGTGATAGCCGGGATCCACCAGGTGGTGTGCAGCTCGGAGCGGCCATTCCAGGTAGAGCCTGTCCCATTATAGCCTAGCCCAATAATCCCAACAAGTTACCACAG
>CAYMCR010000161.1:0-2507 GCA_964389015.1 uncultured Fibrobacteraceae bacterium | reverse complement strand
AACTACAGCAGCGGCGACGACTACACGCGGATGGCGGCCCTGGGCGTGACGAGTTACGGCCAGATGACCGCGGGCAGCTTCATGTACATCGGTCCGCAGGGCATCGTCCACGGCACGACGATCACGATCCTCGGCGCGGGCCGGGTCTACCTGGGCGGCGACGGTCTCGCCGGCAAGCTCTACGTGACCAGCGGCCTGGGCGGCATGAGCGGCGCCCAGGGCAAGTCCGCGGTCATCGCAGGCTGCGTGGCCGTGATCGCGGAGATCAACCCGGACGCCACGCGGAAGCGCCACGAGCAAGGGTGGGTGGACGAGGTTCACGAGGATCTGGACGGGTTGTTGGACCGCATCCGCAAGGCCAAGGCCGGCAAGGAAGCCGTGGCGATGGCCTATCAGGGCAACGTGGTCGACCTGTGGGAACGTCTGGCCGACAGCGACATCGAGGTGGAGCTGGGCAGCGACCAGACCAGCCTGCACATCCCGTACACCGGCGGTTACTACCCGGTGGACATGAGCTACGAGGATGCCAACGCGATGATGGCCGCCGACCCCGAGGGCTTCAAGACGAAGGTCCAGGCCTCGCTGCTGCGCCACATCGAGGCGATCAACAAGTGCGTAGCCAAGGGCACGCATTTCTGGGACTACGGCAACGCGTTCCTGCTGGAATGCAGCCGCGCCGGCGCCGACATCGCCACCGACGACGGCCGCTTCATCTACCCGAGCTACGTAGAGAACATCATGGGCCCCCTGTGCTTCGACTACGGTTTCGGACCTTTCCGCTGGGTGTGCACGAGCGGCGACCCGGCCGACCTGGCCGAGACGGACCGCATAGCCGGCGACGTGATCGAGGAACTGGCCGCCGCCGCGCCGGACGAGACCAAGCAGCAGTACCTGGACAACCTGCGCTGGATCCGTCAGGCCGGCGAGAACGAGATGGTCGTGGGCAGCCAGGCCAGGATCCTGTACAGCGACGAGCAGGGCCGCCGACGCATCGCCCAGGCCTTCAACGAGGCGATCGCCGCGGGTAACATTACCGCACCGGTGGTCCTGGGCCGCGACCACCACGACGTCTCGGGCACCGACTCCCCCTTCCGCGAGACCGCCAACATCTACGACGGCTCGATGTTCTGCGCCGACATGGCCATCCAGAACGTGATCGGCGACGGTTTCCGCGGCGCCACCTGGGTGAGCATCCACAACGGCGGTGGGGTCGGCTGGGGCGAGGTGATCAACGGTGGTTTCGGGATGGTGCTGGATGGCAGCGACGATGCCACGCGACGGTTGAATGCCATGCTCGCCTGGGATGTGAACAACGGCATCGCAAGGCGGGCCTGGGGCCGCAATCCGGGCGCGGAGTTCGCGGCACAGCGGGCGATGGAGGACGACGCGGCCCTGCAAGTAACATTACCGCAACATGCGGACGACACGGTGGTTTCGGACGCGATCGAGACAGCTTTCACCAATTAGGAGTAACATGCAGCCGGAAGCCCAGAAGATCGTGCGCGCCGTCTCCCCCGCTCTCGATGAGATCCTCGGCCGGAAGTTCCCCGTCCTCGACGACGGCTTCGTGCGCGTGGTGGACTATATGGGTAATGATCAGTCGGTGCTGCAGGCGGCGCGGGTGTCGTACGGAGCGGGCACAAAGAAGGTGAGCGAGGATCGGGGGTTGATCCGGTATCTGCTGCGGCACAGGCATACCACGCCGTTCGAAATGTGCGAATTGAAGCTGCATGTACGGGTGCCCATGGATGCTTGGCGACAGTGGATACGGCATAGAACGGCCTCGGTCAATGAAATCAGTTCACGTTATTCGATTGTCACTAATTCGGGCCAACTCACTTCCCCCGACCAGTGGCGCCAACAGGCCAAGAACAACAAGCAGGGCAGCGCAGGTTTTTTCGACGAGAAGATCGGCGCACAATTCAGCGCCCAAGAACGCGAGATCCAAGAGCACGCGCACCGGGTCTACGAGCAGAAGATCGAACAGGGCGTAGCTCGCGAGCAGGCGCGCAAGGATCTGCCGCTGTGCACGTATACCGAAGCCTACTGGAAGATGGATCTGCACAACCTGCTGCATTTCCTGGCCCTGCGCATGGACAGCCATGCCCAGAAGGAGATCCGCGGCTATGCCACGGTGATCGGTGAAGAGATCGTGGCCAAGTGGGTGCCGCTGACCTGGGAAGCATTCCTGGATTACCGGTTCCATGCGAAGGGATTGTCGCGGATCGAATCGGAGATCTTGGCGGCGGTGGGGGCTGAGGATGTTGATCGGGCGAAGGAGATCGCGCGGGAGGCGGGGTGGTTGGAGCCGGGGAAGAATGGGATGAAGATGCATCGCGAGCGGGTGGAGTTTGCGATGAAGCTGCGAGGGTGGAATCTGGGAGTGCCGTGGGAGGTGGATGGGCTGGAGGGGTGATATTCGCTTGGTTTATCTTGTTATCGTTGGAGTTATGGTCACTCTTGTCCTAAACAAGTGTAATATTGACGAAGCCCCCCGTGGTCATGGG
>CAYMCR010000160.1:0-2604 GCA_964389015.1 uncultured Fibrobacteraceae bacterium | reverse complement strand
CTGTACAACGAACAGATCCAGGTCCCTCTGATCGTGAAGTACCCCATGGGGTACCGCTACGTGGCGCGCCAGCAGCACGCGGACATGCCCGGTCTGGAGATCAATCCCACCATCGAGCTGGACGAGGTGGGCAACGGCGACCATGTCGTGGACCTGGTGCGGTCCATCGACGTGGCCCCGACCATCACGCAGCTGGCGGGGCTGGGATTGCCCGGCGGTTGGCAGGGCGTCCCCCTCGACCTCACGTGGGATCTGCGCGAGCCGCGCGACCGGGCGGCCTTCAGCGAGCTGGACCTCCGCGGGAACGTCTCTGCTTCCGTGCGCACCTCCACCCACAAGTACATCGAGTCGGAGGCAGGTGGACCGAGGGGCAACCCCGCCCGTGCGTTGTTCCACATCGCGGACGATCCGCGCGAACGCCTGGATCTGAGCCTCAGCGAGCCGACCGAGAGCCTCCAGCTCCAGCTGGCTTCGCTCCGTGCCTATGCCCACGGACACACCGAGCTGGCCGACGAGGACCCCGCGGAGGCCTGCGCCGAGCTGAAGGCGCTGGGCTACCTGGACGAATCCGCGAGCTGCGATCTATGAGCTCCGCTGGCCGCGCGCTTCGACTGTTCCGCCCCAACCTGTCCGACGTCCTGGCCGTGAGCGTGCTGCTGTTCGTACTGCTGATCCGCCCCCACGTCACCGGCTACGACGTGTGGTGGCACCTGCGCACGGGGCTGCTGCTGCTGGGCGGCGAGTTCCCGCGCCACGATCCCTTCTCCTACACGGCGGCCGGAGCCCCCTGGGTGCTGCACGAGTGGTTGGCGGAAGTGATCATGGCGTGGCTCCACCAGCGCGCTGGCGAGGTGGGACTGGCCCTGATGCGCGCGGGCGCTGCAGCGCTGACCGTGGGAGTGATCTTCACCACCGGCGTGAGGCGCGGCGCAGACGTGCTGCTCTGCGGCGCCATCGCAGTGATCGCCCTGCTGCTGACCCTGCACGCGTGGGTGCTGCGACCGCTGGTGTTCACCACGCTGATGCTCGCGGTGGTGATCCTGCTGATGGACGAGCTGCTCCTGCGCCAGAAGCGCTGGCCCGCGTTCGCCCTCCCTGCGGTCCTGTTGCTGTGGGTCAACCTTCACGGCGGGTTCGTCATCGGACTGGCCGTGCTGGGCCTCACCGCCCTGGTGGAAGCCGTGGGGTACGCGGCGCGGCCGTCGCGACGCACCGCACAAGCCCGTCGTGGGGTGGTCTTGCTGGTCGCGGCCGTGTTCGCCTCGACGCTGGCCACGTTCGTCAATCCGCAGGGGGTCGGCGCCCTCGCGTATCCCCTGTCCTACCTGGGCGAGAGCAAGGCCCAGCACCAGACCTTCATCGCCGAGTGGCTGCCGCCGGCGTGGTCCGACTCGGCCGGCTTCTTCGTCTACGCGGCCTGCGCGATCCTCGGGTTGGTGGTCCGCTGGCGACGGGTTCGACCCGCCGACGCCGCGTTGACCGTCGCCCTGCTCGGCTTCGCCCTGTCCAGCCGGCGACACGTGGTGCTGTTCGTCGTCGCCACTGGGCCGGCCATGGTCGTGGCGTTGCAGGCCGTGGCCTCGAAGATCCGTGCAGCCCTCGGGAGGGTGGCTCCCGGGATGGCCGCCGAGCTGGGGTCCAGGTCCACGCGGTTGCGGGAGATCGAGGCCGCACCCTCGGTCCACCTGCTGGGGGTGGTGACCGCGACGGTCGTCGCCGTGCTGGTGATCGGAGGATTCCTCCCGAAGGAGCCGATGCACGTCGGCGAGGGCTTCCCCGACCAGACCCTGCATCTCCTGGAGGCCGCGCCCGCCTCGGACCGCGTGTTCGCCCAGTACCGCTGGGGCGGCTACCTCATCTGGCACCTCCCGGCCCGCCCCGTGTTCATCGACGGTCGTCTCGACGTGTATCCACGCGAGGTCTACGAACAGTACCTGGACGTGACCCAGCTGCGGGCGGGGTGGCGCGACGCACTGGACCAGTACGACGTGCGCTACATCCTGGTTCGGCCCGACCTTCCCGCGGCCACCCTTCCCGACGTGGATCCCGCCTGGACCGTGGTCTCCGAGGACCCCGCGGCCGTCCTGCTGGCCCGGTGACCTGGCACGCTCTTCGCAATCTCTCCGGAGCAACACTCGATTCCGGAGGTGAACGATGCGATTTTTCTTCAGTCTTCTCGTGATGTCGTGTTTCTACCCACTGATGGGCTGTCCGGCCACGACCCAGGAGGGGGAGGTCAGCGACTGCGGCGGCTTCACCGACACCGGCGAGGAGTCGTTCGCCATCACCGATCCCGGCCACGACGGGCTGCGCGACTACTGCGACGCGCAGGTGCTGTACTGGGAGTTCGAAGACGGGACCCTGACCATCCTCGATTCACGCGTCATGCTCAATTGTTGCGGCCAGCACTCGGTCAGCATCAGCGGTGGCGATATCATCACCATCTTCGAGATCGATGATCCCGAGCCGGGCGATCTCCGGTGCGACTGCCGCTGCGCCTACGACTTCCGCGCCGAGCTCCACGGCCTCGCCACGGGCGCCGTGGAGGTCGAGCTGCTGCTCCATGTCACCGACGTGACCGTCGAGCCCACACAGATGTGGTCC
>CAYMCR010000159.1:0-2759 GCA_964389015.1 uncultured Fibrobacteraceae bacterium | reverse complement strand
CTCCTTCCCATGGTATCAAATTGGGGCTGACCTTAGTTATGCCATCCCGTGTACACTATGACTTGGCAGGGTGGGCTGGCGGCGGCGGTTGCTGAACCGTGGTCGAGGTCCTCCGCCAGGTCATTCAGCGCGGCATGCGGCCTTCCCCGACCGATCCGCCCGGAACAGCCCCCAATGCTTTTCCACCTCGGCGGGATGGTCGCCGCCCTTCCAGTTCTCGTCGAAGGCCTCGAAGAAGAACGTCGTCATCCGCTCGGCCTCGGCCCAGGCGCGGACTTCGTCGTGGAAGCGCTTCTGCTCCGTCTCGCCGGGGCGGCCCTTGATCAGCTCGGCCTGCTCGCCCTGGTCGTGGACCGAAGTCGCCCAGCCGGTCTCGCCGATCACGACGGTGCGATCGGGGTGCAACGCCTGTACCACCGCCGTCTGCTCGCGCAGCCAGGACAGGGCTTCGTTCAGCTGCCGGCCGTTCCACATGGGGTGCGCGTGCATCATGACGAAGTCGAGCTCGGCGGCGAGCGTCCGACTCTCCGGCTTGTTCCAGTACTTGAAGTCGTCGGCTGTCGTGACGGGGACCGTGACGTCCGCACGCACGCGTCGCACGTGGCCGATGAGCGATTCGAGCGGGCTGCGGTGGGCCGACCAGGAGACCTGGGTCTCGTTACCCACGCACACGGCGACGACGATCCCGGGGTAGGCGGCCGCCAGACGGATCGCGGCGTCGACCTCGATCCGGTTGTCCTCGGCGGCGTTGGGACCGATCCATACGCCGAGCATCACCTTCATATCCAGCCCGTTGTCGCGGATGACGGTCAGGAGAGTCTCTGCGAATCCGGATGACCCATAGATGCGCAACAGGTTCCAGTGCGGCAGCATCAGGCGCAGGTCTTCGCGGAGCTCCGCGGCCGAGGGCGTGGAACCGCCGGGACGCTGGCCGTCGCGATGGGGACCGTAGCAGATGGCATTGTCGGGCCAGCGGTCGCCGTCGACGGGTTGGAAGGGGCGCATGACGAAGGGATCCTCCCGGGAAGCGGGACCGGATTCCGAGCCGCCGCAACCCGCGAGAAGCGCAAGCAGAACGGCGACGATCAGGGCGGACAAGGCCGGACATGGGCGCATGGTCATCAACTCCCTGCCGGCGTCTCGGGTGTGCCGACCGCCCCGGGACGGCCTCTCCTCCGTTCGAGCTCCTGGCGAACCTCGTACGCCCGGGCCTCGGTGATCGGGAACGTCGCCACCGCCCAGATGGCGATGGCCGACGTCAGCATGGGGATGCCCGCGTCGAAGATCCGCAACCGCGTGATGGCCATGGGCAGTTGATCGCCGCCCAGGTCCACGTCGAAGCCCGTGGCGTTGAGCAGGTAGCCGCCGCCGGCCAGCGCGGCGGACAGGCCGAGCTTGACCATCCACCAGAAGATAGACCCGAACATGCCCTCGCGCCGCTGGCGGGTCTTGAGCTCGTCGGTGTCTACCACGTCGGCGATCATCGAGGGCATCAGGGTGAACAGGCCACCCAGGCCGAAGGCCATCAGCGGCGCCGGCACGATCACCAGCCACGGCAGGTCCGGGTTGTAGCAGATCCACTTGAGCCCGTAGCCCAGGATCGACGCCCCCGTGGAGACGAAGAAGGCCTTGCGCTTGCCGATCCGAGTGGAGAGCCAGGTGACGAAGGCGACCACGGCGAAGGTGCATATGGCGCCGACGGTGCCGGCCCAACCAGCGTATTTCGCTCCCTCGGCCTGATCGCCGCCAAACACGTAATAGATGATCACGTAGAACTGGAACGAAGAGATCAGGATGAAACCGTTAAAGACCAGGAAGGTCGCCAGGCACAGCTTGAGGAAGGGACCGTTGGACAGTGTGACGCCGAAGCCCTTGAAGAACTTGGCGAGGTTGTCCTTGACGCTCGTGCCCTTCCCCGCCTTCTCCCCCGCTACGACCTGCATCCGTTCGCGCAGGAACACGGCAGGCAGGATCCCCAGCCCCATGGCCACGATGGCCACGATGATCGCCAGACCGGCCGCCCCGGTCACCTGGTCGGGGAAGAACTTCCCGGAGTTCATGATCCAGAGGAACCACGGCGACACCACGTAGGCCAGCTGGCCGACGAAGTTCTGGGTGCCCATCAGGCGCGTCCGCTCGTGATAGTCGGGCGTGAGTTCGTAGCCGAGGGCCACCCAGGGCGTGGCGAACACCGTGTAGCCCATGTAGAAGAGGATCGACCCGACCAGGAACCAGACGAAGTAGAAGGTCTCGCTCCGGCCTCCCGGCAGTTGCCACAACAGGGCGAAGAGGAGACCCGCGGCGATGACACCGCCGAAGATGAACGGCCGCCGGCGCCCCCACCGGGTGCGGGTATTGTCTGAGATGAAGCCCATGAGCGGGTCGGTGAAGGCGTCGATCAGACGCGGCAGCGCTCCCAGCAGACCGACCAGCGCCGGGTTCATGCCCAGTCCCAGGTTCAGGACGATCATCATGCCTCCGCTGGCGGCCGCCAGCAGATTGTTGACGAAGGCGCCGGCGCCATAGGCGACCCGGCGGGTCATCTTGATGCGGTCCTCGGGGGCCGTCTTGGTGTGGGCGGAGGCGGTCATGGTCTCATCTCGTTCGTTGGTGGCCCTTTAGGTGGGGGATGTCTGCAATCGACATCTTTGTACGCATCCCGAACAAAGTACCGGAGGACGCGATGCCGGTCAAGATGATTATGACCTCCTAAATTGAGCGATTTTCCCAGTTGAAAGACTCCACCTGCTGGTGTAAGG
>CAYMCR010000158.1:0-2776 GCA_964389015.1 uncultured Fibrobacteraceae bacterium | reverse complement strand
CCTCGGCCCGGGAAAGGCGGGGTTGAAAAAAGGGGGCTTATGGGACAGGCTCTATTTTACGTCAGGGATGCGGGAGGGTCGGCCCTACCACAGCGCAAACAAAGACCCCGCCTCCTCGGAGGCGGGGTCTCGTATCAGACGTTTACGTCCGGGTCAGTTTACCAACCCTGACCACCGCCGCCGCGATTGTCGCGCCGGGGGCGCTCACGCGCCTCGTTCACGTTGAGATCACGACCACCCATCTGGGTGCCGTTGAGGGCGTTGATGGCGGTGTCGGCAGCGGCATCGTCCATCTCCACGAAGCCGAAGCCACGGGGACGACCGGTGTCGCGGTCGTTGATCAGGGCCACCGAGTGGACCTCGCCGTGCTGACCGAACAGGTCGCGCACTTCGTCTTCGGTCGCGGTGAAGGGCAGGTTTCCGACGTAGATCTTCTTCATTCTCTCTCACCTCTGTGCCGGCTTTCCGGCAATCACAGACACTCGGGGACACCGGCTATCTCCGGTGGTCCTTCGTGCCTCGAACAGACCCGGCGGTTGTTCGAGCCGGGTCGCAACGCGACGATCTCGACCCTCGGCAATCAAGCCGAGGACGAGAAATCATCATCAATTGCGGGAATATGGTAGACCGCGACCGGGAAAAACGCAAATGAAATGTGAATTCAGGATGCGGGCCGCCGGCGTCACCTGTAGAGGGCTTTGACGGTACTCCAGGTCGCCAACTCGTTCTCGGACGGCAAGCTGGACAGCACCACGAGCATAACCTCGTAGGTTTCCGGAGGGATGGGCACGCTGCTGGACATGGGATACGGGGCCACCCACAGCAGTTTGATCTGGTAAAACTCGTAGGTGTAGGCGTGTGGTTCGACTGTGGTGTGCAGACCGAAGTGGTCCACATTCTCGATGGGCAGAGAGGCCCAGAGCCCAGCCTCGGCGTCGCCCGCCCAGAAGCAATAGGCATCCATGGGACAGCGAGAATCGGCGAGGATGCTGGTAAAGCCCACGACCAATCCGGCGCCCCCCACCTCTACGGACTCGCCGACGCCCAGCGTGAAGGACTCACCCACGGGCACCGCCGCGCCTGCGAGGCTGGCCAGACACAACACGGTCAGAAAAATCCTCATCAATGAGCGGAACATGAGGGTCTCCGTTCTGAAATACCACCCTCAACAGTCTACGGTTATCTCCCGCGTTATTCAAGCCGGGGCACTGCGATAGCGCGGGAGCCCTAGGAACGGCCGTTGCTGTCGCCGAAAAACGAGATAGTTAGCCCTAAATATTTTAGAGGTAAACTATCTCGCTTTTTTGTCCCTCGACACTCACTTGACCAGCGTCATGCGGCCCGTTGCGCTGTATCCCCCCGCTTTCAAGGCGTAGAAATAGACGCCGGCCGGGGCTGGGTGACCGGCTGTGTCGGCGCCATCCCAGGTCGCTTCGTGGCGTCCCGCGGGGAGTCGCACTGCGCCGACGAGCGTCCGCACCATGCGGCCGGAGATGTCGTAGACACACAGGTCCACGCTGGCTGTCAACGCCAAGTCAAAGGCTATGGTGGTACGCGGGTTGAAGGGGTTGGGCACACAGGGATGCAAACGCGCGAACCGTGGCGATTCGCTCACGGACGTCATGACGCACCCCACCAGCAAAGCACCGACCTGCCCCCGCACCGGGTCGTAGGCCGCCGAGCAGGACGAACCACTGCCCAGCGTATACGGTTGGCCGGGATTCAGGTCGCGACAGAAGAGTGGATCCCCCGTGAAGTTGTCGCGCAGGCCGAGCTGACCTGCGATGGGACCGACCCAATCTCCACCCGCGTTGCCGAAGATATCGCACGCTATGAGCTCCAGCAGGCCGTTGCCATCCCAGTACAACCCTTCTCCCCCGTCGTTGAAGGCGACCAGGCAGTTCTCCATCAGCATGGGATCGGAGACGGACGACGCGACATGCAGACCCGCGCCCTGGGGCGCCTGATTGTCGGCTAAGGTGCAGTTGCGGGCGAAGACCAGGCCCGCCCCATTGAGCAGGAGCGCGCCGCCCTGGTTGGCCTCGTTGCCCGCGAAGACACAGCCCTCCATCTCCAGCGTGCCGAGCGAGAGCACGGCCAAAGCCCCGCCATAGGTCGCGGAGTTGTCCAGGAACAGGGTGTTGGTGATGACGGCCTGGCCGGCGAAGACAGCCACGGCGCCGCCCCGGTCGTCAGCCTTGTTGCCGAAGAAGATGCAGTTGTCGATGGTCAGCGGGATGGCTTCCCAGGCAGTCACCGCGCCGCCGCTGTAGTCGTGGGCGCCGGTGATGGTGAGGCCCGCAGACCCAGGGCGTAGTCCTGCTTTCATCCACCCACGTCGAGGATGAACCCCCAGTGGGGATCGCCGGGCGTGCCCTCGCAGTCGATGACGCAGGCAGTGGGATCGCCGCTCAGCGAGCTGATGGTGAACATCTTCTCCGAGTTGTAGAGATCGCGATTGCCCAGGCCGCTGTAGACGCCGTCGGTGAGCACGATGTGGTCGTCGTTGCCGAGCGAGTCGATGGCGGCCTGGATGGTGGGCGCGTCGCCGGTGCCGTCGGCGTGGACCAGCCAGGTGCGGGCGGCAGTCGGCGGGGCTGCGATCAGGATCAGGAACAGGACGAGCCAGCGTGCGGACATGAGGCATCACCCCCAGGATACGTCATGGATGTGCGAGCTGCGGGGCGACAATTATACCGCATTTTCAAAATCAAGGACAGGGATAGCCTCTTCCAATATGAAATGAGCCTGAACAGAGGCGTGTTTCCAGCATGAA
>CAYMCR010000157.1:0-2862 GCA_964389015.1 uncultured Fibrobacteraceae bacterium | reverse complement strand
GAAAGGAAACAAGGCCCATGGTTAGAATGACTTGACCATTGTTAAAGGTGTAAACCATGACTTGGCAAAACGGATCGGAGCCGGCTCCTGTTTCTGCACCGTGGTTGTGTGTTTCAGCCAGGCCGTGCCATCACTCCGGGTGCGGCATGTTCATTTTCCTCGTTGAAAGCCCGGCCTCAGATCGCTACATTCCCAGGAGTCTTTAGTCGGAATCAGCCGGAACGTCCGGCTTCGTCTGTGTCGATTCCCTCAAGCAAGGAGAACCCCGATGGTGAACAAGATCGGACTCGTGGGCGGCGGCCAGATCGGCGGCGTGCTGCTGGCGGAGATCGTGGAACGCAGACTGGCTCGCGAGGTCGGCTTGGTCGACATCAAGCCCCCCGCCCTGGCCGAAGGCAAATGCCTCGACGTGATCGAGGGCTCGCCGGTAATCCGCACGGACGTGAACTATGTCGCGTCGAAGGACTTCAGCGCGCTCAAGGGCGCCCAGTACGTGATCAACACGGCGGGCGTGCCCCGGACCAAGCGTCCCGACGGCTCCATGCCCACGCGCGAGGAGCTGCTGACGATCAACCTGACGATCACCGACGCGGTCGCCAAGGGCATCAAGCGCTACTGCCCCAAGGCCACGGTCATCTCGATCGCGAATCCGCTCGACGCCATCGTCTTCAGGCTCTCCCAGCAGCTCGACCTGCCCAAGAACAAGCTGTTCGGCATGGCCGGCGTGCTCGACTCGTCGCGCTACCGCTACTTCGTGGCCAAGGAAGCCGGCGTGTCGGTGGAGAACATCGAGGCCATGGTGCTCGGCGGCCACGGCGACACGATGGTGCCCATTCGCAGCTGCTGCCGCGTGGCCGGCATGCCGGTGGAACAGTTCGTGAAGAAGGGCGCCCTGAACAAGATCGAGGCCCGCACCCGCAAGGCGGGCGGCGAGGTCGTCGGCCTGCTGGGCACCGGTTCGGCGTTCGTCAGCCCGGCCTGGTCGGCCCTGGAAATGCTCGAGGCCATCCTCTTCGACAAGAAGAAGATCATCCCCGTCTGCGCCCTGCTGGAGGGCGAGTACGGCGTTAAGGGCCTGTTCGTGGGCGTGCCCTGCATCGTGGGCAAGGACGGCGTGGAGCAGATCATCAAGGTCAAGATGACCGCCGATGAGAAGAAGCTCTTCCGTCACTCCGTCAAGGCGGTGCAGAACACCTGCAACGAGGTCAAGAAGCTGACGCGCAAGGCGGCGCGGCGGAAGAAGGCCAAGAAGAAGTAGATCGGAAGTTCGTTGAGGACGCGCTCGCTCCGCATGGGGCGGGCGCGTTGTCTTATCGGCAGTAGATATGTTTGAGATTCCCCAGCTCCGACCGGCGACCTTAGACAAAGAGGAAGCCCGGCTGTCCCCTCCTGTTGGACTCGACTGCCGGGCTGTTGTACGGAAGAAGAGGCGGACTACTTCACCAACACCATCCTCCTAGTTTCGGAGAACGTACCGGCAGCCAGACGGTAGACATAGATACCGCTGGCCACTGGTCGGCCGGACGCATTACAGCCGTCCCACACTACGGCATGTTTACCTGCTGGCTGATCACCATCGACCAGCGTGTGCACCACGTGGCCCGCAAGGTCGTATACGTTCAAGCTCACGTGTTCGGCGAACGGCACCACGAATTCGATAGTCGTTGACGAGTTGAAGGGATTGGGTACCGGAGGGTGCAGGGTGAATACCAGCGGCAGAGACGAGTCGATACTCGTCTGCACTCCCTGGACTATTGTGATCAGTCGGTCGGCGCCAAAAGGCCCAAGCACCTGGACCTCACCGTCTGGCCATATCACTTCCAGGGTATCAACCTGCGTGGCTGCTCCTAGACCGAAGCTGATAATATCCTCGTCCTGGGAACGGTAACCGCAGGCGGGGGTCAGCCAGCGGTAGCGGCTCACACCGTTTACAACAGCCCGCAACTTCGAGCCATAGGCGGAGCGGTTCGAAGAGGTACCTTCGAGCTGCACCCGGAGCCAGTGGTGTTCTGAAGTCTCAGTGTTAACAAGCAAACGGTTGACGCCTTCGAGAGCTAGATACATGTCTGGACGGCCATCACCATTGTGGTCGGCGCAGGCAAGACCACGAGTAACATCTAAGTGGCCAGTGTCGGTGGGGATGCAAGCGGTGAAGACGTCCCCCCCATCGTTGCGCAAGATCCGGTTATAATCGTTAGCCAAGGCAAGGCAGAGATCCAAATCGCCATCTAGGTCGACGTCACTCCAGGAAGTGCCAAAGGCGGCACCTGTGGATCCGAGGTCGCTACCTATAACCGGGGTATAGTCGGTGCCAGATCGTTTAAAGAGTTTGTCGGCCGAGCCGTTATTGGCTAAGTAGAGATCCAGGTCGCCATCATCGTCGTAATCGCCCCAAACGGCACTCTCACCGTTGCCGTCGTCCTCGAGGACCGCTATCTCAGCATCCCAAAAGCCGAAAAGGGGGCCAAAGTTGGTGTAGAGTATGTTCGCCTGCTGTCGCACAAGGTAGACATCCGGATCACCGTCGCCGTCGTAGTCCCCCCAAGCGGCGCAACGGCCCGAGCCCCAGTCTTCGATACCAACCCACGTGGCTACGAGCACAATGTCGTCCCCGGCATCGCTGAGGTTCCTGTACATGATATCAGTGGCGCCGTCGTTAACCACGTGCAGGTCCAGTAGACCATCGCTATCGTAGTCGACCCAAACGGCTGACGCAGCTGGGCCAGGATCGCCCGCCTGGAGGGTCGAGTCTGTGAAAACGCCGTTGCCGTCATTGCGCAGCAACAGGTTGTCGTTGCCGTTGCGGGCTAGGCTGAAGTTCCAAGCCAAAGCCAAGACTAACAACCGGCAAAGCAGTCACTT
>CAYMCR010000156.1:0-2978 GCA_964389015.1 uncultured Fibrobacteraceae bacterium | reverse complement strand
GCCACCCAGCGTACCTGATGGGTACGTCTTGGAGGAGGCCTCAATGAGTATCATGTAGGCGGTTTCGACGGCCCGTTCATCATCGCCTCACACGCAATCCCGGAGATCGACATGCGCAGATATCTGTTCGTCTTCCTACTCGCACTGACCTCCCTGCAATGCGCCAAGCCCGAACCCGAGTACCTGGGACCGGTATTCGGGGACGGTCCCAAGCGCATCGTGGTCATCTCGCTGGACTCCCTGCGCGCCGACCACCTCAGTTGCTACGGGTACGAGACATCCACCAGTCCGAAAATGGACGCGCTGTGCGGGCAGAGCGTTCGCTTCGCGCGCGCCAGCGCTCCCTACAACTGGACTCTGCCTTCCCACTGCTCGCTGTTCACGGGACTGTACACCCGGGGTCATGGCGTCCGCAGGGCGAACCAGATCGTCCCCGAGGAGATCCCAAGCCTGGTGGAACCTCTGCAGAAAGCCGGTTTCGCCACTGCCGCCTTCACCGGCGGCGCCTTCATGGCGAAGAGGTACGGCCACGACCGCGGATTCGACGACTTCTGGGCGTCGGAGAAGGATTACGACCAGTGGTCGGAGATCCTGGAGCGCGGCGAGAACTGGCTCTCCGATCACTCCACTGAGGACGTGTTCCTGTTCCTGCACACCTACGAGATTCACATGCCCTACGTGCCGCCCGTCAAGTACCTGAGCGAGATCCTGGGCTACGAATCCACCGAATTCACGGGCGAAGTCTCAGAGGTTCCGAAATACCTCACCGGGGCTCCGCCGAAGATCGTTACCAGCGATCACGGCGAGGCGTTCTGGGAACAGGGTCGCTGGGGTCACAATGGCGAACTGCTCGGCCCGCAGCTCACGGACGTGCCCTTGATCGTACGAATGCCCCGCACGGTCTTCCCCGACTTCACGGGCAAGGTCGACGAGAGCGAGGTCAGCTTCCTGGACATCATGCCCACGGTGCTGGACGCCGTGGGCGTGGAGCCCGAGAGCGACATCGACGGCTTCTCGCTCCTACCCGAACTGATCGGCCGCCCCGTGAACACCGCAGATGCGGAGGCTCGCGCGCGTCGCACCGTCATGATCGACGGCGACGAGAGGCTGCTGGGACTCTGCGAGTCGCGCAACTACGTGTCGCTGCGCTCCGGCGGCTGGTCTGTCGTCGTGCCGGGTCCCACGCACAGGGGCGACGATTGGCTGGACGAAGACCTGCCCTACCACGCCGGTCTCGATCTGGAAATCTGGCCCGCCCTTTACAACATAGCGCGCGATCCCGGAGAACTCGAACCGCTGCCCTGCGAAGGCGAGTCGGCCGCCACGCTGAGCGATGCGGCGGCGCGCCTGGCCGGCCAACCCGGCGAACAGGACGTGACGCCCACGGAGATACAGATACCGCCCAGGTTGCGCCGCCGACTCCAGGCGCTGGGCTACCTCTGATCGTATACGGGAACGTAAACCCGGGGATGTGATCATCATGCCGGACTGGATGGCTGATCTGGATTCACGCATCGTCACCACGGCACTCAGGCTGGCCGTGACGCTGGGCTTGGCGTTGGTGGTCCGTCTATTGGTATTCCCGTTGCTGGTGAGGTTGAGTCGGCGCAGCGACACACGTCTCGACGACGTCATCGTGGAGCGCCTGCGCAGCCCCGCCATCGTGACGATCGTCCTGGCCGGCATCGCCTGGTCGCTGCTCTGGCTGGATCCCGGATCACCGGTGCACTTCGTGGCCATCGGCGTGCTCAAGACACTGGGCGTCGTCATCTGGGCCACGGTGCTGGCGAGCATCGGCGCCATGTTGCTGGAATCGGCGAGCCGTCGCGCGGGGGGCCAGGGCGCGATCCAGACCAAGACCCTCCCCCTGTTCGTGATGATCTGGAAGGTGCTGGTCTACGGGATCGCCCTCTACTTCCTGCTGTCGGCCTGGCACATCAACGTGACGACCTGGCTGGCGTCGGCCGGCGTGGCCGGCATCGCCGTGGGCTTCGCCGCCAAGGACACCCTCGCCAACCTCTTCGCGGGCGTCTTCATCCTGGCCGACGCGCCGTTCAAGATCGGCGACTACATCGTCATCGACGACACCGTGCGCGGCCAAGTCACCGAGATCGGACTGCGCTCCTCGCGCATGGTGACCCGGGACGACGTGGAAGTGACCGTGCCCAACGCCATCATCGGCAACGCCAAGATCATCAACGAGACCGGCGGACCCTACGACAAGATGCGCGTGCGCATACCGGTCTCGGTCGCCTACGGCAGCGACGTGGACCGAGTGCGCGGACTGTTGCTGGCCTGCGTCGAGGACGTGCCGCACGTGGTGGCGAATCCCGAACCGCGCGTACGCTTCCGCCTGCTGGGCAACTCCGGGCTGGAGTTCCAGCTATCGTGCTGGGTGGAAAAGCCGGTCTACCGCGGCCGTGTCGTCGACCGTATCACCGACCAGGTCTACAAGGCGCTGGGCGAGGCGGGCGTGGAGATTCCGTATCCGAAGCAGGATGTTTTCATCAAGGAACTACCGAAGACCTGAGCCACCTAAAAAAAGACGATCCGGCCGCCCCACCAGCCGGATCGCCTTACCTGCACTCGCAGAACACGAAAGGGGGAAGTGTCCTGTCTGCACTGCATATTGCAAGAACCCGGCCATATATCCACCAGTGATCACAATTTACGTAACGTGTTGATATAATACAAGATATGCACGCGACTCTTCGCCGGACTGTCCCATCCCGCCCGCTACGAAGTGTCTCATCGTCCCGTAGGGGGAAGCACGATGGGACGGTGTGACACACCGGCTGTATTCACCACCGATTTCCTCAAATCATGTGTATAGTGCTGTTACTTATGCTATTAGAAGCGATACTCCATTTTTTTTCAAATCTGCTTGTCATCTATGGTAATCTGGGAATTGAATGACGCTATCACCTAAATTGAGCGATTCCAAAGATTGAAAGACCCCACCTGCTGGGCTAAAGTAT
>CAYMCR010000155.1:0-3051 GCA_964389015.1 uncultured Fibrobacteraceae bacterium | reverse complement strand
CTACTGATTAAGAGTCAGTTGCTCTGCCAATTGAGCTAGCGGCGCACCGTATATTCAGTTTTTCCGCAACAGGGATGATGCTATCCTCCCCCATCGGGCACCGAAACCTAGCAACGACCCTCCCCTTTGTCAAGCCGCGCCAGGCCGATCCGGGCCACTACGCGCCAAGGACGCACCATGCTCGATCTGCCCGCCCGCAAGCAACGCGCGCGCAACGTCACCCGCATCCTGCGCAAGGACTTCCCCGACGCCCGCTGCTCCCTCGACCACGCGAACGCCTTCCAACTGCTGATCGCGACCGTGCTCAGCGCCCAATGCACCGACGCGCGCGTCAACATGGTGACGCCCGACCTCTTCGCCGCCTACCCCACGCCCGCCGACTTCGTCGAGGCCAGCCAGGAGGAGATCGAGGAGGCCATCCGCTCCACCGGCTTCTTCCGCCAGAAGGCCAAGTCGATCCGCGGCGCCTGTACCGACATCATCGAGATCCACGGCGGGAAACTGCCGCGCACCATGGCCGAACTCATCACGCTCGCTGGCGTGGGGCGCAAGACGGCCAACTGTGTTCTGGGCGTGGCCTTCGACGACCCCGACGGCGTTGTGGTCGATACCCACGTGGGCCGCATCGCCGGCAAGCTGGGCCTTACCGCGCACGGCCCAAAAGAGGCCGTAAAGATCGAGCGGGATCTGAACGAATGCGTGCCGCAAAAGGACTGGGTCAACTTCGGACACCTCTTGATCGAGCATGGGCGCAAGACATGTCGGGCGCGCAACTCTCAGTGCGACGAATGCCCTCTCTACCGCCACTGTGAAGCCCGGGCGTAGGCCGAAAGAGACAGGTACACACAGGCCCGACGGCTCAGATATGCCACATCGCCGTAGGGTCTGTGTGTACCTGTCTCTTTCTACGTCCGGGCTTCAGCGTAGGAGAGTGATCATTCGCGTGAGGGTTTCGCCATTCATCTCCAGCCATATGTAGTAGGTGCCAGATGACATGGCCTTGCCTGCGACATCGCGGCCGCTCCAGATCGCCTCGTGGGTGCCGGCAGTTTCAGGGCTGTCGACCAGGATCGCCACCTGCCGGCCGCGGGCATCGTGGACTGTCAGGCGGGCCTCCCCCGGCCGTGGCAGCGTGTACGACACGGTCACGCTGGGGTTGAAGGGATTCGGGTACGGCTCGCCCAGCCACAGGCGGGTGGGCGGTGATGGTGCCGGTTCCGGCTGGTCTTCCAGCGACATGGGCTCTGTGCAGAGTGGTATCGTCCACAGGCCGCCCGCATCGAGCAAAACGCAGAGATCGGTGCCGAGAGCCACGTCGACGGCTGGATTGTCGGTAACCGTGCAGGACGCGAAGGGATGGTCCGGGTCGCCCGTGCCGATGACGGTCAGGCCGTCGCCGGCGGCGGTGTAGACGGCGGCGCCGCGAAGAGCCAGACCACCGGCGGGGGGTTCGAGCCCCAGCGAGGCGCGGAACCAGAGGTGAAAGCCCGACGAGATGTCCACCAGGACGTAGGTCCCGTCCGGCAGCAGGGTGTGCAGGATGTCTCCCTGGGCGTCGAGAGCGACAAATAGAAGCGAAAGGTTATAGCTGTCGAGCAGTTCGGGATCCGACGGGTCCGACATGTCGAACCATTCGAACCCGTGGACGCTGCCGCCGTCGCCGGCCAGGTAGAGGCGGTCGCCATCCAGGGCCATGGCCGTCGGGGCATAGGGCAGCAATTGGGTGTCGACGAAGACCGGGTGCCACGGGTCCGACGCGTACTCGATCAGCAGGTGGTCGCCGATGCCCGCGCCGGTGCCCTCCACCGCCACCGCGATGAAGAACGGCAGCCAGGCCACGGCCGTCGGCTTGCCGTAGATGGTCGCCTCGGAGAGCAGCTCCGGATGGTCCGGGTCGCTCACGTCGACGAGCGCCAGGGCGCCGCGGTTGGTCCGCGCGTGGTACCAGACCACCGCCGCGATACCGTCGTGGACGGCGATGTCCGCCGGCACGCCCGTCAGTTCCAGCTCGCCGCGCTGGGTCGGGGACGCGGGGTCGGTCAGGTCCACTGTCCAGAGCCAGCCGCCGGGGTTGTTGTCGACGGTGTCGTCGGCGCCGACGAGGGCGAGGTCGCCGTCCACCTGCAGCGTGACGGCGGCGCCGTGCCCGGGCGGCAGGTCCCAGCGGCCGACGGGTTCCAGGTCGGCGCGGGCCGCGGCGGCGGCGATCAGCAGGCAGCAGGTGAAAGTCAGGCGGCGCATGCGTTCTCCGGGGTTGGCGCTACATCCAGTATACGCCGGATCGCCCTGAAAAACACGAGGCGCCCTGTTCGGGGCGCCTCGCACGTGTTGTTGCCGATGAACTCAGAACGGCAGATCGTCGTCGTCGTTGCCCGGCATGGGGGCCTCGGGGAACTTGTCGTCGTCGCCGCTCTTGTTGGCCTGGCGGGCGGGTTGCTGCTGGCTTATGGCCTCACGGGACGGGGCGTCGCCGGGACGGCCGAGCATCTGCATCTCGCGCGCCACGATCTCGGTCGTGTACCGCTTCTGCCCGTTCTTGTCCTCCCACTCGCGGGTCTGCAGGCGGCCCTCGATGTAGACCTGCTTGCCCTTCTGCAGGTACTGGCCGCAGATCTCGGCCAGGCGGGCCCACGCCACCACGCGGTGCCACTCGGTGCGTTCCTGGCGTTCGCCGTTCTTGTCGGTCCACTGGTCGGTGGTCGCGACGCTGAAGTTCGCCACCGGGGTGTTGCTCTGGGTGTAGCGCATCTCCGGGTCGCGGCCCAGGTTGCCCACGATGATCGCCTTGTTGACACTGGCCATGCTCTTCCTCCTGTTGGCGCGGCCGTGCGGCCGCTCGTTACATTCATCACCAAGGCGAACGGGATGGTCGGGTCCCGGCCGGATCATCCGCTAAAAGACGAACGGCCCCCTGCGGAGGGGCCGCGCCGTCCTTCGACCACGTCCGCCCCAAGGCGGCCGCAGCCGGCGCCGGACCGCGCGGGTCCGGGGAATGTTGGGGTGGATGATGGGATTCGAACCCACGACCACCTGGACCACAACCAGGGGCTC
>CAYMCR010000154.1:0-3085 GCA_964389015.1 uncultured Fibrobacteraceae bacterium | reverse complement strand
TATACGTCAGCGTATATAGGGATCTAGGTACTTAGTTATGCCATCCCGTGTAAATCTGGTTCCTACTCCACCTTAACGTCCCCCACCTTCTGCAGCATAGCCCGCGCGATATCCGCCGAGTGGGAATTCATCTTGCGCAAAGCGTCCATCAGCGACAGATGCACCTCGCTGGTGGCCACCGATTCCTTGATGTCGCCGCTCACGCGTTCGAAATGGGCCTGGCGGTAGCCACTCTCCAGCGCCACGTAGCGGGCCGCCTTGACGGTTATCTTCTTGGCCGTATCGAGGCTGTCCTCGCGGAAGGCCTCCAGTCCGCGCGAGATCTGCTTGAGCATCTTGAGGTGGTAGGCCTCGACCTCCTTGCGGCCGGAGGGCGAGAAGTCGGCGCCCACCGACGCCTTCTTGTGGGCCAGCGGACGCAGCTCCTTGTCTATGATGTCGGCGATGAACTCGTACTGCTTGGTGACGTGCATCATCAAGTAGGCTTCCTCGGTCTGCTCCTCACTGAGGTCCTGCTTGCCGATGTCGATGAGATAGGCCGAGATGTGGAGGTCCAGGTCGTCGATCTCGTGCTCCCGCTCGTGCAGGTCGTCCAGCACCTCCATATCGTTGTCCACGAAGGGCTTGATCACATCGGTGGCCATGTTGCGCACGATCTCGCCCATGCGCAGGATCTCCACCTTGGCCAGGTTGAGGGCGAGCGTCGGCGTCTGCAGCATGCTGGGCTCGAGGAAGCGCGGCCGGTAACGGGCCTCGATCGGCTCGGGCTTGTCGGGCAGCAGGCGCACGACGAGACGGCCGAAGAACCCGGTGAACGGCAGGAAGACCAGCGCCAGGCCCACGTTGAAGATGGTGTGGGCGTTGGCCACCTGGCGCGGAATGAACTTGGCCATGCGGGCCGTGTCGGTGGGGTCGATGGCGCCGCCGGGCGAGACCGAGCGCACGAAGTCGGCGAAGACGGGGATCCAGAACACCATCGCCAGTACGCCCGCGATCTTGAACATCGTGTGGGCCAGGGCCACGCGCTTGGCCTCGCGACCGGAGTTGAGGCTGGCCAGGGCGGCCGTGATGCAGGTGCCGATGTTGGCGCCGAAGATCAGGGGGATGCCGGCGTCCAGGGTCAGGAAGCCCTGCTGCGCCAGCACGATGATCACGCCGGTGAAGGCACTCGAACTCTGGACCAGCGCGGTGAAGATCGTGCCGATCAGAATGCCCAGCACCGGATTCTCCAGTCCTGCGAGCAGATCCAGGAACGGGCGGTAGGTGCGCAATGGGTGCATGGCCATGCTCATGACGGCCATCCCGTAGAAGAGCATGCCGAAGCCCAGCAGCACGTTGCCCAGGTTGCGCAGCTTGCGGCGACGGCCCAGGTACTTCAGCGCGAAGCCCAGGGCGATCATCAGGAGCGCATAGTCGGTGAGCTCGAAGGCGATCAGTTGCGCGGTGATGGTCGTGCCGATGTCCGCGCCCAGGATCACGCCCAGGGTCTGGGCGAAGCTCATCAGCTGCGCCTGCACGAAGCTCACGAGCATGACCGTCGTCGCGCTGGAACTCTGGATGACCATCGTCACCACGGCGCCCATCACGGCGCCGAGATAGCGGTTCGCCGTCAGGGTCCCCAGGATGGCGCGCATGCGTCCGCCCGCCGACCGCTGGAGCGACGAGCTCATCATGTCCATGCCGAAGAGGAAGAGTCCCAGCCCGCCGGCCAGGCCGAAGAGCATGAACAGCACCCAGGTCGGCTTGCGGACGGGTATCGAGTAGATGAGCCGGCCGCTGTGGGCCCACACGCCTTCGAGGTGGGCGACCACCGTGTGCTTGCCGTCCTTCTTACCGGGCGCGTACTCGTAGACCGCCAGGCCGTCGGAGTTGGTGTCTATGCTGGCCAGATGTTTCTCGTCGGGAACAATACGGTCGAAGACGACCGTTATGTCTTCGGCTGGCGCGCCGTATACGTCCAGGACCAGTACCTTGAGCTTGGTGGCCTGGTTTGTGAAGACCGAGGCTTCGTCTCCGGAGACACGCCGCCCATCCTCGTTCACGAGGTGTTCGAGGCGGTAAGACGCCTCTTCGCCCGGGGCCGCGCCCGAAACAGCAGTGAAGATAGCCAACAGCAACAAGGCTGCCGGGGATATGACCAATAAACGCCTCATTGGATCCCTCTATCAATCTCAACCACACGCCTCAGCAACAGGCTTGTCGAGTTGTCGATCATGCGCCAGCGGGCTTCTGTAGACAACCCCTGATATCAGATATATGTTAGCGGGGACCGGAATGAATAAAGCCCAATATCGACGTGCAGCCAAGCCGGCGGCACTCTCCACAACACCCCGCTCAGCGCGCCAACACCAGTTTCGCAGTACCGTGATACTCACCTGCGACAACCCGCGCGAAGTACACACCACTCGGCAGTTGGGAACCGCCGTCGGCACAGCCGTCCCAATCAACGCGGTGCCCTCCCGTCTGCAGGAAGTCATCCACGAGGGCCCGCACAAGTTGACCTCGCACATCGTAGATCGATAACCTCACATGCACGAATGCGGATAGTTCAAAGCGGACGCCGTGTTGACGATCTATACCGAGGCCAAGACCAGCTCATGGTATGATCGGGATTACACTTTCACCCTGTACGACGACGGAACCCTGCTGGTGGAAACATCATTCGGTCTCAACGTCGGCGAAGTACAGATCCCGCCGGAATTCATCCCGCCCGGTACCGGGGAGACGGAGGTCACCTTGACCGCTCCCGGCGGCGGGGCGTTCCCGACCCTGAACGCCCTGATCGCGGCGGTGGCCAACCGGCTCTTTGCCTACCCGGTCGGCAACTGGTCGGCCGAGGCCCTCTTCAATCTCATCAACGGCCTGTTTTCCCTCTGGTAGTGCATTCCCGGAGGAATCTGGCAGTGAAGCCGGGCATCGGCCCGGCTTCCCTCGCGTTTTTGGATAAAGGTTGTGCGCACCCTTTCCGCAGCCCCGGATTCGTACTTCATGGTCACCGACGGCTTGGCGGGACTGGGGTCGGCTGAGGCGACTTTACACGGGATGGCATAACTAAGGTCAGCCCCAATTTGATACCATGGGAAGG
>CAYMCR010000153.1:0-3472 GCA_964389015.1 uncultured Fibrobacteraceae bacterium | reverse complement strand
CCGGGGCGCCGAAGCTCACGCGCGTCGACGGGTTGAAGGGGTTGGGATGGAGGTCGAGATGGAGTTGGGCCGGCCCGGCGGCCGGCATACCGGTGCCGTCGCCGACGAAGACGTAAGCGTGTTCGAGGCTGACGTCCGCGATGAGATTCGCCTCCGGATCGTAGAGCCGCACCTCGAACGCCGTGACAGCGCTGTAGCCGTTCCCAATCCCCTCGAAGTCCCAGCGATAGAGCTCGCCCGGCCCGGTGAGCCAGCAATCCGCACCCAGGATGACGACGACGCCGTACCATTCCCCGGGTGGCTCGTCGACGAAGGGTTTGAACAGCAGGCAGCCCGTGTCTATGAAGAGCTGGCCGGGGTTACCGGCCACGCTGAGGAGCACGCCGGCGTCGTACTGTGCCAGTACCTCGACCGTACGGACATCCAGGGTGTCATCCAGCATGACCGACAGGCTGCCGCTCCCTCCCAACGGGATGGTCTGGTCGGGCGGCGTGAAGCGCAGAACCACTTCGGCCGTCACCGGGACTGCTGCCAAAAGACCCAAGAACAGCAGCAGTACCGAGACTTGTATTCTGTCCCGTTTTCTCATTGTGTTTCCCATCAACGGCGGGGGCTGGAAACCCAGCCCCCGCTCGCAGATGTACTCCGCCTCTACTTGAGGAGGAGCATGCGGCTGGTCTCGCGCAGCGGACCGGCCTCGATGCGGTAGAAGTACACGCCAGAGGCCACCTGCACGCCCTCTTCGTCTCTGCCGTTCCAGAGCTCGGAGTGCTGGCCCGCGGGCAGCTTCTCGTCGATCAGAGTGACGATCCGCCGTCCGTTGACGTCGAAGATCACGAGCTTGACAGCCTGCTCCTCCACGAGGTCGAAGCGGATCGTGGTCTTCGGGTTGAAGGGATTCGGGTAGTTGCCCACCAGGCGATAGGCCACCGGCAGATCCGGCGCGTCGGTCAGGAGGAACTCGACCTCCACCGGCTCGTTGCTCCGGCTGCGGGCCGTGAGTTCGAGATCGGCGGGCTCGTGCGCGACCGAAAGCCTCGCGCGGAAGAGCTCGCCGCTACCAGTGATGCCCATGTCCATGCCGAGGACTGCCAGGCCGACGTCCAGGACGCCAGCGTTCTGCAGGAAGACGGCTCCGGCCTGGTTCTCGAGCATGCTGCCCGCCGTGATCTCCGTCACGGTCACGCCCGCGGGGAGTGTGGCCTCGAGCCGGAGACCCTTCAGGTCGTTGCAGGGCTCGAGCAGGGCGAGCGCCCAGGTCTCCTCGTCGACCTGATACCAGCTGAACACGGCGGTATCCGTGCCCTCCTGCGGCTGGTTCAGCGGCGCAACGAGGCCGTAGTTCATGGCGAAGATCATCAGGTCCTCGAAGCCGACGTAGTCGTCGGTATCGGGAATGCCCAGCCTGCTGGTGTCGTCGGTGGGACCCACGTCGCACTCGTTGTTGTAATCCAGGTCCCCGTCGTACTCGCCATAGCTCGCGCCGAGGACCGTGATGTCCCCCGCGTCCACGTCCCCGTCGTAGGCGAGCTGCACGTCGCCGAGCCAGTAGTTCGTCGCTCGGTCGTTGGCAGCGGCCGGCGGGCCGTAGTTCAGCGCCGCGTCGAAGGAGAACAGCTCGTAGTAGTAGACGCCGCGCGGCGCCGCGTGGCTGTCCACGAAGCTCTCGTCACCGGGCAGAGCCGTGCCGGCCAGGTCCCACTCCACACTGGCCAGGGCCGCCGCGCGGCTGGCCGGGCGCGTGGGAATGGTGCTGCCGACGAGGTCGTCGTACTCGGGATAGGCCGTGTTGTTCGCTCCGTCGTGCCACATGCCACGCCAGATCTCCAGGCCCGTGAAGTCCGCGGGCGTGGGGTCTGTCCAGGTGACCGTGACCTCCTCGTGGCCCGGTGCGGCGGCGATGCCGCCAGGCGCGCCGACGGGTGACGTACAGTCCACCTCGATGGTCGCGTCATCGGGGAAGCTCGCGCCGATGGGGCCGTTGTCCAGATCGCGCAGCGTGGCGCTGGCGATGCTGACCGTCGCCGTGCCGTCGCTGACCGGGTGGAAGACGATGGAGAAGAGGTCTTCCTCGGTCGTGATGCCGGTGGTCGTGCCCAGGATGGCGTAGTCGATGAGGTAGTCGTTGGCACCGTTCTCGAGGATCTCCACCACGGTCGTCGCGCCGCCGGGCAGCGTGTAGACGGTGATGTCGGCGTCAGTGAAGCTGACCTCGCTCGTCGCCGTCACCTGGATGGAGTAGCCGCGCAGGGCGGGTGTCATGCCGTCCGGCGTGTAGTGGAAGTCCAGCGTCACCAGATCGCTGCAGTTGATCGGCCCGCTGCTGGGCGGATCCGGCGCGATGGTCCCCATGCCCGTCCAGGGCTCGAAGGAGACGAAGTCGCTGACCGGGTTGCCCAGGCCACCGGGATTGGGAATGCTGGTGGCGTGGTATGGACCGGAAGCATGGCCCCACCAGTTGTTCGTGCCGTCCTGCACCGTCGTGCCGGACGCATACCAGCCATAAGTGGTGTTGTCGGCGATCGTGTTGTCGTGGGCGGTCGTGTTCACCACGCCGCCGCCCTCACTCACATAGATGCCGTAGTCCCAATCGCTCACCGTGCAGTCGGTCATGTCGACCGTGAGAAGGTCGCCGCTCGAACTGAAATAGACACCCCAGCTGTCGGTTTTGCCGTGACCGAGGAAGCTGACGCCGTCGAAGCTGAAGCTGCGGGCGACGCGATCACCGTTGCCGCCGCCGCCCTCCTCCATCATGGGCGAGGCCGGCTTCACGTGGCTATCCTGTGCGGTGAGCACACCGGAAGTCATCACGTACATGCCGTCCCAGCTCTCGGGATCCTGGTTGGAGATCGTGCCGCCGGTCATGCTGCCGCTGACCTCCTGCGCGTAGACTCCCGGGTTGTTGTCCTGGAACAGGCAGGCGCCCGAGATATCCACGGTGCCGGCGAGATAGAGCAGCGCGCCCGCGGAGGCCCAGCCGCCGCCGGTGTAGATGTGTCCGGTGGAGCTGCTGCTCACGATCGTGCCGCCGCTGCCCCAGCCGAACTGAATGCCGTTCTGTGCCGTTACCGTGGTGGGGCCGGCGCCCGTGACCACGCAGCCGCTGACATTTCCGGTGCCCAGCGACCCGTTGAAAATGAGGCCGCCCTTCTGGTAGTCGATCGCGTTGCAGCCGCTCACGTTGACCGTGTGGGCGCTCCCCTCGTCGTTCCAGGCGTAGAGGGCGTTGCCATGCTGCGCTCCGGAAAATGGCGTATCCATGACATTGACGATGTCGCAGTCCTGGATCGTGCCGCCTGCCTTCAAGAAACCGATGCCCAGGAAGCGGTAGTTGCTGTTGCCGCGGCCGGCGCCATCGACCGTGAGATCGTGGATGAACACGCCGTCGATATCGTGGATGTAGACGATGGGGTAGTTCGCCGCGGAGGTCATGAAGAAGTCGGTCAGGGTGACGGGCGAGAGGACGGTCGTG
>CAYMCR010000152.1:0-3669 GCA_964389015.1 uncultured Fibrobacteraceae bacterium | reverse complement strand
CACCATAAAACCACAACATGTAGGGGCAACGAGAGTAAAGTGCATAGCCCCATAATGTGATTGCACCAGCCGATCCAGTGGATCTCGACTTCGCGTGCCTCTACCAGCGAACCCGCCCCCACCTGCGGTCACCTCGCCCGGTCGAACATCACCGGCACCTGGATGCCGCCGCCGCTGACGTTGACCTTCGTGCTGCGGTTGGTCGCGCGGGTGATCATCCCGCCGACCCGGAAGCTCTGGAAGCGCTCGCCGTCCCAGTCGTAGTGGACGTAAACGCCGAGGTCGGCCATCACGCGCCGGCGGCGGGAAAGGAAACCGTCGACCTCGATGGTGTTGGGGCGGACGCGCTGCTGAACGATCCAGTCGCGCCGCTGCCGGGCCGGGATCTTCTCGAGCTGCGGGAGTATCTCCTTGCCGACGAAGACCAGCTCTCCGCCCAGGCCGTCGACCTGCTTGATCACCAGCTGGCGGTACTTCCGTTTCACCTCGTCGAGACAATCGGACAGCAGCTGGACCGGCAGCAGGGACCTGCGCAGCCGCCTGGCCCGGCGCGGGCCGAGCAACTCCTCTTGCAGGTCGTGGTCGTCCAGCAGGAGCAGCGTCGACTTCGGCGCCACCAGCCCCGTCAGGAACGGAGAGTAATGGGGCGTCCGCGACCGGACGATCGAGCGGAACAGGTCGCGTCCTTCCTTGTAGTCGGGCAACTCGAAGCTGTACGAGACCTGCACCGCGTCATAGGGAGCCCGGCTGCCGCCGGCGACCAGCCGCCCGCGGCGCACCGAGATCGGAGCCCGCCGCAGCAGCGTGTAGTCCGGATCCATCTCGATCCCGAAAACCTCGGGCGAGACCATCTCGATCTCCAGTCCCTGGCGCCGCGCCTCGGCGATGGTCGCCTCCTCTTCCCAGTTGTAGACGTCGTACTGCAGACGCAGCAGCCGCTTGCCCAGACGCGACATGTTCCGGACCTCGCTGCGGGCGGTATCCAGGACGCGAACCCTTTTCCTGAGCTCCGGGAACAGCGCGAGGATCGCCTTCTGGATGTACGATGATCGGCCCGACCCGTCGAATCCAATCTCGTTGATCTCGAAAAGCTTGGGCGGGTTGTCCGGCACGGGCGGTCCCTCGATGGCGAAGTCGTAGCGAATGCTGCCGGTCAGCCGCCGCGGCCGGAAATCCAGCACCCCGAGCCGGTCCAGCAAATAGCGGGTCACCGGTGTGTGGTGGTGCAGGGCCAGGAGGCGATCGACGGGGAAGGAGAGGTACTTCAGGAGGAACTCCGTGATGTCGCGCGCCGCGCCCACGATCGCCGGCAGATACGATCCGGGCAGGATGCGGGGCACGGCGGAACAGTCATCGTCGTTGATCCCGATCAGACCCGAATCGGCGAACTCGTTCCACAACTCGACCTTCAGCTCCTTCACCCCGCGCCGGGCGAAGAGCCTTCGCAGGTCGGGCGACATCCTTTCGTGGTGGTGTTTCTCAAACACGGCATCCCCCAGTGGCGTAACCGCTCATCGCCATACTGGATACGGCCCAGGCGGTGAACGCTGGAACTTGAAGGACTTGATTCGCTAGTCGTGTGGCCATCTGAAAGTTCTTCCGGAATCCCTTTTGCTCAGTCGTCCCGCGAGTCCCCTCGCTTTTCGCTCGAACGGATACACTGTCTGTTGATGAACGTAACTCGGATTATTCTGCTGCGTAGCGCTTCACGACAACATAAATCGCAGTAACCGGGCGTTTGGGACTTGCCGCCTGGATCAACCGCACTCCAGGCCGGTCACACGATTTTCCGGATCGCCGCAGCGACTCTGTACCCGACTTCCATCTCTTCATCGACGACGATGTGTGCGCCGGCGCGTTCCAGGTCGGAGCGGTATCGATGGTAGCGCGCGCGGACGACGATGCTGACGCCCGGGGCGATGGCGCGGATCTGTGCCGTGATCTGCCTGGCCGTCGCGGGGTCGGGTATGGTCACCGCGATTGCCTTGACCGACCGGATCCGGGCATGCTCGAGCACCTGCAGGCTGGTTGCATCGCCGACAACCATATGGACGCCCATGGCCTGGGCATCGGCCATCGACTTTGAATTGAGTTCAATGACGATCAGTGAATGCCCGTCTTTTATCAGTTCCTCGGCGACCAGTTTTCCCGCTGGCCCGAATCCGATGATCGCGAGCCGGTCCTGAAGGATCTCGGGATCCGCATCGAGGGTGGCTTGCCCCGAACGACGGCTGAACTTACGGGAGATCCGGGGAGCAAAAGCGACCAGGTATGGGGAGGCGAAAAGCGAAAGAACCGTTGCCGCGATGATCAGTTCAAACAGCTCGTCGCCAATCAGGTTTTGTTGTCGCGACTGGCCGGCAAGAACGAATGAGAATTCGCCCACCTGGGCCAGGCAGATGCCGGTGGCCATGGCATGTCCGATCGGGAAACGGAACAGGCGAACCACGGTGGAGACCAGGAGCATCTTACCCAGAATTATGGCGGCGACTAGGCCGGCCACGGCAGCCCAATGTTCGAGCGCCCAGACAGGGTTGGTCATCATCCCGATCGAGGAAAAGAAGAGTGTGACGAACAAGGTCTTGAGCGGCGCCACATCGGCCCGGATCTGTGTGGCGAAGGGCGACTCGGCCAACATCACACCAGCTAAAAATGCTCCGAGGACCGGGGAGAGTCCCAACGCGTGGGCGCCCCAGGCGCTGCCGATGGCTGTAACCATGACGAGCAATACGGGGGTCTCGCGGTCGGCTGTAGTCGTCGTGCCCAGCACCCAGGGTGCCACCCGGGTCAACAGGTACAGCGCCGTTGTGAGTAGGGCGACCATGCCGAGGGCGCGAGCCATCGCCCAGCCGATATCTATCGGCGAGCCATGGCCGGAAAGAATCGTCACGGCCAACAGCAGAGGAACCACGGCGATATCCTGCAGCAACAGGATACCAAGGGCGTTACGCCCATGAACGCTGTCGATCTCGGCTCTCTGGACGAGCAGCCGGATAACGACGGCCGTGCTGCTCAGCGCGATGATCGCGCCGACGGCGAAGGCCGCACGTGCGTCAAGTCCGCACAGAACGCCTACGTACATACCGAGGGCCGTCGTCGTCACCACCTGCAATGTGCCACCGCCAAAGGCGATGGCGCCGATGCTCCGCAGCTTGTTCCGGGAGAACTCGAGGCCGATGACAAACAGCAACAACGCTACGCCGAGCTCGGCGATGCCGGTGACAGCCTCGTGGTTGGGCACGAGGTTGAGAGCATTGGGTCCGAGCAATGTTCCCGCGAGCAGATAGCCGAGAATGGCGTTCTGCTTCAGGCGCTCGAGCAGGGCGCCGAGAAGCATGGCGGCGGCCAACAGGATCAATACGTCCATCAGCGCGGTCCATAGGTTCATCGTCATTGCTCCTGTGGGCCAAGACTATATCGCTCTGCGCCTTGTTAAATTTCTGTTTCCCAAGGTCAAACTGCCCCGGCAAGCAGCCGATACCACATGGATGCAGAAGGTGGGTCCGACGGAGCCGGCCAGGCTCGGACACAATACCATCCTGTTGGTGGAGGATGAATCGGCGATCTTGAAATTAACCACGAGGTTGCTTGAAGGACAAGGGTACACTGTGCAGGAGTAATCATCCCCCGGCATAGCCGGGGGCCTTCATTGTGAACCGCTCAAAGCGG
>CAYMCR010000151.1:0-3769 GCA_964389015.1 uncultured Fibrobacteraceae bacterium | reverse complement strand
GGAAACAAGGCCCATGGTTAGAATGGCTTGACCATTGTTAAAGGTGTAAAGAGTGTGGCGCGGCCGAAGTGCGGACGGATCGCGGCCCACTGCCCATATCGGCTGAGGTTGTGCAATGCGATGCCCGCATCAAGGAACCCGGCCGGCCCAACCAAGCGACCATTCCACCCAAACAGCGCCAGGCCGCCCTGATCCGCGCCGGCCATCGTTGCGAAACGCCGGGCTGTGGACGGACGCGCTTTCTCGAGGTACATCATCGGCGTCCGCGATCACAGGGCGGCGGCAACGAGGCTGCCAACCTGCAGGTGCTATGTTCGGGGTGCCACCAGCTGGTCCATCGGCAGGAGCGTGCGCAACCGGCACTGGACCGACATGAGGGAACAGGATAATCCGCACAGGGGATATCTTGCTTCTCAAGTATCGGCACCGTGTCTGGTGGTCGGGGATCAAGCGCACTACGGCGCTACCACCACCTCAGCCGTAACAGTATCAGCCTCGGCCCCAGCCACCACACGCGCGCTCAGCGTCACCGCGGTATGCTCGACCACCACCGGTGCCGTCCAGTCGAAGCTCCACTCCTCCAGCCCGGTCACGCCCTGCCAGCCACTACCGTCGTCGAACTCCACGCTGTCGAGGGGGGCGCTGCAGGTGCCCGCGACGGCCGTGCCGGTGACGTCCACCGCCGCGCCGCCCGTGACGGTGTCAGCCACCGCGAGGGTGACGTCCAGCACCTCGGCCGGCAGCCACTGGATGGTGTCGGAGACTGGAGCGGGCTCGAACCAGTCGTTGCGGAACTGGCCGTAGACGGTCTTGAGCAGATCGCCCGCGCAGCCGCCGTGGGTGAAGGTCGTGGTCGGGGCGTAGTCCTGCCAGCCGGTCGCGGCCAACTCGCCGACGTTCTCGGCGAAGCGCATCTGCGTGGCGGCGGCCTCAACGCTCAGGCTCAGCTCCAGGTCGGGTGTCGATTCGGCGCCGCCGTTGATCAGCAGGGTGATGTCGACGAGGCTGTCGGGCACGGCCAGGAAGCTGTCCACCTGGGTAAAGCCGAAGTCGCACGTGAACTCCCCGAAGACGTACTGGGAATCTGGGGCGGCGTCGAGCAGGTAGTCGTTGTAGAGACTGTCGCCCGGCAGCCAGGCGGCCAAGGGCAGGTCGATACGGTCGGCGGCGAAGCGCATGAGCGTGACGCCGTCGCCGAGGATCTCCAGTACGGGGTTGATGCTGGCGACTTGTGTCTGGCCGCCTTCGCCCTGCAGCTGTGGCGTGAACTCGACCTCGATGGAATCGTGCCAGGCTTCGCCGGGTGTGCCGCCCGCGTACACCTGCATGTAGACGTGTTTCCAGACGCCGTTGCTGTCGGCCTCGCCCAGGTCCCAGGGGACCGTCGCCTCGCCGTTCTCATCGAAGACCGCGACGATGCCGGCGGCGAAGTCCGAGGTGGCGGCGAGTTCGACGCTGTCGCCGATGTCCGCGTGGACGAAGAGATCGAGCTCGCGTGAAGCCGCGGTCCCGGTCTCGCCGATCTGCAGGTAGGCCGGCGTGACCAGCTCGGCGGCCTGCACGGAGCTGATCGCCGAACCCGAGCCGTTGATGTCGACGGCGCGCACCTTGTAGTAGTTGGCCCGGTTGGGCGCGTAGTCCTGGTGGTTGAACGTGGTGGTCGAAGATTCCACCGACCCGGCGATGCTGAACGACCCCGCCTGCTCCAGACCGTGCAGCACCTCGTAGCCGGCGATGCCCGGCATGGTCAGTCCGGTCCACGACACTATCACGCTGCCGTCCATGTAGAGGGCCCCGATCGCGAAGGGGTCGCCCTGGTAGGGGCCGTCGGGATCGAGCGGATTGCCGTAGGTGGGCGCGTCGGGCTCCTGGGTACAGCCCGCGGCCAGGGCCAGGACCATGAGGGCCGCCAGCAGGGCGGGCCAGGCGCGCGTGGTGCTCTTCACGATAGACATCTGCATACTCCTAGAAGCTCAGGCGCCAGCCGACGTGGAAACCGCCGCCACCGGTGGTCCGATGCGACGTGTCGAGGGAGAAACGTTCCGGGGGCGGCGCGGGCTTCGTGCCCGGGCCCATCTCCGCCGACGGGAAGCGCAGCCACGCGTCCAGGACGCTGACGACCACCGCGCCCGCCGCCGCGGCCAGCGCGGCGTTGCGCAGATCCAGGGCGCTTTTCATGCTGGCGTGCTTGTCCTCGAACTGCGCCCGGTAATAGGCGAGGTCGTCGGGCAGGAAGGCCTGGTCATAGGCGTCGAGGGCCAGCAGGTAATCGTCCTTGCTGTTCTGAGCGCTCAGGTCCGTGACCAGGGCCGTGAGCAGGCCGCCTACCTCCACGCCGGTCAGGAGCCAGCCCAGGACCGGCCGTCCCTCGTAACGCTGCCCGGATCCCGCCAGCAACAGGCTCTGCAGGACAGCCCCCTTGCGGCTCAGGGGCATCAGGCGCAGGTGGAGGCGGATGGTCTGGTACTCGCCCTCGGCGACGAACTTGCGGCTTATGGACTGCATGCCCCGCCGCTGCGCCGTGACCGTGTGCCAGCCGTCGGTCAGGGTCACCGGGCCGTCCAGCGGCAGGGGGCCGGCGGCTCTGCCGTCGATCACGACCTGCGCGCCGGAAGTGCCGGTGAGGATGAGGGTCGCGCCCGCGGCGGGCAGGGCCAGCGCCAGCAGCGCGAGCGCCGCAAGCAGACCGCGTCCGCGCGTCGACCATGAAGTGGGGATCATCGGTGGATCTCGCCTTCGCTGAATATGGTAATCCGGGCCGGGCAACAGTATAGGTAACGGCGCGGTCGGAGTCCAGATGTCCGGAGGGTTCTCGAACAAGCGGTGGAGGCGGCGGTTCCGGAGTCAATCACGGTGATAGGGATGATTGCGGCCGATGGCCAGACCACGGTAGATCTGCTCCAGCAGCAGATAGCGCGCGGTCTCGTGGGTGAAGGTCAGCGGGGAGAGGCCGAGCAGACGGTCGGCGCGTTGCTTGGCCGCGGCGCCGAGGCCGTCCGGTCCGCCGATCAGGAACGTGGGCGAACCGTGGGAGGCCAGCAGCGTGGAGAACTCGCGCGAGGTCATCGTATCGCCATGCTCGTCCAGGGCGTAGACGGGGCTCTTGCCGAGCTTCTGCAGCATGGCGGTCGCTTCGCGGTCAGGGTTCTGGTCCTTTAGTTCGATGATCTCCAGGGAGGACCAGCGGCCGATGCGCTTGGTGAAGTCGGCGCAGAGGGACGCCAGATGGGGGTCCTTCAGTTTGCCGATGGTGAGGAGGCGGATCATGTGGAAACCTCGGAATTGGGACACGATACCTTGCCATCGGGAGGATGAGGGACGGGAGTGGGGTTGTCCAGGGGCGGGTGGGACAGATCGGAGTAGTAGTAGGTAACTGACTGGACAAGCCACTGTCGTCGGGCGTTACTTCATGAATATTCGATCATCTCCATCGGTTTTCATCACGTCATTCGGAGGGCCACGATGAACGCGAATAAGATGACACTACTGATCACCTCCATGGTTATTCTATTCGCGAATGCTCATGGTCATGTCTCCTCGCCTCCGAAGATCAAGACGCATGATGAAATCCGGAGGGATCTGTTGAGCGATCACTACGGGACATCCGTCTCTGCGGCTCGCTTAATTGTTCCAATGGCCTCCTCGGAGCCGGAACTCGTAGAGATGGCGCTCAACAACTCGTTTCCGCATGCCCGTGCATTGGGAGCCATGGCACTAGTACAATGTATAACTTTAATATTCGCATAATGGCCTGAATGTGCTATGCTCC
>CAYMCR010000150.1:0-3775 GCA_964389015.1 uncultured Fibrobacteraceae bacterium | reverse complement strand
ACGCCATGGTCAAGGCGGCCCGCGTCGAGCTGGTCAACTACGAGAAGACCGGCGGGGGCTACACGACAGCAGTGATCCGCGGCGACGTGGCGGCGGTCAAGGCGTCTTGCGACGCCGGTCAGACAGCGGCCGCCCGTGTGGGCGAGGTCGTGTCGGTGCATATCATCGCGCGCCCGCACGCCAACGTGGACCTGGTCGTCCCGCTGGGACGCCAGGCCGAACCGGCCAAGAAATAAGCCCCCGAGGAGGCTGGGATGAATCTGGCGAAAGTGCTCGGCACGGTGGTGTCGTCGCGCAAGGAGCCGAGCATCGAGGGCTTCAAGCTTTTGATGCTCGGTGTGGCCGGACCGGACGGCGCGCTTACCGGCGCCACGGTCGTGGCCGCTGACGTCGTGGGCGCCGGCGAGGGCGAGTACGTGCTCTACGCCTCGGGATCCTCGGCGCGCCAGACCGTGATGACCGACGCCAAGCCGCTCGACGCCGTGGTCATGGCGATCGTCGACAGCTGGGAGATTGACGGCGAAGAGCGCTACAAAAAAGGTCGCGACGACTAGTCGACATGTTGCATGACATTCGCGCATGCAATACAAGACGAAAAGAGGTAGAGTGTAATGGCGAGTCTTAGCGACCGTCAGGTCGACAGGATCGCCCGCCGGTTGGCCGACCGGCTACTGGGCGGAGGCGCACCCTCTTCCCGTGACGTCGTGTCGGCCTCGGCGGCTACTCTCCCCCCACACGAAACAGAGACGTATTCCGAAAGACATTCCGAAAGACTGGGCGACGGCGTTCACGCCGACGTCGACCGCGCCGTCGAGGCGGCGGCCGGCGCCTTCCGCCGCCTGAGTGAGGCCAGCCTCGACCTGCGCGTGAGCATCATCGCCGCCATCCGCGCGGCCATGCTCGACGCCTGCGACGATCTCTCCCGTCACGCCCACGAAGAAACCGGCCTGGGCCGCTACGAGGACAAGCTCGTCAAGAACCGGCTGGTCACGCTCAAGACTGAAGGACCCGAGGCGCTGACGCCCGCCACCCGCACCGGTGACCGCGGCCTCACGTTGACCGAGTACGCCCCCTACGGCGTCATCGGCGCCATCACGCCGACCACCAACCCGACCTCGACGATCATCTGCAACACCATCGGCATGGTCGGCGCGGGCAACAGCGTGGTCTTCAACGTGCATCCCAGCGCACGCGCCTGCTCCATGGCGGCCGTGCGGCTGATCAACCGCGCCGTGGTCGGCGCCGGGGGACCGCCCGATCTGGTGACGGCCGTCGGCGAACCCACCATCGCCTCGGCCCAGGAGTTGATGAAGCATCCCGGCGTGCGGTTGTTGGCGGTGACCGGCGGCGCCGGCGTGGTCAAGGCGGCCATGCAGAGCGGTAAGCGCGCCATCTGCGCCGGGCCCGGCAATCCACCGGTAGTGGTCGACGGCACGGCCGACCTGGACGCCGCCGGTCGCGACATCGTGCGCGGCGCCTCCTTCGACAACAACATCATCTGCGTGGACGAGAAGGAAGTCTTCGTCACCGAACCGGCTGCCGGCGAGTTGATCAAGTCGCTGCGGCGTCACGGCGCCCACCTCGCCGACGCCTCCGACCTGCGCCTGCTCGAGCGCACGATCTTCGCCGAAACCCACGGCCCCGGCGAACACGCGGTGATGAACAAGGACCTGATCGGCAAGAACGCGGGCGAGATCCTGGCCCGCGCCGGTATCGGCGGCGGCGCCGACCCGCGCCTGATCGTCTGCGAGGTGCCGGCCAACCACCCACTGGTCTGGACCGAGCAGATGATGCCCGTACTGCCGGTGGTGCGCGTGCCCGACGTGGACGCCGCCATCGACCTTGCCCGGCGCGCCGAACACGGCTTCGGCCACTCGGCGGCCATGCACTCGCGCGACATCGACGCCCTGAGCCGCATGGCGCGCGTGATGAACACCAGCATCTTCGTCAAGAACGGCCCCATCTACGCCGGCCTCGGCGAAGGTGGCGAGGGCTACACCAGCTTCACCATCGCCAGCCCCACCGGCGAGGGCCTGACCGGACCGGTCGCCTTCAGCCGACTGCGCCGCTGCGTGCTGGTGGACCACTTCAGGATCGTATGATGACAAGGAACGTCGCGGCCCTCGCCCTGCTGGAATTCACGAGCACGGCCCACGGTATCCTGGCCGTGGACCGCCTGCTCAAGCGCGCGCCCATCGCCATGCTGCGCTGCGGCACCGTCCACCCGGGCCACTACCTGGCGCTGATCGGCGGCACGGTGGCCAGCGTCGAGGAGGCGTACCGGGAAGGGGGCGCGGCGGGCGAGTTGGCCGACGCGGTCTTCCTGCCAGACCCTCATCCGGGGGTGCGGGACGCCGCGCTGGGCGAGTGCGCGGACATCGGCGACGACGACACCGTCGGCGTGGTGGAGACGGCCAACGCGGCGGCCCTGCTGCGGGCCGTGGACGCCGCCCTGAAGTCGGCGCCGGTGGGCCTGGGCGAATTCCGCCTGGCCGACGACCTGGGCGGGCACGGACTGGCGCTGCTGCACGGCGACCTGCCCGATGTGCAGGCGGCCCTGGCGGCGGCCGAGGCCCGCGTCGGCGACGGCGCCCAGATGCGCGCCCGCACGTTGCTGGCCCGACCCGACGCTCACCTGCGCGACGTGCTCAACCGCAGCACCGAGTTCCGCGCCTGTGTGATCGGCGAACCGCACGATCCGGAAATACTGGGCACCGAGAAACTGGAGGCCTGAGATGCAACTCGGCAAGGTGATCGGCACCCTGGTGCCGGCGACGATCGCCGACGGGTTGGCCGGCGTGCCCATGCTGTGGGTGCAGCCGCTGGACAAGGCCGGCGAAACGTCCGGCCTACCCTTTGTGGCGGCGGACGGCACCCGCATGGCCGGCCCCGGCCAGATCGTCACCTGGGAAGCGAGCCGGGAGGCGGCGCTGACACTCGAGCCCTGGTTCGTGCCGGTCGACCACGCTGTCGTCGGCTTGGTGGACGACGTGCAACTCGACGAGGTGACACCATGATCCTCGGGCGCGTCTCCGGCCGCGTGGTGCAGACCATCCAACACCCGGCCACCTCGAATCGACGGCTGTTGATCGTGGACCGGCTCGGGCCCGACGGTGTGCCGAGCGGGGGCTACCTGATCGCGGTGGACAGCGTGGGGGCCGGGTACGGCGAGACCGTGCTGGTGCTTGATGAGGGGAACGGTGCGCGGCAGGTGTTGGAGTGGGAGAATGCGCCGGTGCGGTCGGTGGTGGTGGGAATTGTGGACGGGCTGGACAACCGCACCACTTAGGTCGCCGAGCAGACATCGTCTTGACCGAAGACGCGCGAGCGAAAGGGATAACGCTCCTGCGGGATATTACGGCTTAAGCTCCAAACACGTGAGAAAAGCACCGGCTCTTATTGAACCGACAGAGACACTTCCGTGGCCTCCAAATCCGCCAGCTCCACATCCGCACCCGCCGCATCAATGAATCGCAGATCATCTATAGCAATCGTGAAAACACACTGGCCGACACTTAATCCCTGCACGACAACTGCCCCAACCGTACCGCTGTTCAAGGCCTTACTGCTACCGGCAATATCGGTGATCGACAGATATATAACACCAGCTTCTACCTGAAACAGAGCAACGGCGTTAGCGCCCAAGAAATCCCCAACCGAAAAGCTCGTATCCTCGTCAATCTCCACCAGCGCCGGATCATAACCGATCCGCAGGCTTAACGCGAAAACACTGTCATCGATGTTTTTCAGGCTGAGCGATAAAGTGCTTTGTTCA
>CAYMCR010000149.1:0-3815 GCA_964389015.1 uncultured Fibrobacteraceae bacterium | reverse complement strand
TACCTTACACCAGCAGGTGGAGTCTTTCAACTGGGAAAATCGCTCAATTTAGGTTCTAATATCAGTTCAGCACCGAAACAAGTCGCATGCATACCATAGGGCAGAATATATTTTAATTATGCAAATATTAAATATATTGGGATGTTTCTTGTCCGCTATTTTCGCTTCATAATAGGCTCCAATACCACCTGCATCACTAGTAGCAACCCGAAGGCGCAGACGATCGCCGCGCCGGTGGGCAGGTCCAGCACATAGCTGGCGGCCGAGCCGAGAACCACGGCCGCAACGCCCACTGCGAGAGTGTAGACGAACTGCGAGCGCATGCCGTAGAAGAGCCGGATACCCATGACCGAGGGCACCACCAGCAGTGTGAAAACGAGCAGCACGCCCGCGATCTGCACGCTGGAAGTCACCACGGTACCCAGGATCATATAGAAAGCCAGATCCCAGAGATGTATGTGCATGCCCTCGCGCCGGGCTCCCTCGGAGTCGGTGGAAATGCGCAGCAGCGGTCCACGCCAGATCCACAACAGCACACCCATCACGGCATAGAGCAGGGTCGTCTTGAGGACGGTCGACCAGGACACCCACAGGATGGCGCCCACCAACAGGTGACGGATCTCCTCGCCGCCGTGGGGCACCTGCGTAAGCACCAGGATCATGGCCGCGCTGAAGACAACGTAGACGATTCCGATGTACGCCTCCTGGGGCACACGTTCGACCTTGGCGCGCGTTGTTGAGATGAGCAACGCCCCCAGGAAGGTGCTGCCCAGGGCCACGAAATAGGTCGAGCCGGAGCCGACCTCGCCGCCGAGCAGCAGAGAGACCGCCACGCCGAAGGCGGCCACCTGGGCCAGGGCGATGTCCACGAAGATCACGCCGCGCTTGACCACATGGAAGCCCAGGTGGGAATGCATGGCTACCAGGACCAGCGCCATCACCACTGGTGCAATCATCATTTCCAGGAAACCGTTCATGGTCTCTCCCCGCTCGCTTGGGCGGCGGCGGTTCCCAGACCGGCGCAGAGGGTGTCGATGAAGGTGAAGTAATCCTCGGTGCCCTCCTGGGCGCCGCTGTAGCCGGGCAGGACGGTCAGCGGTGCGCCGATCCTCTCGGCCACTTCTTTCGCCACGTCCAGGTGATCCCACTGGGCGGCGACGATGAACACCTGCTCCAACCCGCGCCCCTTGTCGATGATGTTCTGCACATGGCGGGGCGACGGCGAGATGCCGGGCCGATGCTCGATCTCACCAACCACGTTCAGGTCGTGCCACGCCGTCAGATAGTTCCAGTGCTGGTGGTAGATGATGACCGGCACGTCCTTCGCGACCGCAGCTGCCGCCTCCCAGATGGGCAGGCGCCGCTCGATCTCCTGGGTGAAGGCCACGGCGCGGGCGGCATAGGCATCGGCGTGGGACAAGTCCAGTTCGCCCATGCGTTCGGCCATGAGCTGAGCGATCATCGCCGCGTTGACCGGATGAAGGGTGTAATGAGGGTTGCCCAGGGGATGGATGTCTCCGTGGGCGCGATCCACGGGTCCTGTGGGCACGTCCAGAACGTGCTCGATGACGCGGGAGCAGTCCAGATCACCGCGGGAGCCGGGACGGACCCGCGGGTTACGCGACTTGTCGATCAGCAGGGGCAGCCACCCGATCTCCAGCTCGAGCCCGTTGTAGCAGAGCAGATCGGCCTTCGACAGCTTGCGCGCCAGCGACGGCTTGGCGGGCAGGTAATGGGGGTCGCGGCTGCCGGGGCAAAGGGTCTCGACCTCCACGTCGTCGCCACCCACCGCTTCGGCGATGCGCGCCAGATCGGAAAGCGTGGTAACCACCTTTAGTTCGGCGAACGTCGGTCCGGCGAGCAGTCCGAGCAGGATGGCCGCCGCTGCAATGCAGGTGATGTTCTTCATGACAGCCTCCTAGTACAAGTGGGCCGGATGGGACCCGATGGTGAAGTTCCACTGGAGCGAGAAGCGCAGGTCGTCCTCGTCCGAATCCATGCATTCCAGGTACGAGACCTCGGTGCGCAGGGAGCTGAATTCGCCGGGCGCGAAGACCAGGTTCGCCTTGTACTCGCGCCAACCGTGCAGTTCGTGGTGCTCGCCGATGGGATCGCCCGTCGGGTCGTAGTCCACGACATGGGCGAGCACGTCCTCGGCCAGGCCCCCGCCCACGCCCAGCCACCAGTTGCGATGGAAGCGATACTGCAGGTGCGAGTAGAAGCCGATCGGGTCGCCATGATCGTGGTCCGGGTCGGGCAGGATCACTTCGTTCGTGAAAGCGAGTGCTGCCCCTTGGGAACGGGTTCCCGATGACCACTTGTAGGTCAGATCGACGCCCATCATGTTCTGGTGAAAAACACCATTCGGGCCGGCGTTGGCGTCGGGACCGGTTAAGAAGGAGGCGCCCAGTTCCAGGGTGCCGTTGTCGGACAAATCCCAGAGATTGCTGAAGCGCCCGCCATAGACCAGGTCGCGATGATCGCCGTTGAAGATCTCGGCGCGACCATCCACGCCGTAGACGATCAGCTCGCCGTACCAGGGCAGGGGCAGCAGGTAGTCGAGCGACGCGCCCACGTCCGTGAGCCCGTGATCCCCCAGGAACGACTGTACGGCCACCGGCGCCTTCACGAAGGGGAACTGGTGCGTATGCAGCATCGCGTGCTTGCCGAAGGGCAGGTAGAACTTGCCCAAGGTCAAGCCCAGGCCGGCGGGCATGCTGCGGCTGCGCAGGGCGGCCACCTCGATATCGGTGGCGAAGTGGGGGGCGTGCGAATGCACGTGTCCCTCCTCCTCCTCCCCCTCGTCGGCGTGTTCCTCGTGCCAGGCCACGATCAGGTCGGCCCGCCAGAAGGGGTCCACCACCGAGGTGAGCTGCATCTCTGCTTCCTGGATGGCGATGCGGTTGGCCTCGGCCGCATCCACGTCGGCGGAGGTCTGGCCCAGGAACAGGGCGTTGACACTGATGGCCGGGTTCATCAGGCGCGAAACGCCCGTGGCCGTGCTGGACGTCTCGGCCACGGCGGCCGTCGCGACACACAGGACCATGACGAGCGTCGCGCCGCTCTTGGCGTTTATCTGGTTCATATCGGCTCCTTGATTCCGGGCGACGTCATGCGGACGCGCCCCACGGCATCGATCACGACTTCATGGATTCAGGAGGCGAGGGGCGGCGCCCGAGGAGCATTGGCGTCCAGGCTGACCCCCACGGGGCGCTGGAGGATCCTGACCGCAGACAGCCGGCCGGCCGGTGTTTCAGGCAAGGGGAAATCGAAAATCGCTTCGGAGAGCAGACCGGCATGGAAAACGTCGCATTCCCGTTCGTCGTGGCAGTAATCCTCGTCACCGTCAGCGTGAGCGGCCGCCTCGAGGTAGTGGTGATGAAAATGCGCCAGGTCCAGGACGGTCATGGCGGAGAGCAGCAGGACGGCGGTGAAAACCATCAGGATGCGACGTAGGCGATCTACTTGCAATCCCAACATAAGACCCATGCTAGCAGAGAACACCTCGACGAACAAGGAGAGCGGAAAACCCATGTGCCCAATTCGGACCAGGGCCTTTCACACATTCCCCGGTCCCCGGGAACCACTTCCAGCAGAATGAGTATACGCCCGGCGTCCTGGCCTGGAACTTCGCCGAGACCTGGTACGCTGGCCGCGAGGCCGACGACATTGACGCGGCGGACCTGGCGGAGGACGATCCCCTCGAAGTGATCCTGCTTCAGCGCGGCGCTTGACCCGAAAGGCGAATCATGAGCATGAAAAGTAATCATCCCCCGGCATAGCCGGGGGCCTTCATTGTGAACCGCTCAAAGCGG
>CAYMCR010000148.1:0-4013 GCA_964389015.1 uncultured Fibrobacteraceae bacterium | reverse complement strand
GATGGCAAGCGCCAAATACACAGTAGGATAGGCATTAGGAAGGTATCGGTTAAACCGTTTCGAACACACCGCGATTGCGATCACCAGGAAGGTGGAATGTGGGCTGAGTCCTGGGCAAGGTGCGAACGGTAACAGGCATACACATACAGGAATGCGGGCATCATCTTCATCATGAGCGGATCCGTTCCCTCGATACGGCCGCATCTACTCCGCCGCCCCGTACCCCTCCCGATACCGCAGCACCCGCGCCGGATTACCCGCCACCACCGCGCCCGGCGGCACGTCCTTGGTGACGACCGCGCCGGCGCCGACCACGGCGTCCTTGCCGATCACCACGGGCAGCAGCGTCGCGTTGGAGCCGATCGAGGCGCCGTCCTCGATGGTGGTGCTGCGCCACTGGTCGCGGTCGACCTGGGGAGGCATGGTGTCGTTGATGAACATGACGCCGTGGCCCACGAAGACGTCGTTGCCGATGGTCACCATCTCGCAGATGAAGGTATGGCTCTGGACGCGGGTCCGGTCGCCGATCTTCACGCCCGCCTGCACCTCGACGAAGGTGCCGATCATGCTGTCGCGGCCGACCTCGCATTCGTACATGTTGACGAAGTTCCAGATCCTGGTTCCCTCGCCGATCCTGCAATCGCGGATCACCTGCGTATCGTTGGCCGGGTAGTCCATCTCGTCTCCTGGGGTTCGGGCGTGGTTGGCTTCCGGGAAATCTAGCCCATGACAGCCGCCGCGTCAGCTTGTAGATTCGACTCGTTCGGACAGGACTTGACCTCCGGCTGGGAGCGGCCATGAGCGGTACGATCATCGTCACCGGCGGCGCGGGCTTCATCGGCGCCAACATCGTCAGGGAACTGAACGCGCGGGGCGCCGACGACGTGGTGATCGTCGACCGCCTCCGTCACGGCGACAAGTGGCGCAACCTCACCGGCCTGCGCTTCGAGGACTTCGTCGACAAGGACGTCTTCCGCGACGAGGTGCTCATCGACGACGTGTCCCACGACGTCGACGCGATCGTCCACATGGGCGCCTGCAGCTCCACTACCGAGACCGATGCCGACTATCTGGCCGACAACAACTACCGCTACACCCGCGACCTCTGCGAGTGGTGCCTGCGCCACGACGTGCGCTTCGTCTACGCCTCGAGCGCGGCGACCTACGGCGACGGTTCGCTGGGCTACAGCGACGACGATGCCGCGACACCCGGCCTGCGACCGCTGAACATGTACGGCTACAGCAAGCACATGTTCGACCTGTGGGCGCTACGGCAAGGGCTCTTCGACCGCATCGTCGGCCTGAAGTACTTCAACGTCTACGGCCCACGGGAAGACCACAAGGGCGACATGCGCTCGGTGGTGCACAAGGCCCACGGCCAGATCCTCGGGACGGGCAAGGTGCAGCTCTTCAAGTCCTATCGACCCGAATATCCCGACGGCGGGCAGGTGCGCGATTTCGTCTACGTGCGCGACGCCGTGGACGTCACCCTGCACTTCCTGGCGGACCGCGATACGGGCGGCCTCTTCAATTGCGGCACCGGTCGGGCGCGTTCCTGGTCGGATCTGGCCCTCGCCACCTTCGTCGCCGCCGAACGCAAGCCCGAAGTCGAGTTCATCGACATGCCGGATGACTTGCGCGAGAAGTACCAGTATCACACCGAGGCCGACCTGGCCAAGCTGCGCGCCGCCGGCTACGACAAGAAGTTCACCAGCCTCGAGAACGGCGTGCGCGACTATGTCTGCAACCACTTGGCGGCCGGGGCGTGAACACCGCACCGACGATCGGCTGGAGCGACTTCGCCGCCGGACGCTACCGGCCCGGCACCTCCCACAGCCACTTCCTGGGCGCCGACGACGAGTTGAGCGAACTCGTGCGCGACCACTGGGCGGCCCGCCGCCCCGGCGAGGGCCGCGACGGACTGAACAAGGTGGTAGTGGTGCCCGTCCCGCCCGAGCGGTTCGTCTGTGCCACGGTGCAGATCGACGAAACGACGACGCTGCACGCCGCGTTCACCCGTCGGCAGTCCCACGAGAGCGGCTACGCGGAGGTCACGGCCGAAGGACCGCGCGAGCCGGCCCGCCACGCGGCGGTCGTCCTCTACAGCGCCGCCACCCTGCTGGAAAACGGCGGTGTCCGCAGCACCGACTGCGCCTGGGAGATCGTCTGCGTCATCGCCGCACCGGTCCCCGACGAGCCCATGGACCCGCTGACCATGGCCCGCAACATGCTCGCCAAGCCCGGCGGCACGCCCTGCGACTACACGGCCGCCCAGTTTGCCGAGGCCGTGTGGTACTGGCGCGATCGTGTCAAGATCCATCTCCCCGACGCGAACTGATCGCCCGGCCCACCGAAAAAGGGCCGCGCCTTTCGACGCGGCCCCTCTTCACTGAATACAGACTCGACTAACGGTACAGCGCCTTGACGCCGCCGAAGGTCATCGTCTCATTGCCGACCTGGCAGTCGACTATGCAGATGTTATCCACGAAGGGATTCAGCTTCCACTCGCTGTAACTATAGAAGTAGATGCCGACCGCACAAGTGTAGCAATCACCCAGCAGCACGGTTGTCTCGTCATACCAGTAGTCGTCCATGAACATGAACTCGCCGGGATTGTCATAGTCCTCGACGACCCACATGCCGTTACCATAGTCGGGGTTGGTGACCATCATGCCGTCCAGCACCTGGATGAAGCACGACTCCCAGAGCTCGGGATCGGCGTTCAGGGTGGGGATGTCCAATGTGTAGGCGGTCAAGGTGCCCATGTGCGGACCCACATAGGTGAGGTAGCCGTCCACGCCGGCAGCCGGCACGTCCAATTCGGTCAGATCCCAGTATTCCTTGTACTCGCCGCAGACGTCCACCAGGTCTCCCTGGGCCACGCCGGGATCGCCGCCGGTATAGACCCAGACGCCGGTATAGGGACCCGTGACATCCTCGGAGATGAACACGCCGTTGTACCGTACGCCTGTGACGATCGCGTCATCGACATAGACCAGATCGCCGATGGTGTAGACACCTGTCTGCACGTCATAGATGGGTCCGGCGACCGCCGCGCCGGCACAGATGAGAACCAGGCCGATAACTAGTTTCTTCATGGCGCCACTCCTCCACTGGCAGGGACACTGACAACTCGACGAATCCTGCGATTCGCCACTTCTCACTCGACGGGGCCAGCATACCACACGGAAGCACGAATTTTCAAACGCAATGGCGCTTGTCACCGTTTTTCTCAAAACGGAAGGGCCGCTCCGACACAGACGGAACGGCCCAAAAGCGATGAATTGTAATGTTAGCGATAAATCGTCTTCATCTCGCCGAAGGACAGTGTCTCGTTGGCGATGGTGCAATCGATCAAGGCCACGGACAGCACCTTGAAGACGTAGGCGCCGGCGTGCCAGGTAAAGAGTCCGAAGCCGTTATTGTAGCAGTCGCCCAGCTCGACGGTGGCGAAGTCGTAGAAATAGTCGTCGAAGACCACATCGAGGCCGGTCTCGACCGAAGTGGCCCGCCACTGGCCATGCGGCAGCATTTCCTGGACGATCATGCCGTCGCTGATGGTGATCAGGGCGCTCATCCAGGCCTCCGGATCGGCAATGATCTCGGTTGTGGTGAGCGGGATGTCCGGGATGGGCGCATTGCCCGTCACGGTGACGTCGGCATCGTACGGCCACAGCAGGTTGATCTCGTCGCGTCCGAAGTTGTCGCGGTAGAAGCCCTTGAGGTCGACCACGTCGCCCGCGCTCACGGTCGGCGTCGATCCCAGGTAGATCCAGATGGACGTGTAGGGTCCGGCGGGCAGTTCGGTCACCGAGAAACTGCTGTTCTGAACAGCCGTCACGACCGCGCCGTCGACCACGACCACCGAGCCTCTGGGCTCCAGGCCCGTCCGGATGTCGTGAATGGTGCCGGCCACGGCGGAACCCGCCAACAGAACCAACAGCACGCTGATGATCACTACCTAAATTGAGCGATACCAAAGCTTGAAAGACCCCACCTGCTGAGCTAAAGTA
>CAYMCR010000147.1:0-4083 GCA_964389015.1 uncultured Fibrobacteraceae bacterium | reverse complement strand
TCTCCTTCCCATGGTATCAAATTGGGGCTGACCTTAGTTATGCCATCCCGTGTAATCTCGGCCGCATAGCCGTGTCCGGTTGCGGATTACTCCACCACGTACTCGTGTGTGATCTCCGCCGTCTCCCCCAGCATCGCCCCCACCGAACAGAACGTCGCCGCCGACAGCTTGACCGCCCGCGCCAGCTTCTTCTCCGGCACGTCGCCCGTCACCACGAAGCGCAGCCGGATCGCCGTGAAGACCTTGGGATGCTCCTCCGCCCGCTCCGCCTCGATCTCCACGCGCAGGCTCTCGGGCGGGCAGCGCATCTTTTCCAGGATGGCCACTACGTCCACCGCGCCGCAGGCGGCGTGGGCGTGCAGGACGGCTTCCATGGGCGTCGGCGCGGTGCCGTCGCCTCCCTTGTCGACGGGGATGTCGAAGCGGCCTTCACGGCCGTCGGGTGTCGCGCCGACGAAGCGGCGTCCGCCCTCCCAGGTGACCACGTGTTTAGTCATGGAGATGTCCTCACTTGTGAACGCGGTCGCGCACGCGGCCCTTGACCCGGGGCAGGTCCTCGTAGTGGTCCATCCGCCTCATCAGCGCGTTGATCTCGGCACCGAGCAGGAAGATGAACCCCGACAGCCACAGCCACACCATCAATATGATCACCGCGGCGATGGACCCGTACGTCACGTTGTAGGTGCTGAAGTTGCGCAGGAAGAGACGAAACAGTTGCGAGGCACCGAACCAGAGCACCGTGGCGGTGATCGTGCCGGGCAGGATCCACACGTAGCGCTGCTTGGCCTCGGATGCGAAGTGGTAGAGGATCGACACCGCCAACAGGTTCAGCAACAGCACCAGCGGCAGGCGCAGGGTGGACCAGAAGTTGAAGCTGTCGCCGGCCAGCCCCAGGGACTGGAAGAGCTTGTGCGACAGGGACGGTCCCAGCAGCACGAGTGTGGTCGAGAGGATCACGAAACCACTCAACACCAGCGTCAGCAGGATCGAGATCAGCTTCTGGTAGGCGATATTGCGCTTGGGGTGGATGTTGTAGGCGCGGTTGATCGTCGTGATCAGCGCGCCCACCCCCATCGACCCAGACCACAGCGCCGCCAGCAAACCGAAACCCAGAATGCTGCCCTCGCGCTGGCTCAGCACGGCGTGGATCGTGCCGGACACCAGGTCGTAGGCGGGCGGCGGCAATGTTGCCTGGATGCTGTTCAACACCTGGTCGGGCTCGAGGATGGGCAGGAAGCTGATCAGACTCAGCAGAAACAGCAGGAAAGGGAATAGCGCAAGCATCATGAAGTAGGCGATCTGCGCCGCCATCCCCATGCAGTCGTCGTAACCGATCTCCCTTTGCAGCCTGCGCAGGAAGAGGCCCGCTCGCGTCATTCTTCTCCGGTAGTCCATGTCCGGCATAGAATGATGGGCGGACGGGTAAAATGCAACACCTTGGGTAGGACAAATCCGGTCTGATTGACGTTGCACGCCCAGCGGTGCTAGTATGACGATCTGTAGGGTGCAAGGAGAGAGACAGATACCCCACGTGTTTTCAGCGATTCGGATGCCGCGTTCCCAGTGGCTTGGTGTACAATAAGTTCGGCGTTCCGCTTAGCATCGGTCAGATCCGCATCCGCGACGCCAGTCGCATCCGCCCGGCGACAGCTTGCACAACGCTACGAACCGTCCATACCACCCCTTATACCCGACGGAGCAATGGTGTGATAGGCCGAACCGTTTCCCGCTACAAGATCACCGAGCGCATCGGGAGCGGGGGCATGGGGGTGGTCTTCAAGGCCGAGGACACCAAACTTTCGCGCACCGTCGCGCTCAAGTTCCTGCCCGAGGAACTCGTTACCGACGAGACCGCCAGAACGCGCCTGATCCGCGAGGTCGAGGCGCTGGCCTCTCTCAGCCACAATTCCATCTGCACCATCCACGACTGGGACGAGACCGACGAAGGCCGCCCCTTCATCGTGATGGACTACTACGACGGGCCGACCCTGCGCGACCGCGTCGCGGAGGGGCCACTGCCGCCACGCGGCGCGTTCGAGGTCGTCCTGCAGATCGCCCAGGGCCTCCAGGTCGCCCACCAGAAGGGCATCGTCCACCGCGACATCAAGCCCGCCAACGTCATGTTCGACGACCTGGGCTTCGTAAAGATCGTCGACTTCGGACTGGTGAAGATCGGCGACCGCACCGCAGTGACGATGAGCGGAAACGCGATGGGCACGGCCGCCTACATGTCGCCCGAGCAGGTGACCGGCGGCGAGGTGGACGGCCGCACCGACGTCTGGGCGCTCGGCGTCCTGTTCCACGAGCTGTTGACGGGCAGCCGGCCTTTTCGCGGCGACATCGAAGCCGCGATGCTCTACGCGATCATGTCCGAGGAGCCGGCTGTCACCAGCGACGTGAATCCGGACGTCCCCGAGCAGTTCTCCCGGATCGTGGCGAAGTGCCTCGAGAAGGACCCCGCCGATCGTTACCAGACAATCGACGAGCTGCTCGCCGACCTGGATGCGGCCGCGCACGAAGTAGGCTACGGAAGTTCGTTCATCCGACCCGTCTCCATGGGCCCGCTCGTCGAATCCGCCCGGCGTCTGGCGCGGCCGGTGGTGCGAATCGTCACGGCGGTCGCGGTCGTCGCGGCCCTGGCCGCCGCAGGTACCTACTGGTTGACGGGGTGGCTCAGGGGCGAGCCCAGCCTCTACACCACCGAAACGCGCCTGGCCGTACTCTCGCTCGAAAACATGATGCCGAGCGAGATGGACATCTTCGTCGACGGCGTATCGGAGGCGGTCTCCTGCATGGCCGAGGAGTTGCTGCGCAACAACGAAGAAGCCTGGGTGGTCCCCTACTGGCGAGTGCTCGACGCACCCATCACTTCGCCTACCGACGCCGTCGCCGCGTTTGGGGTCAACCGCGTCGTCATTGGTAATGTGCAGCGGTTCGGGGATGAACGGCGTGTGAGCTTGCGCTTGTGCGACGCTGCAGACCTTACCGTGATACGATCGCGGAACATCGACTTTGATCGGAGTGGCGGCGCTTTGTGCGACACGTTCGCGCTGGCGATCGCCTATCTGCTGGACGCCGATGCGGCCGACTGCTCCGAAGGCCTGTCGCCGACGAACTCTGCGGCCATCGTGCCTTATATCACCGGGTTGGGCTGGTTGCAGCGGTCGCGCACCGCTGGTACCGACTCTGCGCGTGCATATTTCCGGGCGGCTGTTGATGTGGATCCGGGGTTTGCGATGGGGTATGTGGGGTTGGGGCGTGCTCATTACCGGCATTTCCGGGAGCATGAGCCTGATGCCGATGCGTGGCTCGTGCCGGCGGCGGGGCATCTCGAACGGTCGGTGGAGATCGCGCCGGGGTTGTTCGAGGCTAATCTGTTCGCTGCGCATGTGCTCTACTATATGGAGGATTACGATCGTGCAGTAGAGTACAGTCGGGCGGCTCTCCGGCTCGCACCGGGCGCTCCATATGCGAGCCTCCGACTAGCGTTAGCGTTTCAACAGCAGGACCGGCACGACGAGGCTGAATCCGTCTTCCAGAGTGCGATCGCGCGCGTACCGGATTACTGGGCGGTCTATACAGAACTTGGCGTGCTGCACTGGAAGGCTGAACGGACGGACGAAGCTATTGCGGCTACGGAGCAGGCGGCACGGCTCGCACCGAACGACGTAGCAGCAGTCAACAATCTGGGTGGGTTCCACTCCGCCAGGGACGAATGGGACGAAGCACGCGAGTATTTCGAACGGGCGTTCCGCATCAGCCCCGATTGTGAGACCTGCGGTAATATGGGCTGGCTGGCGTATTACTTGGGTGATTACACAGAGTCGGCCCGCTATTACGAGTTTGCGACCGAGCACTGCGACACCACGAAATTCGATCTGTGGGGAAACCTGGGAGCGGCTCAATACTGGGCCACGGGATTGAGAGATCGCTCACACGCGGCGTTCTCGCGCGCCATCTGGTACGCCGAGCGGGAGCTGGCCCGTGAACCCGAGAACCACACTTTGATCTCATCGCTGATTAACTACTACCTAAATTGAGCGATTTTCCCAGTTGAAAGACTCCACCTGCTGGTGTAAGGTA
>CAYMCR010000146.1:0-4164 GCA_964389015.1 uncultured Fibrobacteraceae bacterium | reverse complement strand
TTTACCAGAGGCCGGAGGCCGCATCAAGTTTCAACTAAGTTTAGGACACTCTCCATGAATTACGTCAATATCATCAACGCCGATCACGATCTGTCCGAAGGTCCATTAACATCATTCCCAGCATATTCACTCCTAGCCCATCCGAACCACAACCCCAAAACGAATCACCGGTCGAGTCCTCTACCAGCAAAGTTTGGCGGGTTCTATCCAATGCGTCGCCTAACTGTTTATTCTGTGAAAACTTGGTCCACAGGCCCACCCGCATGGATTCCTCTTTAATTTCATCCCAGTCTTCTCTCTGGTCGTCAGGATATCTTCTAAACCAGGACTTCCGTGCTATTTCAGTATCCCCGATCCGGCTATCCCCCACATACTTCGACCACGACGCATGTCGCTTCCGTGCGAGCTCGGCTCGATACGCTGGGTTCGTCGATTTCCGCGACTGGTAGTACATCTCAACATGTGGCCACTCTTGCCCATCCAACACGAAGGGCGCAGGGTAGAAGTTCGAGAGGAAGTAGAAGTTGGTCCGATCCCTACGCCTGAACAGGATCCGCCCGTCGACGGGGATTGGGGCATACGCGCACCACTTTCCAAACAGCGTCATGCTGATCCGATTGAGCCCCTTCCTGATTGTCATGTTGCCAACATTGAGTGCCATAGGGATCCATATCGTGCGTCACATTAGGCCACAACATTATCGAGAATCTATTCTAGACAAAAAGAAGCGGGACCCCCAAGCAGGAATCCCGCAACCTCGATCTGAGAATCGAACTCAGTGCGTCTTCTTAGAAGCCATCAACCGAGCCTTAGCCCGAGCCAAAGCCCCCTCCGCCCTCGCCACATCAATCTTCCCATTCCCATTATCCCCAAGCCGCCCCTTGGCCCTCTCAAGCGCCCTCTCAGCCCGAGTAATATCAATATCATCACCCGGCTCACAAGAGTCCACCATCACCGACACTTCATTGCCGGCCACTTCCACAAACCCATTACTGACGGCGAACACGCTCTCGGACCCTTTGCCGCCGGCGTCGTCATGCTTCACCGTCATGACCCCGGGCACCAGCGCCGTAACCAACGGCGCATGGTTTGCCCAGATGCCGAGGTAGCCGCCAATGCCCGGCAGCGTCAAAGACACCGACTTGGTCTCCAACAACTGCTGCTCCGCAGTCGTGATCGTAACCTTGAAAGACTTGGCCATCGCCTATGCCTCCGCCTGCATCTTTTCGTGCTTCTCGATCACTTCTTCGATGCCGCCGCACATGTAGAACGCCTGCTCGGGGATGTGGTCGTACTTGCCGGCGACCAGATCCTTGAAGCTCTTGATCGTGTCTTCGAGCTTCACGTAGCGGCCGGCCGCGCCGGTGAAGACCTCGGCCACGAAGAAGGGCTGCGACAGGAACTTCTGGATCTTGCGGGCGCGCTGGACGGTCTGCTTGTCCTCGTCGCTCAACTCGTCCATGCCCAGGATGGCGATTATGTCCTGCAGGTCCTTGTAGCGCTGCAGCACGCCCTGGACGTCGCGGGCGACCTTGTAGTGCTCGTCGCCGATGTAGCGCGGGTCGAGGATGCGGCTGGTGGAGTCCAGCGGGTCCACGGCCGGGTAGATGCCCAGCTCGGCGATCTGGCGCGAGAGCACCGTGGTCGCGTCGAGGTGGGAGAAGGCCGTGGCGGGCGCGGGGTCGGTCAGGTCGTCGGCGGGCACGTAGATGGCCTGCACCGAGGTGATCGAGCCGTCGCGGGTCGAGGTGATCCGCTCCTGCAGCTCGCCCATCTCCGTCGCGAGGGTCGGCTGGTAGCCCACGGCGCTGGGCATGCGGCCCAACAACGCAGACACTTCGGAGCCGGCCTGCGTAAAGCGGAAGATGTTGTCGATGAACAGCAACACGTCCTGCTTCATCTCGTCGCGGAAGTGCTCGGCCATGGTCAGGCCCGACAGGGCCACGCGGAGGCGGGCTCCCGGGGGCTCGTTCATCTGACCGAAGACCAGGGCGGTGTTGTCCAGCACGCCCGACTCGCTCATCTCGCGGTAGAGGTCGTTGCCCTCTCGGGTACGCTCGCCCACGCCGCAGAACACCGAGTAGCCGCCGTGCTCGGCGGCGATGGCGCGGATCAGCTCCATCACGATGACCGTCTTGCCCACGCCGGCGCCGCCGAAGAGGCCGATCTTGCCGCCCTTCACGTAGGGCGCGAGCAGGTCGACGACCTTGATGCCCGTCTCGAAGATCTCGTTGGCCTCGCCCTGGTTCTCCAGGGACGGGGGGGCGCGGTGGATCGGGGCCAGCTTATCGGGCTCGGCCAGCGGATCCTTGGCGTCGATGGGTTCGCCCAGCAGGTTGAAGAGACGACCGAGGCTCTGCTTGCCGACGGGCACGCTGATGGGCGCGCCGGTGTCGGTCGCCGGCATGCCGCGGATCAGGCCGTCGGTGGAGTCCATGGCGATACAGCGCACCTGGTTGTTGCCGATGTGCTGCGCGACCTCGACGGTCAGGTTGATGTCCCGGTCGGCCTCGACGATCTTGATGGCGTTGAGGATTGCGGGCAGGTTGTCCGAATCGAATTCGAGGTCCACGGTGGGACCGATGACCTGCACGACGCGTCCGATGTTCTCAGCCATTGGCTTCTCTTCTCCTGATTGAGTCAAGTTCTCTGTTTGAACTCGAGCCTAAAGGGCGTTCGCGCCGCCCACGATCTCACTGATTTCCTGAGTAATGGCGGCCTGGCGCTCGCGGTTGCGCTGCAGCGTCAGGGCGTCGATCATCTCGCCGGCGTTCTTGGTCGCCGCGCTCATGCTGCTCATGCGTGCGCCGTGTTCGCTGGCGTAGGCTTCGCAAAGCATGATGTACACGGTGTTGCGCAGATACTGGGGCAGCAGCGCGGCGTAGATGGCCTCGCGGCTGGGCTCCCAGATGTACTCCAACGCCGTGGAATCCTCTTCCTCCGATTCGGGAGGCGAGATCGGCAGGGCCGTCGTCACCGTCGGCCGCTGGGTCGCAACGCTCACGAACCGCGCGTAGGCGAACCTGACCTCGTCGACCGTACCGTCGGCGAACTGTGTCACGGCCAGCTTGGTGACCTTGCGGGCCTTGTCGTCGCTGGCCGCGCCGCCGAAGTCGATGTGGTGGGCGACCACGTCGTAGTCACGCTTCCGGTAGAAGTCATAGGCCTTGCGGCCCACCGCGTAGACGCTCGTCTTGACGCCGGCTTCGATCGACGCGTCGATCTCGGCCTTGGCCATGCGGATGACGTTCATGTTGTAGGCGCCGCAGAGTCCCTTGTCCGAAGTCACGACCACGAACAGGCGGCTCTTGACTTCACGCTGTTCGAAGAGCGGATGACTATCGCCGCCCGCCTCGGCCAGCCGTTGCAACAACTGCTGCAACTTGGACGAGTAGGGACGAGCGGACAGCAACCGATCCTGCGCGCGACGCAGTTTGGCCGCCGAGACCATCTTCATGGCCTTGGTGATCTGCTGGGTCGATTTGACCGAGCGGATGCGCTTGTTGATGATCTTTATGCCGGCGCCGGCCATTGGCTACCTCCTAGCCCTCTGCTTGCGAGGACTTGAACGTCAAGATGGCGGCCTTCAACGTTTCTTCGGTCGCTTCCTCGAGCTTGCCGCTGGTGCGGATGTCGTGCAGCACGCTGCTGTGGTTCTCATCCATGTAGGCCAGGAAGTCCTGCTCCCACTGGGCCAGGATTTCGACCGGCAGGTCGTCCAGGTAACCCTGGGTACCGGCGTAGATGATGGCCACCTGCTTTTCCACCGACAGAGGCACGTACTGTCCCTGCTTGAGGATCTCGACCATGCGCTCACCACGGGTGAGCTGGTTCTGGGTCGCCTTGTCCAGATCGCTGCCGAACTGGGCGAAGGCCTGCAGCTCGCGGTACTGGGCCAGATCCAACCGCAGCGAACCGGCGATCTTCTTCATGGCCTTGGTCTGGGCCGAACCACCGACTCGAGACACCGAGATACCCACATTGATGGCGGGCCGGACACCCTGGTAGAACAGGTCGTTCTCCAGGAAGATCTGACCGTCGGTGATCGAGATCACGTTCGTGGGAATGTAGGCCGACACGTCGGACGCCTGGGTCTCAATGATCGGCAACGCGGTCAGCGAACCGCCGCCGTTCTCGTCGGACAGCTTCACCGCGCGCTCGAGC
>CAYMCR010000145.1:0-4216 GCA_964389015.1 uncultured Fibrobacteraceae bacterium | reverse complement strand
CCATGGCCGAGCACCTCATGTGGCAGGGCAAGCACACGCTGGTGATCTACGACGATCTGTCCAAGCAGGCCAACGCCTACCGCCAGCTGTCGCTGCTGCTGCGCCGTCCCCCCGGACGCGAGGCGTTCCCGGGCGACGTGTTCTACCTGCACAGCCGGCTGCTCGAGCGCGCCGTGAAGCTGTCCGACGAGAACGGCGGCGGTTCGCTGACCGCCCTGCCCATCATCGAGACGCAGGCGTCCGACGTGTCCGCGTACATTCCCACGAACGTGATCTCGATCACCGACGGTCAGATCTTCCTGGAGAACGACCTGTTCTATCAGGGCGTCCGGCCCGCCATCAACGTGGGCATCTCCGTGTCCCGGGTCGGCGGCTCCGCGCAGACCAAGGCCATGAAGAAGATCGCCGGTTCGCTGCGGCTCGATCTGGCCCAGTACCGCGAACTGCAGGCCTTCGCCCAGTTCGGCAGCGACCTGGACAAGGCCACGCAGAACCAGCTCACCCGCGGCGAGCGCATGGTCGAGATCCTCAAGCAGGGCCAGTACGTGCCCCTGTCGATGGAGAAGCAGGTTGCCATCATCTTCGCGGGCACCCAGGGCTTCCTGGACGACCTCGAAGTGGACACGTTGGCCGAGTGGGAGAAGGACTTCTACGTCTTCCTCGACGAGAAGCACAGCCGCGTACTGGCCGACATCCGGACCAGCGGCAAGCTCGAGGACGACACGCGCGAAGCACTCAAGGCCGCCATCGAGGAATTCAAGGCCTCCCGATAGGGAGTCCAGGAGGTAGCCCATGGCAGGCGCCGGGATAAAGATCATCAACAAGCGGATCCGCTCGGTCAAGTCGACCCAGCAGATCACCAAGGCCATGAAGATGGTCGCCGCGGCCAAGCTGCGCCGCGCGCAGGATCGCCTGCTGTCCGCGCGTCCCTACTCGTCGAAGCTGCAGCAGCTGCTGCAGCGGCTGGCCGAGGCGGGCGGCGACAGCCACCCGCTCTTCGAGCGGCGCGAGGTGAAGAGCCGGCTGTTCGTCGTCGTCACGTCGGACAAGGGGCTGTGCGGCGCCTACAACATGAACGTCATCAAGGCCGCCCGCGCCGAGATCGACGCGTCGGTCGAGGCCGGCGTGAAGACGAGCGTCTACGCCGTGGGCCGCAAGGCCCGCGACTTCTTCAAGAAGCGCGGCTACGACGTGGTCGCCTCGCACGACGATTTCGGCGGCGCGGCGAGCGACGACAAGGCCCGCCAGGTCACCAAGTTCGTGGTGACGCAGTTCACCGAGGGCCTGGTCGACGAGGTCAAGTTCGGCTACGCGCAGTTCGTCAGCACCATGACCCAACGCCCGACCGTCCAGACGGCCCTGCCCGTCACCCCGCCCGAAAAGGCGGCGGACGAGGAGGACGCCGTGGCGCTGGACTACATCTGGGAACCCGGTCGCGAGGTCATCTACGCGGCGCTGCTTCCCCAGTACCTCCGCAACACCGTGTACATCATGCTCTGCGAGGCCTACGCCAGCGAGCACGGCGCGCGCATGAGCAGCATGAGCGCGGCGACCAAGAACGCCGGAGAGATGATCGACGCCCTGACGCTGCAGCGGAACCGCGAGCGCCAGGCCGCCATCACCCAGGAAATCAGTGAGATCGTGGGCGGCGCGAACGCCCTTTAGGTTCGAGTTCGACAGGGAACTTGACTCAATCAGGAGAAGAGAAGCCAATGGCTGAGAACATCGGACGCGTCGTGCAGGTCATCGGTCCCACCGTGGACCTGGTCTTCGATTCGGACAACCTGCCCGCAATCCTCAACGCCATCAAGATCGTCGAGTCGGACAGGGACATCGACCTGACCGTCGAGGTGGCGCAGCACATCGGTAACAACCAGGTGCGCTGCATCGCCATGGACTCCACCGACGGACTGATCCGCGGCATGGAGGCCACCGACACGGGCGCGCCGATCAGCGTGCCGGTCGGCCAGCAGAGCCTCGGCCGTCTCTTCAACCTGCTCGGCGAGCCCATCGACGCCAAGGAGCCCCTGGCCGAGCCCGACAAGCGGGCCCCCATCCACCGTCCGCCCCCGTCCCTGGAGAACCAGGGCGAGGCCAACGAGATCTTCGAGACGGGCATCAAGGTCGTCGACCTGCTCGCGCCCTACGTGAAGGGCGGCAAGATCGGCCTCTTCGGCGGCGCCGGCGTGGGCAAGACGGTCATCGTGATGGAGCTGATCCGCGCCATCGCCGCCGAGCACGGCGGCTACTCGGTGTTCTGCGGCGTGGGCGAGCGTACCCGAGAGGGCAACGACCTCTACCGCGAGATGAGCGAGTCCGGCGTGCTGGCCAACACCGCGCTGGTCTTCGGCCAGATGAACGAGCCGCCCGGAGCCCGCCTGCGCGTGGCCCTGTCCGGCCTGACCATGGCCGAGCACTTCCGCGACGACATGAAGCAGGACGTGCTCCTGTTCATCGACAACATCTTCCGTTTCACGCAGGCCGGTTCCGAGGTGTCCGCATTGTTGGGTCGTATGCCCAGCGCCGTGGGCTACCAGCCGACCCTCGCGACGGAGATGGGCGAACTGCAGGAGCGGATCACCTCGACCCGCAACGGTTCGATCACCTCGGTGCAGGCCATCTATGTGCCCGCCGACGACCTGACCGACCCCGCGCCCGCCACGGCCTTCTCCCACCTCGACGCGACCACGGTGCTCTCGCGCCAGATCGCCGAGCTGGGCATCTACCCGGCCGTGGACCCGCTGGACTCCACCAGCCGCATCCTCGACCCGCGCTACATCGGCGACGAGCACTACAAGGTCGCCCGCGACGTCCAGGGCGTGCTGCAGCGCTACAAGGACCTGCAGGACATAATCGCCATCCTGGGCATGGACGAGTTGAGCGACGAGGACAAGCAGACCGTCCAGCGCGCCCGCAAGATCCAGAAGTTCCTGTCGCAGCCCTTCTTCGTGGCCGAGGTCTTCACCGGCGCGGCCGGCCGCTACGTGAAGCTCGAGGACACGATCAAGAGCTTCCGTGAACTGGTCGACGGCAAGTACGATCACATCCCCGAGCAGGCGTTCTACATGTGCGGCGGCATCGACGAGGTGCTGGAGAACCACGAGAAGATGCAGGCGGAGGCATAGCCGATGGCCAAGTCTTTCAAGGTGACGATCACGACGGCCGAGCAGCAGCTCCTCGAGACGGACTCCGTCTCCCTGGTCCTGCCCGGCATCGCCGGCTATCTCGGCATCCTCGCCAACCACGCCCCGCTGGTCACCGCCCTGGTGCCCGGCGTGATGACCCTCAAGCACGACGACACGGGCGGCAAGGGCAGCGTGAGCTACTTCGCGGTGAGCAACGGCTTCATCGAGGTGGCGAACAACGAGGTGTCGGTTATGGTGGATTCCTGCGAGCCGGCCGCGTCGATCGACGTCTCCCGCGCCGAGGAGGCGCTGGAGCGGGCGAAGCGGCGGCTGGCGGACAAGAGCCAGTTGAACGTGGATGTTTCCCGGGCCCAGGCTTCCGTTGATCGGGCCAAGGCTCGGTTGATGGCTAAGGGGATGGGGAAGTAGTTCGATAAACGCTTCGATTCGAGTTGCGGGATTCCTGCTTGGGGATCCCGCTTCTGTTTTCTAGAATGGGGTCTCACCCGGCCATTGCTACCGATCATCTCGAATCGACTCGCAATGCAATTCGTGATCAGGAACAAGTACATCCGAGACAAGATCAACTGGGCCATCGCGAATACTCACGCGAGGGCGTGTTCAATAATTCAAGCCGCTTTAGGTATCGAAAACCACAGCCGTCCGTATTACTGAAACCATCACAAAGAGACTCCTTTGTCTTGAGCCTCAGCAAAAACTGTGTTACAAAATCAGCTGCATACCGGAGTTGAAGTAGGGGTGTTTGATGTAAGTGACATCAATATCCTGAGACCGGTCGTTAGCCGCCCTGTTGATTTGCATCGAGGAAGGGTTTTACGGTTGTCTGGTATAAACAAGAAAGAAGTGCCGCGGATTGGTATCTACAAAGACCGAAACCATAAATATCTTGGATTCAACTGGCATGACGCATTCGCTGAGGTCATGGAGGATTGTCATGTTCCGTATAATTTCTTAAATTCGAGATCACATGAAGCAATAAATGAACTGCAATCCGATGATAGTGATGCCTATATTTGGTCACTGCTGTCCAAGATAATCCACTCTTAACATTCTCCCCCCTGATTTCCCCC
>CAYMCR010000144.1:0-4271 GCA_964389015.1 uncultured Fibrobacteraceae bacterium | reverse complement strand
CTTCCCATGGTATCAAATTGGGGCTGACCTTAGTTATGCCATCCCGTGTAAAATTTGCAGCGCGGCTGAAGTGCGGACGGATCGTGGCCCGATGCCCGTGTCGGCCGAGGTTGTGCAATGCGATGCCCGCATACAGGAACCCGGCCGTCCCAACCACTCGGCCATCCCACCCAAAGCCCGCCAGGCCGCCCTGATCCGCGCCGACCATCGCTGCGAAACGTCTGGCTGCGTTCGGACACGCTTTCTCGAGGTTCACCACCGGCGTCCACGATCGCAGGGCGGCAGCAACGAAGCGGCCAACCTTCAGGTGCTGTGCTCGGGGTGCCACCAGCTGGTCCATCGACAGAAGCGTTCGCAACCTGCACTACATCGACATGAGGGAACGGGGTAATCCGCACCGGGGACATCTCGCTTCTCAGGTGTTGGCGCCAAGTTTGGTGGTCAGATATATTGACCCGACAGGGTGAGGCACGCCGCTAGATCTACTATTAGTGGCGTCGTATTTATCATCCACAACCCAGGAGACGATGTCCCATGCCCGAAGTCGGCAAGAAAGCCCCCGCGTTCACGCTGCTCAACCAGCGTGGCGAAAAGCTCAAGCTGAGTGATTACCGGGGCCGCAAGGTGGTCCTCTTCGCCTTCCCCAAGGCCAACACCGGCGGTTGCAATAGCCAGGCTTGTGGGTTCTCCGACGCCCTGCCGGAGATTGACGCCGAAGGCGCCGTGGTCCTGGGACTCAGCCCCGACAGCCCCGAAAAACTGGCGGCGTGGAAGGACAAGAAGAACCTCGCCTTCGACCTGCTCTCCGATCCCGATCACAAGGTCCTGGAGAAGTGGGGCGCCTGGGGGGAGAAGAAGCTCTACGGCAAGACCTACCTGGGCGTGATCCGCTCCCATTGGATCATCGACGGGGACGGTATGGTGGCTGATCAGAATATCAAAGTGAGCCCGGCCAAGAGCGTGGCGTCGGCCATAGCCTTTCTCGCGAAGTAACAGCGCACACTCCCGCACACAACGGCATCGACGCGTCGCCCGTTTCCGGATAAGCTGGCGAGGAACCCCAGACGATGCCGCACCCGCAACCCGGATGGAACGCGATACGATGTCCGAAAACGCTGCCAACTTCATCGAAGAGATCGTCCGCGAGGACAACGCCACCGGCAAGTGGGACGGCCGCGTCCACACGCGCTTCCCGCCCGAGCCCAACGGCTACCTGCACATCGGTCACGCCAAGAGCATCCTGCTCAATTACGGGCTGGCCGAGAAGTTCGGCGGCAAGTTCAACCTGCGCTTCGACGACACCAACCCGACCAAGGAAGAGCAGGAGTACGTCGACTCCATCACCGAGGACGTGCGCTGGCTCGGCGCGGACTGGGAGGACCGGCTCTGCTTCGCCTCGGACTACTTCGAGCGCATGTACGAATACGCCGAACAACTGGTGGAAGCCGGCCATGCTTACGTAGACGACCAGGACGACGAGCAGATCAAGGCCACGCGCGGCACGGTCAAGGAGCCGGGTGTCGCCGGTCCGTATCGCGACCGCAGTGTCGAGGAGAACCTGGATCTGTTGCGCCGCATGCGCGCCGGTGAGTTCGCCGACGGCGCCAAGGTCCTGCGGGCCAAGATCGACATGGCCTCGCCCAACATGCTGCTGCGCGATCCCCTGATCTATCGCATCCGCCACGCCGCGCATCACCGCACCGGCGCCGACTGGTGCATCTATCCCATGTACGACTGGGCCCACGGGCTCGAGGACAGCCTCGAAGGCATTACGCATTCCGTCTGCACCCTCGAGTTCGAGGTGCACCGGCCGCTCTACGACTGGTTCCTCGATCAACTCGGTGTCTACCATCCGCAGCAGATCGAGTTCGCGCGCCTGAACCTCACCCACACCCTGATGAGCAAGCGCAAGTTGCTGGGCCTGGTGACCGACGGCGTCGTCGACGGCTGGGACGACCCGCGCATGCCGACCATCAGCGGCCTACGCCGCCGCGGCTACACGCCTGCGTCGATCCGCGACTTCTGCGACCGCATCGGCGTGGCCAAGGCCAACAGCACCGTGGACATCCAGCTGCTCGAGCATTGCCTGCGCGAGGAGCTGAACCTGACGACCCGTCGCGTGATGGCCGTGCTCGATCCCCTGAAGGTCGTGATCACGAACTACCCGGAGAGCGAGGTCGAGCAGGTCGAGTGCGTCAACAACCCAGAGCGCGAGGAGGACGGCACGCGAAGCGTCCCGTTCACCCGGGAGCTGTGGATCGAGCGCGGGGACTTCATGGAGGATCCGCCGCGGAAGTTCTTCCGCTTGGCGCCGGGCCGCGAGGTGCGTCTCAAGCACGCCTACTTCGTCACCTGTGAAGAGGCGGTCAAGGACGCCGACGGCCGCGTCACGGAACTGCGCTGCACCTACGACCCCGCATCGCGCGGCGGTTCCACCCCCGATGGCCGCAAGGTGCGCGGCACCCTGCACTGGGTCTCCGCCGCCCACGTCTTGGACGCCGAGGTGCGTCTGTACGACCACCTCTTCAGCGACCCTCATCCTGGCGAGAGCGGTGAGGTCGCGGACGCCCTCGACCCCGAGTCGCTGAGCGTCATGAACGGCTGCAAGCTCGAGCCGGGCCTGGCCGAAGCGGAGCCGGGATACAGGTGCCAGTTCATGCGTCACGGGTATTTCTGTGTGGACAGCCGCGATTCGCGTCCCGGCGCACCGGTCTTCATCCGCACCGTCTCGCTGAAGGACAGCTGGGCCAGGCAGCAGGCGAAGAAGTAGACGCGGGGATAGGGAGGATCTCATGTCATCGAGGGAAATCGCAGATCGCCGGCCCTCGGCGGTCGCGGCCATGACGTTGCTGCTCGTGCTGTCGATGACGTCGGTGGTGGTCGCGAGCGAGGAATTCCAGGCGCCCCTGCTGCAGGTCGGCGAGGATGAGCGGGTCGAAGGCACGGGCGGCTGTCCGCAGGAGCCCGACTTCGTCGCCGGCGCCGTCTCGACGGCCTACAAGCCTGAACGTGGGCGGCAACGCCTGGGGGTGCGATTCAGAGTGGGGCGTGTCAGCCGAGTTCGACCTCTCCGCCTTCCATCCCGGCCAGACGATCCTAGCCGCGGAATTCGTGGTGCGCAAGACCGGCCACGAGGAGGGCCTGCCCTACGTGGCGGCCTTTGCCTACGCGGCGACGGGCGGTGAGGTGTTACTGCCCCGCGCCGACCTGAACGAATACACGGCGCTCGATATCATGGCGCCGACCCAGGCCAACGTGGATCTGCACTTTACCGTGACCGACCATATCCAGGACCTGATCGACGACGGCGCCGCGCGCGCCGGCGTCTTCCTCTGCGGCGTCAACTCGGAAGTCGGCCGCATGGACCGCATCTACGTGGGGGGCGCGCCGCACGGCTATCCGCCCAGGCTCGTCATTACGACGGAAGGTCCGGTGAGCGGGGAGACGGCGACCTGGAGCGCGCTCAAATCCATCTACAGATGAACGAGCCACGCACGTGAAAGGACCCGGTTTGCCCCGGGTCCTTCTTGTGAGAGTGGTGTTGGCAATCTATTCGAACAGCGACTTCACCTCACCCCAAGTGGCGTCGTCGTTGGCGATGGTACCGGTGCAGATCGTGTCGATGACGATCTGGTCGATCACGGTGCAGTAGGGCACGTCGATGGTGATGGTCTCGGACGCGGGGTTGGGCTCGATCTTCAGGCCATAGTTATAGGTGTACCACGAGCCGCCGTAGGGTGCCGGAGGTGTCGAGGGCCACTGGATCTGGGGCAGGCCTGTGGGCCAGGTACCGGAGGTGTAGCCGCCGGGGTTGCTGCCGTGACCGGTCGCGCCCACGTTGCTCGGGGCCTTCGAGCTGGTGATCTGCATGAAGATCAGCTTGGTGCCGTCGAGGGCCTCGGTATTGGGGATGGTGATGATGATGGTGCCGCCGCCAGGCTCGACGCAGTGCCAGCCTTCGATCACGCCGTCGGGATCCATCTCGGGCGGGCAGTCGTACTGGCCCCACTCGAACATGCCCGCGAAGTCCAGCATGGGCTCGCCGTACGGATTGTCGACGACGCTCGGCGGGCCGACCAGCCCAGGATCCTCGAACATCCAGTGCTGGAAGGTGGTCTGGTGTTCGCCGCGATGCCAGGTGCCGGGAGGCGGGCCACCCCAGTAGTCGACGGCAAAAGCGGTCAGGGCGAGAGTCAGCAGGATCGTGGCGGTCAGCAGTAATCATCCCCCGGCATAGCCGGGGGCCTTCATTGTGAACCGCTCAAAGCGGT
>CAYMCR010000143.1:0-4356 GCA_964389015.1 uncultured Fibrobacteraceae bacterium | reverse complement strand
TTCCCATGGTATCAAATTGGGGCTGACCTTAGTTATGCCATCCCGTGTAAAACGGCGCCGCTGCCGTAGGCGACGGAAACGAGTACTTTCCTTTTCATCTCGGCCCCCTCACCGACGTTTGCGGTCGGCCTCGCGCCACATGGTCCAGCCCACCCAGATCAGGGCCAGGTGCCAGAGCTTCCACAGCACCCCGATATCGAGCCGCGGCAGCCCGAAGTTGTCCAGCAGGAAATTCAATCCCAGCAGGATGACGAAGATGGCGATCAACCGGTCCATGCTTATCTCCTCTCGTGAATCGGGATCATAGCCCCCATGCCCGTGCGTGACAACGACCGCTCTCGGCACGATACTTACGGGAAAGCCAACCCCCATCCCGGAGAACGGTAGTGACCGAACACGACGACAAGGTCGAGGGCGCCCGGCCGACGCCGAACCTCGACAACATCCATTTCGTGCTGAGCCATACGACCGAGCCGATGAACGTCGGCGCGGCCGCGCGGGCGCTCAAGACGATGGGACTCTCGCGCATGGTGCTGATCAACCCGCGCGACCCTTTCGGCGAGCGGTCGCGCGTGGTGGCCCACGGGGCCGGCGACGTGCTCGACCGCGCCCGCGTCGTGCTGGACCACAAGGCGGCGATTCGCGAAATGATTACCGTGGCCGGCGCCACGGCCAGACCGCGCGAGCTGCGCAAGGGTGCCCTGCTGGCGCCCGGCGAACTGGCGCAGCTGCTGGTCGAGATCTCCGGCGAGGGACCGGTGGCGTTGATGTTCGGGGCCGAGCGCACGGGATTGACCAACGAGGAGATCTACGACTGCCGCTATGTCTCGCGGATCGACGCCGCAGCGGAGCAATCCTCGCTGAACCTGGCCCAGGCGGTGATGGTCTACGCCTACGAGATACGCAAGGCCTGGCTCGCTGCGGTGCGCGAGCCGCGACGCACGACCGGCCGCCGCCCCGAGATGCGCGTCTCGCATCCCCATCGCTCCACGAAGCTGCCCACCCAGGCCGAGCTGGAGACCATGTACGCACACGTCGACGCCGCCATGACGGCCGTCGGCTACAGACCGAACGAGTGCGAGAAGTTCCTCACTTACATGCGCCACTTGCACATGCGCGCAGGCATCGTGGATTGGGAGATGCAGACCTATCATCTCTTCGCCCGCAAGATCCTGCGCGCCGTAGGCGCGACGCCGTTCAGGAGAGGTGGCCAGAAATGACCACACGACGTTTCGCCCTGCTGCTCTTCGCGCTCGTCGTGATCGTAGCCGCCGTGTTCGGCCTGAAGCGCGGACGCGACGACGCGGACACCGTGGCGCCCGCCCCTGGGGGCGAGGCTCCGGAGTCCGCAGCCCCGGCGCGGGAGGAAGCGGCGGCGGCGCACATCCTGATCGCGCACGCGGAATGCGATCCACCCCTGCCCGGCGTGACGCGCAGCCGCGCGGAAGCCCGGGAACGGGCAGCCCAGATCGCCGCCCTGGTGCACGGCAAGTCCGGGCCCTTCGAGGAACTCGCGCGCCGGTACTCCGACGACCCCAACGTGGAACGCAACTCCGGTTACCTGGGCATCTTCAGACGCGATCAACTGCCGTTGGCGCTGGAGGTGCCGCTGTTCGACCTCGAGGTGGGGCATTTCAATCCGCTGGTCGAGACGAAGCGCGGCTATCATCTGCTCATGCGGTTGCCGGTGCGGCGTGTAGTCGCCCGCCACATCCTGATCACCTGGGCCGGCGCACGGGGTGCCTCCGCGGGCGCTCGGCGCACCCGCGCCCAGGCGGAGATGATCGCCGCAGAGGTGAGCGCCATGTTCCGCACCGGCGAGGTCGATTTCTGCGATCTCGCGTCACGCTTCTCGGACGACGCGGAGAGTCGCTTCCAATGCGGCTTGATCGGTCTGGTCGAGCCGGCCATGTTGCCGCGCCCGCTGGAGGCCGAGCTGTTCGCCCTCGCGCCGGGGGACGTGTCGGAGGTCGTGGAAACCGAGTTCGGTTTCCATCTCATCAAGCGGGACGATGGATAAAAAATAGTGGGAGAAGCCATCGGCTTCTCCCACTTCGCCTCTACGCGGGTTGGCGGCCATGGGGGGCGACCGGCAATCCCGTGTAGGGGGAGACTGCTACTGGTACAGACTCTTCACTTCACCCCAGGCCTTGTTCTCGGTCGGGACCACGATGGTCAGGGTCGAGATCAGACCCTCGGCATTGAACGGGTATGCATTGTTGTCGGCGACGATCGGATAGCTATAGTTCGGGTGATTAGTGATGGTCAATTGCGCATCCGTCATCAGATTGTCGAAGGTGATCAGGTCGATGGTGTAGAGCAATCCGACTTCCGGACCGAAGACGGGCATGTAGGTGTACAGACCTATCTCGACGCCCGAAGAGAGCGAGCCGAGAATCAGCGCATCGACAGGCACGACACTGCCGAGCATGATCAGGGGATCAAGTTCGAGCTTGAAGGTAACGCCGCCAACGACCATCTCGGCTTCCTTGACCATGATATAGGCCGTATGTGTCACACCAATGCCGCCGTTGGTATCGAGGTGCGTGAGCGTGCCGGCCTCATCCCAGTAGACGCCGATGGTCGGGGTCGAGTGGATGGTCACGTACGAGGTCAGACCCTCGGCCACGAACGGCAGGGCCTCGCCGTTGGCAACGACGGGCGTTGCGTAGTTGGGGTGAGCCACTACGTTGATCTCGCTATTGATCACGGTCGTGGGTGAGTAGAAGCTGAACGTACCCAGGAGAGCTGCATCATCGGGCCCGAAGTTGGAAATCCACTGGTACAGGCCGACCTCGAGCCCATCCAGGTCGCCGAAATACAGCCCCAAGCCAGGTACTTCCTGGAACGAGGTGGTGATCGAGGGGTCGATATCGACCGCAAACGCCGCGCCGCCGATCATCATTTCCGCGTTCTTCACGTACAGGTAGCCGGTGCCCGTGGCAGGCATAGGCTCGATGGTGGCGCTGGTGACGGTGCAAGCCTCATCGAAGTAGACGCCGATGGTAGGCTCTGCCACCGCCAGACCCGCAAACGCGAGCACCACAACAGCCACAAGAGCACATTTCCAATTCTTCATCCCTGATTCCCTTTCGTTTGGCCCCGTGGGGCTGGTGACCGAGCAGGCCGGTCGAGCCGGACCCTCGTGAACTCCAGTGAGGTCCATCGGCAAAGCCCATGCCCCCCTTTAACGATTTCTGCAATGGGGTGTTTGACGTCAGCTGAAGTGGGACAGTTTCAAGTCTAAAATTAGTGGACACTTCTGTTAATCTGTTCCGATCCAAGGAGTGTACCATGACTGAGCACAGGGACCCCGAGAAAGTCGTGCGCGAGATCAAGCGCAAGACCCGCCGTAAGTTCTCCAGCGAAGAGAAGATCCGCATCGTGTTGGAAGGTCTCCGAGGCGAAGAGACCATCGCCGAGCTGTGCCGTCGCGAAGGTATTAGCCCGAACCTCTACTATAACTGGAGCAAGGAGTTTCTCGAGGCAGGCAAGCGTCGTCTGGCTGGCAACACGAAGCGCGAGGCGAGCAGCGGCGAGGTCGTCGATCTCAAGCGCGAGAACCGCGAGCTGAAAGAGATGCTCGCCGAGCTGGCGTTGCGTATCCGGGTGCTTAAAAAAAACGATGTCGGGACGGGCGACGGTCCGGGCCTGCTATGAGATACACCCAGGCGGAGAAGCTCGAGACGATCCGGCTGGTCGAAGGATCGGATCTTCCGGTGAAGAAGACCCTCGAGCAGCTCCAGGTGGGCCGCAGCTCGTTCTACCGCTGGTATAAGGCTTACGTGGAGCACGGGGTCGAGGGCCTGAGGAACCGTTCTTCGTCTCGGCGCCAGTTCTGGAACCGTATCCCGGATGCCGAACGTGAACGTGTGGTGGAGCTGGCCCTTGAGAAGCCGGAGCAGACGCCCCGAGAGCTGGCCCATCACATCACCGACCATGAAGGCTGGTACATCAGCGAGAGCAGCGTCTACCGCATCCTCAAGAGCTTCGATCTGGTGACCAGTCCCGCGTACATCGTGATGTCCGCGGCCGACGAGTTCAAGCACAAGACCAAGCGTGTGCACGAACTGTGGCAGACGGACTTCACCTACTTCCGGATCACCGGCTGGGGCTGGTACTACCTCTCGACCGTGCTGGACGACTACTCGCGGTACATCGTGGCTTGGCGACTGACGAGCTCGATGGCGGCCGACGACGTGAAGGACACTCTGGATGACGCCCTGGCCAAAACGGGAGCTGATCAGGTGCAGGTCCGTCACCGGCCCCGGCTGTTGAGCGACAACGGGCCGTGCTACATATCCAAGGAGCTGGGCGAGTATCTGGCCGACAAGGAAATGACGCACACCCGGGGCA
>CAYMCR010000142.1:0-4362 GCA_964389015.1 uncultured Fibrobacteraceae bacterium | reverse complement strand
TCTAGCCTTGGTTTCCGAGTGTACTTGCTTGCCATCTTACGGCATCTCAATGTGCTACACCTGTAGCTATGCTCACATAGTCCGACGGCAGCTCGTCTCCGAAAACCCTAAGGAGACCGCAGGACACGCACACAAAGAGACGCCCTTTCCTGATTTCACGCAGTGCATGAAGGAAAGGGCGTCTCTTTGTGTGCGTGTCCGGCCAGCCCTACTTGAGCGTCTCCCGAACCTGGTTCTCGACGCCTCCAGCGACGATCACTTCCTGGACTGGCTTTCCAAGCGGCGCGAAAGCGTACTCGTCGCCCCGCCAGGTGATCACGGCGCCGCCGAAGTCGACCGAAACTGCGTCATCCATCACAACCGTCTTCTCCCCACGCCCCTCATGCGCCCCCCGCACAGCCTCCACCAGCCCCGGACTCTCCAGGCAGATGAACCCGTTGTTGATGGCGTTGCGCAGGTAGGTCTGGGAGTACGATCCGGCGATCAGCATTGCGGCGCCGGCGGCCTGCAGGGCGGTGACGGCCTGCTCGCGCGACGAGCCGGTGCCGAAGTTGAAGCCGCCGATCAGGACGTCGCCCTCGGCGATGATCCCGGCGAAGGCGGTGTCGTAGTTCTCCATCACCACGCGGGCCATGTCCTCCGGGGTCATGTCGTCGCGATAGGTGTAGTCCTTGCCGTAGATGCCGTCGGTGTTCAGGTTGTCCACGTCGAGCCAGAGCCCGCGGCCCTCGGTGCGGGCGGGGAAGCCGTCCAGGATTTCCACGGTGCCGGCGCGCGGGGCCTTCTCGCCCGGTGTAAAAGCGTGGGCCGGCTGTGGGCCGGTGAATTCCTCGGGGCCGGTAATGCGTCCGGCGACCGCCGATGCGGCTACGACCACGGGGCTGGCCAAGTAGCACTTGGCGTCCCGCGAGCCCATGCGGCCCTTGAAGTTGCGGTTGGTGGCGGAGATGCCCACCTCGCCGGCCTCCAACAAACCCGTGCCCAGACCGATGCAGGGGCCGCAGCTCGGCGGCAGGGCGATCGCGCCCGCATCCAGCAGCACCTGCCAATAGCCCTGCTCCTTGGCCTGGTCTTCGACGAACTGGCTGGCGGCGGCGACGTAGAGTTCGACACCGTCGGCGACCTTGCAGTCCAGCAGCACGTCGGCGGCGGCCTTCAGGTCCTCCAGGCGCGAGTTCACGCAGGACAACAGATAGGCCTTGTGGATCGGGATGTCCGCGGCGATGAGGTCGGTCAGGGGGGCGGTGCGCTGCACGGTGTCCGGTCCCGCCACGTGCGGCGTGACCTCGCCGAGGTCGAGCTCGATGGTGCCCGCGTAGGCGGCGTCCGGGTCCGAGCGGAGGGGGTCGCTCTCCCAGCTCGTCAGCTCATCCTCGGTAATACGGTTCTGGAGTCCCTGGAGCCCGAGGATCGCCCGGCGCTTGCGCAGGAAATCGATGGTCTGCGCGTCGCAGGGGAACCAGCCCACCAGCGCGCCCCACTCGGTGGTCATGTTGGCGATGGTCATGCGCGCGTCCATGGACAGGTTGTCCATGCCGGGGCCGGCGAACTCGATGGCGGCGTTCAGCACCTCGCCCTGGCTGTAGAGGCCGCAAAGGGTGAGGATGACGTCCTTGCCGGTGACGCCCGGTCGCAGCTCGCCGCTCAGGCGGACCAGCACGGTGCGCGGGATCTGCCACCAGAAGCGCCCGGTGGCCCAGATGGCGGCGGCGTCGGTGCGTACCACGGGCGTACCCACCGCGCTCATGGCGCCGTACATGTTCGAATGGCTGTCGCTGGCGACGCAGAAACCGCCCGGCTTGATATAGCCGTTCTCGATCATCACCTGGTGACCGATACCCGTGCCGGCGGGATAGAAGTCCACGCCCTGGGTCTTGGCGAAGTTCTCGATCCTGGCGTACTTGGCGAGGTTGCTCTCGCTGCGGTTCTGGATGTCGTGATCCAGGGCGAAGACGGGTTGATCCGGGTTGGCGATCCTGTCGACACCGAGCTTATCGAACTTCAGCAGCACGGCGGCGGTGTTGTCGTGGGTCATGACCTGGTCGGGGACGAGGGTCACGAAATCTCCCGCATGGAGTTCGGTTCCCGCGGGCAGGTCGACGGCGTGGGACTGGGCGATCTTTTCGATGACGGTCTGGGCCATATCAATACACCTCCGTTGCCCCTAATCTGCTACGAGGTTCGGCCCGGCACAAGGACCGTCAGCCGGGATATTTATCGTTGATGTAATCCCGGAGATAATGCAGCTGGGCCTTGCGCTCGCGACTGATCTGCTTGACACAGTCGCCGATGGAGACCAAACCGGCCAGTCGCCCCTCCGTCATCACCGGTAGGTGGCGGATGCGTGCCTCGGTCATGACGGCCATGGCCTCGGACACGTCGTGCCACGGTTCGACGAACAGAAGCTGGTCGCTCATGATCTCCGACACCTTGGTTTCGCGGGACGATAGGCCCCTCAGGGCTATCTTGCCCAGGTAGTCACGCTCGGTGACGATGCCGCGGATGTCGTCGTCCCGGGCGATCAGCAACGCGCCCACCCCAAGCTCCATCATGGCGGTGATGGCTTCGTAGACGTTGGCGTCGGGGTCGATCTTGTGGACGTCGCATCCCTTGTGCTTCAGGATGTCGTTAATGGTGGCCACGGGGGCTCCTCTCCTTGCCATGGGTTCGTTATGGAATCTTTGGTCACGATAAGCCAAATCGTTGCACGTGGCGACTGTTACCATCATTTCTGGCCAGTCGCATGCCGATTGCGCTATGTTTAACCTTCGCGCGCACACCATCCGAATCAGAGGTTAGCCGGATATGAAACGTGTTCTGACATCGATGCTGATAGCGACAGCCCTCCTGGCGGGTTGCAGCGACGATCCCGCGAACCCCGATCCGCCCGTTACCGGCACCGTGCATGTCGATGTCGAGCCCGCGGCGGTGACGGCCGCCTGGACCCTCACCGGACCGGACGGCTACACCCACGACGGCACCGGCGACGAGTCCCTGGCCGACCGGGCCTCCGGCGATTACACCATCACTTGGCTCCCGGTCCTGAACTGGGACGCGCCGCCGGCCCAGCCCCAGACACTGGCCGCCGGGGGGGCTATCACCTTCACCGGCACCTACGTCTACGACCCGCTACCCACGGGCACCGTGACGATCGACATCGATCCCAACGACCTGAACGCGGCATGGGTACTCAAGGTGGAAACGGGAGACGGCGAGCACGACCGTAGCGGCATCGACGACGGCATTCTCTACAGCGTGCCGTGTGGACCGGTTACCCTGGACTGGGAGGAGATTCCCGGCTGGTCCACTCCCGCCCCCGGCTACACGACGGCGGAATTGACGGGAGGGCAGACCCTGAACCTATCCGTAACCTACACCCTGCTTCCGGCCTGGCCGCTGGAACTCGTCCAGGTGGACGCCGGCTCCTTTGACATGGGCTCGCCCATGGCCGAGCCGGGTGCGTCGATCACCGAATGGCCGCAGCACAACGTGACGCTGAGTCGGGCCCTGTGGGTGTCCGTCGCCGAGGTCACGAACCATCAGTGGGACGAGGTGATGGGTGGGATCCGGGAAGAAGATCCGACCGTGGCCAACCAGCCGGTGACAAACGTTTTCTGGCGGGAAGCCGTCGACTTCTGCAACACCCTGTCGGCAGCGGAAGGGCTCACGCCCGCCTACACGGTGGGCGAGGTCGTGAACTGGGATCCGGACGCGTCGGGCTATCGCCTCCCGACGGAGGCGGAATGGGAGTATTTCTGCCGCGCCGGCACGACCACCGCCATCTCCGCCGGTGAATTGGCGGAACTGGAGTGCGTACCCGACCCGGTCCTGACCTACTTCGGCTGGTACTGTGGCGACACGGGCGCCAAGCAGCCCGTCCGCTCGCTTTATCCCAACGACTGGGGCCTGTACGACGTGCACGGCAACGCGGGTGAATACTGCTGGGATCTTTACGACGAGAACTACTACCTCGTCTCGCCGGCCGTCGATCCGGCGGGTCCCGACATCGGCACGCGCAGGGTCGTGCGCGGCGGCAACTACCTGGTCTACGGCTCGACATGTCGCTCCGCGGCGCGGCAGTCGGCGTTTGATTTCGTGGGGCATCCCGCCATCGGTTTCCGGGTCGTGCGCAACGACATGGTGGGCAGGCGCGGGGCGGATAAATGAGCGACGCCACGCGGATCAAGGTCCGGGGCTATCACCTGGACTTCTACGGGCACGTCAACAACGCCCGCTACCTCGAATTCCTCGAGGAGGCGCGCTGGCGCCTGGTCGAGGGTTCGGCCAGCCTGCGTACCTGGCGCGAGCGGGGGCTGTCCTTCGTGGTGGTCAAGGTCGTGATCAACTATCGCCGTCCCGCCG
>CAYMCR010000141.1:0-4601 GCA_964389015.1 uncultured Fibrobacteraceae bacterium | reverse complement strand
GGAAACAAGGCCCATGGTTAGAATGACTTGACCAAAGTTAAAGGTGTAAAAAGTGTGGCGCGGCCGAAGTGCAAACTGATCGCGGCCCAAAGCCCATATCGGCCGCAGTTGTGCAATGCGATGCCCGCATCCAGGAACCCGGCCAGCCCAACCACTCGACCATCCCACCTAAACAGCGCCAGGCCGCCCTGATCCGCGCCGGTCATCGCTGCGAAACACCGGGCTGTGGTCGGACGCGCTTTCTCGAGGTTCATCATCGGCGTCCACGAGCTCAGGGCGGCAGCAATGAGATAGCCAACCTGCAGGTGCTATGTTCGGGCTGCCACCAGCTGGTCCATCGACAGAAGCGTTTGCAGCCAGCGCTGCATCGACATGAGGGAACAGGGTAATCCACACAGGAAATTTCTCGCTTATCAAGTATCGGCGCCATGTCCTCTGGTCGTGGAGCGGACCTTGAGGGTCTGATCAGGGAGACGTGGAGTAGAGGAAATTCAGGGCGGGGGAGAGGGAGTCGCGCCAGAAGCCCCACGAGTGGCCTTGCGGTTTCACCTCGACCAGGTGGTCGAAGCCCTTCTCCTCGAGCATGCGCACGAAGCTCTCACAACCGGGTATCAGGCGCTGGATGTCGTAGATTCCCCAGTTCACGTACAGCTTGAGCGAAGACGGCTCGAGTTTCGTGATGCCGTGGTGCTGGGCCGAGGCCACCGCGGGGCTCATGACCGCGACGCGGTCGAACTGCTCGGGATAGCGTCGGGCCAGGTAGAGGGAGATTTCGCCACCGTAGCTGGCGCCCATCGATCCCCAGGGGCCGCGCTCGCCGTAGCGTTTCTCGATCAAGTGCATCAGGGTGTCGGTTACGAAGCGGCCGAACTCGTCCTGCAGGCTGGTGGCGTATTCCTCGGTGCGGCGTCCCGGGGGGACGCAGATGCAGATGGGGAGGGTCAGGTCGGAGCGGTACGTCTGGAACCAGGAGATCGCCTTGGCCAGATCGGCGAGTGTCAGGTATTCCAGACCGTCGTGCACGAGCAGATAGGGACGGTCGGGGTCGTCAAGGCCGGGAGGCGTCAAGACGACCACGGTGCGCTGCCCACCCAGCTGGGGCGTCTGGACGGTCAATGTGTCCAGATGGCAAGGCGTGGGGTTCTTGTGGCGTACGAAGGGGGGCGGACGGTACGCGTGCAGCCTCAATTCAGAGTTGGGGCCAAAGCCGCTCATGCAGGTCAGCGGATTTCGGGAATCGAGTTTCCAGGCGCCGTCGCACACGAACTTGTAGTCGAGGCGGGCTTCATGTGGAGCATTGGCGAAGAGGTGGTACCAGAGATCGGTGCCCGGCACGTGCTTCAACTGCAGGGTGGGCTTCCAGTCGGTGATGTCACCCGCGATCCTGACGTCCTTGCCGGGGCCTCGGTAGATGATGGCAAGGGAGTCGCAACCGAGCTTGCAGAACGGGTTCTCGGGGATCAGGGCGAGGAATCCGTCCACGGCGGCCTGGCGTTCGGCCAGGGGGAGGGTCTCGATTCGTCGTAGCTTGTAAAATGCACTTTCACCTGCGTGGGAGGCAACCGAAGCGAGCAGTATGCAGATTAACCAGGTGGTCGAGATCAAAACCATCAAGTCGACGACACCTCCACACCCGCCCCTACCACAGCAACCAAAACCCCGCACCCAGAATCAGCACCCCGCAAGCGCGCCGCAACCACAACGCCCCGCTCGACCGCTCGTGCCAGTCCAACCAGCGCTGGGCGCGCGCGGCGCTGGCGCCGACGGCGGCGATCACGCCGCAATGCCCCAGGCCGAAGGCCACCAGCAGCAGGCCGCCGCGCAGGGGGGAGGCGGTCGCTTCGCGGAAACCCGCGCCGAGCACCGGCGCCAGGAAGGCAAAGGTGCAAGGGCCGAGTGCCACGCCGAAGACGAGGCCCAGCACCAGCGCGCCGGTGAAGCCGCGTCGTCCGCCGGAACGCGCGCCGACGTCGGGTATAGGCAGCGGCAGCACGCCGAGCAGGTGCAGACCGATGGTCATGAAGATCGCCGCCACGGCACGGTTGCCCCAGACGCCCACGTCGCCCAGCATCCTGCCGGCCAGGGCCGTGACCGCGCCGACCACGGCTATGGAAAGTAGGATGCCGGCGGCCAGAGTCGTCGACAGCAAGGCGGCGCGGCGGTTGCCGGTGCTGCCGTCGCCCACGTAGGCGATCACCAGCGGCAAGCTGACCAGATGGCAGGGACTCAGCACGATGCTCAGGATGCCCCAGACGGCGGCGGCCGCGAAGGCGACGACCATGCTGCCACCCACGGCTTCCGCCAGGGAAGTGAAGAGCGTTTCCACTAGAATTCCACTTCGAATTCCCGCCACTTGGCGAGGATCTCCTGGCTGGAATAGAAGCCCACGTGACGGAAGAGTTCCGTGCCGTCGGCCGCGTAGAAGATCTGGGTCGGGATCACGCTCACATCGTGTTGCTTCGCGGCGCCCTCGGTCTTCCAGACGTCGATGAAGACCACGTCCAGACGACCGGCGTACTCTTCGCGCAGATTGTCCAGGATCGGCGCCATCATCTTGCATTGGGTGCACTTATCGGAGCCAAGCTCCACCAGACGGGGGAGGCCGTCAGCGGCTGCGGACGCTGACGGATCGTCTCCGCGCCGGCCGTCCTTGATCACGACGACGGTCACGGCGGTGGCGACGACCAGCAGCACGATGGCGATTCTCATACTTGTCTTCACGCCAGCATCCCCTTGATCTCCGCCACCGACGGCACCTTGCCCACGACCTTGACCTCGCCGTCGACCACCAGGGCCGGCGTCAGCATCACACCGTAGGTCATGATCTCGGCGACCTTAGAGATCTTCTCGAGTTCGTAGTCCTGGCCGAGGGCTTCGGCGGCCTCGCGGGTGCGGGCGGCCAGCGTTTCGCACTTGTCGCAGCCGGTGCCCAGTATCTTGATGCTCTTCATCGTTCTCCCCTCAAAGCCGTCCGTAGATCAGGCCGCTGATCGTCGCCATCACGACCACCAGCGACACGAAGGTCAATGTCTTGCGCGTGCCCAGGACGCTGCGGATCACCAGCATGTTGGGCAGCGAGAGCGCGGGGCCGGCCAGCAGCAGGGCCAGGGCGGGCCCCTTGCCCATGCCGGCGCCGAGCAGGCCCTCGAGGATGGGCACTTCGGTCAAGGTAGCGAAGTACATCAAGGCGCCGGCCACCGAGGCGAAGAGGTTCGCGCCGAGACCGTTGCCGCCCACCATGCGCGCCACCCAGTCCGACGGTATCAAGCCCGCGTGCCCGGGCCGGCCCAGCAACAGCCCCGCCACCAGCACGCCTGCCAGCAGCAGCGGCAGGATCTGCCGCGCGAAGCCCCAGCTCTCGGCCGCCCAGTCGCCTAGTTCGCCCCTGCGGCGGTGGGCCAGGATCACCACGCCGGCCAGGGCCGCGCCGGCCAGCCACCACTTCACACCGTAGATCGCTCCCCAGAGGGACGCCGACCTTGCGGGCGCGCCCCAATTGGCGAAGACCAGCACCGCGATCAGCGAGGCGAAGAACAAGGCGTCTTCGCGCACGGAGGACCGCGCCTCGGTCGCCGGGGTGGTGGCGGCCGGGACCTGCTGCTCCTCTTCACGCCTGAAGATCAGGCTCATGGCCAGGCCGATCACGACGCTGAACACGACCGCCCCGATGGCGCGGGCGATGCCCAGCTCCAGGCCGAGCACGCGGGAGGTGAGGATGATGGCCAGCACGTTCACGGCGGGCCCCGCGTAGAGGAAAGCCGTGGCCGGTCCCAACCCCGCGCCCATGCGCGAGATGCCGGCGAAGAGGGGCAGTACGGTGCACGAGCAGACCGCCAGCACCGAGCCGGAGATCGAGGCCACGCCGTAGGCCAGCGGTTTCGGCGCCTGAGGCCCCAGGTAACGCATCACCGCGCCCTGTCGCACGAAGACGGCGATGGCGCCGGCGATGGCGAAGGCGGGCACCAGGCACAGCAGCACGTGCTCGCGCGCGTACCAACGCACCAGGTGGAAGGCCTCGAGCAGGGCGCCGTCGAAGCGGGAACCACCCACGGGCAGGTAATAGCAGGCGAGGAAGATCGCGATGGTCCAGGTGGCTGCCTTGGCCTGCGTGCGTGCCATCACGTCTTCAGCTCCCGGATGACGCGGCCGGTGCAGGCAAAAAAGTCCAGCACGCAAGGAGTGCGCAGGGAATAGACGACGCGGTTGCCGTCGCGCCGATCGGACACGATGCCGTGGAGACGCAACACCGCCAGATGTTTTGATACGGTGGACTGGTCCGACCCCACAAGCTCTGTCAATTCACCGGCCGTACAGTCGCCCTCGCCCAGGCGGTGTACGATGAGCAACCGGGACTCGTGGCCCAGGGCCTTGAGGACGCTGGCTTGACGTTGGATGGTTTCACGGTCGGGCATGATTCACCTCAGCGTCTAGTATATGGCAATATGGTCAAATAGCCAAGAAGAATGCTCATCCCGGCCTGCTGGCGTAGTCTGCGCGTCTCAAAGAGAAAGGCCGTCTTCCCGACGGAAGACGGCTCTTAGACTTTAGCCTAAATTGAGCGATTTTCCCAGTTGAAAGACTCCACCTGCTGGTGTAAGGTA
>CAYMCR010000140.1:0-4654 GCA_964389015.1 uncultured Fibrobacteraceae bacterium | reverse complement strand
TTCGCTTTTGCTTATCCCGGAATTGAGAGGGGATTGGGCTGGAACTTCAGATTAGCCGTCATTGCATGTGCTGCTGCGCAGGAGTAGATTCGTTGTTCATTCAACCGGAAGACAAGGATGCGATATCTGCTACTCGGTACCGGCCTGCAAGGCCGCGCCATCGCCCACGACCTGCTGCAACACGCCACCGGCACCACCGGCCTGCACCTGGTGGACCGGGACGCGGACGCCGTCGCCGGTCTGGCGGACTGGCTCGACGATCCGCGCGTGACGACCACCGTGGGCGACGTCGCCGACGAGAAGTTGCTCGCCCCCTTGCTGGACGAGGCGGATGTCTGCGTCAGCGCCGTCAACTACTGGTTCAACACGGGGTTGACCCGTCTGGCCATCGCCCACGGAGCCCACTTCCTGGACCTGGGCGGCAACAACGACGTCGTGGCCGAACAGCTCGCCCATGACGACGCGGCCCGCTCGGCCGGCGTGACGGTGATCCCCGACTGCGGCCTGGCGCCGGGCCTGGCCGGCATCCTCGGCCATCACCTGGCAACGGGCTTCGACGCCTGCGAGAGCGTGCGCCTGCGCGTGGGCGGCCTGCCCGCGGACCCGCAGCCGCCGCTGGACTATGCCCTCGTCTTCGCCGTACAGGGGCTGATCAACGAGTACATCGAGGATTGCGTGGTCGTGCGCGACGGCGAGCGCAGGGTCGTGCCCGGCCTGTCCGAGCTGGAGACGCTGGAGTTTCCCGGTTTCGGCGAGCTGGAGGCCTTCCAGACCTCGGGCGGCGTCTCGACGCTACCCGAGACCTTGGCCGGCAAGGTGCGCGACATCGACTACAAGACCATCCGCTATCGGGGCCATCGCGACCGGATCAAGCTGTTGATGGATCTGGGGCTGACCGCCTCGGAGACCGTGGAGACCAACGGCATCGCCGTGCGCCCCCGCGACGTGCTGGCCGCCTGTCTGGAACGAACATTGCCGCGCGACGGAGACGACCTGGTGCTGTTGCAGGTCGAGGCGGACGGCGTCGAGAACGGACACCGCCTGCGCCGTTCCATCCGCATCGTCGATCGCCGTGACCAGGAGACTGGCTTGACGGCCATGATGCGCATGACCGGCTTCCCCGCGGCCATCGTCGCGGGCATGCTCGCCGGCGGTGAGATCGACGCCCCCGGCGCGCGTCCCCAGGAGACGGTAGTGCCGGCCGAACGCATGCTGGAGGAGCTGGCACGGCGCGGTATCGAAGCCTCTCGCGGACAGGAAACGCTAGACTGAGCCACACGGTCGACAAGAGAAAGCGGGAGCCCGAGGGGCTCCCGCCTGTCTTAGCGATTCGAGCTACCGGTTAGAAGCCGGCAGCCTGTTTGACGACCGTCCAGTTGCCGCTGCTCGTCTGGACGCCGTCCGTGTACTGGATCCACGAACCATTGCCCAAGGCGTCCCATTCCACATAGAAATCGATCACCCAGGCCGTGCCGTTCCACTCGTCGAATTCGAGGAAACCGGAGCCGTCCAGGTTGACGGACAAGAGGATCTGCATCTGCGGTACGCCACTGTCGTAGCCGATCATCTCGTAGTCGAAGGAACCGTCGGCATTGTACGACCAGTACCAGGAAAAGAGCACATCCTGGGACGGGTAGTCGTAGAACTCGAAGCCGCCCTCGCTGCCGTCCTGGGCTTCCCATGCGGAGTACATGTTGTAATTGTCGAAGACTTCACCCTCGATCGTACCGTCGAAATAGACATTCCAGGTCCAGATCGCGACATCACCCATCATGTCCTCGTCGATCACCAGCGTGTAGGTGATGTCCATACCGTCGCCTGTGTAGCTCCAGGTGTAGGTCCATGGCGGGCCGTCATCCTGCGCCGATTTGGCGCCTGCTGGCGGTTCCATGAACCCCATGCCGGCGCTCATCTGCGCGAACATGTTTACGTATGCGTTGGCCATGGCGGCTTGGGGATCCTGACTCTGCTGCATGCCCTGAGGCACGGTCGGGGCCTGGTAGTTGTTGCCGTAGTCCGGCGAGCCGTCGCCGGTGGGGGCGGCCGGATCGTCGTCATCCGAGCAGCCGGCCATGACAAACGTCAGGGCCAGCATACCGAGTAGAACGAGCCACTTGTTCTTGCTCATCGAGTCCCTCCTTTTCCCTTCCAAGTTACCCGAGATGACCGACGTTATAGATCCGCCGACTCGGGACGATACAGATAACGGATGCCCGATCTGTTAACTCGCGATTGTCATACAAACCAACAATGCTTGTCTAGGACTATCATCCCCGCCTAACACGCTGCGCCAGTGTGAATTGCGTAAAGCAAGGCCCGCAGTTACATGGCACCGCGGGCCTTGTTGTCGATTCCGAATCCAAATCAACGCCGGGGCATCACGTTCCGCAACACGTCCTTGTGGACCATGATCGCCAGCATCTTGAGCTTGATGTAGTCGCTGTCGAAGAAGTAATAACCCTTGAACTCACCAAGCCGCGAGCTGCGGTTGCTGTCCTTGATCAGGTACCACTGCCGACCGCCGACACGGGTGTGGCCGACCACGTGGATGCCGTGGTCGTCGCCGGTCTCTCCGTTGCGGATGCGGTGCTCGCGGGCGGCCTGGTCCATGTGCTCGGCGGCGATGTCCCACGACGGGACCACGGCCGTGTCGAAGTACCCGTCCATCCCAGGCTCGGAGTTGTCGCCGCCGATCACCAGGCTGTAGCCGCGGCGGACGGCCTCGTGGACCATGCGCATGAACTCGGTCACGGGCAGGTTGAGGTAGTTGGTCTTGCGGCGCCAGTTGTCGGTCACGTCCAGCAGACAGTGATCGCCGAAAACATAACCGGGCCGTTCCATGAAGGAGACGCACGTCACGTAGGCGTCCAGGTCCAGTCGCAGCGCCTCGAGCAGGAACGAGCGCGGCGACCAATTGCGCCCACGCCAGGTGAAGGTCTCCGGCGGGGCGCCCAGGTGGGCGTCGAGAATCCGGCGGGCGCCGGTCAGCACGCGCTCCTCGTCCCAGACGTCGTGCGCCTCGGCCCAGTCCAGGTAGCTCTTCAGCTCGTCCATCATCTGGTGATGGTCGTGGCGTCCGTCGGCGAAGGGCACGCCGGGATAGGCCTCGCGCGGCACGGCGCCGTGGGCCTTGTAGACGTCGAGGATGGCGTCGCTCTGGGAGCCTTCCGCCACCACGCTGTGACCGTACTCGCGCACCCAGCGGCGCACCTTCTCCACGTATTCCCAGTAGACGAGCCACATCTCCGAGAGCTTGATCTCGCCGCCGGTCAGGCGGATGACCTCCGACTCCATCAGCGACGTGGCCGCGAAGGCCCAGCACGAGCCGGTATAGAACTGGGGCGTCGGCGGCAGGTGCGGCAGGCGGGTCTTGAAGGCCTCGGGACTCTCGGGCCGCTCGATGCGCGACCAGTCCACGCGCAGGGACATGTCGGTGTCCTCGTGGGCCTCCTTCTGCGCATCGAACAACGAATCGGCTGTGGCCTGCAGGTCGTCGTCGACGGCGGCGAGGGAATCGCGACGCGCAATTATTTCATCCAGGATGAGGTACTCGTTGGGCTCGCGGTAGACGGCGCGGTCCCGGTCGCGGGCCAGGGCCTCCGAGACGGAGCCCAGCGCCAGGGCGGACAGAACGAGCAGCAGAAACGACAGACGTGTACGCATGTTTCCTCTCCTGTGGCTCAACTCACGAACTGGCTGCCGAACACGATGGTGAAGACCATCATGACCGCCCAGCCGATCAGACAGACGATGACGGCGGCCACGCTGGAAATCAACACCACGACCATGGCCTGGCTGGTGGCGGAAGTATCGTGCTCCACCTCTTCGTAGAGCATGGAATCGAGCTTGGCGGCGCGCAACATGCGGTCGAATAGCTGGTTCATGGCTTCCCTCCCTGGTAAATGGCCGATCTCGCCGGCATTGTGGCAGTCCCCGGCCCGACGGTCAAGCCCGCCCGGAGTTTGCAAGCTGGAAGCCGCCCCGCCCAGATGCTATCGTAGGCCCCACGCAACAGACACCGCCCGGAGGAACGAGATGAGCCAGACCACCCTGAGCGATTTCCAGGCGCAGATCCGCGCCGGACTGCCCGACTCGCTGCCCGCAGCGCCCCCCGTCGACCCCGCGGTCTCGCGCGCGCCGCAGCGCCCCATGCTGCTGTCGCCGGCCGAAAAGGAACTGGCCCTGCGCAACGCCCTGCGCTACTTCCCGGCGCATCTGCACGCCGACCTGGCACCCGAGTTCGCCCGCGAACTGGCCGAATGGGGCCGCATCTACATGCATCGCTTCCGCCCCCCTTACCAGATGCACGCGCGACCCATCGGCGACTATCCGGCACGGTGTCAGCAGGCGGCGGCGATCATGTTGATGATCCAGAACAACCTCGACCCGGCCGTCGCCCAGCACCCCTACGAGCTGATCACCTACGGCGGCAACGGCACCGTCTTCCAGAACTGGGCCCAGTACCTGCTGACCATGCGCTACCTGTCGGAGATGACCGGCGAGCAGACGCTGGTCATGTACTCCGGACACCCGCTGGGGCTGTTCCCCTCGCACCGGGACGCGCCGCGCGTGGTGGTGACCAACGGCATGGTCATCCCCAACTACAGCAGCGGCGACGACTACACGCGGATGGCGGCCCTGGGCGTGACGAGTT
>CAYMCR010000139.1:0-4661 GCA_964389015.1 uncultured Fibrobacteraceae bacterium | reverse complement strand
ACAGCTGGATCTTCGAGCCCCTGGGCTGCGACGATCCCTTCGAGGGCATGGCCCGCTCCTACACGGAACTGTTCATCGTCCGCAGCGAGGACTTCAAGGAGCAGTACCTGAAGACCATGTTCGAGACCTACGGCATCGACGGCATCATCTACCACGACGCCAAGACCTGCCCCAACAACTCGAACTGCCGCTACGGCATGCCCCAGCGCCTCACGAACGAGACCGGCGTACCCTACGTGACCATCAACGGCGATCTGAACGACCTGCGGCTCTACTCGGAGGAGCAGGCCTGCACCCAGTTCGAGGCGCTGGCCGAACAGCTCCAGGAGGGCGCATGAGCGACCTCTACTGCGGCGTGGATATCGGCGCCTCGGCTACCAAGGTGGTGCTGGTCGACGGTGACGGCGGCGTGCTGGCGCGTGTCGTCCGTCCCTCGGGTGTGGACTATGCCGCCATCGCCCGCGAGTGTCTTGACGAAGCCGTCGCCGCCGCCGAGCGCAGGGAGGGGCCCGCGGCCACGGTGGCCACGGGCTACGGCCGCAGCAACGTTGACTTCGCCGACGAGACCCGCACCGAGATCCACTGCCACGGCGCCGGCTGCTTCCACACGGTGGGCCGGGCCGTCACGATCGTCGACATCGGCGGGCAGGACAACAAGGTCATTCGCCTGGACGATCAGGGTAAGCGCCTCGGTTTCCTGATGAACCGCAAGTGCGCCGCCGGCACCGGCGCCTTCATCGAGGAGATCGCCCTGCGGCTGGACCTGACCGTCGACGAGCTGGACGCACTGGCGGCGGCCGCCAGTCAAAGCGTACGCCTCGGCAGCTTCTGCACCGTCTTCTCCAAGACGGAGATCCTCTCGCACCTGCGCAACGGCGAGCCCGTCGAGGGCATCGTCCGCGGCGCCTTCGAATCGGTCGTCGAGCGCATCGTGGAGATGGACCCGCTCGAAGGTCTGGTCGCGGCCACGGGCGGCGTCGTCGCCCACAACCCGACCATCGTGGAGATCATCACCGAAAGGCTCGGACGCGAGGTGATCGTGCCCGAGGCGCCCCAGTTCACAGGGGCTTTGGGCGCCGCCCTGACCGCCATCAAGTTGGCCACCAAAGGAAAGGCATAGCATGCTGGACGGACTCTTCAGACCTCGCGCCGTCGCCGTGATCGGCGCCTCGGAGAACCCCTACTCCATCGGCCACATCGTGGTGCGCAACCTCGTGCAGTACGGCTTCAAGGGTCCGGTCTATCCCGTCAATCCCAAGGGCGGGGTGATACGCAACATAAAGGCCTACAAATCCATCCTGGACGTGCCCAGCGACGTGGATCTGGTCAACATTTCCATCCGCAACATCTACGTGCCGGGAGCCCTCGATGAGTGCGGCAAGAAGGGCGTGAAGTTCGCCATCGTGCACTCGGCCGGTTTCAAGGAGGTGGGTCCCGAGGGGGAGGCGCTCGAACGCGAGATGGTCGAGACCGCCCACCGCAACGGCATCCGCATCTTCGGTCCCAACAGCCAGGGCATCCAAAACGCCGATCCCGAGGTGTCGGTCTACGCCAACTTCACGTTCGTGCCCCAGAAGCCCGGCAATGTGTCGATCGTCGCGCAGGGCGGCGGCATGGGGGAGATGCTCAAGCTCCATCTGCACAACGTCGGTCTGGGTCACAGGATGTACTGCAGCTACGGCAACGAGTGCGACCTGACCATGCCCGAGATCCTGACCTATTACGGGCAGGACGAGGGCACCCGCGTGATCATGATGCAGACCGAAAGCTTCAAGGACCCGCGGGCGTTCCTCGAAGCCGCGGCGGCCATCACACCGCACAAGCCGATCCTCGCCATCAAGGCCGGACGCACGACCGAAGGTTCGGTGGCCGTCTCCTCCCACACGGGCGCCCTGGTCGACCAGGCGACCATGGCCGAGGCCATGTACCGCAAGGCCGGCGTCGTGCAGTTCACCGACACCCACGAGATGATCAAGACCGCCATCGCCATGTCGACCCAGGACCCTCCGCCGGGCAACCGCATCGGCATCATCACCAATACGGGGGGGCCGGGCATCCAGGCTGTGGACGAGTCGATCGACAAGGGGCTCGTGCTGGCCAAGTGGTCCGAGGGCGGGACGGCGAAGTTGAAGGAAGCTCTTTTTGCCGAGGCCAGTCTGGGCAACCCGGTAGATGTGGTCGCTACTGCGGATCACAATCACTACCACGCGGCGGTGAGCACTCTGCTGGCCGAGGATGATACCGACATGGTGATGGTGTTCTTTGTCACCGCGCCGTTTACCGATACCGACGCCATCGCGGTGCGCATCAAGGAGGCTACCGAGGGGTCGGATAAGCCGGTGGTGGTGGTGGTGGAGACTTATAGCGAGATGTATGGGTTGATCGATAAGTTACGGGCTGCTGATCTGCCGGTGTTCGAGTTTGCTGAGGACGGGGCTCGTGCCTTGGCGAGCATGAATCGGTATGCGCGGTTGCGGGAGCGTACGCGCGAGGATGTTCCCGAGCTGGACGTGGATCGCGACGCTGCCGAGGCGATCCTGGCGAAGCACCGCGGCAACGATGCCTACCTGCCGCAGGCCGACGCCTTCGCCCTGCTGGCCGCCTACGGCGTACCGGTGCCTGCGGTCGCGCCCGTCACCGGCGATGACGACCTGGCGGCCGCGGCCGCGACGACCGGCTTCCCGTGCGTGCTGAAAGTCGACGCGGCCGACGTGATCCACAAGTCGGACGCCGGCGGCGTGGTGCTCGACATCGCCGACGCGGCGGCGCTGAAGGACGCCTTCGCCCGTATGCGCGCCGCCTTCCCCGGCGACGGGGTCGGCTTCCTGCTCATGGCGCAGAAACCGAAGGGACGCGAGTTGATCGTGGGAGCCACGGCCTCGCCCGGCCTGGGCAACCTGGTGCTGTTCGGCCTCGGCGGCGTGTTCGTGGAGGTCATGAAGGACGTGGCGGCAGCGGTCGCCCCGCTGAGCCGACCCGAGGCGCGCGAGCTCATGGGGCTGATCCGGGGCCGCGCCGTGATCGAGGGTTTGCGCGGGGAGCCGGGCGTCGACATGGATGCCCTCGAGGATCTGCTGCTGCGGGTCGCCCGTCTGGCGGCCGACGCGCCGGAGATCGTCGAGATGGATCTCAACCCGGTGTTCGCCTACCCGGCCGGCGAGCCGCCCAGCGCCGTCGACGTCCGGATCAAGGTCGAGTAAGCCATGGCCCACAGCATTCCGATGATCGTGATCATCGTCTACCTGATCGCCCTCTTCGGGGTCACCTGGTGGGCGCGGCGCCTCACCGCGCGCGGTGGCGGTGGTATGGTGGGGTACCTGCTGGCTGGACGCGGATTGCCCACGGTGGTGGTGGCGTCGCTGCTGGCTGGCCTCGCGGTGGGTGGTGCTTCGACGATCGGCGTGGCTGAGCGGGCTTACACGGTAGGTATTTCGGCGGGCTGGTACAACGCGGCCTGGGCGGCGGGGGCCGCGGTCATGGGGCTCTTCGCCGCGCGGCGCTACCGGCGCTGGGAGATTACTACTCTGCCCGAGCTGTTCGAGCGGCATTACGGTGTGGGCGGGCGGGTGCTCGGTGTTGTGGGGCAGCTCGTTATCCAGGTTGTGATCACTTCGCTGCAGTATGTGGCAGGCGGCGCCATTCTTTCCTCGCTGCTTCCCGAGGTCTTCGATTTTCGGACGGGCATGGCCGTTACCGCGGTCGTGTTTGTGGGTATCACGCTGATTGGCGGGTTCTGGGCGGCGGGGTTGACCAACGTGGTCAACGTGGTCGTGATCTATGCCGGGGTGTGTCTGGGGGCTGTGCTGACAGTGCGTGAGCTCGGGGGGCTGGGGGAGTTGACGGCGCGTCTGCCGGCCGGGCATCCCGGGTTCGATCTCGGCGGTGTGGGCATGGGGCTGATCGTCGCCTGGTTCATCGTTATGATCACTACGACACATTCCACACAGTCTGTGATCCAGGTGGGGTTCGCGGCGAAGGATGAGCGGACAGCGGGGCGGGGCTATCTGCTGGGCGCGGCGATCATCGCGCCGGTGGGGTTCATCAGTGCGTTGCTGGGGATGTCTGCGGTGGTGTTGTATCCGGGGATCGTGCCGGCCGAGGCGCTGCCCAGGGTTGTGCTGGGGCTGCCTCCGCTGGCTGCAGGAATCATTCTGGCTGGGTTGTGGGCGGCTGATGTGAGTACGGCTTCTGCGCTTTTACTCGGCAGCGCGACGCTGGTGTCCAACGATCTGGTGAAGCGGTTCTGGGCGCCGGGTTTGAGTGCGGCGCGGGATCAGCTGGTTTGTCGGGTTACGGTGCTTGTGCTTAGTGGGATTACGTTCTTGTTGGCGCTGACGGTGACCGGGATCTTGAAGATGCTGTTGGTGGCTTTGACGCTGACTACTTCGTATACGCTGGTGGTATTGATGACGATGTTGTGGCCGGGGGCTTGCCGGCGGGGGTCGGCGGTTTGGACGTTGGGGATGACGAAGCTGGCGCTGGTTTTGTGGTTGGTTGCGCCGGTGTCTTGGCGGGTGGTGCCGCATCCGGTTTACTTTTTGTGGGTTGTGAGTTTGGTTACATTTTTTGGCGTGGCGTTGGTTGATCGGCGGCGGATATCGGCGTCGTGAAATCGAGTGACGGTTTGGTGCTGCGCTGAGCGCCAGTGGGCATTTACACCT
>CAYMCR010000138.1:0-4693 GCA_964389015.1 uncultured Fibrobacteraceae bacterium | reverse complement strand
TCCTTCCCATGGTATCAAATTGGGGCTGACCTTAGTTATGCCATCCCGTGTAAACTATGACTTGGTAGGGTGGGCTGGCGGTGGCTGTGGTTTCTGAACCGTGGTCCTCAGCCAGATCATGCAGCGCGGCGAGCCGCAATTCGGCGCGGTTGGCCCCCCGCACCGTCGAACCTTTCCGACCGGCCCGCTTGCGTATCGTTTCGAGCAGAGCCTCGTAGCGAGCGTATTGTTCGGATGTGAATGTCACACTAACCGTGACCGGTGTATCCGTGGGCAGCGGATCCGACAGTGATTCGGCCAAGTCCAGCGAGGACTGTCCGGCTACCCGCGGTGCCTGGCGCGCCCGCTGGCGCGTCGCCCGCACCTTTGCTTCCAGACTACGACTACTCGAGCGCCCCGCTTCGGTGATCCACCTTTCTTCGCTCTCAGGCGTGGCTACTTTGGCAACCTCCCGCGCCTTGGTCCAACCCAGCTCACCGGAGGCGACCGACCGACGCAAACGCGGCAGCTCCTCGAGCGCACCAGCCAGCCGCACAAACTGCGAGGTCTTGCTCGGTGTGAACCCAAGAGCCTCGGCGGCATAGGTGTGGATGGATGAGTAGCCGAGATCCTGGTACAGCTTGCGACGCAGCATCTCACCGAACAACAGGACGGCGTTCTTCTCAGCAAGTTGGAGTTCGCGCAGCGCGGCTTCGAGACGGGCATGGATTACGGTGGCGGACATAAGAAACCTCCCAGAAAACGAGCGTTTCGTGGGAGGTCGAAACGGTTGCAATCGATGAGTATAATATAGTCGAAAAACACCCGCCACGCAAGTGCTATCCAATAACTATATAAAGAGTTACGAGCCTAGGCGGGCATGATTTATGCGCGCCGAAAAACCCCCAATCCCGCACAAGAAACGATACCGCGCCCTACCACAAATTGGAACGATCTCAACGGCACATCAGCCCGAGCAAGCCCCTGTTCATAGAAGTCTCTTTGGTAAACCAGTAAGGGCCTGAATAAGTTTATAACTTATGCCTCACACTACCAGCTTCTCCTGCTACTCGAGCTCACCAGCTTTAATCCAGACTTCGATGCGTCGATTGCGAGCGCGCCCCGCCGGCGTGCTGTTGGCGGCCACCGGATGGTCCGGCCCGAGCCCGACCACCACGAAGGCCTCGGCCGGTCTTTCCAGCTTCTCGGCCAGGGCGCCGGCGACGGCGCGGGCGCGCGACTCGCTCAGGCGCAGGTTGCCGGCCCGCGCTCCCGAATCGTCCGTGTGGCCCTCGACCCGGACGGGCGCCTGCGGGAACTTGGCGATCACGCCGGCCAGCTTGTCCAGCAGCGGATCGTATTTCGGATTGAGCCAGGCACTGCCCGAGGCGAACTTGAGAGCGGTCAGGCGGACGTGGATGTCGCCATCGGGAGTCAACACCACTTCGCCTTCGTCATCACCGAACAGCTCTCCCAGACCCTGCACCAGTTCCTCGCGCTCGCGCGCCCGGCGCACCCTGTCCTCGGCGGCCGAGCGGTCGGCCTCGGCGACGCCGGCGCGCAGCTCCATCTCCCATAGTTGATGACGCAGATCCGTGACCTCGGCGCGCAGTTCGGAGATCGTGGAATCCCTGTCCGCCCGCTCGGCATCGACCCACAGTTGCTGGCCGCGATTGACCACCGCCAGGGAATCGAGGCGGGAGCGCATGGCACGCAGGCGATGGTCCAGAACGTCGACCAGGTTGCGCCCGGCCTCGGGGCCGGTCAGGCGCGGGTCCAGTTCCAGACCGGCGACCGTGGCAACGCTGCTCACAAGACGATCGTAGCGCTCGGCGGCTTCTTCCCAGCCGTAGCGCTCGTCGCGGAGTTCGTTGATGAAGCTGGCCCTGGCGAGGAGGCGATCGGCGTGGAAGCGCGCCTCCTGCAGGGCGGGCTCGGCACGACCCGAACCGTCCGGGGGATCGCCGGTGATCATGTTCTCGGCGGTGCGGTAGGCCGTCACGGCCGCGTCGTAGAACATCGGACAGCGCTTAGCACCGCCCAGATCCTTGGCGGTCTCGATGAGGTCATCTATCTCCGCCAGGCGCACGGCAGGCGTGCCGGAGGGCTCCGCCGCCGGCGCACCCGCGGCGAGAGACAGCGCCGCCGCGACCAGCAGCACGATCAGGGATCGGGTCCGCTTCATGATTCGTCCTCCCGGGCCCGCGTTGCGAGCCAGATCTTCAGATGCTTGAGAAAGGTGGCGACGGCCGTCAACAGACAGAGCACGAATCCGTGCGCCCCGTCCCGCCAACCACTCTGGAGCGCGAAGCTGCGCGCGAAGGCCAGGTGTCCCCTGACGACGGCGCGCGCCAGCGAACCCCGCTCACCCCGGGCGACGGCCTCTGCGGCGGCGATGGTGCCATAGCGGTTCTGCTTTTCCAGCCACTGATGCAGGTTGTCGTACGCTTCGTGCAGCAACAACCCGTCCAGGCGCTCGATACGTCCCTCGGTCACGACGCTTTCGTGCACCTGCAGCTCGTTGAAGGCGGCCCGCTCGCGGTCGAAGAGACGCGTGATCAAATCGGGGTGCCAGCCGCTGTGACGCATCCAGCGGCCCAGGAAGCGCGAAAGACGGTTCAACGCGTAGGCGGCGGGGACGGGTTCGTCCGGCAAGGCGTTGATCGCCGCGCGCAATTCGGGTGTGACCAGCTCGTCGGCATCGATACTCAGGACCCAACGGTTGCGCGCCGCCGCCGTCGCCGCCGCCTTGGTCGGACCGAACCCCAGCCATTCGCCCTGGACCACCTTCGCCCCGTAACGCGCACATATGGCAAGGGTCTCGTCCGTGGAACCCTGATCGCGCACCACGATCTCGTCGACGAAATCCAGGGATGCCAGACAGGCGTCCAGGGTCCCGGCCGCGTTCAGGGTGATGATGCAGGCCGAGATCTTCAAACCGGTTCCTCTCCCGGAATCGCATCGACCAGACCCGCGGCCACGGCCTCTTCGTCGACCAGCAGCACCTTGCCGCGATTGCGCCGGTCCTGCAGGTAGTGATGGGCGCGGGCGGCGTCGGACAGCAGGAACGTGCGGTCGATGTGCGGTCGGATGCGCCCCGCGTCGGCCCAGGCGAGCAGACGGTTCATCCAGGCGGCCACCCGCTCCTGCTCACCCCACATGCGACCCAGGTTGACACCCATTACGCCTTTGTTCTCGTTCATGAGCCGGATGGGATTCAACCTCAGCCAGGGTACGCCGGCGAGCGTGCGCAGGGCCGCGAAACGGCTGCCACGCTTGGAACGGGCGGCGTCGGCGAAGCCGAAGAGCACCAGGCGGCCGGCCGGAGCCAGGGCTTCGTAGCTCTCTCTTATCCAGCGACCGTGCCGGGGTTCCAGCACAACATCCGCACCGCGACCGCCGGTAGCGGCGTGGACGTCGGCCGCGAAGTCCTTTTGCCTGGAGTCGAGGCAGAAGTCGACGCCCCGCTCGCGCAGAAAAGCGTGCTTGGACGGCGAAGCGCTGCCCAGGATGCGGGTGCCACGCAATTGCGCCAGTTGGACCGCGGCCAGCCCCACGCCGCCGGCGGCCCCGTGGATCAGGACGGTCTCGCCTTCGTGGGGCGGCGCCATGATCTCCAGCATCTGGTAGGCGGTGAGGTAGTTCACGGGCAGCGCCGCCGCGGTCGCCAGCGTCATGCCGGCGGGCAGACGGTAGGCGTGGCGCGAAGGCACGCAGACCACGTCGCTGTACCCGCCGAAACCGCACATGGCCAGGACGTTTTCGCCCAGCCGGTCCTGTGCGACATCCTCACCCACGGCATCGACGACCCCCGCGATCTCGTAGCCGGGCACCATGGGCAACCGCGGCGCGTCCGGGTAGAGCCCGATGCGGATCATCACGTCGGCGAAGTTGACACCGGCCGCCGCCACCCGCACGCGCACCGATCCGGGGCCGGGCGACGGGTCGGTGGACTCGCGCACCGCCATCACTTCGGGCTTACCCGTGCGGGTGATCCAGACCTGGCGCATCGGTCACTCCTGTCCTGTCGCGTCCTGTGCGTGCGCCGAAAAGAGCTTCAGATCGTCGATCCAGAGGTGTCCCCTACCCTTGAGAATCAAGGCGATGCGCATTTTCTGCGGCACTTCGTCGGGCAGCAGAGGAACCCTTATCTCGACCTCCTGCCAATCCTTCGTGCGGCTTATGTCCTTGCACAGCTTGCGAGCGGTGCGCGGCGCTCCGTCCGCGGTGAAGATCCACAGGTCGAGGAAAGTGCTCCCGCCGAGCATCTCGCACTTCATGTCGACGTTCAGGACCACGGTGTCGCCCGCGAACTCCCCCGGCGTCAACTCGTAGAGGTTGACGAGCATCCCCCCTTCCTCGGAGAAAATGTGCAGGGAACCGCCGCCGTCCACGCTCTGGTCGGCGTCGATCTCGACGTTCTCGCCGGCGCCCAGGAGCCCCGTCGTGTCATCCAGGGGGAAGGAACCGATCTGCACCGGTCCCTCGGGTCCACCGCAACCGGCCGCCAGCAGCAGGACGACAAAGACGATGGCGCGGGATCGGCACTGGCAAGCGAAGTAACGTGTCATGGACATCCTCCTGATCGATCACGTTCTCGCCGCGTGCTGGAGCGCGCGGCACCGGAACGGTAACATATGCCTCGACGGGTTGCCACTGGGAGCCTCTTCCAATATGAAATGAGCCTGAACAGAGGCGTGTTTCCAGCATGAAA
>CAYMCR010000137.1:0-4891 GCA_964389015.1 uncultured Fibrobacteraceae bacterium | reverse complement strand
TCTGTGGTAACTTGTTGGGATTATTGGGCTAGGCTATAATGGGACAGGCTCAAGTCTAGGCGTGATCGACGCGGCCCGTCAAGATATCAGGCCCAGCCATGCGCCCAGCAATTCCTGGAAACGCCCGACCAGCAGCGCGATCCGGGCCATCACGGCGGAACCGAAGGATGCGCCGAAGGTCACCAGCATGAACATCAGACCCAGGCGGGCGACGCGTCCGTAGGCGCCGCGATGCTCCCGGGTGTTGATGAAATAGACGAGCCCGCTGATGGTGCCGACCATGATCACCAGCGCCGCCAGCGTTTCCTGCCACAGCCAACGCCCCTCGACCATGGGTACCAGGCCCCGGCCGACAGTGGCCCTGATCTGATAGATGAAATCCGAGCGGATGTACCGCACCAGACCGTAACCCGCCGTGGTGCCGATCACGAAGGCGGTGGGCCAGCGGCCCAGCCAGGACCAGGCTGGCACCAGCCGGCAGAGCATCAGCAGCCCCAGCGCCAGCGGCGCGAGCGCCGTGAGGTCGGTAGCGCCCAGTACCGCTTCGGAACTGGCGACGCGGCCGGCCGACGGCACCAGCTTCACGACCACCTGGGGCCAGAAGGTAGTCCAGAAACCGATCACCATCCAGTAGGCGGCGCTAACGCCGACGAAGATGTGTTCGGCGATCTTGTAGAGGGGATTGTCGCGGTAGAGAAACGAGAAGACCATCAGGGTCAGCAAGGCGCTCACCCAGACGGACAGATCGGTGCTGATGTCGATGGCCGCGATCACGCGCCCTCCTTCCGCCGCCACCGCTGCAGCAGGAGAGCGATGTTACCCAGAAGGATAAAAGCCACGATCACTACATGGGCCACCGCCTGCGGACCCATGCCCCGGGTGGCGCGCGGAATTGCCGGCACGGCGCCGGCGTAACCCTCCTGCAAGGCCGCTTCGTATTCGGCCGCCCCCTTCAGGGCGCCCATCAGTCCGACCAGCTGCAGGGGGTAGTATGGGAAGAACTGGGGCGCCCCGACGCCCGTGCAGCCTCCCGCGATGGGCACGTCCAGCACGTCGCCGGCGTAGAGGATCCACTCCTTGAGGCCCGGCATGCCGGCCGAGAGGCTCACGATCAGACCGAAATCGCCGACCCCCCGGATGTCGCGCAAGGCGGGCAGTTCAGCCAAGGGCGTGCCGCTCATGTCCGTCGCGTACCTGGCCGTCAGCGAATCGCGCAGCGAGTTGATGAACATCTCCCCCCCGGCCTGGAAGCCGAGCCGGACCCAGTCGCGCCCCTCCACCTTGGCGGGGAATTCCCGCTCGCACACCTGCGTCACCACCCGGGCGATCATGTTGTTGCCGGTGGGCCACAGGGAGATGAAACAGATCGGATGGCCCGACAGCAGCGCGTGGCGCGTCAGGGCCTCCGTCATCGGCTCCAACTCGGGCGCCGAACTCGGGGAATAGTCCAGTGACAGCAGGATCGGTACGCCGTCGGGCAGCGTCTCGATGTGTTCGTAGATGGGCCTGACGACTTCGCTGGGCCGGTCGGGAAAATGGAGATCCGACAACAGCGCCCCGCAGACCGACAGCGCCAGGACCAGATAGATCCAACGCCTGTCCAGCGTCTCGAACCGGGAGATGACGTCGGTAATGCGGTTCATTTCCCCGACCTCCCCCCCTGCCCTTTTTCCATGCCCAGGATGAGCCGCATGGCCATGGCCACCACGCCCAGGGCGATGCCGATCATGATGGCCCGCTGTCCCGCGGTGTTGGGCACCTTGAGGATCCAGAGCGAGAGATCCTCCATGCGCAGGAAGGTCAGCGGCGCCGGCAACCAGGAAGTCAACGTCGCACCGAAGGGGATGCGGCCCAGCAACACGATCAGCGCCGAGACCAGCAGGATCGTCGATTCCACACTCCGGAGGCGGAAGGCCCGGAACGAGGCGGACGCGATGTAGAAGGCGAGCAGGGCATAGAGTGTCGCATGCAGGGGGCTGAGCACGGTCTCGAAGATGCCCGTCAACCAGCTGTGCGGCGCGGCGACGTCCCCCTGCAGACCGGGGGGGCCGCCGAACTTGGCGAGACCGATAACCAGCACCGCCACGAAACTCACGAGCGTGACCAGCGAATAGCGCCAGTCGACGGCGCGGTCCCGTACCTTGCGCCAGTGGGTCTTCATGAGATTGACGCCGCCCAGGGTGAAGGCGAAGACCGCGAGCACGCTGAACCAGACGGAGAAGTGCTGGTCGCAGAACGCCAGCAGGCGCGAGACGCCGGGAGCCCCCGCCCCGTCGGGACGCGTCGCGAAGGCGGAGGCGATGAGCAACAGGGCCACCGTGGTCAGGATTAGCTGCGTGATTCTCTGGCGCAAGCCGTCTACCCCGTCCGGAAGATGTCCATGAAGGCGTCGCGGAGCCAGAGCAGGGCGCCCGACCCGATGAGGTCGGCCAGGGTGACGATCACGACACCGCCGACGATGAAGACGATGGCGGCCGCCTTGCCCAGATCCTGTCCGCGCAGGCTGCCGAGCATGGGCCGGTCACCCGCGAGCGACGCCCCCGCCGCGAAGAACTCCTCACCGATGAGGGTGTGGTCGCAGGCGGCCACGAAGAAGGGCAACTGGACCGGACTGGCGGTCCCGGCGATCTGCACGGCGCCCACGTGATGGCCGCCCTCCGCGAGCAGCAGCGACTCCGAGGCGAAAAAGCCCATGAAGAGGCAGAGCCCCGGTTTCTCCCGCTCGATCAATCCGTCCACACGCGCCACGAAGCCCAGCTGATCGTCGGAGATGTAGGTCACCTGATCGTCGTCCCACAGATCTTCGCGGCCGGCCTCCGCATAGGCGTCCCGGCAGATGTCGCGGGCGGTCTCCATCACCATGCTGCGGCTGGTCGGCACGAACAGGCGCCCGCCGCGCCTGGCAATCTGGGCGGCGACCGGCGCCAGGATGGACATGGCAGCCACGGTCTGCATGTTGTCCAGGTCGCGGATCCCCGGCACGAAAAAGACCGGACGCCCGGCCTCGGTCGCCCGCTCGACGGCCTGCTCGACCGCGGACAGGGCGGTGAAATGCCGCAAGCGTACGTCCCGCCCCCGGCGCGCGCGCAGGATGGTCCAGGCGATCAGGCCGCAGAGCACGGCGGTCACCAGCAGCACGTTCCAGGCCTGGCTGTCGATGTAGACGCTCACGAGGAGACCGCCTGGTCGGTCGGGGGCTCGTGGTCCGCCTCCAGGCTGTCCAGCAGCAGGTCCAGATTGGCGCGCTGCTCCAGGATGCGCGCCAGGCGGGACACATCCTGCCCGGGAACCACGACGTCGAGCAGGGGTGCGGCGACGTGCAGGACCTGCGAGCCCAGAAACGAAAGGGGGCGCAGGCTCGCCAGCCAGAGGAGGGCCGCCGCAGCCAGACCTGTTTCACGTAGCCTGCCGGCCAGAGCGCGCAGGTAGCGCTCATCCTCGGTGGACTGCGGCGGGATGCCCTCCGGACATTCGCACGCCCGACCCTCGCAGGCGAGTGGACGGGCGTGCTCATGTTGCTGCGTGCCGCAGAAACGGTTCATTGGACCTGCTGCTTGATGTACTCCGAGACCGTGGAAACATCCTCCAGCCACCCCGCGTGAGCGGGCAGGGGATTCGCCGAAGCGAGGCCCGCGGCGAACTCGCGGATCGCCGCCAGCGCCTCCACGTCTGCGGGATCCGCCGTCCCGGCCACGCAGGCGATGACGCCGCGTCCCACCTCGGCAAGTACGCGCTGCGCCTGCAAACGGCTCATGGCGGCGTAGTTGCCGGCGTCGCTCTCACCCGCCTCGGCTCGCGCACGGGCGCGTCGGCAGAAGGCGCCTGCCACCTCGCAAGCGGTCATCATGTCGGCCAGGGTGAACTGGATAGCCTGGCGCGTGGCCGTGCGCTTCGCGTGGCAAAACCGGATGGCGGCGTTGAGGTCCCGCGTCGCGGCGGCGACCAGGTCGGCTCCCAGGTCGCCCTGGCCGGCATGGAGTTCGTCCAACCCGGCGGCCAGGTCCTCGTACCAGCCACCCTTCGAACGCACCGTTTCCTTCCAGCGGAACATGCCGATGATGCTCTGCAGGATCTCGCTGGTGCCCTCATAGATCGTGGTGATGCGCACATCGCGCTTGATCTTCTCCACGATGTACTCGCGCGTGTAGCCGTATCCGCCCAAGGCCTGGATGGCGTCTTCGGCGGCCTTGTTGCCCGCCTCGGTGCACCACAGCTTGGCGATGGCGCCTTCGACCTGCAGGCCCTCCTCGCCGGCGTCGAGTCGTCCGGCGATCTCCTCGGCACAGGCGCGGCCGGCTGCGAGCGCGACCCAGTTGGGTACGATCAGCTTGGCGCAATAACCTTCCTTCTCGATGAGCGGCGAACCGAACTGGATTCGTTCCTTGGCGTAGCGGACCGCGCGGTCGAGGGCGGCCTGGCCGGCGCCCAGCCCGAACGCGCCGACCATCAGGCGCGTGTAGCCGAAGACGGCGTTGGCCTGCTTGAGGCCCTGCCCCTCCACGCCGCCGATGAGCTGGTCGACCGGGATCTCCACATCCTCCAGGATGACGCCCGCGGTGTCCGAGGCGCGAATGCCGTGCTTGTCCTCGTGCCGGCCGGTATTAAGGCCGGGCGTCTCGCGTTCGACCACGAAGAAGGTGGGACCCTCGGGGGTCTTGGCCAGGATGGTGTAGATCTCGGCGAAGCTGCCGTTGGTGATGAACTGCTTGGTGCCGTTGATGCGGTAGCCGGTCAGGTTGCCGTCGGCGTCCATGACGCGCTCGGCCACCGTCTGCAGCGACGCCACGTTGCTGCCCGCGGCGGGTTCGGTGACGCCGTAGGCCACGATCTTGCCCTCGGCGATCTTGCCCAGCCACTTGGCCTTCTGCTCGTCGGTGCCGCCGACGATGAT
>CAYMCR010000136.1:0-5246 GCA_964389015.1 uncultured Fibrobacteraceae bacterium | reverse complement strand
TCCCATGACCACGGGGGGCTTCGTCAATATTACACTTGTTTAGGACAAGAGTGATAATTGCACAATAACCGGCAGCCGATATGGTATTACAGTATGGAGTGGGGCACAGCTTGAGATTACTGGATGCAGGGTTATTCCAACCTATTATGAGGCGTTGTATATCGCTAACGGATCACGTGTTACTGGAAGCGAGAACACGCTGAAGGGGCATGGTTCAGAGCCAGTAATACACGCCTGTCTCTCATCTTTCGACATTTCAGAGAGCCATATACTGCGAGCCGACGGGCTGGCGGTGGAGCTCACATGCATCTATCCAGAAGATTTCCAATGGCCGCTAGATCTCCGCAACAACTACTGGGGCACCACCGAACCCGACTCGATTGCCGCGTGGATCTGGGACGGCAACGATACTCCCGACCTACCGGTCACGGTACAATACCTGCCCTTCTACGACCACCCCGTCAGCACTGAGCGCAAGAGCCTGAGCGACATGAAGCGCATGTTCAGATAACCGGTTCTATAATAATTCCTACGGCACCATCCGCGCCGACAACATCAACGCCCCCGCCGCCGAAGTAACCAACGCCTCCTCGAACGGCGCCTGAAGCGGCAAGGTGGCAATAACCTCACGAGGCCCACAACTCATCGGCTGCGCCCCAAGGCAATAGCTATAAAGAGCAACCTGATCGCTAAACCCGGCCATCCGCTCCTCAGGCACCGGTGCACTGGCCGGCAGCTTCAGCCGCCGCGGATTGACCCAGTGCCCGTCCTTCTTCACCCGGTAATCCAGGTGCGGGCCGGTGGCCACGCCCGAGGCGCCCACGTACCCGATCACCTGTCCCTGCCGCACCTTCACGCCCTTCTTCACGCCCTTGGCGTAGCGCGACAGGTGCAGGTAGTAAGTCTCGTACGACTGGTTGTTGTGCCTGATCTTCACGAAGCGGCCGTTGTTCTTGTTGTAGCGCGCCTCGGCCACTACGCCGTCGCCCGCGGCGCGCACCGGGGTGCCGACCGGCGCCGCGTAGTCCACGCCGAAATGGGGCATGTAGCGCTTGTGCACCGGATGGAAGCGGCGGTGCGAGTAGCTGCTGGAGATGCGCGAGTATTCCAGCGGCGCGCGCATGAGCTGCTTCTCGAGGCTCTGGCCGGTGCCGTCAAAATAGGCGGGGAGGTCTTCCTCGACCGCGAAGCGGAAGCCGCGGTGGGTCTCGCCCCGGTTGTCGTATTCCACGGCCAGGATGGGGCCGGTGCGCACGAACTCGCCGTCGCGATGGATCTCCTCGTAGATGATGCGGTAGCTGTCGCCCAGGCGGACATCGCGGCGGAAGTCCACTTCCCAGCCCAGGATGTCGTTCATCTTGGCGGCCAGGGCCGGCGGGGCGCCGTGGTCCTTGAGGCTCTCGTAGACGGAATCGCTGACGATGCCGGCCACCGCGCAGACGCGATGCTCTACCGGGTAGGTCAGTTCGTGGACCAGGTAGCCGCCCTCGGGCTTGCGCTGGAAGGCGATGTAGGACTCCGCGTCCTCCAGATCGAAACGCATGCGGAGTACCTGGCCGTCATCACCCACGGCCACCTGGAAAGTGTGGCCGCGGCGGACCTTGCGCAGGTTGCGGTACGGCTTGCAGGACTTGACCAGGGCCATGATGTCGACGTGGGAGGCGTCGAGCTTGCGCATGGCCTCGTAGAAGGTCTGGTTGCGGCCGATGACCAGGTCGTCCTCGACGATGGTTTCTGGCAGGGGTCGCAGGCCGGCGATAGAGTCCCCGTCGACTGCGGGCACCAGGGCCGCGGGTGGCATGTCGATGCTGTCGGCGGCGGCGGACATGTCCAGACCGGCGGCGTGATCCAGGTCGGCGGTCTCGGCGTCGCGGAAAATGGGGCGCGCGAAGGCGGTGAAAAGCACCATGAACGTGCAGATCGCCACGATAGTGAGCAGCCGATGTTGCCGAGCGAACGAAAACAGGGGAACACGCTCCAGAGCCGAGGGTCACGGGGGACTCAACACCATGATACTATGGTACTTGCCCCGGTCCATAATCAAGTGATTTCTCCGCCGCGGTCACAGCGGCGGGCTATCCGGACCTTATGCAAGACCCGAGCCGGTCAGTCCTGATCCTCCACCAATTGCGCCAGACGGTCGATCTCCGCCTGGATGGCCTCGTCCTCGAGACGGGGAAAGAGGATCTCCGGCGTGCCCAGTTCGCGCCCGGCCGGCAGGGGCTCTAAACCCTCCGCCCAGCCGCCGCGGTGCAGATCACCGCTCATACCCAGCCAGGCCCAGGCCTTCTCCATGGCGAAAGGGATCATCGGCGTCAGCATGACGACGATCTGGCGCACCAGCTGCAGCGCCACGGCGAGCGAGACGCCGCAGCGGGCCATGTCGGTCTTGCGGGTGCGGAAGGGGGCCGACTCGTCGAAGTAGCGGTTGCCCGCCTGTCCCGCGGCGAAGACCTCGTCCATGGCGGCGCGGATCTCGAAGGCCTCCATGCGCGCGGCGTAGCGCTCCATGCAGCCGGCCACTTCGGCCAGGGCGGCGCGGTCGAGATCGGTCAGGTCGGCGTCCGTCCAGGCCGGCACCTTGCCTTCGAAGTACTTGTGGGTGAAGGTGAAGACCCGGTTGATCAGATTGCCGAAATTATTGCCCAGCTCGTTGTTGTGACGCGCCTGCAGGCCCTTCCAGGTGAAGTCCGTGTCGCGGGTCTCGGGCAGGGTCCGCGCGAGGGTGAAACGCAGCGTGTCGGGTGTGAACTTCTCCAGGTACTCGGGCAGCCACACCGCGTAGCCGCGGCTCGTCGACAGTTTCTTGCCCTCGAGGTTGAGGAACTCGTTGGCGGGCACGTTGTCGGGCAGGACGTAGTCCTCGCTGTGGTGCATGAGCATGCCCGGGAACATGATGGCGTGGAAGACGATGTTGTCCTTGCCGATGAAGTGGACCAGGCGCGTGCCGGCGTCCTGCCACCACAGGCGCCAGGCCTCGGGGTCGCCCTGGGCGGCGGCCCATTCCCGCGTGGATGAGATGTAACCGATGGGCGCGTCGAACCACACATAGAATACCTTGCCCTCGTGGTCGGGCAGGGGCACCGGTACTCCCCAGTGCAGGTCGCGAGTGGCGGCGCGCGGGGCCAGGCCGTTCTGGAACCAGCCGCGGCAGTAGTTCAGGACGTTTTCCTTCCAGTCCGGATGGCCCGCCAGCCATTTCTCCAGCGCCGGCTGCCACGCGTCCAGGGGCAGATACCAGTGGGTTGTCTCGCGCATCTCCAGGGGCGAGTTGTCCAGCACGCTGTGGGGCTCGATCAGCTCCTCGGGGTTGAGACTGGTGCCGCAGGACTCGCACTGGTCGCCGCGGGCCTTCTCGGCCTTGCAGTGGGGACAGGTGCCCTCGATGTAGCGGTCGGCCAAGAAACGCCCCTGGCTGGGACTGTAGAACTGCTCGCCGGTGCGCTGCTGGAGCAGACCGCGGGAGTGCAGGTCCGTGAAGAAGGCCTGGCTGGTCTCGGTGTGGATCTCGCGGCTGGTCTGCGAGAAGTTGTCGAAGGACATGCCCAGGTCCCGGAACGAGGCGTTGATCGAGGCGTAGTTGCGGTCGACCAGCTCCTTGGGCTCGATGCCCTCCTTCTCGGCGGTCAGCGTGATGGGCACGCCGTATTCGTCGGTGCCGCAGATGTACAGCACGTCGCGGCCGCGCAGACGGAGGTAGCGCACGTAGAAGTCGGCGGGCAGGTACGCGCCGGCCAGGTGGCCCAGGTGGATTTCGCCGTTGGCGTAGGGCAGGGCCGAGGTGACGAGGGTACGCTTGAAGTCGGGCACTGGATTCTCCCCGCAGGGGTGGGCAAGGACCGCGAAAACCGCTAGAATCGAACGCCAAACTTATAGCAAGGGCCACCCGGCCCGCAAGGAGGAACGTCTTGGATCTTGGAATCAAGGGGCGCGTGGCCCTGGTGACAGCCGGCTCGCGGGGACTCGGACGCGCCGTCGCCGTGGCCCTCGCCGCCGAGGGAGCGCACGTGGCCATCTGCGCGCGCGGGGAGCAGGACCTGGCCGAGGCCACCGCGGCGACGACCGCCGCCGGCGACGGTCGCGTCCTGGCCGGCCGTGTGGACCTGGCCGAGCCGGGTGTTCTGGAGGATTTCGTCAGCGAGGTGGAGGGTGCCCTGGGGCCCGTGGACCTCTGTCTGGTCAACGCCGGCGGTCCGCCCGCGGGCAACTTCCTGGAGCTGACGCCCGACCAGTGGGAGCAGGCCTACCGTCTGACCTTCGACAGCGCCGTGCGCACCTGTCGCCGCGTGCTGCCGGGCATGATGGAGCGCCGGTTCGGCCGGATCGTGGCCGTCACCTCCGTGGCGGTGCGCCAACCGGTGGAGAACCTGACCCTGTCCAACGTGATCCGTCCCGCGGTGAAGGCCCTGGTCAAGGATCTGTCCCTGGCGGGAGCGCCACACGGGGTCACTGTCAACTCCGTGGAGCCGGGGATCCACGTCACCAGCGCCCTGGAGCGGCTCATCAAACGCAAGATCGAGCAGGGCGCCCCGGGGCGCGAAGCGGTGCTGGCCGAGTGGGTGAGCGAGATCCCGGTCGGACGCACGGGCGAGCCCGCGGATTTCGGCGCGCTGGTCGCCTTTTTGATGTCGGCGCAGGCGGGTTTTATCACCGGACAAAGCATGGCGGCGGACGGAGGATGGATCAAGAGCGCCTTCTGAGGTTGACGCGCGGGCGAACACGCTTATATTAGTCGTCAATTGACAATGAAGTTCCACGGCGAATGGTGTGTCTTGCTGAAGATAATTGGTATTGTGGTCTTGTATTTCGTCCTGGTGCAGTGGGTTTTGCCCCGCCTGGGCGTGCCTACCTGAGCTTCCCGGAGCTGCTCGATCGGTGATCGGGACGAACAGGACGAAAAACGAGACGGCCCACGGACCTGAGGTGACCGTTATGCCCATGTACGAGTTCAAATGCACCGGCTGCGGCGCCGAGTTCGAGGACCTGGCCACGATGGCCCAGGTGGAGGCGGGCGAGGTGCCCTGTCCCGAATGCGGCTCCCACGAGATCGAGCGGCAGGTGTCGACCTTCGCCTGCGGCGCCGAGAGCGTCACCGGTAGCGGTGGTGGCGGTGGCTGTGGACACGCGGGCTTCGGCTGAGCGCATTAATCCGGTATGGATACCGAAGGCGGCCCGTGTGGCCGCCTTTTTTATTTACACGGGATGGCATAACTAAGTACCTAGATCCCTATATACGCTGACGTATA
>CAYMCR010000135.1:0-5405 GCA_964389015.1 uncultured Fibrobacteraceae bacterium | reverse complement strand
CTCGGCCCGGGAAAGGCGGGGTTGAAAAAAGGGGGCTTATGGGACAGGCTCTAGTTAGAGCAGGAAAGCTCGCATTGATCGCAGCCATCACGACGCTGATTGTCGACCCCTCTGGGCCGGGGCATGATCCTCGACGAGGTGTCGTGCAGTCTGCGGAGGCAGGAAGCCGGAGCAGGCGGAACGCCAAGGCGGGTCTGCACAGGAAGTGCAGACCCGCCGTCCTCGTCGAGGGTCATGCCCCGGCCCCCTACTTCCAATGCTCCGACATGAACCGCTCCACCTCCGGCAATCCTCCCTGATATACCAGATACCCGTTCTGCGGCTCCCGCTCGGTTATCTCGCGTGAGATCGTCGTCAGCATGATCTCCTTGATCCGTGCCAGGTCGTCGGTCTGCCCCAGCGCCCAACCCAGTTTCATGTACGCCACCTCGGGCAGCATGTTGGCCGTGGGCACCACGCCCCGCTCCATTAGCTCGCGCCCGGTCTCGTAGACGTACATCTGGACGTAGCCCCAGAGAGTCTGGACGGTCATGTAGATCGCCACGCCCGCTTTGTGGGCGCGGTCGATGGCGTCGTACAGGGGGCGGTTGACGTGGCCGAGGCCCGTGCCGGCGATCACGATGCCCCGGTAGCCGTTGGCCACCAGGGAGTCGATGATGTCGGGCCGCATGCCCGGGTAGTAGTAGACCAGCGAGACGCGGTCGTCGAAGACCGGGGTGATCTTGACGTTATTGTCGTCGCGGCGCCGGCTGTAGTCGGTCTTGATGGGGGTGACGCCGTTCTCGTCGACCCGCCCGAGGGGGATGTCGCTGAGGGTCCGGAAGGTCGAGCGATAGGACGAGTGCATCTTGCGCACGCGCGTGCCCTGGTGCAGCAGCCCGTACTTGTCGCTGGTGGGGCCGAACATGCAGACCATGACCTCGGCCATGTCGCTGGTGGCGGCGGTGCGCGTGGCGTTGATCAGGTTGATGGCCGCGTCGCTCGACGGCCGGTCGCTCGAGCGCTGGGAGCCCACCATCACTATGGGCACCGGCGAGTCCTGCACCATGAACGAGAGGACCGCGGCGGTGTGGTGCATGGTGTCGGTGCCGTGGCCGACGACGATGCCGTCCACGCCCTTGGCGATCTCCTTGCCGATGGCCTCGGCCAGGCCGATCCACTGCTCGCGCGCCATGTTCTCGCTGAAGACGCCGTAGAGCTTCTCGGTCTCCAGGTTGCAGATGTCGGCCAGCTCGGGCACCGAGCCGTAGAGCTCGCCGGGGGAGAAGGCGGGGATCACCGCGCCGGTGCGGTAGTCCAGCCGGGAGGCGATCGTGCCGCCGGTGCCGAAGAGCTTCACCCGCGGCTTGCCCTCTGCGTAGGGGAAGTCCTTCTCGGGGATCTTGTAGTTGGCGACCTTGCGTCCGTGGACGGAGATCTCCTCGACCGAGTCGTAGTGCAGGCCCACGTTGTAACCGGTGATCATCTTCAGGACGATGTGCTCGGCGTCCGCGGTCTCGCTGCGGGGCAGGATCAGGCCCGCGAACTCGCCGCGTTCGGTGCGGATGGTCACCTCGCTCCAGACCGGGGCCGCGAAGCGTTTCAGGACCGCCAGCGTGGGCTCGCGATAGCCCTTGTAGTCCTCGCTCACAGCTGTGCCTCCTTCACCCAGGCGGCGACGGTCGCGCCCGGGACGAGCCCGCGCAGCCTGTTCATGACCAGGCCCATGACCGTGCGCTCCCGCTGGTCCGGATCCGCGGGCAGGGTGGACGGCAACGCCGCGAGTTCCTCCTCGCACACACGTCTGGCCATGGCCTCGTCCAGGGCGGCGGGCGGTTCGTCCTCGCCGTTCCAGATGCCCTCCGGCACGGCCTTGCCTGCATTCACGCGCGTGATCGCCCGCTCCCACCAGTCGCCGGTCGCCTTGAGGCTGACGGGTCGCGGCGTGTCCCGGTCCAGCAACAGCGAAGCCAGGCCGGTGGGGGTGATCGGACCGCCGTCCAGGCGTCCCCGCAGGTGGCTGAAGAGGGCGTAGGCCGGATGGATGGCCAGGCGCGTCGCCAGATCCTCGCCGACGCCGGCCTCGCGCAGGCGGGCGAGCCTGTCCCAGGGCGGTTCGGGCAGGGCGGTGCCCTGCGCGGCCACGCGCTCGCGTGTCAGGACTATCGGGGGCAGGTCAGTATCGGGATACATGCGGCTCGGGCCGGGCAGGATGCGTTCGAATCCGTTGGTGCCGTCCGGCAGCGATTGACGCGTCTCCGACGGCACGCCCTCGACGGCGTCGCGGGCGCGGATCAGGATCTCGCTCGCCGCCGTTTCGACGTCGCGTTCGGGGCCCCAGACGACCATCACGGGCGTGCCGTGCTCGACGCCGCATTTCTTCTCGACGCGGGTCCATTCGGCGCCCGTCAGGGTCTCGGCCTCGCTGGTCGAGCAGACGACGTTGGGCTGGGAGTCGAGGCAGGCCACCACACGCACGCGGTCCGCGAATTCCTTGAAGAAGAAGGTGTGCGGCTGGGTCGGGGTGTTGATCAGCCCCTCGAAGCCGGGCAGGGGTACGGCCGCCGCATGGGCGCCGTCGGCGAGGGCTTCGTGCAGATCACGCCAGGTGGTGCCCTGCAGGGTGTCGGTGACGTCCAGCCAGTGGTCTTCGATCGAGGACGAGGTCACGCCGCGGTTCTGCAGGACGCTGCGGATGGCCAGCAGACTCCGCTGCCGCAGCGCCTCGTTGTGTACCAGCACGGGGATCTGCTTGATGGACGAGACACCCTTGATTTCCACACGGGTGCCGCCGGCGATGCTCACGTTCACGTCCTGGCGTCCGGCGCCGACACCGGTGCGGACCATCCCCGAGGCCCGCGCCAGGCGGCGCAGCAGCTCGCAGACCGCGGCCGCCTCCTCCGGCGTGTGCATGTCGGGCTCGGTGACGGTCTCGATCAGCGGCGTGCCCAGGCGGTCGGTGCGGAAGACGCGGTCGTGGCCCCGGTCGGCCACCTCGCGGCAGGAATCCTCCTCGATCGACAGCTGCCGGATGCCGATCTGGCGGCCATCGAAGGGGATCTTCCCGGTGACGCCGATGATGGCCGTGCGCTGAAAACCGGTGGGGATGCTGCCGTCCAGGTACTGCTTGCGCGCGATGTGGATCTCGTCGACGACCTGCAGCCCCAGCATCAGGGAGATGGCGATGGAGATGTCCAGCGCGCGCGGGTCCATCTCGAAGGGCGGCGCGTCGTCCATCTCGTAGGTGCAGACCGATTCGTTGTCGAGCAGGTAGGTGATCCGCTTGCGGGTCTTGAACTCCATTAATGCAGTGCCGTCGTAGTCGCCCATCTCCGAGAGGGTCGGACGCATGTGTCGCAGGATCTCCACGTCGTGATCCTGCGTGTACCGTCCGGCGGGACAGCGGCAGAAGAGTTTGCGGTCGGTCAACAGCTGCTGGTGCACCTCGAGGCCGACCATGAAGCCCAGGGCCTCGTAGTCCGCCGCGCACCAGCTGCCGTGTACGGGCAGCGGCGCGTGCTGCAGAGGATCGAATGACGTGACGTCGCTCATGCCGGTCCTGTCCCGAAGTCGGATTTCGCGTCAACGGCGAGTAACCGCGGCAAATATAGGCGGTACCGGACCGCCTTCCAATGCCATTTTCCAACCTGCGGCGGACCTGCCAGTCCCGTCTTGACAATGACAGTTGTTATGACTTAGTGTACTTCTGTGATATCGGTAACAGGATTGGCCTATAATCAACAACTTCGCGTCTCCCGACGCGGCGAAGGATGATCGCCTTGACCATAGTCAGCAACAAGGGAAAACGCTTCCGTGTGCCCGATGCCACGATCAAGCGTCTGCCGCTCTACCTCGACAAGCTGATCCTGCTCCAGCAGGCGGGGGTGCAGGAGGTCTCGTCCCGGCAACTGGCGACCTCGCTGGACATCAAGGCCAGCCAACTTCGTCACGACTTCCATTACTTCGGCGGCTTCAGCAAGCCCGGCCGACCGTACTCGGTCGACAAGCTGGTGCCGGCCTTGCGCGAGATCATCGGCGTCGACGAGCCGGTCCCGATGGTCATCGCCGGCGCCGGGCATCTCGGCAACGCCTTGGCCAACTATCTGAACTTCGAGCGTCAGGGCTTCCCCCTGCTGGGCGTCTTCGATATCGATTCACGGCTGGTGGGCCTCGAGATCCGGGGCGTGAAGATCAGGCACATGTCCGAGATGCGGGAATTCGTCAGCGAAAATTCCGTGAAACTGGGCGTGCTGACGGTACCCATGGAGGTGGCGCAAGTCGTGGCGGAAGACATGATCGCGGCGGGCATCAACGGCCTCTGGAACTTCACGCCGACGGAGATCAAGGTGCCCGCGGATGTCATCGTGCGCAACGAGCGGCTGGCGGTGGGGCTGATGTGCCTGAGTTTCAAGACGAAGCGGATCGGGATGACGGAGGAGATGCGGTAGGGTGTGATGCGTCAGTACCGGCTCTGCTTAGCTGTCGAGAACGTTCCGATTTGTGGTGGTGTGCGGTATTGATTCTTGTGTGGTTGGGGGCTTTTTGGCGCGCATAAATCATGCCCGCCTAAGCCCGTAACTCATTATATTGTCGATGGTTAGCGCTTGACGGACTGGTGTTTTTCGACTATATTGTACCCATCGATTGCAACCGTTTCGATCTCCCACGAAACGCTCGTTTTCTGGGAGGTTTTTTATGTCCGCCAACGAAATCCATACCCGCCTCGAAGCCGCGCTACGTGCACTCCAACTTGCTGAAAAGAATGCCGTCCTGTTGTTCGGTGAGATGCTGCGCCGCAAGCTGTATCGGGATCTCGGCTACTCATCAATACAGGTCTACGCTGCCGAGGCTCTTGGTTTCACACCGAGCAAGACCTCGCAGTTCGTGCGGCTGGCGGGGGCGCTCGAGGAGCTGCCGCGATTGCGTCGGTCGGTCGCCGCCGGTGAGCTGGGCTGGACCAAGGCGCGGGAGGTGGCCAAGGTAGCCACACCTGAGAGCGAAGAGAGGTGGATCACCGAAGCGGGGCGCTCAAGTAGTCGCAGTCTGGAGCAGAAAGTGCGGGTAGCGCGGCAGCGGACTCGGCAGGCGGCGCAGGTGGACGATCAGCCGATGTTGGGTCTTGACGAATCGTCGTCGGTCTCGGAGCTCGATGATACCCCGATCACGGTGAGCGTGACCTTCACGTCCGAACAGTACGCCCGCTACGAGGTCCTGCTCGAGACGATACGCAAGCGGGCCGGGCGTAGCGGATCGACGGTGCGGGGGGCCAACCGTGCCGAATTGTTGCTCGCCGCGCTGAACGACTTGGCGGAGAACCTCGACCAGGGTTCAGAAACCGCAGCCGTCTCCAGCCCACCCGACCAAGTCGTAGTTTACACCTTTAACTTTGGTCAAGTCATTCTAACCATGGGCCTTGTTTTCTTTCT
>CAYMCR010000134.1:1235-5405 GCA_964389015.1 uncultured Fibrobacteraceae bacterium | reverse complement strand
CTACGTAGGCGGCGAGGGCGAGATCGGGCTGTTCTTCTTCAACGTCAGCCTGGGATACCTGGCGAAGGTGGGCGGTAATGCGGCTTCGTCCGACGGCCTCGTATCCTGGTCGCTGGGCGTGGGTTTCTGACACCTAGTACATGTACTCCTCCACCAGCGACCGGCTGTCCCGCCCGTCCGGCTTCTCGATCCGCAGCAACACCTCCACGTACAGCGCCGGGAAGACGAAGGCGTGGTACTTTTCCCAGCGCCGCGGCCAGCGGTTGGCCAGCCAGGCGATGCCGAACAACTGGTACATGTCGGTGAACCACAGCTTGTGCTTCACGATCGTGAACAGGCCGGTGCCCTGGAGGGTCTGGAAGGTGATGTAGCCGAGATGGTGGTGATGCTCCAGATCCCCGTACGAGAGCTGGGAGGAGTAATGGGGCGTGATGATCCGCACCGTGGCGCCGGGCCGGGCGATGCGATGCACCTCGGCCATCGTGTCCAGCGGGCGGTCGAGATGTTCGATGATGTGGAACATCTCCACGTGATCGAAGGTGTCGTCCTCGAAGGGATAGGGCGTATCGTTCAGATCATGGACCACGTCCACGTGGGGGGCGGCTCTCATATCCAGCCCGATCGCGCCCTCCAGCTTGGTGTGCGGGCCGCAACCCAGGTCCAGCTTCTTCATGTCAGAGCTCCAGTTCGTCCGCGATCCCGCACAGGGCGGCCAACACGTGTTCGACCACCTCGTCCCGCTCCAGTCCCAGATCGGCAGCGCCCTCGGCGATCTCGTCGCGGTTCACCTTGGCCGCGAAGTCCTTCTTCTTGAGCTTCTTGCGCACCGACTTGACCTTCACCTGGGCGATCTTCTTGTCGGGCTGGACCAGGGCGCAGGCCATACAGAAACCGCACAGCTCGTCCACGGCGAAGAGCCACCTGGCGCAGTCGGTCTCGCGCGGCACGCCGGTGTATACGGCGTGGGACAGGATGGTCCGCACGAATTCCTCGGGATAACCACGCTCCCGCAGGATCTCCGCGCCCTTCAGCGGATGGTCGGGCGCCTCGGGAAACATCTCGTAGTCGAAGTCGTGCAGCAGGCCCACGGCGCCCCAGTACTCGGGATCGTCGCCGGTGCGTACGGCGGCGGCGCGCATGGCCGCTTCCACGGCGTAGGCGTGGCGGCGCAGGCCATCCGTCCTGGTGAACTCGTGGAGCAGGTCGAGGACGTTTACACGTGTAAGCAGTTCAGTCATCAGATCACCAACTCGTCGTGATGCTCGCGCAGCCATTCCGTCCGCTCGCCATGATCCGGACAGATCCGGTCCAGCAGGACGTGGAAGCGCGGGCCGTGGTTCAAATGGACCAGGTGGCAGAGTTCGTGGCAGACCACCGCGTCGATCACCTCCGGCGGCGCCATGACCAGCCGGAAGCAGAACGACAGGTTGCCGCGGCTGGAGCAGCTGCCCCAGCGCGTGGTGCGCTCGCCGACGATCACCTTGCCGGGCTTGAAGCCGTGGGGGGCGGCCAGGTCGCGCACCCGCGCCTTGAGATGCGTACGCGCCAGGTTGCGCAGCCAACGTTCCAGCGCTGGTCGGGGATCCAGCAGGTCCTCGGGCGCCAGCCGGACGAGCAGAGCGCCGTCCTCGGCGGACACCCGGCCGCGGCGACGGGATCCGTCGAGACCTTCGATTCGCAGCTCGCGCGGCTCGCCGAGCACCAGCACACGCTGGCCGGTGGTCAACTCGCGCACGGGCGGACCGTGACGCACGCCGAATGCGTCGACCTGGCGATCGATCCAGTCGGCGTGCTCGTCCAGGGCGCGGTCCACGTCGGACAGGGTCCAGCGCCAGGGCAGCACTACCTCGAGCCCCTTGCGCTGAGTGACGTTCAGGCTGAGGCTGCGCGCCCGTCGGCTGCGCCGCACCTGGTAGTGGACCGGCTTGTTGTGGATCAGGGCGACAGTGCGCTGCGTGGTCGTGGTCGGACTCAAATCGGCTCCATCCGGTTGACCGACATAATAGCGTCCGGGGCTTGATCGCGCAGCAGGAGAATAATTCGGGCTGGGGAGTCGGACCTAGTCCTCGACCGCCAGCTCCCCCACCCGCAGCAGTCGATAGCTCCCCTGGTCGGGCAGAAAGGCGAACTGGAAGCCTCGCGGCACGCCGTCGGACCAATCGTGCGCGAAGAGCGGGAAGCCTCCGTGCTCGTAGAACCAGGTTTCCGACACCGGTTCCTTCGCGAAGGTGTTGCCCCTGGAGTGCCGGGCGAGGCGGTGTTCATACATGCCTATGAGCGGGTCGACGCGCGAGCCGGGGAAGCGGCCGGTGGACTGCCCGTAGCCGGTGTGTTGAACGGAAACGTCATTCGTGGAAGCTATCGTGCCCTTCATGCTCGCCGAGACGCCGTCGACCGAGATCATGTTCATGCCCTGGTATGAATCGACAAAACCCGCAAAGTCCGTCCACTTGTCCTGGTTGGGATCGGTCCGCAGGGACTCGTTGGAGGAATCCTTCTCGAAGACGACGCGCGACGGCGTACCCAGCCGCAGGTAGACCTCGGCGCGCGGGTCCAGCGAACCGTCCAGACCGAAACCGCCCAGGTGCTGCCGCACGTAGCCGATGCGTTCCTGGAACTCGATCCAGGCCTCGTTCTGGGGCGTGTCCGGCGCGGGATCCAGGGGGTTCCAGAAAGCGTCCAGCATTTCGGCGCGGCCGACCGGGTCGGCGCCCTTGAAGACGTCCACCTCGTCCGGCGGCAGCAGGAGGCGGGCGACGGCCAGCTCCTCGTCGCCGCGACGGCGCGGTACGCCCATGCTCCACACGATGTCGAACTCCGTCACCCAGGGACGGCCCTTGCCGTCCAGCGGCACACAGCTCAGCAGGTAGGCGCCGGGCGGCAGCGACTCCACGTCGACTTCGTGGAAGATCATGACCGGTCGGCCCAGGCCCAGATTGGTCCGCTGCGTGTCGTCGAAGGTGAGGGTGTCGGTGACGGCAAAACGGAGTTCCCGCGAGACGATCTGCAACAGCAGACCTTCGTGAGCGAGCACGTCGGCCCTGTTCTCGGGGGGCGCATAGACCTCGCAGGCGAACTGCAGGTACCGCTGCCGCAGCCCGTACAGACGCCCCAGATGCAGTCGATCCAGCATGGAGGCACGCGCCTCGTCGACGTTCCGCAGGATGCGGCGCCCGAACAGATCCACTTCCTGGTAGCCGCGCAGGAACAGCGGATCGCCCAGCGAGAAACCCGTGAAGGCGGAGGGTGGTTCCGGAGCCACCCAGTAGCAATGCATCTCGCTGAAGGCGTGCGGGTGATCGCGGAAGTCGCGGGCGCCCCGCCGCTCCTGATGGCGGTCGACCACGCGTACGCCCAGATCGCCGCTGGGGGCGGTCACGTTCTCGAGCAGGAAGGTCAGGTTGTGGACGCGATCACGGGAGACGGCGTCCGCGAGCGTCTGCTCGCGGATCACCACGTGCTCGTCGAGTTCATAGCACGAGCCGCCCGGGCTCTCGAGCCGGATCGAGACGTCCAGATCGGATTGGAAAGGCAGCTCGCGCCTGGCGCGCACGAACAGGAGATGCCCGCTGCGCACTTCCACCATCACTTCCAGGTCGAGGGATCCGTCGTCCTGCCAGCGATAGGCCACGTCGACGGTGATGGGAAAGTTGCCGTAACCGGGATACGGCCGCACCAGCGCCGCACCGGCCGCGCCGGCCAGGAGCGTTACGAAAACCGGGAGGAAAAGCAGCAGCGCGAGAGCGAATACGCCGAGACCGCGTCGAGCCGTCGAAGTAGCCATAGGGAACCACCGTGTTGGAGATCGCTACGGCATGAGATTACGTCTGCAATGTAAAACGGGCAAGCCCCGGGAGATCTGTACCCCCGGGGCCGCCTGCGCTCGTTGTGTTCCCTCAAGGCTCCCCCGGTCACGACGGCGCAACTTATTCGTTTGCGCTACCGGGCGAATCTTTCGTGCCATGACGCCGCGCGTCGGAGCAGGATCGCCACGTGATCACACGGATCCACAGTTGGGGTCTCTCGTGGGGTAGGTAGACATGTCGATTGAGAACCCCACCCGAGTAATGCATGGTGGTTACGCGTGTTCTCGCCGATAATATGGGTTTGAGATGTAGGGAACCACCGTGTTGGAGATCGCTACGGCATGAGATTACGTCTGCAATGTAA
>CAYMCR010000134.1:0-1135 GCA_964389015.1 uncultured Fibrobacteraceae bacterium | reverse complement strand
GAGTAATGCATGGTGGTTACGCGTGTTCTCGCCGATAATATGGGTTTGAGATGTATTCCATATCCGCCGCGCACGAACCCGGAGGGAAACGCCATGCCAGCTCCCCGCGATCTCGCCCAGACCCTGGCCATCCAGTTCAACTACACGAACTGGACCTTCACCAAGACCATCGCGGACGTCACGCACGAAGAAAGTCTGGCACAACCCGCCACGGCGGGCAACTGCCCCAACTGGGTGGCCGGACACATCGCGGCGACGCGACAGACTCTCCTGGAAGTGCTGGGACAGGAACCGGTCTGGGGCCAGGAACCGCGCGCGCGATACCGTCGCGGCGCGGCGGCCGTCGCCGACAACGACGACGCCGAGTCCTTCGACCAGATCAAACAAGCCTTCACCGCCGCGCAGGACAGGATCATGGCCGGCCTACAGACCTTGACCGAGGAGCGCCTCGAAGAGCCCGCCCCTTTCAGTCCCGGCAACGACGAGAACGAGACCGTCGGTTCGCTGCTGGCCGGCCTCGCCTTCCACGAGAGTTATCACGTCGGTCAGCTAGGCGTGCTGCGGCGGCTGCCGGGCAAGGACAGCATCATCAAGTGAGGCCAGCGATGAGAGCGCTGATCATCCTGTCGGTGTGGCTGCTGGCGACCGGCGCGTGCGCCGACACCGCAAAGGAGGACTCGACCGTGACGTACAATGAACTGAGCGACGAGGAAGCGCGGGTGATCCTCAACAAAGGGACAGAGCATCCCTTCTCAGGCGCATACGATACCTACTGGGAAAAGGGCACCTTCATCTGCAAGCGCTGCAACGCGCCGCTGTACCGCTCCGCCGACAAGTTCGACGCCCGCTGCGGCTGGCCCAGCTTCGACGACGAGATCCCCGACGCAGTCCGACGCGAGGTCGACGCCGACGGCCGCCGCACGGAGATACTCTGCCAGAACTGCGGCGGACACCTGGGCCACGTGTTCCTGGGCGAGGGCCACACGCCGAAGGACACGCGGCATTGTGTCAATTCGGTTTCGCTGGGGTTTGTGGCGAAGGGAGAGGAGTTGCCGGAGGCCAGTAGTCGGAAGTTAGATTAACCTAAATTGAGCGATTCCCTAATTGCCCACCTGAACTGAGGCCGGGTTTCCGC
>CAYMCR010000133.1:0-5458 GCA_964389015.1 uncultured Fibrobacteraceae bacterium | reverse complement strand
AATTTAAGGCGGATTGGCCTGGATTGCCCGGCCCCACGGCTCTAAAAATATTAGGGAATAAATGAAAAACGCCTTGCGGTACCGGGATAATCCCTTACCTTGCGCCCGTGGACTGGCGACCCCGCCAGTCTTTTTTTGATGGGGTTCGGCCTAAAGAACCGATAATGGATACGAAGCCGTTCCCCACACGTTCCAAGGAAGTGTTTTGTGAAAAAGATCTATGTGGGCAACCTCAGCTTCAACTGTGACGACCGCGAACTGGCCGCCGTCTTCGCCGAGCACGGCGAAGTCGCGAGCGCCAAGGTCGTCACCGACCGCGACACCGATCGCTCCCGGGGCTTCGGCTTCGTGGAGATGACCGACGACAACGCCGCCATGCAGGCCATCCAGGCCCTCAACGGCAAGGAAGTCGATGGTCGCGCGTTGAACGTCAACGAGGCGCGCCCGCGCGAACCGCGTGGCGGTTCCAGGTGGTAAGCACGGTTGATTGGGCCTGAGGCCCGGTAATTCGTGTCTGCTGACAACCCCGCTCTCCTGGTGAGAGCGGGGTTGTTTCTTTGTCGCCTGCGATAGGAGCGCGTTACCAGGCCATTCGGCGCGCCTATTTCAACAGCGTCATCTTCCTCGTCTCGACATACTCGCCGGCTTCGAGGCGGTAGAAGTAGACACCCTAAGGAATCTGGCGGCCGTGGTCGTCACACCCGTTCCATATGGCCTCGTGGCGTCCCGCGGTCCTTGGTTCGTTGATCAGCGAGGTTACCCTACGTCCATCCACGGCATGAACCGTGAGCCTCACGTGCTGCGACCTGGGCAGGTCGAAGCGGATCTTCGTCGAGGGGTTGAACGGGTTGGGGTAACAGCTATGCAGGGCGTACTGCCGGGGAGTGTCCGGTGCGTTGACGCCGGTCACGGAAGATTCATCCCATAGGATCGGCTCGCTCTCGTTGCCGCAGAAATCGACGGCCGTGATCCAGTAGCAGTAGTCCCAGGGATCTCCGGGCGCGCCACCGAGGTCGTCGGTCCAGTCGGTGCCGGCGACCGAGATCAGGGGCTCGCCGACCACGGACTCGCAGTCGTCCCGATCGCCGCGGTAGACGTTGTAGTACTGCACGTCGGGGTCGAAATTCTCGTCCCACTGGAGCGAGTTGCCTTCGACGGCGAAGTCGACCTTGAAGCCCCCGGGCACGCCGGGCACGAGGTTGTCGACGCTGTAGCCGCTGTCGGGGTGCGTGTCGTAGTAGGTGAACGGATCCGGCGTCAGGGTCCTGAGGAAGAACACGGACCAGCAGATGCCCTCGGACGTGGAATCACACAGGGTCGGCGCCACGTACTGGTAGATGTCGTCGCCATTGGCCGGGACATACGCCAGGAAATCCCACCCCGCGAGTTTCTCTCCGGCAAGGCCCGTCGGTATATCTGCCGTCTCGTCTGCGACACCGGTCTGGCACTTGTATTCGTCCTGCCGCCGGAAAACACCGTAGGCGGTGATGGGATGCTCAAATTGGGCCGAGGGTGTCTGCCGAGATGCGATCCATGAAAAAACGAGCCCCCCATCTCCAGGGACTCGCTTCATCGTAATCAAGTTGTCTCGACCGCCCTATTTCCCCTTCCCCACCACCATCAACCGAGCCCGAGCCCGCGCCAGCGCCGCCCCAGCCCGCGTTACATCCACCTTGGGATCATCCGTCTCCTCAAGCCGCCCCTTAGCCCGCTCCAACGCCTCCTCGGCGCGAGTCTCGTCGATCTCGTAGGCCGGTTCACAAGAGTCCACCATCACCGAAACCTCGTTCCCCGCCACCTCGACAAACCCGTTGCTCACCGCAAAGATACTGACGCTGTCCTTGCTCCCGGACTCGTCATGCTTCAACGTCATAACCCCAGGCACCAACGCCGTAACCAACGGCGCATGATTAGCCCAGATCCCCAGATACCCGGCGATCCCCGGCAGCGTCAACGAAACCGACTCGGTCTCCAGCAGCTGCTGTTCCGCAGTAGTGATGGTCACCTTGAACGACTTGGCCATCGGCTATGCCTCCGCCTGCATCTTCTCGTGCTTCTCCAGGACCTCGTCGATGCCGCCGCACATGTAGAACGCCTGCTCGGGGATGTGGTCGTACTTGCCGTCGACCAGGTCCTTGAAGCTGCTGATCGTGTCTTCGAGTTTCACGTAGCGGCCGGCCGCGCCGGTGAAGACCTCGGCCACGAAGAAGGGCTGCGACAGGAATTTCTGGATCTTGCGGGCGCGCATGACGGCGAGCTTGTCGTCGTCGCCGAGTTCGTCCATGCCGAGGATGGCGATGATGTCCTGCAGGTCCTTGTAGCGCTGCAGCACGCCCTGCACCGAGCGGGCCACGTCGTAATGCTCCTGGCCGATGTAGCGCGGGTCGAGGATGCGGCTGGTGGAGTCCAGCGGGTCGACGGCCGGGTAGATGCCCAGCTCGGCGATCTGGCGCGACAACACGGTGGTGGCGTCGAGATGCGAGAAGGCGGTGGCCGGCGCGGGGTCGGTCAAGTCGTCGGCGGGCACGTAGATGGCCTGCACCGAGGTGATCGAACCGTTGCGGGTCGAGGTGATACGCTCCTGCAGCTCGCCCATCTCCGTGGCGAGGGTCGGCTGGTAGCCCACGGCGCTGGGCATGCGGCCCAGCAGCGCGGACACTTCGGAGCCGGCCTGGGTGAAACGGAAGATGTTGTCGATGAACAGGAGTACGTCCTGCTTCATCTCGTCGCGGAAGTGCTCGGCCATGGTCAGGCCGCTCAGGGCCACGCGCAGGCGGGCTCCGGGGGGCTCGTTCATCTGGCCGAACACCAGCGCCGTGTTCTTGAGCACGCCCGACTCGCTCATCTCCAGGTAGAGGTCGTTGCCCTCGCGCGTGCGCTCGCCCACGCCGCAGAACACCGAGTAGCCGCCGTGCTCGGCGGCGATGGCGCGGATCAGCTCCATCACGATGACCGTCTTGCCCACGCCGGCGCCGCCGAACAGGCCGATCTTGCCGCCCTTGACGTAGGGGGCCAGCAGGTCGACGACCTTGATGCCGGTCTCGAAGATCTCGTTGGCCTCGCCCTGCTCCTGCAGGAGCGGGGGCGCGCGGTGGATGGGTGCGCGCTTGTCGGGTTCTTCCAGAGGTTCCTTGGCGTCGATGGGTTCGCCCAAGAGGTTGAAGAGACGACCGAGGCTCTGCTTGCCGACCGGCACGCTGATGGGCGCGCCCGTGTCGACGGCTTTCATGCCACGCACCAGGCCGTCGGTGGAGTCCATGGCGATACAGCGCACCTGGTTGTTGCCGATGTGCTGCGCCACCTCGACCGTCAGGTCGATGTCCTGCTTGGTGTCGACGACCTTGATGGCGTTGAGGATTGCGGGCAGGTGGTCGGAATCGAACTCCAGGTCCACGGTGGGACCGATGACCTGCACTACGCTACCGGTGTTCTCGGCCATTGGCTTCTCTTCTCCTGTTTAGACAAGTGCTCTGTCGAGCCTCAATTTATCGGTTCGCAAGCTCTCAAGCGGCCATCTGCCGCGTTACACTCGCTTGAATTAGCTACTGCTAGTCCTGCGCTCCTGTGCCTTGCATCTGACCACTCGTGACCCTGCGAACCGATAAATTGAGGCTCGACAGAGCACTACAGCGCGTTCGCGCCGCCTACGATCTCACTGATTTCCTGGGTGATGGCGGCCTGGCGCTCGCGGTTGCGCTGCAGCGTCAGGGCGTCGATCATCTCGCCGGCGTTCTTGGTCGCCGCGCTCATGCTGGTCATGCGCGCGCCGTGCTCGCTGGCGAAGGCCTCGCAGAGCACTATGTACACGGTGTTGCGCAGGTACTGGGGCAGCAGCGCCGCGTAGATGACCTCGCGACCCGGCTCCCAGATGTATTCCAGGGCCGCGGCGTCCTCTTCCTCGTCTGTCTTCTCCGGCGGCGTGATGGGCAGTACGGTCTGCACCGCGGGACGCTGGGTCATGGTGCTGACGAATTTCGCGTAGGCCAGCTTGACCTCGTCCACCTCGCCGTCGCCGAAGCGCTGGACCACGAACTCGGTGACCCGGCGCGCCTTGTCGTCGCTCGCCGAGCCGCCGAAGTCGTCGTGCGAGGCGACCACGTCGTACTCGCGCTTGCGGAAGAAATCCCTGGCCTTGCGGCCCACCGCGTAGACGCTGGTCTCGACGCCGGCCTCGATGGACGCGTCGATCTCGGCCAGGGCGGCGCGGATCACGTTCATGTTGTAGGCGCCGCAGAGTCCCTTGTCCGAGGTGACCACCACGAACAGGCGGCGCTCGACCTCGCGCTGTTCGAACAGGGGGTGGCCCCCGTCGCCCGCTTCGGCCAGCCGCTGCAACAGTTGCCGCAGCTTGGACGAGTAGGGGCGTCCGGCCAGCAGGCGCTCCTGGGCGCGGCGCAGCTTGGCGGCCGAGACCATCTTCATGGCCTTGGTAATCTGCTGGGTCGACTTGACCGAGCGGATCCGCTTGTTGATGATCTTGATGCCGGCGCCTGCCACGAGCTACCTCCTAGCCCTCGTTCTGGAGTTCTTGAGAGGACTTGAACTCCTCGATGGCGGCCTTCAGGGTCTCCTCGGTCGTCTCCTCCAGCTTGCCGCTGGTACGGATGTCGTGCAGCACGCTGCTGTACTTCTCGTCCATGAAGGCGTAGAAGTCCTGCTCCCACTGGGCCAGCACGTCGGTCGACAGGTCGTCCAGATAACCCTGGGTGCCCGCGTAGATGATGGCCACCTGCTTCTCCACGGACAGGGGCACGTACTGTCCCTGCTTGAGGATCTCGACCATGCGCTCGCCGCGGGTCAGCTGGTTCTGGGTGGCCTTGTCCAGGTCGCTGCCGAACTGGGCGAAGGCCTGCAGCTCGCGGTACTGCGCCAGATCCAGACGCAGCGAACCGGCGATCTTCTTCATGGCTTTGGTCTGGGCCGAACCACCGACTCGAGACACCGAGATACCCACGTTGATGGCCGGACGCACGCCCTGGTAGAACAGGTCGTTCTCCAGGAAGATCTGGCCGTCGGTGATTGAGATCACGTTGGTCGGGATGTAGGCCGACACGTCGGACGCCTGGGTCTCGATGATGGGCAACGCGGTTAGCGAGCCGCCGCCGTTTTCCTCGGACAGCTTCACCGCGCGTTCGAGCAGGCGCGAGTGCAGGTAGAACACGTCGCCGGGAAACGCCTCGCGTCCCGGCGGACGGCGCAGCAGCAGCGAGAGCTGCCGGTAGGCGTTGGCCTGCTTGGACAGGTCGTCGTAGATCACCAGCGTGTGCTTGCCCTGCCACATGAGGTGTTCGGCCATGGTGCAGCCGGCGTAGGGCGCGATGAAGAGCATGGGCGCGGGCTCGCTGGCCGACGCCGCAATGATCGTGGTGTACTTCATGGCGCCGTGCTCTTCGAGCGTGCGCTGGACCTGCGCGACGGTGGACTGCTTCTGGCCGACGGCCACGTAGAAGCAGTACAC
>CAYMCR010000132.1:0-5513 GCA_964389015.1 uncultured Fibrobacteraceae bacterium | reverse complement strand
AAGTGACTGCTTTGCCGGTTGTTAGTCTTGGCTTTGGCTTGGAACTTCAGCCTAATCAACAAACTCCACCGACCGAAAGAACCGCAAAATCTCCTCATCCTCGAACATGTAATCCCCACGCTCCCAAGCAGCCAGCATCAAGGTGCGTCCCAAGCTCAGATACGCCTCGATCCAATAGATCAGCCCCGTCCTCTCCTCGCGGCAATATGCTACCACGCCCTCCATGCCGAGACGCTTGATAGGCCCCTGACTCACGATGGTCAGCTTGCGGCTGGCGACGATGGCCGCCATGCGCGCCGTCACCCGCTCGGGCGTGGCGGCGACGCCGTCCGGCTCGTTGAACCAGGCCCAGACGAAGTAGCCGCATTCCGGGTCGCCGTCGATATGGCCCGTGGCTCTCACCATGTCGTACTGGCCCGGCGTGGACTCGCTCTCCTCGATCAGGCTGTGCACCTTCACGCAGTTGGCCGGCCAACGGACGCGGAACCGGCCCTGGGGATGAGTGAGTGCTTCGGGATCGGCGAACTCGGTCTTGGGGCCTCCGGCCGTGGCGGAGACGGGTGCCCAGGCATCGTCCGTGTCCGTCGCGGCGACGGTCTGGGCGTTGTCGGCCGGCGGCGCGCCTTCTTCGTTACCTTGCCCGCAACCCGTCACGACAAGGAACACTGACATCAGCAGTACGAATTTCATCACGGGTACGTTCGTCATCCGTATCACTCCCCGGACAGCAGGCCTTCCACCTGGTCCAGCAACTCCGTGAAAAGGGCGAAGACGCCCGCGACGGGCTCCGGCGTGGTCATGTCGACGCCGGCCCGCCGTAGGGTGTCCACCGGGTAGCGGCTGCTGCCCGATCGCAAGAACCCCAGGTAATCATCGCGCTCGGTCACGCCGCCCGCAAGGACCCGGCGCGACAGCGCCGTCGAGGCCGCGAAGGCCGTGGCGTACTGGTAGACGTAGTAGTTGTAGTAGAAGTGGGGTATGCGGCACCAGGTGCGGGCGCTGAGCACGTCGACGGTCGTGAGCTCCGGTCCCCAGTAGCGCGCCAGGATCTCCAGGAACATGCGGTCGAGACGGTCGGCCGTCAGGGTCCCGCCGCCTTCGACGGCGAGATGCGCGGCGTGTTCGAACTCGGCGAACATGGTCTGGCGGAAGACCGTGCCGTTGATCTGGTCGAGATAGGTGTCCAGCAGGAACAGGCGCTGGTCCTTGTCCTTGGTCACGCGCAAGAGATGATCCATCAGCAACAGCTCATTGCAGGTCGAAGCCACCTCGGCGGTGAAAATGGGATAGTCGCCGTAGACGTAGGGCTGGTGCGTGACGGTGTGCCAGCTGTGCAGCGAGTGGCCCACCTCGTGGGCCAGCGTGAAGGTGTCGCGCAGTTGCCCGCTCCAGTTGAGCAGGACGAACGGCGGGGTGTCGTAGGCGCCGGTGGAGTAGGCGCCGCTGCGCTTGCCGGCACTCTCGTGCACGTCGAGCCAGCGTTCGGAGATGCCGCGCCGCACGACTTCCACGTATTCGTCGCCGAGGGGCGCCAGCGCCGTCAGGAGCAGGTCGCAGGATTCCTCGTAGCTGAAGTGGAATTCGCCGTCCGGGAAAAGGGGCGCGTAGAGATCGAACTCGCGTAGCGGATCGGTGCCCAGTACGCGCTTCTTGAGCGTCGTGTAGCGGTGGATGACGGGGAGGTTGTCGTTGACCGCCCCCACCAGGTTGTGAAAGACGTCGACGGGGATCGCGTTGTTGTGCAGCGCGGCCTCCAGGGTGTCGGCGTGATTGCGGGCGCGGGCGTAGAAGACGTGGTTGTTGACGTTGGCGTCCAGGTTCGCGGCCATGGTGTTGGCCACCCGGCCGTAGGTCTCGTACAGGGCGCCGAAGGCGTCCTCGCGCACGCGGCGGTCGCGCGAGCGCACGAACCGGTTGTAGCGGGCCTTGGTCAACTCGACCTCGTCGCCCCCCTCGTCGCGGATGACGGGAAAGACGAGATCCGCGTTGTCGAGGGCATTGTAGACGGCCCCGGCGCCGCGCGCCATGGCGCCGGCGGCGGCCAGCAGTTCCTCCCGTGCCTCGTCCAGGGTGTGGGGACGGCTGCGGCGGATGTCGTCCAGGTAGTGCACGTAGAGCCGCAGGCTCTCCTCCTCCGCCAGGAAACGCGCGATGACGTCGTCGTCGATCGCCAGCAGTTCCGGCTCGAACCAGCTTGCGGCCTCGGCGACCTTGATGCCCAGCAGGCCGGCGCGTCCCCGCCGCTCTGTGTTGTCGCCGCGGCGCGTGTCCTCGTCGCTCTTCATGGCGGCGTAGACGCGCACCTGTTCCAGACGACGGCTCACCGCGTGCAGGGTCTCGATGGCGCGCAGCAGGGCATCGGCTGATTCGCTCAGGGTACCCTGCATGTCGGATAGGCTGTCCACAGTGTCCGCCACGGTGTCGAAGTCGCTCTCCCAGGCGTCCCAGTCGGTGTAGACCACGGTCAGGTCCCACTTGAGATGGTCGGGGATTTCCTCCCGCTCGCGCGGAGCGGTTGCTGCGGGTGCGTCTTTCATATGGTCATCGATTCCTTGTTGTGGGAAAGCGGTCACGCATTGTGACAGCCACGGGATCTCCAAGCGCTGCGAGCCAGGATAAGGGGAAGACGCCCGCCCTGCCAGAGGCAAGACGGGCCGTGCTATTGCCGGAAGGATCAGACGACCGGTTGGAGGGAATCCGTCACCACACAGTTGCGTCCGCTGTTCTTGGCCCGGTAGAGGGCCTTGTCGGCCGACGCCAGCAGCGCCTTGGCATCCATGTCGTCCGTATGGGCGGCGACGCCGATGCTCACGGTGCGCGACTCCCGTCCCTCGGAGTTGCCGCTGTGCGGCGGCACGTTGAACACGAGGGTCGCGAAGCGTTCGCGGATGCGTTCGGCCACCTTGTACGCGTCGTCGCCAGTAGTGCCGGGCAGCAGGATCACGAACTCCTCGCCGCCGAACCGGAAGGCCAGGTCGGTGTCGCGGATCGCCGCCCGCAGCAGGCGTCCGAAACGCTCCAGCATGCGGTCGCCCTGCAGGTGTCCGTAGAGGTCGTTGTAGCTCTTGAAGAGGTCGAGGTCGAGCATGAGCAGGGAGAGATCCTGCCGACGGTTGCGGCAACGATCCACTTCCTTGACCAGGCACTCGTCCAGGTAGCCGCGGCTGTAGAGACCGGTGAGCGGATCGGTGCGCACCTTCTCGCGCATGAGGTGGTTCTCGAGGTCCATGTTCTCGAGCGAGAGCGCCAGATCGCGCGTGAAGTTCATGGCGTTCCGGACCGTCTCGTCCTTGCGGTGCAACAGGTAGACCATGTTGTTGAAGGCCTCGCCCAGCTCCTCGACCACCGACGGACAGGCCTCCTGGTAGACGGGACATTCCTTGCAATCGTGCGGGAAGCAGAGCACGTCCGGATGGGGCTGGCGACGATACTCGCCCACCGACTGCCAGCAGCGCTCGAACTTGCTGTTCGAGCCCGGACAATGCAGGGGCGTACCGTCGGCGAACTCCTCGCCGCGCTCCAGATATGGGTTGTCGAAATAAGTCTCCTCGCCCGCGATCAGCTTGTCGAACAGCGGCACGATCTCGCTGCGAATGCGGTTGACGAGAACTTCGGTGGCGGAACCTTGTTTGTCTTCATGCGTCATGGTCTGAGTTATCCGTATCCTGGGGTGAAGCAAAGATGACAAGGGTCCGTGGACGCGACCCCGTTTCGGGATTATCTTCGACCGCACGGGGGAATCCTTTAACGAATGGTAAGGAGCCGATAGATGGGTTTGCTGGGGACTTTGTTCGGTGGCACGGTGGGCTTCATGTTCGGCGGGCCCCTCGGGATGATCATCGGGGGCGCCATCGGCTCCCAGGCCGGCGGCAACGTCGTGGATCCGGGGGCGGGGACACGAGGCGCCCGCGGGCGCTCGCGCCTGGGCCGTACGGGCGCTTTCCAGGACACCCAGACCACCTTCCTGGTGACCGTGATCAGCCTGGCAGCCAAGGTCGCCAAGGCCGACGGTCGCGTCACCCCCGAGGAAGTACAGGCCTTCGACACCTTCCTGCGCGACAACCTGCGCATGTCCTCCGCCGACCGCCGCATGGCCGCCCGGATCTTCAACGAAGCCCGCGACAGCGCCATCCCCACCTCGCAGCTGACGCGCCAGGCTCGCGGCATTCTCGGTCCCTTCCCCGACCGCCTGCGCGACCTGGTGACCCTGCTGTTGCAGATCGCCCATGCCGACGGACAACTCCATCCCGCCGAAGACAAGCTCATCGGCGAGATCGCCCGCGACCTGGGCCTGAGCGACCACGCCTACCAGGAATGCCGCGCCATCTTCGGTCCCGCCGCGCCCACGGCCGGTTCGGCCTACGAGATCCTGGGCGTGCCGCCGGACGCGAACGAGTACGAGATCAAGCAGGCCTACCGCAAGATCGCCCGCGAGTACCACCCCGACGTGCTACAGAGCAAGGGACTGCCCGAGGACTTCATGCAGTTCGCCAAGGAGAAGCTGCAGAAGGTCAACGAAGCCTACGACGTCATAAAGAAGGAACGTGGTTTCTGATGCCCGAGCTGCCTGAGGTCGAGAACGTCGCCGTCGCCCTGCGCGCGTCGCTGACGGGACGCCGGCTGACCGGACTGCGCGTGAAGTTCGCGGGGGTCTTCGAGCCGAACGCGCGGGCTTTCCGACGCGCCGTCGTCGACAAGCGTCTCGACGGCGTGCACCGACACGGCAAATACCTGATCCTGACCTTCGACGCCGCCGGGCCCGCGCCCGCCCATGCCATGCTGCACCTGCGCATGACCGGGCAGGTGTTCGTCGATCCCGACTACGTACCCGACAAGCACGTCCACGCCGTCTTCGACTTCGACGGCCGGCCAATCTTCTACCGCGACGTACGCAAGTTCGGGCGCTGGGCGCTGGTGGACGACGCCGTGCGCCCGTCCGCCATCGATCACGTCGGGCCGGACATGCTGAAGGTTCGCTATGCGGAATGGCAGGCCAAGGTGTCCCGGCGCAAGGCGCCCTGGAAGGCCGTACTCCTGGACCAGGGCGTGGCGGCGGGGCTGGGCAACATCTACGTGGACGAGGCGCTGTATCGCGCCGGCGTGCATCCGCTGGCCGTGCCCGCCGACACCGACCCGGCCGCGGCGCGCCGGATCTTCGACGCCGCCAAGGGAGTGCTGCGGCTGTCCATCAAGCACGGCGGCACCACCTTCATGGACTTCCGCGATTTCCACGGCAAACCCGGCAACTTCCGGCGCAAGCTGCGCGTGTTCCAGCGGCAGGGTGAGGTGTGTCGGCGGTGCGGCGGGGTCATTGAGAAGACCGTGGTGGCGGGGCGGGGGACGCATTTTTGTGGGGGGTGTCAGGTCTGATCAGCAGTCGTTCTCCTGAACCAGACCGTGTGTCTCATTGCTATTGGGTTGCGGTCCGCGATCCGTCCGCACTTCGGCCGCGCCGCATATTTTACACGGGATGGCATAACTAAGGTCAGCCCCAATTTGATACCATGGGAAGG
>CAYMCR010000131.1:0-5638 GCA_964389015.1 uncultured Fibrobacteraceae bacterium | reverse complement strand
GGGACGTGCTGGGCTTGGCCATCGCCGCGAGTCTGAATGCGCCGATTCCGCCGGTGAAGTTCGGGATTTATCGGATGTAGGTCTCGCAACGTGCCATCGTCGATTCAACTTCGTCCGGCAGAACGAGAAAACGTTCTCTGCGGGCTGCGCTGGGTGTTGCGATGTGCTAGAATCCCCAATAGGTCCGTTCTCGGCGCGCCTTCGCTTGTTACCACTTCCGGGAATGTTGTTACGGCGCGCGGCGCCGTTTTTCGTTATACCCAGCAACCTGATATCCGAACGATCGAACATTTCCCCCGGAGGTTGTCATGTACTCCTTCCGCGTGATGTCACCTGTTAATCTCATCGTTCTTGCTGTTGCGCTCGTGGTGACGGACGCCGTAGCCGAACTCGCCACGCCGGATGAGGCGGCGCGGGCCTGCCGAAACTGGCTGGCGTACATCGTCCACGAGAGAGGGGACTGGGCCGGATCCGGCGATCCCGGGATCGAATCCGTAGCCGATTTGAAGGGTGAGGACGGGGCCGTTCTCGCCCTGTGCTTCGACATCTCGCCGGACGGTTTCGTGGTCGTGCCCGTCCTGAAGGAGCTCCCGCCCGCCAAGCTCTACGACGATTCCGGGCATCTCGATGTCGCCGATACTGGCGGACTCGTCCAGCTCGTACGCGAGCGACTCGCGTTGCAGATCCGCTATTACGAGGAACTCTACGGCGACCTCGCTGCCGTCCAGCCCGCGCGCGGGCACGTTCCTTTCCCGCGACATCACCGCGAGATATGGCAACGGCTCCTGACCGACAGGGCACGTTTCGCCGCGGAACTCACCCGCGGCAAATTTCCGGGCCTGCGCGATGCGGGCCCGCTGCTGACGACGGCCTGGGACCAACGCGAGCCTTACGACCTGCTCTGCCCGCCGGGAGACGGCGGCCGTTGCGCCGTGGGCTGCGTCGCCACGGCGGCGGCCCAGGTGCTCAACTATCACCAGTGGCCCGATCACGGGGTCGGCGACCACTCGTACTACTGGAACGGCGACCATTCGTGCGGCGGTTCCACCCCCGGCGATACGCTTTATGCCGACTTCTCCGATCCTTACGACTGGTCGGGGAGCGACGAGGGTGTTTCCGAACTCTGTTACGAGGTCGGTGTCGCCTACGGGATGAATTACGGCCATTGCGGCTCCGGCTCCAGCGTGTCGAAGGCGGTCACCGTGCTGCCGGCGCATTTCAAATACGACGAATCCCTCAGCAATCACAACGGTTCCGCCTACTCGGTCGAAGACTGGTTCGCCCTCATCCAGAGCGAGATCGACGTGGCGCGTCCCACGCTCTACAGGTACCCCGGCCACGCCATCGTCTGCGACGGCTGGCGGATCGCCCTCGTCGACATGGAGATCCACCTCAACTACGGCTGGGGTGGAGGCCACGATGGCTGGTACGTGCTCGATGACATCTACGGCCACGAGGGAGGACATGAATCCGAGGGCATGGTGATCAACGTCTTTCCCGATCCCGCCATCTACGTGAACGCAGAGGGAACCGGCGACTACCCGACCATCCAGGACGCCATCGACGCCGCGATGCCCGGCGAGACGATCAAGCTGATCGCGGGGACCTACGCCGGTCACGGCAATCGCGATCTAGACTTCGGCGGCAAGGCGATCACCGTTCGCTCGCAGTACAGCGATCCGCAAACCTGCATCATCGACGCCGAGGGGAGCGAATTCGAACCGCGGCGCGGATTCTGGTTCCACCAGGGCGAAGGTCCGGCTAGCTTGCTCGAGGGTGTGTGGATCACCGGCGGCTGGTCGGCCGACGTCGGGGGCGGCATTCTCTGCTCGAACGCCTCGCCGACGATATCGACCTGCGTGCTCGAGGGGAACTCGGCCGAACAGGCAGGCGCTGCCATCGGGTGCGTCGCGATGATGGCTTTCGTCGCGCCGACAGTCGAGAGCTGCACGATCATCGGTAACAGCGGCGGCGGTCTCGCCGTAACCGGCAGCAACCTCCCGGACATCGTGAACACGATCATCACGCAGAACAGCGACACCTGTGCCGTGGTCTGCGCGTTGGGCGCGGAGCCCGTCTTCACGTGCTGCGACATCTGGGGAAATCCGGTAGGCGACTGGACGGAGCCCATTGCGGACCAGCTCGGTCTGCGGGGCAACATCTGCGCGGACCCGATCTTCTGCGATCCCTGGGACGACACGATCCTCACCCTGAGCGCGCCGTCGCCCTGCCTGCCGGGAAACAACCCCTGTGGTTCTTTGATCGGCGCCTTCGGCGAGGGGTGCAGCGACTACCTCGTCTACCCCGACGGTTCGGGCATCTGGCCCACCATCCAGGACGCCGTCGATGCCGCGGTGGACGGCGCCTCGATCCTCCTCGTCGACGGGATCTACACCGGTCCCGGCAATCGGGATGTGATCGTCTCGAACAAGGAAGTCGAGATCCGTTCGCTCAACGGCGATGCAACCGCCTGCGTCTTGGACTGTGCGGACCGAGGGCGCGACGACCACCGGGGATTCCTCTTCCAGGGGCCTTCGTGCCTGGCCATCCTCAAGAACATCACGATCGAGAACGGGAGCGTTCCGAGCAGCGCCGGCGGCGCACTCAGATGCGAGGACGAAGCCAGTCTGCAGGCTAACAGTTGCGTGTTCCACGGGAACACCGCCGAACGCGGCGGCGCCGTCTCGGTCGATGGCGGCGCGACGGTCGTCATCTCGCAGTGCGAGTTCTCGAGGAACAGCGCCCTGGTCGGCGGCGCTCTCTGCGGCGAAAACGAAGCAATCGTCGCGATCGGAGGCAGCACTCTCGCCGTGAACCTGGCCGACACCGGCAGCGGCATCGACATGACCGGCGGCTCGCTCAACATCACATTCAGCATCATCGCGTACGGGAGTCCCGGAGCGGCGGTCACCTGTTCCGGCACGTCGCTCATCTGCCGGTGCTCCGATGTCTACGGGAATCCCGGCGGCGACTGGAGCGACTGCCTCGATGACTACCTGGGGATGAACGGCAACATTTTCGCGGACCCGCAATTCTGTGACCCGGTCGCCGACGACTACACCCTCGCCGCAACGTCGCCGTGTCTGGATGTGGAGGGTATCGAGTGCGGTCTGGTCGGCAACGCCCGCATAGGCGCTTACGATGAAGGCTGCGATGAGGTCGTTGTAGAAGCATCCCCGGCCGCACCGGTGAGACTCGCCCTCGCCCAGAATTCCCCGAACCCCTTCGGCCCGGGCACCGATCTGCGCTTCGCGTTGCCGGCTCATGGTCACGCGTGCCTGGTCATATACGATCTTGCCGGTAGGCACGTCGCGACGCTCGTGGACGAGGTCAAGCCGGCCGGTGAGTTCGTCGCCCGTTGGGACCGTCGCGATCAAGGCGGGAAAGCCGTGGCGACGGGGGTCTACTTCGCCAGGCTGGACCAGGCCGGGAGCTACCAGGTCAGGAAGCTTGTGGTCGTGAAATGACGGTCAATCAATATGGGCTCGTGGCTTTCAGTAGCCGTTGTGCCGCGTCCAGGCCGCGTTCCGCCCCAGCTTGACGAAACCCACCTTCCTGTAGCCGAAGACCTCCAGGTCGTCCGGCCCCTTCAGGGTGAGCTTGCAGCGGTATTCGTTGCCGCTCTTGGGGTCGTAGATGCGGCCGTCCTTCCACTTGTCGTCGCCGGCGTCGTGGCGGAAGTCGCGCATGAGTTCCAGGCCCATGGCGGGGCGCTCGCGCAGTGATTCGTCGGGGTTGTTGCGGTCGGTGCGCGGTTGGCCCGGGGGGCCGTCGATGCCGTCGTCGGGGTAGACGGGGGAGTTGAGGTAGACGATGCGGCCGTGGTAGCGGTCGCCCGCCTTGTAGATCTCGATGCGCGACCAGTTGACGTCGTCGTGGGCCGTCTCCCAGACGCCCAGGATGTCGTCGGGGGCGGTGGCGAGGTCGTCGGCGGGGGCCACAGCGGCGAGCAGACACAGGAAGGCGGTCAGCAGTACACTGCGTGTCGTCATCTTGGACCTTTCTCTAGTTCGCCATCTTGATCGCCGCCAGCGTCTCGATCACGGCCAGATCCCGCTTGATACGCACCTCGAGGTTGACACCCCGTCCCTCCACGTACTTCCTGGCGCCGTCGATGTCCGCCATGACCTGCGCGGGCAGGTCGCTCTCGCGGGCGACGGCCACGGCCTTGTCGCCGAGGACGAAGGTCACCCGGAAACACTTCTGGTGCGGCACCATGTAGAGCACCGTCCGTTTCTTCTGCTTCACCTGCAACGACCAGCCGAACTTGCGGGAGTAGCACTTCCAGGTCGCCGTGAGAGGCGCGTACTGCTCCGCCAGGTAGGCCAGCAGGCGCTCCCAGTGGACGTGCGAGCGACCCAGCACGGCGGGCAGTTCGTCCGGTCGCGGCTCCCGGCAGGTATCCAGAAAAGCGCTCGTGGTCATGGTTCCCCTATACATGGACTTCAGCTGGCTAACCTGCTCTAGCGGGTCGGGATCTGGATGACACCTCGCGGGGGCGCTATTTCATGCAAACGCTTCATGGTGATCGCTCCTCGCCTGAGAGATGAGCGCATGATACACGATACTCAACTGCGCAGGAAACAAGATCGGCCGTAGCTCCTCAGCCTCAGAAGTAACTGCGCATCAACACTTCGATCCAGTCCGGCACCCTCTTCAGTCCACCGCCAGCAGTTCCCGGACCGTCTGCACGGCTTGCGCGGTGTCGTTCGTGTCGAGACGAACCGTGCCGTCCGGGTCTAGAACTATGTAGCGCGGAATGGAGCGCATGCCCGCGGCCTCGAACCAGAGGTCGATCACTTCGGGACCGGGCTCGATGTGTACGTTGGGCCAGTCGATCTTCATCTCCGCCAGCGTCGAGCGCAACTTGTCGGCCGAGGGATCAAAGTTGATGCCGACAACGCTGAAACGATCGGCGGGTACCGACGCGGCGAGGTCCTGGATCTGCGGCAGTCCCTTCATGCAGGGTTTGCACCAAGTAGCCCAGTATTCGAGCAGCAGCACCTTGCCGCGGTGGGTGGCGGCGGTGACGGTCCGGCCGTCGACGGCGGTCAGCGTGAAGTCGTAGGACTCGCCGAGTGTGGGATAGGCCATGATCGGGATGCCCAGCTCGCGTGACCGTACCATCGCCGAACGTGATGCCGCGGCGCGTCCCTCCGGCGGCAGCACTTCGAGACCCACGTGGGTGATTTCGGTGTCAAGGGATTCAAAGTGGAAGCTGACCATCCCCATCTTGTCGTTTCCGACGGCGCTGTTGTATCCCGCTTCGTGTCGCCGGCCCTGGTCGTCGAAGACGATGGCGCGGTACTCGGTGATCCGCTCCGGATCGACCCCGAAGGTCACCGAGTAGGCGCCGCCCTCGGCTTGGTTGTTGATGGCCAGCACCTCCTCATTCGACATGGACCAGAAGTCCGCCGCGACAGGCGCCAGCGCCCACCGCCAGCCCGGCGGGTTGGGAAAGTCCTCCGCGGTGGCGATGCCGATCGTCAAGGCCAGGAGGAACGGGATCACGGCCAGGCTGCGGGCGCGGGGGCTTGTCGGTCGGAGGGAAGCTTTCATCGTCTGCTCCTGATGGGAGTGATGGATTTTACACGGGATGGCATAACTAAGGTCAGCCCCAATTTGATACCATGGGAAG
>CAYMCR010000130.1:0-5719 GCA_964389015.1 uncultured Fibrobacteraceae bacterium | reverse complement strand
TTAGCTCAGCAGGTGGGGTCTTTCAAGCTTTGGTATCGCTCAATTTAGGTTGAAGCAAAACTCGACGAGAGTTTTTTCCGTGTACGCGCAGAGCGTACAACCGAATTGGAACTGAAATATCTATACGCAATGGCTGTACTTGGTCCCCAACCTCAAAGAGCAAGCGAAGTGGCTCGACGTATTCACCGAACAACCGAGCAGGCCGGGCCGATCCGGTCAAGATTGATCGAAAAAGGTCTGCTATACACACCGAACCACGGATATGCCGCCTTTACTGTGCCCCAATTCGACAAGTACATGCTGCGACGCCACTCCGCCCTCGGTGGAGTCGAAAAGTAGGTGGATGATGCCCATCGATATTGGAGCCATACACCCTGTGCCCTAGATATCAGACGGACATCAGCGAACAAACCCCCCGGCCGGATCGCCGGGGGATTCGCATCGCATAGGCGATACGCAGGACCTAGCGGTACATGCTCTTGACGCCGCTCCAGGTCAACAGATCGTCGCCGACCGCTCCCAGGTCGATGGTCATCTCGTTGTTGGTTTCATCGGTCTCGGGGATCAAGTCATTCGGATCGACGACGATGGTCATCGTCGTCACGCCGGGCTCGAAGGGGACCGGCTCGACGTAGGGCGTGATCGTGTACTTGCAGCCGCAGCGGTAGAAATTCGGCCATGATATGCATTCGCCCACCCAGTTTGAGGTGAAAGTCCAGATTTCCAGACACTCGCCCTGGCCACAATTGTTGGGCGTGTAGTTCCAGCAGGTCTGGTGATCGTGTACGTAGTCGATCACGTCTCTGGCCAGCTCGACCATGATGGGCCCGTAGTAGATCGCGACCTCCAGCCACTGGCCGGTGATGAGGCCTTGGCCCTGATTGGCGAGTCCGACGTACGGCACGACATTGAAGTCGCCTTTGGCGTAGTAGGTGACGTCCACGGCATCGACGGTCAGATCCAGATCCTGTCCAACCGCCGGCATGGAGGCGAGCGTGCAGAGCGCGCCCACGGTGCAAACCAGCCACTTCCAGTTCGTTGCCTTCTTCATGATGATTCCTCCCTTTTCCCTTTGTGTTCGTGTGTCGCTCTGTTGCTTGTTAAGTCATCGGGTACGTCTGCACTGTTTGATCGGCGGCTAAATCTCGCGCGAAAATCATAATGCAACTTCATCTCCCCGGTTGTACTTGCGGGCCGTATGATGGATAACCGGCGGTCATACAGGGAGTTGACTGGATCATAATGCGGTGTGATGTGACTTGGTCTATTAAGGGGATCCGATTCCGAAAAGATCTCCTGAATCGCTTATATAATGGCTGGCGATAGTTGATAACCGATTTTATCCTGGATGGGCATGATCGTAATCAACCGACGTGAACTCACAATAAAGGACGTTGCCATGACTTTCGAATTACCCGCCCTACCCTTCGCCAAGGATGCGCTGGAGCCCCACATCTCCGCCGAAACCCTGGAATTTCACTACGGCAAGCACCACGCCGCCTACGTGACCAATCTGAACAACCTGGCGCCCGGCTCCGAGTTCGAGGGCAAGTCGCTCGAGGAGATCGTCAAGTCGGCGCCGGCGGGAGGCCTCTTCAACAACGCGGCCCAGGTCTGGAATCATTCCTTCTACTGGCGGGGCATGAGCCCCGACGGCGGCGGCGAGCCCACCGGCGCGCTGGCGGACGCCATCAACGCAGCCTTCGGCTCCTTCGCCGAGTTCAAGGAGAAGTTCTCCGCCTCGGCCGTCGGCAACTTCGGCTCCGGCTGGACCTGGCTGGTGAAGAACGCCGACGGCGGCCTGGAGATCCTCAACACCGGCAACGCCGGCTCCGCTTTGACCAGCGGCATGACACCACTGCTGGTCATCGACGTCTGGGAGCACGCCTACTACGTGGATACACGCAACGCGCGTCCCAGGTACGTCGAGAACTGGTGGCACCTGGTGAACTGGGACTTCGCGGCCAAGAACTTCGCCGGCTAGTCGGGGGAGAAGCATCGCGAGACAGCGAGGGGGAAGCTCCGTGGGGGGCTTCCCCTTTTTCCGTCCGAATCAGGTTTTACGCGGCTTCGTGAATTCGAGAGTCGCGTACCAACCCCACCAGCGCAGGGGGGGGATCACCTTGAACAACAAGCGGTCGAGTCCGTCCATGGCGCGCAGGAACGGCTCGAAAATGCGCGGCCACCTCACCAGCGGGATGGCCAGGAGCGAGCACATGTGAAAGCAGCGCACCTCCACGCCTTCGAAGTAGCGCTCGAGCACCTTCACGTCGGCGCGGACGAGCGGGTGCTCGTCGTCGGTGCGCATCCTGGGCGTGAGCTTGCGGAACAGGATGAGGGCGGGGTTGTGGCCCAGGGGTTCGGAGAAGACGGCTACACCGTTCGGCTTGAGCACGCGGGCCAGTTCCCGTCCGGCCACGTCGAGATCCAGGTGATGCAGGATGGCCAAGCCGGTCACCAGGTCGAAGCTGTCGTCGGGAAAGTCCATCTTCTCGGCGTCCATGGCGTGGAACTCGGTGTTCTCGGCGCCGGCCTGGGCGGCGGCTTCGCGGGCCACCTCGATCGAGCGGGGCGAGATGTCGATGCCGACCACATGCTCGGCGCCGGCATCGGCCAGTTCCAGGGAGTGGTGGCCGGCTCCGCAGCCGTAGTCCAGCACCCAAGCGCCAGGGCAGCGCGAGAACTCCGCGCGCCGGTAGTCGTCCTTGCTGCGGCGGCTGATGGCGTAGTACTTCCAGAGGGGCGCACGGACGAGGGAATCGGTGTACTCGTCGAAATACTCGGCTTCCTTCTGCTTGATGTCGTCGGTCATGTAACCGTCGTCCCTGATGGAGGTTGTTCGCGATCCGGAATCATGGGGCCGGGCTGGGAGTATACAATCGTCGCTCCCCTGACACATCCATAATACTCGGCATTCATGCCCGTCGCTTGATCCCAGGCCCCTTGGCTATTAGCATGTTGCGGTCGCCGCTGGGGAATTGTCAGGAGAGCTTGATGAAACCGTTTCTTATACTGGTCGTCGCCGTTCTGATCGCCGCTCCCGCTTCCGCCGCGGATGAGTACGAGGCGATCTTCACGAACTACTTTCCCGTGCAGTACATAGCACCCGACGCTCGCAGCGAGGGCCTGGGCATGGCCTTCACCGCCGTGGCCGAGGGACCCGCCGGTCTCTACTGGAACCCGGCGACCCAGCTCGAAGGACGCACGGTGACCGTCGGATACCATATGGCGGATCAGCTCCTGGACGACGTGAAGTTCTCCACCCTCAGCGCCGCCGTGGAGGTGGGCTATCTGCGGCTGGGTGGGTGGCAGAGTGAGCTGTCGTGGGACGACCTCGACGCTTTCAAGTCTCTCGTGCGCGCAGGCGGCATCGCCATGGATGTGGGTCGGCTGATTTTCGGCGAGGAGACCACGCTCTTCGCCAGCGCGGGTATCAACTTCAAGAAGTTCGAGACCAGCTGGGATGGCGAGACCAAAGCGCAGGCCACCGACAAGGACCTGGGCCTGATCGTAGGCACGCGCCTTTTCCTGGGCGACAGCGACGACGTCCACCGGGGGTGGGTGGGCTGGCGTCTGGGTTGTGTCTTGGCCAATGTCGACGAGGCCGTGATCGAGAGTCCCGATACACAGAGCGGCAAAGCTGCGTCCTCCCACCTGCAGCAGTACGGTCGCGTGGGACTGGCCATCGAGGGACGCCACGGTTGGCATCACCGACTCGGCCATCCCCTGCGCTGGCTGATCACCGCCGACTGGCAGAAGTCCAAGCTCGCGGACGGCTGGTCCGACGAGACCCTGAACCGTTACGGCGCCGAGGTCATCCTGCTGGGACTGGTCTCCGGACGGGTCGGTCAGGTCGACTGGAGCGAGGACAGCGTCATGAACGGCACCACCTACGGCGGCGGACTGATCTTCGCGCCACAGGGAGGCCGCTTCGGGTTCCGCGGCGACTATGCCAGCGTGCCGTATGCGCCGTCGATCAAGGCCATGATATCGGGCTTCGACGAAACGCAACGCCTCGCGCGATACAGCGCCGCCGTCTGGCTGGATTTCTGACACTGGCCGTCTGACCCGATGGCAATCTCCCCGCCGTTGTGCTATGCTTTTCGCATCAGGCTCGGTCCTCTCTCGCCCGGGCCTAGCGCCGCCACCCCACCCAGGCCCCCCACATCTCCATAGGAGGCAGTGTGATGCTGCGATCCGCACGTATTCTGTTTCTGTTGGGAGCGCTGCTGGCCCTCGCGGTGGCGCTGCACGGGTGTTCAGAAACCACGGCGCCCAGTGGCGACGGCTCGGATCTGGGCCGCATCGGCGCCGAGGGCACCTACGATCCCGCTGACGGTAGTTTCGTGTTCAAGACCCTTCAGCTGCCTCCTCCCTGGGACGGTATCCCCATCCGGATCCAGCTCATCGGGTCGAACCTGACGATCGACGCCGCCGGCGAACTGATCTCGCTCGACGTGGCCATCCGCAGCCTGCATCCCGATCCGCTGTACGCGCCCGCCGTCGTCTGGGTGGAGGGCTTCGAGCCGCCGTCCGTGTCGATCACCAACGCCGACTACGTGTTGGTGCCGCCCACGCCCACACAGACGCCGCCCGACTCCTTCGCCTACTTCGAGCGCTTCGGTTTCGACTACTCGGAACTGCTGGGCAACGACGGTATCCTGGATCCCGAGGAGACATCCGCGGCGAAGACCTGGATCTTCCACGATCCCGGCCTGGCCTCCTTCTCCTTCCAAGGCTGGGCCGAGTTCGGCATGGCGCCCGACCTGCCGCGCATCGCCGGCCGCTGCTTCGTCGACGAGAATCTCAACGGTTGGCCCGACCCCGGTGAGCAGCCGCTCGGTGGCAGCTGGGTGATCGTGACCCTGCCCAACGGCGACAGGGTGGACATCATGCCGGGCGAAGACGGGCATTACTCGCTGCGGGTCGAGGATATCGGCCTGTACGGTGCAAGCTGCGAGTTGATGTGGATGATGCCGTGGCTTCCCTGCTGGACCACGCCCAACCCGCGCGAGATCCTGCTGACGCCGGGACCCGACGGTCAGCCCAACAGCTTCCTCGACGCCCACTTCGGACTCTGTCCCCTGGATCCGGTCTATCCGCCGCCCATCCTGTTCACCGATCTGCCGCCCGACGAACTGCATTTCGGACACTGGATGCTGATTGAGGCCGAGTTGATGGAACGACACCTCCTGCGGTTACATGTGGGCTTCTCGGGCTGCCAGCCCGACCATCCGTTCACGCTGTACGCCAGCGGCGGTTTCATGGAGTCGCAGCCGCCGCAGATCAACGTGGTGCTCGTCCACGAGATCGAGGAGGACTGCGACGCATACTTCGAGGACGAGCTGCTCTTCGACCTCTATCCGCTGTGGGAGAGATACCTGGAAGCCTACGGTCCCGGGGTGCTGATGATGAACCTGATCACCCTCGACGGTGCCATGCACCAGCTCGAGTTCCCCATCTTCCCGCCGGATTGAGAGCCGACCCGCATCCGCCGGCCACTAAGAAGCCCCGCCTCGTTGGAGGCGGGGCTTCTTCTCGGTCCTGAACGTCGCTTACCGGTACTTCAGGCGAAAAACAGATAGGTGACGAAGATCGCCGCCACGATACCCACCGCGTCCGCGGCCAGCCCGCAGGCCACCGCGTGTCGCGTGCGACGGATGCCGACACTGCCGAAGTACACCGCCAGCACGTAGAAGGTGGTCTCGGTGCTGCCCTG
>CAYMCR010000129.1:0-5804 GCA_964389015.1 uncultured Fibrobacteraceae bacterium | reverse complement strand
GGTTAGAATGGCTTGACCATTGTTAAAGGTGTAAAAAAAGCGGCGCGGCCGGGGTTGTACAATGCGATGCCCGCATTTGATAACCCGGCCGGCCCAACCGCTCGACCATCCATGCCCCGACAGGATGAATCACACCGCTAACAGTTCATTCACCTTCCCGATAAACGTCTCCCGATCGATCGGCTTGGAAAAGAACCCATCCGGCGCCGGCACCTGTGGCCGGGTGCTCATGAACTGCTTGAACGGCTCCGGATCGCCACCGGTGCCGGTCACGGCCGTGACTATCACCACCGGAATCGATTTCAACTCGGCGTTCTCGCGCAGGTTGCGGTAACAGCGGATGCCCGACTCCTCGGGCATGGTGATGTCCAGGCAGATCAGATCCGGCTTCTCGGCCTGCGCCACGGTGAAGCCGTCCCGTCCGTTCGTCGCGGTCACGGTCTGGAAACCCGCATCGTTGAGCAGCATTTCCAGGTAGGTCACCACATCCGGTTCGTCGTCCACGACCAGGATCTTGCGGGCTTTCCCCTCGTTGTTGATGGTCATCTCTCGTACTCCTTTCGGTTGCAGGCACAGGGGCCCGCCGCCTGGTATATGTCAGTCTTCGTTCTGCGAGCGTCGCAGGATATCCAGGGCCTTCTTCATCGCCTCCGGACTGGCCTGGCCCATGCTGTCCTGCAGCTCTTCCCGCAGGTCCACCTTCTCTTCGCCCTCGTCCCCGATCTCCATGCCGAGCGCGCGCTTGATGCTCTGCACGTAGCTCTTGGGATTGACCGGCTTCTCGAGGTAGGTGCCCGGACCGGAGATGACCCGGTTGTCGAGCAGATCCTGCAGGTCCTCCTTGCCCATTTCGTCGCCGGCGTGGGCCGTGACCACGAGCACGGGGATGCGCGCCAGGTCCTTGTCGCGCCTGAGCTCGTACAGGAGCTTGTGCCCCGACATGTTGGGCATGATCAGGTCCAGGGAGATGAAATCGGGCGGCTCTCGCCGGACGATCTCCAGGGCTTCCAGGCCGTCTCCGGCCGTGAGCACGCGGAAGCCGGCGTCCTGGAGGATCATGGCCAGGTAATCCCGGACGTTGGGTTCGTCGTCTACGACCAGCACGGTCTTGTCTGCGGTCTGCTCCATGACATTACTCCCGTCTCGTGTACGCGATCGCTTCAGGCGGCCTCGTCGTCGTCCAGGCCCGGCAGGCGGTCCCTGGGGAACTCGAGCCGGAAGACTGAGCCTTCGCCGACCGTCGACTCGAAGGAGACCTTGCCGCCATGCTGTTGCACGATCTTGCGTGTTGTCAACAACCCGAGGCCGGTGCCCTTGTTGGCGCCCTTGGTGGAGAAAAAGGTCGTGAAGACCTTCTTGTGGATCTCGTAATCGATGCCGGACCCGTTGTCGGCCACCTCGATGATCAGTGCGCCCTCGGTTTCGCGCGTGCGGACCACGACCCTGCGTTCGGTCCGGTCGCAGATCTCGCAGGCGTCCAGGGCGTTCGACACGAGGTTCTCCAGGCAGGCCTGGATGCCGTCCGCATCCATCAGGGCAAAGGGTATCTGCTCCCGGAGTTCTGCGTCGAGGGTGATGCCCGACATCGCCGCCTTGTCCCGGAACAGCTCGACCACTTTGCGTGCGATCCGGTTGGGATCGACCAGCTTGACCTCCGGCTTGCGGCCGCGGGCGAATTCGAGGAACTCCGTCACGAAGGTGGTAATGCGGTCGATGTTCTCCTCGAGCATCTGCCAGCCCTTGAGCATGCGCTCGTTGTCGCCGCTCTTCATGCCGGAGCGGAAGGCGTACATGCCCCCGTCGATGCCCATCAGCACGTTCTTGATGCCGTGCGCCAGGCCGGCCACGGTCTGCCCCACGGCGGCCAGTCGTTCGGCGGTGATCTTCTCCCGCTCGAGTTCCTTGATCTCGCGTCGGTCGTGGGCGATGACCGCTCCGCCGAGTATCGTGTCCCCCTGCTGGAGATTCATGCCGGCCAGCCGGACCGGTATGGTCTCCCCGTCCAGACTGGTGATGGTGGTGTCGTGCAGCAGGATGGCCTCGTCGGCGGAGCCGTCCGCCTGTTGCAGCTTCTTGGGCAGGATCTGCGGCGGCACCTTCTTGCCGATCAGGTTCTTGCGGTCGGCACCCCAGAGCTCCTCCGCGGCCTTGTTCATCAGCACCATCCGCTGGTTCTCGTCCGTGACCACGATGGCGTCCAGCGAGTTCTCCACCAGGGCCTTGCGGAAGACGCTGGCGCGGACGAGCTCGGCCTCCATCTGGGTGGTCTCGGTCACGTCCAGGGCCATCTCGATGACGTGGGTGATCTCGTTGTCCTCGCCTTGCAACAGGGGAGAGGTGGACACGACGTAGTGGGTGGTGCGTCCGTCCCGGCTGGTACCCACGTGCCGCGAGGTGTAGGAGCCGCCGTCGGCGAAGGTGCGGGCGGCCGGGCAGTCCTCGCATTCCTGGTGCTGGTGCTTGAAGAGCTTGTAGCAGTACTCGCCGCGCGGCTCGCCGAAGGTGCGGCGGAACATCTCGTTGGCCTTCACCACGCGCCGGTCGCGATTCAGGACGGTGACGTAGCAGGGCACCTTCTCGAACAGGGTCTGGTATTCCCGCTGCAGGCGCTTGGTGGTGGTCAGGTCGGTGGTGATGGCCGCCACGTGTGACACCTCGTCCCCGGCGTCGGTCAAGGGGGTGAGCTGCGCCATGTAGTGGACGGTCTGACCGTGCAGATCCAGGCCGCTTTCCTCGAGCGCGCGTTGCCGAGCGTCGGCGAAGGTGTCACGCGCGGGGCAATCCGGACATTCTTCCTGGCGGTCCTTGTAGACCTCGAAGCAGTGCTTGCCGTGACTGGGGCCGAAGACCTCCCCGAAGGCGCGGTTGTGACGAACGATCCGCAGGTCGCGGTCCATGACCACGACGCCGTGCGGTATCTCGTCCAGCAACCTGTCGCCCTGCAGACTATGCCAGGTGGGGTTCGTCACGGGTTCATCCCTTTTGCCGTTGCGGGGCCGGAACCGCCGACGCTCCCGGCTTGGGCCACGGACCGGGTCCGCCTGATCAGCTCGTCCTTGTCGTCGAACCGGTTCCGGTGACAGGTGGCGCATTGTCCCAGATTGGGTTCGCCGCCGGCTTCGTCCTCCCGGAGATGGCACTGCAGGCAGAGGCCGTGCATTGCGTCCGCGTAGCCGGGGGCGACGCCGGTCGGCAGATCGAAGGTGACACGCACCAGGGTCGAGTCGGGACGAGAGGGGTGATGACAATCGTCGCACGCCTTGGCCGCGGTGCGGTTCTTGGGGACGTCGGGTTCGACGTGACAGGTCGCACAGCTTTCACGGCCGCCGAGCGCCGTCTCGTGACGCGCGTGGGAGAAGGTGTCGGTCGCCTCGAACATGTCCCGGTGGCACAGCGAGCAGGACGTGGCCAGGTCCAGCGGCACGTTGCGGTGATGGCAGAGCCCGCAGGCCGCCTGGCCGCCCAGCCGGTCCTCGTGGGACTTGTGCTCGAAGAGGACGTAGCGTCCCGCGCCGCCGCTGTCGATCAGCATGGCCTGGTGCATATCGTCGCCCGTGCCGAGGGGAGTCTCGCCGCGGCTCGCCACGAGTTCGAAGGTGTGTCCGGGACCGGGCTGGTTCTGCGCGCGAGTCATCAGCACGCTCCTCGGCGCGTCGACCGGGGCGGCTTGGGTGCCCGTCCGCACGGCGACCTGCGCCTCCACCAGGATGACGCCCGCGACCGCGCCGAAGATCAGGGCCAGGACGGCCCGCTGCCCGCCGCCGAACCAGGGCGCGTCGATGTACTGGCGTCCCACCGGATCGAAGACCGTGCGCGTGAAGAGATCCGGAGCCGCCGGCGGCTCCTCCCAGATCCGCAGCTTCTCCACGAACAAGAGGAAGACCAGCGCCAGACCGGCGACGATGCCGAGGCTGACGACGAGCTCCGTCAGGGCCGGCACGTAGGCCTCCCCGGTCACCGCCAGGTGGGAGATACCGCCCACGTCGGCGCGATGCAGGATGAAGCCCGCGACCACCAGCAGGGCGCCCCAGCCGACGGCCCACTGCTGACCGCGGCAGCGCGGGAGGGTGAACAGCAGGATCGGGATCACGGCGCTCATGGCCAACTCCAACCAGAACAGGGTGGCGAACCAGGAGCCGTCCGTCGCGTGCGCGAGCATCCCCCGCACGCCCAGATCCACCAGCCGCATCAACAGGTACAGGCCGAGCACGACCGCCGCCGCGCGGGTCAGGCCGCCGAAGAGCGACCATTCGGTCTTGCGCCGGTACAGCCAGGCCGTGATCACGCCCTCGAGGGTGACCATGGCCAGGCCCAGGGCGATGGCCGAAATCAAGAACAGGGGCGTCTGTACGGGCGTGTACCAGAGCGGGTGCATGCGCCCCTCGGTCAGCAGGAACAGGGTGCCGAGGGACGACTGGTGCAGGGTCGAGAGGCAGATGCCGGCGATCACCAGCGGCAGCACCAGTTTGCGCAGGAAGCGGGCCGCCGGTTGCAGGGGTCGGAAGTGCTCCAGGGCGACCGGCGCGAATTCCAGGGCCAGCACCGTCGTGTAGAGGATCACGCAGATGGCGACCTCGAAGAGGGGCGAGTGCAGGTTCTGATGGCGGAACACCTGGATCATGTTCCAGGGTCGGCCCAGGTCGACCAGCAGACCGATGATCACGCCCAGGTAACCGAGAAACGCGGTCAGGATCGCCGGCCGCACGATACCGTGGTAGCGTTCCCGGCCGAAGATGTAGACGGTGGCGGCCAGCACGAAGCCGCCGGCGGCCAGGGCCACGCCGGACAGGACGTCGAAGCCGATCCACAGGCCCCAGGGTGTGGCGTCGCTCAGGGCCGTGGTCAGGCCGAGCCCCAGGGTGAAGCGCACGCCCACGACCACCGCGGCGGCGCCGACCAGGAACCAGAGCACGGCCTTCGTTGCGATCAGCCGGCTGTTGGTGGCTGTATTCTCGCTCACGTCTGCTCCTCGTCGTCCGGTGTGACTGCTTCGACGATCGTCAGGTCGGAGGCCGTCGCGGCTGCCGCCTCGGCGGCCAGCTTCCGCCGACGCTTGATGACCCAGTGGATGCCGGCCATGGCCATGCCGACGGACACGAACGTCGTCGGTACCGTGTGCAGCACCATGTCCGTCAGCTCGGGCACGGCGTCGCCGTGGAGGTTGGACGGCCAGCCCGCCTGCACCAGGTCCACGTCCGAGATGTAGAGGACCGACGTCCCGCCTACCTCGTGCTCGCCCCAGACGTGATCGATATAGCGCCCGGGATGATCCGCGATGCGCCGCCTGGCCTCGGCCAGCAGGTCGTCGCGTTCGCCGAAGATCGTGGCGCTCTCGGGGCAGGCGCCGGTGCAGGCCGGCTGTGCCAACTCGCCGCCGGTGATCTTCTCGTAGCAGAGGATGCACTTGCGGACGCGCGGGTTGGCCGACTCCCACTCGTAGCGGGTCATCCGGAACGGGCAGGCCACCAGACAGTAGCGGCAGCCGAGGCAGATGCCCGGGTCGTAGGCCACCACGCCTTCGTCGGTGGTGTGCAGGGCGCCGACCGGACAGGCCGCGGCGCAGGCCGGTTCCAGGCAATGGCGGCAATGGACGCGCACGTGCCGGTTCTCGGTCCGCGCGATGGTGGTCCAGCGCGTGGAGGAGAGATCGGTGGCGGCGCCCTGCCACTTGCGCGGCGCGTCCCGCAGGCCGGTTTCATGGGTGACCTTGCAGGCCAGGACGCATTCCTCGCAGCCCGTGCACTTGGTCACGTCGGTCAGGATCGCGAAGGAGCTCATAGCGGTTCGTTCTCCTTGGCCAGGGC
>CAYMCR010000128.1:0-5870 GCA_964389015.1 uncultured Fibrobacteraceae bacterium | reverse complement strand
GCGCGGTTGATCACCGGCATGCAGATGGGCAGGCGCAGGCTGGCCGCGATGTAGATCACTTCCCACATCAGGGCGAAACCGGCCGAGCTGGTGGCGGTGAAGACCCGCGCGCCCGTGGCGGCGGCGCCCACCGCGGCGCTCATGGCCGAATGCTCGCTCTCGACCAGGACCATCTCGGTGTCGACCTCGCCGTCGGCGACGAAGTCGGCGAACTGATGCATCATTTCCGTCTGCGGCGTGATCGGGAAGGCTGGGGCCACATGGGGACGCGCTTGCTTGAAAGCGGTCGCCACGGCCTCGTTCCCGGTCAGCCCAACGAATAGCTGTTTCATTGAACTCTCCCTTCCGTGGCTTACTTTTCGTCGCGAACCATCAAGATGGCCGTTTTGCCCTTCTTCGCGGGCGGACAGTGCTGCGCGCAGATGCCACAGCCCTTGCAATGCTCGAATACGAAGCCCGTCATCTTGGTCTTCTCGCCGGAGGTGTCCAGCGAAACGGCGGAATCGGGACAGTAGATCCAGCAGAACATGCAATGCGTGCAGTTCTCCTCGACCCACTGGGGAATGTCGGAACGCCAGTCACCGGTCTTGAACTCGGCGGCGTTGCCGGCATCGGTGATGATGCCCCCGTTGTGCAGGTCCTTGGTCGGAATGTTGTTCATTCTGACACCAACTCCTCGTAGGCCCGTTCGACAGCGGCGACGTTTCCGTCGACGACGGCCTGGGAAAACTTTTTCTTGAGCTGCGAGGCCATGCAGCGGGTCAGCTCTGTGAGCTTGATCACGTCCGAGACCTTGGACAGCGCGCCGATCATGGGCATGTTCGGAATGGCGCGGCCGAAGCTCTCCTTGGCGATCAACGAGGCGTCGATGGTATGGACCTCTCCACCCTTGAGGCCCAGGCGCTGCCGGATGGCCGCCGGGGTATCGAGGGTGTTGATCAGGAAGATCGTATCGTCCTTCATGCCGTCGGCCACACCGGCGGCGGCGGAATCCAGCAGGGACGAGTCGAGCACGATCACGTACTTGGGCTCGGCGATGCTGCAATGCAGACGAATGGGTTCGTCTGAAATGCGGGTATACCCCCGGACCGGGGCGCCACGTCGCTCGGGACCGTACTCGGGGAATCCCTGGCTGAACTTACCGCGCTCCATCACAGCTTCGGCCAGGAAGATCGCGGCGGTCTTGGCGCCCTGTCCCCCTCGTCCGTGCCAGCGGATTTCTGTCATCTTCGCAGCCATGTTGCTCTACACTCCTTGAGCAGTTACCAAGCGGAGGGCGCCGCGAAAGGCGTGCCCCCATTACGCCCCAAAGTTAGTCCCTGGGTAGGCTTGGTCAATCGAAATAACCGGCGCGACGGGGTATTGTCACGCGTTCGCGATCTGATATCATGCGGCGTCCGTGACAGCATAGCGACTCCAATGCGGGAAGAGCCATGACCGCCCAAAAACAGGAAATGACAATCAAATTCGGCGAGACACGCGGCCGCTACGTCTGCGGGACCGGCGCCCTGGTCGATTTGAAGCGCCTTCGGGACAGACGACCCGCGGTCGCGCTCGTGGACGGGGCGGTCGCGCGCCGGCACGGCGACGCGCTCGCCGCGGCGTTGGGCGACGTTCCACGCCTGACCCGGCCGGGCGGCGAGCGGATCAAGACCCTGGCCGAACTCGAGCGCATCTACCACTGGTTGGCGAAGGTCGGACTCCCCCGTGACGGGCTGCTGATCGGGGTCGGCGGCGGCAGCCTGCTCGACGTGGCGGGGCTCGCCGCCTCCACCTGGGGTCGCGGTGTCGCCTTCGCCGCGGCGCCCACGACCCTGTTGGCGGCGGTCGACGCGGCGGTCGGCGGCAAGACCGCCGTGAACCTGGATCGCCTCAAGAACCCGATCGGCACCTTCCATCCCGCCGCACTGGTCGTGGCGGACACGACCTTGCTGGACTCGCTCCCCCGCCACGAATGGCGCAACGGCCTGGCGGAGATGATCAAGACCGCCATCATCGGCGCCCCGGCGCTCTTCCGCGATCTGGAGGCCCTGAGCGAAGCGCTGGCGGCAAGCGTGGGACGCGGCGATCGGCGCCGGACGGTCGCGGACGTCGCCAGACTCCCCTGGCAGCGTTGGATCGCCGACGCGGTCGCGGTCAAGGCGAGCGTCGTGGCGGCGGATCCCCTCGAGCAGGGACGGCGGCGGGCGCTCAACCTGGGACACACCCTCGGACACGCGCTGGAGCCACTGCTGGGCATCGGGCACGGCGAGGCCGTGGCCCTGGGCATGGCCGTCGCGGCGCGCCTCGCCGCCGCGCGCGGTTGCTGCACGGCGAGCTGCGCCGCGCGAATCGTGTCGCTGCTGTCCGCCTGCGGATTGCCGGTGACGGCCACACCCCCGCCCCGCGCGGACGTGGCCAGGCTGGTGGTACGGGACAAGAAGATGCGCGGGGGTTCGGTGCGCTGGGTGTTGCCCGCGCGCCTCGGCCGAGTCGTCCTGGATCAGCCGGTCGACCTGGCAGACGCCCTGGCCGCCCTCGCGGGGTGAGGACGAAAAGCCCCCGTCCGCGTGCGTGGCCTGCGCAGAGCGCATCGCACGCGAACGGGGGCCGGTCCACGACTACTTGGCGAGCATCAACTTCGCCGAAGCGGTGCGGGAGCCGTCGCTGATCCGGACCAGGTAGACGCCCGTCGCGACCGCGGCACCCGCATCATCACGGCCGTTCCAGATCACCTCGTGGCGGCCAGCATCCAGATCACCGTTCACTAGACGCCGCACGACACGTCCGCGCATGTCGTGGATGCGCACGCTGACGGGACCGCTGCGCGGCACGTCGAAGGCGACCTTGGTGCGCGGGTTGAACGGGTTGGGCGTGACGCGCGTGACGGCCAGGGTTCTGGGCGTCGGATCGCCAGCGACCGGCGTGCCGCCGCCGACCTGCTCCGAGTAGCCGCCCACGTGACCGGTCGCATCCACGGCCACCACTAGGTAGTAGCCTCCCGACGGGGTTTCGTCGATCCAGCTCTGCACCGGATGCAGCACGTCCGCGACCACGAGTTCGGGTGCCGGCACGAAGGGGTCGTCCGTCGAGTTGTAGACGACGTAACGATCCACGTCGGGCTCGGTGTTCGGATCCCAGCCCACCTCCAGCCGGCCGTCACCCAGGTCGGTCAACAGGGCGCCCTGGACCGCCGCGGGAGCGGACGTGACGGCGGCCGGGCCGCCGCAGACTCCCATGTCGTTGCGCGAGGCGTCCACGTCGTTGCACGCCGCCTCGGGATCACCCCGGTCCAGGCGCGGCGAATGCAAGGCCAATCCGAAGTCGCCCCCCGCGGCATCGACGAAGAGCGGATCGGCGCTGATGTCGTGGGCACCGGGTGTGAACACGAAGTAGTCCACGCCGTTGTTCCAGACCAGGTTGTAGTCCAGGCTCAGAGTGGTTACGGCGCCGCCGATACCGCCGCCCACGTTGTCCACCACGACGTTGTTGCGGAAGAGCAACGAGTCGCAGAACATTATGCCGAACGCAGCCATGTTGGTTGCACCGCAATCGTTGTACAGGAAGGCGCAGTTCTCGACCGTGGCCACGCCGATGCTCTCGAGATAGACGCCCGCGCCAACGGCCGGCCCGATGTTGCCGCTCACCAGGACATTTCGGAGATCGACGTCCGCATCGATCGCGTACAGACCAGCGCCGCTGGTTATGGCCACTGTATTACCGGTGATTTCACCGCCGAGAACGGAGAGCGTACCGCCGAAGACCGCGATCGCGCCGCCCTTGTCCTGGGCTAGATTATCGGCAAAGACATTATCCGTGAGGGTCAGATCCGCGTTTTCCGCGTAGATCGCGCCGCCGAGGTAGGTGGTGCCGTTGCCCTCGAAACGGCTGCCGCTCACGCTGGCGGTACCGTTCTGCACGTAGAGCGCGGCGCCTTCCTTCCCGCTCACGGTCGCGGTGCAGTTGTTGAACATGAAATCGCAGTCGACGATCTCCACCGCCAGGGGATCGTATAGCGCCACGGCACCACCCTGGTCGGCGAGACTGCCGGTGAAGGTACAGTCCACGATGCGCGTACTGCCCCCGAAGGCGACGATCGCGCCGCCGACACCGTAGCCTCCGTAGGGATCCCCGCTGTTGTCGACGAAGAGGCAGTCTTCGATCAAGGCCGAGGAGTTGCTGCTGTAGACACCGCCGCCGTGATGTCCCATGGCCGGCATGCTGCCCACCACGCCGATACAGTCGTGGAACTCGACACCGATCACGCCGGAATAGCCCGCGGGAGAGTTCACGAAGACCATGCCGCTCGTCGTCGACTGGATACGGGTTGGATTGGCCAGGGGATCGCGCATGGAGAAGGTGCCGTCCCAGCCGCCGATCACCCAGACGGAGCCGGTGATGCCGACCTGCCCGGTGTAGTCGCCCTCGGCCACCAGCACGGTGTCGCGCCCGGCGCAGGTTTCGACCGCGTCGGAGATGGTATGGGCGGCGGTGGCCGGCGAGACGTAGGGCGGTGTGTTGCTGCCCAGGGCGGACACGTAGACCGTCTTGTGGCCGACTACCGTGTAGCGGTCGGAGATATCGAAGCCGTTACGGGTGTCCCCGTCGGCCACGACGCAGATGCGCATATGTTCGGTCGTGAAGTTGGGGATGGTGAACGTGTGGGAGCCGCTGTTGGGAATGCCCTCGGCGATCTTGGTGTCGAAGACGCCGTGCTCGCCGATCCAGATGTCCACGTAGTCGCACGGGGCGTCATAGGTGTCCCACTCGACCTCCATCGTCTCGTCACCGTAGTAATCGACTTCCGGGTCGGGGCCCCGCAGCACGACGTCGACCGGCGGGACCGCGAGTTCGATCTGGGTGACGTTGGAGCCGATCAGGGACGAGCCGTACTCGATGCTGAAGAGTCCGCCGGCGCCGAAGTCCGTACCCCACGAGTTCTTGCAGATCCAGGCCCCGTTGCCGTCACAGTCGTGGTCGTCCCAGCCGACGATCATGATGAGGTGATTGGTCCAGGGTCCGCCGGGCTCGCTGTAGCACCCCCCCGTATAGCTGGGAAACGGTTCGTCGGCATCCATCGAGGAACAGACGGGGCCGTCCAGCAGGGCCGTCTTGATCTGGGTGACGGTTTCGGAGACGTAGTACCAGTTGTCGACGAAGGCGAAGGACAGGTAGTCGGACTGTGTGCAGGGAGCCGAGGAAGAGGCGTTGTAGGGAAGCGCGGCCTCGCGCGTCAGACCGTAGGTCATGGCCACGTTGTAGACCGCAGAGGCCCAGCCGCCGTCGCAATCTGCGCCGTAGGGATTGCAGTCGATCCCCTGCTGCTCGGAGAGATCCATCTCCTGACCGTAGAAGATCTTCATGTGGGACTCGATCTGTCCTGTCGCAGCGAAGGCCCAGCAGGACCCGCATCCCCCCTGGTCCTTGGCGATCGTCAAACCGCCCTGAATCGCCCAGCTGAAGAACTCGGGCAGTTGCCGTTTCTCGTCTAAGATACGGAGCCTCTCCGCGTACTCGCGCTCGTAATCGGGCGACTGCTTGAAACCGTAAAGGTTCGCCCGCTCCTCGGGCGTGAGGCTGTTGATGAAGGTATCGTCGGCCTCCCAGTCCGCCAGCGCGGGCGCCGCGGCGAAGAGAGCGAGACCGGTCAGTATCAGAAAAGCACAGCGGGCGATCCGCAGGAGGGCATTCTTACAGGTATACGAAAGCATCCCGGTCCTTTCGATGGGTCTTGACGTGATGGCGGGGTGCGTCACGCGGCGGCAGAGTGGGTGCAGGCCTGCTCCGAGCCACGACATGTAATTATACTAGAAAGCATGGGGGTTTGGCAACCGACAGCCTCTTCCAATATGAAATGAGCCTGAACAGAGGCGTGTTTCCAGCATGAAATG
>CAYMCR010000127.1:0-6011 GCA_964389015.1 uncultured Fibrobacteraceae bacterium | reverse complement strand
TCGTATGGGGAGTTCTAATTGTCGTTGAGGGGAAAAGGTAGTTGACGCTGGCCACGCCCCGGGTGCGGGTTTTCCTTCAGGATGTCGGCCACGAGGCGGAAATCGTCGGTACGGGCGATCTTGAGCATCTCGAAGAAGATCATCTCCGACGTCATCACCTGCACGCCCATATCCCTAATGTAGGCCAGTCCCAGGTTGCGGTTGCTGATCAGTCGCGAGGAGACGGCGTCCGCCGCCACCACGACCTGATAGCCGTCCTCCAGCAGGTCTCTCGCGGTTTGATAGACGCAGACGTGGGTCTCGATGCCGCACAGGATGACTTGGTCCCGGTGCGTGGACTTGAGTCGCGTCATGAAATGATGATCGCCGGCGCAGGAGAAGGAGATCTTCTCGATGGGCTCGTGGCGGTGGGTGAGTTCGATCAGCTCGTCGACGGTGGGACCGAGCTTCTGGGAATATTGCTCGGTCAGGAGGATGGGCACCTCCAGGCGGTCGGCGAAGCGGATCAGGCGCGAGGCATTGGCGATCACGAGGTCCATCTCGTGGATCAGCGGCCGGAATAGCTTCTGGATGTCGATAACGACCAGCGCCGTGTCGTTCTTCACCAGTCTGCGCGGGGGTTTGGGCATACGGAATCCTTTCCTCTGCCAGCTATTATTCCAGACGGAATTCCCAGCGACAATACCAATCTACCGGATGCGGATCCGGCGGGCAACCCAGGCAGGTCACCTTCAGGCGCGGATCGACGGTGCGTGCGAAAGTCTCGTACTCCACGTTCCCGACCTGCTTGCAGGGGAAATCCCCCAAACCCTTGCGGGCGCGGGCCGATTGGACGCGGCAGTCCGACATCTGGAAGACACAGTGGACGTCGCTCTGCTCCACGACCTGCTGTTCGTTCAGCAAGGCGTAGAGGCGGTGCTCCAGGCAGCGCACGAGCGCGGGAATGCCTCCGCCGGGATCAAGGCCGAGCCGCTTCATGATGCGCGTGGCTTCGAGGGGTGAGAAGCGGGCCCAGGCGGCGGTGTCGTGAGCCATGGCCTCGTCCAGGCCGCGGTCCCGCTCGACGGACTGGAACCAGAGACCGTCGTGGGCCAGCCACAGCTTGGCGGCGTCGGCGAGCCAAGCGGCGATCTCTTCACGCGACATATCCTGCAAGCGGTCGTGCACGAGGTCACTCCTTGCGTCGCGGCGGTGTGTAGTCGGCCCCCGGTTCGACGGTCTCGGCGTAGGGACTGTGCCAGCTCTGGTCGAAAAAACGCGCCATGTCCCCAGCCAGGGCCTCGCCCTCGCAGAAGAAGCTGAGGTTGCGCGAGGTGTGGAAGTAGCTGCGGCCCCAGTTGGCGGTGCCGAGCCAGGCTTCGTCGCCGTCCTTGACCAGGTACTTGGCGTGCTCCACGCGGCCGAAAGGCACGAAGCCGCCCGACCACGGCGGAATGCTGGTGAATCTGACCTCGATGTTGTCGAGCACCGCCAGGCTTTTCGCGTAGGGCAGCATGTAATGGCGCTTGTTCCAGTTGGACAGGATGATCATGACCCGCACGCCGCGGGCGGCGGCGCGCCTCAGGGCGTTTTCGAGCACCTCGTAGTAACCGCCGTCGCGGTCGCCGGGATTGTAGGTCAGCAGGTGCAAACGCAGGTCCTGCTCGGCGCGGTCGATCAGCTCGACCAGCAACGGTTCGTCGTGGGGGATGCCGGCGGGCAGTCCCTGTGGCGGGCTGGCGGCCAGGTTCACGAAGACCTCGCCGCGCCCGCGCACGGCCAGTCGCCAAGGGCCTGCGTTGACCGTTTCGTCGCGGGGCGGCGCCTCGCCCCCGGCCAGGGCCCAGTCCCAGTCGAAGATCGAGAGCAGGGCGCGCGCGGGCTCCGGCCCGTCCAGGCGGACGCCCAGCTCGTGTATGTGATCCAGCGCGCGCCAGTCCCAGTTCTGGCTGCCCACGCAGGCGGCGCGTCCGTCGACCACGAAGTACTTGGCGTGCTGCACACCCCCCCAGGCCGCGCGGGCGTCGAAAAGGCGCGCCTCGGCGCCGGGCAGGTCGCCGATCTCGTCCACCCACTGCGGATAGGTGCGGTAGAAGCCGGCGTCGGCGAGCAGGCGCACGCGCACGCCGCGGTCGGCCGCGGCAGCAACCTCGGCCAGCACCACGTCCAGGGCGTCCGGGGCCGCGGGGTCGGCGCTGATGTAGAAGACCTCGATGTCCAGGGTCGCGCGGGCGCCGGCGATGAGCCGGGGCCAGACGTCCCTGGCCTCGGGCAGGTCGGGCAGATCCAGCTCCGTTTCCAGCGGCACGCTCTCGACGAGCTGCACGTGGCCGTCCAGCAAGGGCGGCTCGGCCGGGGGCGCGTCGGAGGCCAGGGCCGCCGATATGGCGGCAGTCACCAGGGCCGGCACCACCAGCCGGGTGATTTCGTGTCGATGCATGTGGCTCTCCCTCGCTGGACGTGTCCACTCGACACGGCGCTTATATGCCCAAGACCTGCAGGTGCATCATCCGCCAGAACTCGCCGCCTCGGATTGTCCACGACGCCCGTTGACTAGTCAACAGACTCGATCGGAATCGGCGCCGGGTTCAGCCACTTCGTCGCGGCTGATCCGGTGAAAGCTCCTGATTTGAACAAGCCACTTCATCATTATGCTATACTTTGCGTCTTGTTGCTCGAACTTCGAATCATGGGGTACTTGATCATGATGTTCCACAGCACACGATTCCGCATCGCGGCGCTGCTGGCCCTGCTGGCCCTGCTGGCCCTGCCGGCCGTCGCCTCGACCTGGTCACACGATTCCCTGGAGAACGATCTGGTGTCGGACACCGGCGCCATAGTCGCCTATACCATGTGGGCTATCCACGACAAGACGGGCGGCCTTTACATCGTCTGGGTGGACGATCGCATCGGCGGAGGCATAGACAACGCCTACGTCATGCGCGTGGCCCCTGACGGCTCGCCGTCGTGGACGACCGACGGCCTGCTGGTCTACTCCGCTCTGGACCGCGTCAGCGGCCTCGAGGCCGCCGTGGACGACGCGGGCAACCTCTACCTGGCGGTCGCGGACCACGAGTACGGCTCGCACGGCGTCTGGGGCCAGAAGGTCCAGCCTGACGGTTCCCTGCCCTGGGGGAGCGGGGGCGTCAACGTGGATCCCGGCATCACCGACAACAGTGAACTCGATCCCGTGGTGGCGCCAGACGGCCAGGGCGGTTGCGTGGTGGCCTGGCGGGACCTGCGCGACCAGGGCACGTCCGATTCCGACATCTACGCCCAGCGTATCGACGCCGGCGGATCCCTGCTCTGGGGAGACGACGGCCTTCAGGTCTGCGGCGAGGCCGATACCCAGTGGATGCCGAGCATCGTCTTCACGGGCGACGGAGTGGTCATCGCCTGGGAGGATGAGCGTGCGGGCTCCAACAATTACGACATCTACGCCGACAAGCTCGACCTGGACGGGGTCTCGCAGTGGGCCGCCGGCGGCGAAGTCTTCTGCGACGATCCGAGCGATCAGAGAAATCTGCACTTGGTGGCCGGCGTCAACGGAGAGGTCCTGATGGTCTGGAAGGACGTTCGCACCTACGGCCTCACGGGGGACGACATCTACGGCCAGCGGATTCGTGGTGACGGCAGCGTCGTCTGGGACCTGAACGGCGGTCTCGTGTGCGGGGAAATGGGAGACCAGGACATGCCCCGGATCGCCTCGGACGGTACCGCCGGCGCCTATATAGTCTGGCGCGATGACCGCGGTATCGACATCTACGACGACCCCGTTCTCTACGCCCAGCGCCTGGACGGATCCGGTTCGCCCCGCTGGACAGCCGGCGGCGTGCCGGCCGGAGGAGGGGACGGCAGCTAGGGCTCACCCGCCCTCGCCGTGGACGAGGGTGGCCGACTTGGCGTGACGTGGACGGACCAGCGGAACTCTAATATCGACATCTACGCGCAACTCATCGACCGTGACGGTACGCGCCGCTTCGACATCGCCGGCGCGGCGCTGAGCGAAGCCGACAATATGCAAAGCACGTCCGCGGCCGCCTTCGACGGAAAGGGCGGGCTGGTTGCCGCCTTCGTCGACGAACGCATGTACTACCACGACCAGGTCCGCATGCAGCGCATCGATCCCACCGGTTACCTGGGCGACCCGGCGCCGACGACCCTGTCGGCCGTGGACGCGCCCCAGGACCAGGGCGGCGTCGTGCTGCTGGACTGGGAGCGCAGCTGGCTGGACGACCCCTACGAGTACGGCCTGAACAGCTACACGGTGTGGAACCGCTACGCGGGGGCCAAGAGCGCCGCGACGGCGGGATCCGTGGCGGGGACAATCCCGGCCGCGGGACTGCCGGAGGACCTGATCCGCGCGCAATTGCAGGCCGGCTGGACCTACGTGGGAGAGGTGCCCGCGCAGGAGTTCGAGATCTACGGTTACAACGCGCCCACCTTCGCCGACTCCACCGAGGCCGGTGTCCCGCTGACCGAGTTCCAGGTAGTGGCCGTGGGGCTCGACGGCGAATACTGGCATTCGAACGTGGTCAGCGGCTATTCGGTGGACAACCTGCCCCCGGGCGCGCCGCTGATGCTGGCGGCCGAACTTGACGGGATCGACGTGGACCTGGACTGGTCCCCCAGCGGGCTCGACGACGAGGATCTGGCCGAGTATCGCGTCTACCGCGCCGACACGCCCGGCGTCGTGCCCGGCCCCGACACCTTCGTGGGCGTCTCGGCCGACACCCTGTTCACCGACCCGGCGCCGCCCGCCGGTCCCCAGCACTACGTGGTGACGGCGGTGGACGTGCACGACAACGAGGGCGCGCCCTCGAACGAGGCGATGGTCGACAGTGTCACGCTCGTCGGCGACGGCCGTCTGCCCGAGGTCTTCACACTGCACGCCGCGATGCCCAACCCCTTCAACCCCGCGACGCGGATCATGCTGGATATGCCGAGCACCGGTATGGTGCGCGTGGAGATCTTCGATGCACGCGGCGCGCGCCTGCGCGTCCTGCACGACGGCGCCCTCACGGCCGGTCGGCACGAGCTGCGCTGGGACGGTGACGCGGACGACGGTCGCGCCTTGCCCAGCGGGATCTACTTGGCGCGGGCCGTCGGGGGGCGTGCGGTCTCGACGGTGAAGCTGGTGCTGGCACGATAAGGCCGGACGTATTATCGAATCAGCATCATCCTGCCGGTCGCGGTCTCGGCGCCGGCGCGTATCTCGTAGAAATAGGCGCCACTGGGCTGTCCCGCGGCCAGCCAGGTCACGGCGTGGGGGCCGGCCGGCTTGTCGCCCGTGAACGGGGTGGCGACACGACGGCCGGCGGCGTCGAACACCTCGACTTTGACCCGGGCGGGGTGCGACAGGGTGAATTCGATCGTGGTGCGCGGATTGAAGGGGTTGGGCGTGTTGCCCTTCAACGTGAGGATGAGTCCCGGCGTCGGCTGGTCCGGCGCCGCCAATACGAAATCGTGCAGGACACACACGCCCCAGCCGCTGAAGGCCGACTCAGGCCATTGCTCCAGGATCTGTCCCGTGTCGTCGAAGCGGTAGATCGAGCCCGGCGCGTCGCCGTTCTCCGCGGTCCAGAAATGTTCGCCGTCGAACCACAGGCCCCGGCAGGCGGCGCTGGGGGGCGCGAAATCGTTGCCGGCGATGTGCGTCAGGGTCGGCCAGCCCGCCAGGTCCCAGCATTTGATCAGGTTGGTGTCGTCAAGGGTCCAGTAGTATTGCCCGTCCCAGGCGGCGCCCAGCACGTACTCGTCGAAGTCGGCCCGGCCCGCGTAGTCGCCGTCGATGTCGTATCGGTTGAGATCCCATTCGTCCACGTAGAAGTAGGTGCCGTCCCAGGCGACGTCGTAGAAGTAGTAGAGGGACCAGTCGTCGATGATGACCTCCAGGTCGCCGGTCTGCAGGTTCACCCGTTCCAGGCGCGGCGCGAAGGCTTCCGCCGCATACAACTCGCCGTCGACGATCTCCAGGCTGATCCTGCCCGGAATAATGGACACCAAGATAAGATCGTTTATCATCAGCGATC
>CAYMCR010000126.1:0-6017 GCA_964389015.1 uncultured Fibrobacteraceae bacterium | reverse complement strand
ACTAGGGGCCGCGAGACCATGTTCGTCATCACCACCCCAAGCCGTCGACCACTCGCCCGCCGCCCGCACCTCGTCGACCAGGACCCGCACCAGGCGGCCGCGCACATCCAGCACCTGCAGCTTCACCGGTCCGTCGCGGGACAAGGCGTAGTCGATCTCGAGGCGGGGGTTGAAGGGATTCGGGCCGACCTCCAGCCGGGGGGCGGCAAGGCGAGGCGCCGCCAACTCCAGGCGATCGAGGAGCTGGTCGCGGCCGCCCTCGCTCAAAACGAGATCGTAGACGCGGGGCCACCCGACGGGATCGTCATCGACGAGGCGGAAGAGCCCCGTGCTGGCGGCGTATGCCAACTCGTCCCCGCTCCAGCGCCTTGACGAAACGCCGGGCGATTCGTTGCGCACGACCGTCAAACCCTGCTGCGGTTCCACGTTGCTCTGAATCGCGATCTCCACGGCACCGTAGGAGGCGTGAGCCTCGAGACGGCCGGAGGCGGCCGCTACGGGCACGTCCTCCCAGCGTAGCCAGTGCACCCGGTACTCGTCGCCGTTGCCGGGATCGCCGTCGCGATCGAATAAGCGGCCCCGGTAGGTGAGAACGGCTTCCGCGGCTGCGGCCACCAGACCGTCGAAATCCTCGCCCGCGACCAAGGCCACCTGGTAGGACAGAGATGCTTCGGGTTCCAGGGGCGAGAAGGGACCGCTGCTCAACAGGATGCGGAGATCGTCGGCTTCGGCGGGAGTGGAGTCGGGGTCGTGCTGGGCGGCCTGCAGGGCGTCGTATCGCTCGGCGTCGTTGGTGGGATCGCCGGCGGGGTACGCGGCCTGGCCCTTGAAGATCTGGAAACTGTGGACCGAGATCTCCTGCGGCGCGATCTGTCCGGCGGGATCGATGGTATGACCGCAGAGGACGAAGCCTATGTAGGCCGAGCCGGCGCCGTCGCGGTCGTACATGTACGCCACCCTGACCGGCACCACGCTTCCGTCCGAAGCCGTGATGTCGCCCTCGTGATATCCGGCCATGTCGTTACCCGAACCTTGCTGGACGGCCGGCACGTCGAAGTCCGAGTACAGGCCAAGGTACATGTCGGCGATCGGGGCGACCCCCTTATTGGTGATCGTGAAATCGTAGCCGATGAAGTCGGCGGCCACGGGGTTGCTCCACTGGTAGGACTGCTGGATCACCGACAGATTGAGGGGCGTGTGGTCGGGATACATATCCGTTCCGGCGGCGGTGTAGTCGATGCTGACGCAGCGGTAATGCTGGTCGCTCACGGCCGCGTAATCCTCGTCGAACAAGCCGTCCCCGTCGTCGTCCAGATTGTTGAGGGGATCCTCGTCCTCGAGACCGTCCCCATCGTCGTTGGCCTGGGGCCAGGGATAGCGGTTGCCGCCGGGCACGCCGTGGGCGGAGACGTAGATGGTGTCGTCCGGTGCCTCGGTCGCCATGATCTCGTGCTCGAAAGCGCCGGTGGAAACGAGGTTTTCGCCCAGCACACGTCCGCCCACCCAGAGGCCCGCGGCGTAGAGGAGGTCAGATCCGTCCTCGCCCGGCCAGCGTGCCGACGGCGCGTCGCACCAGTCGCAAATCCCCTGCGGACTGGCTCCGATCCAGCCCCAGTTGGTGACATGATTCCAGAGATTGCCGGCGTCGTGAACCACATGGCCGTCGGTTACCAGTTCCTTGTCCGCCGGTGCGAGCGGTTCGGCTGTCGATACCGCGAACGCGTCCGGTGACAAAGCCGACACGATCAGGGCTGCGAAGACAGTCGCGATCAATACATGTGTTGTGACACGTCGATAGTCGAGGGGCATGCCATTCTCCTTTCGGTGTATCTTCCGGAAATCAAGGCACGAAGAGGACATTCCCCCGTGAATATGCATGAGGTTATTGTCGTCGCCCCGCGAAGTCAACGTGGACGCTGTGATGCGGGGACAGGGGGGGCTGTGATTGTCCTTCAGGTGGTGTATAGTCGCCGGGACATGGCCGGCTGCACAGAAAATCGGAAAGCATCACCGAGAGAACATCCATATATCAGCGCCCACAGACCACGCGAATAACTCGAGAACACATCCCACGAAAGGAATACCAAAATGACACAAACACAGCTCAAAGCAGTCATGAAGTACCACCTGAAGAACTTCAACGACGAAGGCGTCCCCATCAACAACGACACGATCCACGGCGACGTGCTGAGCGACAGCGACGGTTACGGCCACGCCAATTCGAAAACGATCTACAAGCTCGCCATTAGGTGGACGCTCAGGAAACAGGGCCATGAAAACAAGAAGTGGCCCAACAACTGGATCGACATGTCGGTGAACACGCTGGCCGGCAAACTCCTGCCATAATCACACAGGGAGGTTCGGCATGAAGCAACGCGCAGCCATGCTGGTCGTGGCCTTGATCTTGCCGGCGGTGCTCGTGGCTCCCGCCGCCTACGCCTCCGACACGGAAATCTCCGTGGGAGTAATCCGCACCGAACTCGAGAAAACAGCCCTCGGCTTCGCGCTGGACTGGGCCAAGGGCCTGGACGGCGCTGTCCTGGAGGGATTCGCCGAGCACAGCGCGTGGGTGTTCTATCCGGACGTGCAGATCGAAGGCGGCGGCGCCGACTCCTTCACGGGCGGATCGCTGATGATGACGGGCGTGATGCTCCGGTTCGCGCAGACGGATGTCGGCGGTATCCAGACACCGCGCACGGATTATCTGTGGGCGTTTCCGGTCTCGTTCGGCGTGGAGACCGACCAGGATTTCGAGACGATCAGCGGTCTGGCCGAGGTGGGTGTGATGCCCTGGCTGCAGGGCGTGCTGCCGCAGGCTCTCAAGTCCTTGAGATTCGGTCTCTTTGTGCAGGCGGGCTACAAGTTCGAGGTCGACGAGGGCGACATCCAAGCCGTCGATAATGACGCGGGGGGAAACATCGACCAAAGCCTGGAAGCGGTCGATGACATGCTCCTGCGCGGCAAGTTCCGGCTGGACTGGTCGTATGCGTCCTACAATCAGGAATCGGAACCGGGAATGGGCTTCGCACTTCCCCTGGCCCTGGCGGGATGGCGCGACCTGGCCAACGGCGAGTGGTATTACTCGGTGCAGGCAACCGCCCGTATCAAGCTGCGCCAGAATCTGGTCTACGATCTTGGGTACGCCAAGGGCTCGGGAGCGCCGAACTTCAACGAGGGGGACCAGTTCAGCGGCAGGCTGACGGTGATCTTCTGATGTTCAGGATCTGTGCGAACCCACGCCTCGTTCCGTTTTTCTGCCGATGATGTCAGCCAGACCTCAGGCTGGGATGATATACTTCCATACGAAATGGAGGTACATCATGCGTCTGAGCCTGTTCTGTCTGTTGATGGCCCTGGCGATTTCCGCGGGGTTCGTTTCCGAGTCGAGCGCCGTGACCCGCATACCGGCCGAGTGGGAGCCCCACGCGGCCACCTGGATGCAGTGGCCCAAGGGCGTCGAGTCTTCCTACCGGCCTGATTTCTGCCGCATCATCGACGCACTCCAGGAGTACGAGACGATCCACATCATCGTGCTGAGCAGCTATGCCAGGACCCAGGCCCAGGACTATCTGCTCAACCGCGGCGTGCCCCTGACCAATCTCGTCTGGCACATCATGCCATACAACGCGGCGTGGCTGCGCGACAACGGGCCTGTCTGGGCCGTCGTCGACGGCGGCATCGTCGTTCAGGACTGGGGCTTCGATGCCTAGGGCGGGCAGTACCCGCCGTGGGATGACGATGACGCTGTTCCCTGCCGGATGGCCGATATCGTGGAATTGCCCTGCGTGAGCGACGAGCTGATCGTGGAGCGGGGCAACCTCGAGTTCAACGGCGCCGGCGCGCTCATCGCATCCTGGCCCTGCCAAAACGACCGGAACCCCGGCGTGAGCCAGGCCGAAATGGAAATCATGTTCGAGCAGGCCTTCGGTGTGACCGAGGTGGTCTGGCTCCTGAGCGACCCACCAGGAGATCTCACGACCGGCCACGTCGATGGCATCGCCCGCTACGTGGACCAGGGCGACCCCGACGCCTGGATCTACGAGGAAGCGGCAACGATCATCCAGACCGCGGGCTTCGAGGTCGAGCGCATAGACATCCCTGGAACCGTCGACTACATGGGCTCGCCCATGGCGGCCATCTACGTGAACTGGCTGGTGGTCAACGAGGCCGTTATCGCGACGGGTTTCGGCGTGCCGGCCTGGGACGCCGCCGCCCAGGCCCGGATCGAGGAGTTCTTCCCGGGCAGGGCGATTCACGTCGTCGAAACCCTTGAGCTCTGGTACTGGGGTGGCGGTACTCATTGCGTCACCAACGACCAGCCCACGGGCGAGCCCGTTGTCGCGGTGGACGAACCGTCGGGCGTGGCGGTTGCCGGGATGCGGCTCCAGAGCTATCCCAACCCGTTCAATCCATCGACGAATATCCGTTTCCAGACGGAGCGGTCCGGTCCGGTTGAACTTGTCATCTATGACGTTTACGGGCGGGTGGTGCGGCGGTTATTTGATGGGTTGCTGAGCCGCGGTACGCATGAATGTAACTGGGACGGCACCGACGATGCGGGCAAATCGGTCGTATCGGGGGTCTACTTCTACGAGCTTCGCGCGGGGCGGGCTCATCAGACCCGCAGGATGACACTTTTGCGGTAGGTTCAGCGGGACGAGAGACAACCCGCTCGAGGCCCCATTCTTCTGAAGCCCGCGCCGCGTCTCACTCCACCGCAATCGGATACCCCGCTCCCTCCCAGGCGAGCATGCCGCCCTTCATGTTGTAGGCGTTGGTGTAGCCGTGGCCCAGCAGGATGCGCAGGGCCAGTTCGCTGCGCCGTCCGCTGCGACTGACCAGAACCAGGGTCCGCTCGCGCGGCAGCCCGTGATCATCGTCGGCCAATCTGGGCAGCGGCAGGTTGCCGGCCTCCCGGATGTGCCGGCGCGCGAACTCGCGGACCTCGCTCACGTCGACCAGCGTCACGGATTCCGGATCCTCCAACAGGCTCTGTCTCACCTCGCTCGGCAGCAGCTCGGGTACCGGTCCGTGGGCGAAGCCCGCGATCCGCTCGTGGTCGTCGCTCTCTTCGTGCTTGGGTAGGGCCAGGCACTCGGCGAAGACGCGGTCTTCGCATTCGTAGATGCAGATGCCGGGATGCAGCGTGTGATGGAACAGTTCGCCGACGTAGTTGCCGCCCCGCATGAGGTTCGACCGCCCCAGCGTCCTCAGGAAACCGCTCTGGTGCATCATGTACAGCACGCGCGGACGGGCGCCCTCGATGAAGACGTCGCCGCCCCGGTTACGGTAGCGGCGCAGCACGCTCTCGAGCATGTGGATGCCGCTCACGTCGACGTGGTCCACCAAGCCGAGTCTCAGCAGCAGGAAGATCTGGCCGGGATTGCTGCGGCTGAGCTTTTCCAGGCTGTCCTCGATGTGGTTGACGGCGCCGAAGTAGAGCGGTCCTTCCACCGCCACGATCGCCAGTTGCGGGCAGACGGGTTGGGTCCGGGCGGGCACCAGGTGACGGTAGCCGGCGTCCGGTACGAGGGATTCGACCTCCGGGGCCGAGGTCGTGACCAGGAAGCGCGCGAAGGAGATCAGCATGCCCGACAGCACCGCGAACTCCAGCGGGAAGATCAGGGTGGCCGTGATCGTCGAGATCATGATGGTCGAGTCGCCCCGCGAAATCTTCGTGATACGCCCGATCTCATGCCAGTCCACCATGCCGTGAGCGGTGACCAGGAGCACCGCGGCCAGCGCCGTGTGCGGCATGAACACGGCCAGGGGCGCCAGCAGGAGCATGGCCACCAACACCCACAGTCCCGAGAAGATGCTGGACAGTGAAGTGAGGGCGCCGGCGCCGTGATTGACCGCCGAGCGCGTGAATGAACCCGAGACCGCGTAGCCGGAGAACAGCCCGGCCGCCACGTTGGCCAGGCCCTGTCCCACGAATTCCTGGTTGCTGTCGACGCGCTGGCCGCTCTGGCTGGCCACCGCCCGCGCGATGGACATGGCCTCCACCAGCCCGATGG
>CAYMCR010000125.1:0-6124 GCA_964389015.1 uncultured Fibrobacteraceae bacterium | reverse complement strand
TCTACATCGCGGCCAGCCTGCGCCTGCCCATCTGCATGCCGGTGATCAACCGCGCGCTGTCGGGCAATATCAACATCCACAACGACCACTCCGACGCCATGGGCGGCCGCGACGCAGGCTGGATCCACCTGTGGTGCGAGAACACACAGGAAGCCTACGACGCCGCCTTGATGTGCTGGCGCATCGCCGAGCACAAGGACGTCCGCATACCGGTGATGATCAACTACGACGGTTTCATCATCAGCCACACGGCCGAGTCGCTGCACATCCTGCCTGATGAGGACGCCTGGAAGTTCATTGGTCCCAAGGACCTGAGCGTTGGCTATTCGCTGCTGGACGTGGAGAACCCCATCACCGTCGGCCCCCTGGACCTGACCGACTACTATTTCGAGCACAAGACCTCGCAGATCGAGGCGATCAACAACTCGCCCGCGGTTATCGCCGAGGTCTTCGAGGAGTTCGGTGAACTGAGCGGCCGCCGCTACGACTTCTTCGAGGAGTATCGTACCGACGACGCCGAGCTGATCATCGTCGTACTCGGGTCGACCGCCGGCACCGCCAAGGTGGTCGTGGACGCGTACCGCGAAAAGGGCGTGAAGGTGGGCCTGGTCAAGATCCGCGTCTTCCGCCCCTTCCCGGCAGCAGGTTTGGCCAAGGCCCTCGGCAAGGCGAAAGTCGTGGGCGTCATGGACAAGTCGGTGACCTTCGGCGGCTTCGGCGGCCCGGTCTTCAACGAGATCCGCTCGGCCCTGTACGGCATCGCCAATCCGCCGAAGATCCACGACTGGATCTACGGTCTGGGCGGACGCGACACCGACCTGGCCCAGATCGAAAACCTGATCGAACAGCTCCAGGCCATCGCCGATGGCCAGGCAGCCGAACCCGTGAACATGATGGGCATTCGCTCTTAGAAAGGAGGTTCGACGATGGCTAACATACAGACGCTTTCAAAGTGCGAAGACCTCCTGACGGGTGGGCATCGTGCGTGTGCCGGTTGCACCGGTTCCAATATCCTGCGGCAGATCATGCTGACCGCCGGCCCCGACACCGTCATGGGCGGGGCGACCGGTTGCATGGAAGTCGTCACCACGATCTTCCCGTACACCGCCTGGAAGACTCCGTTCATCCACTCGGCGTTCGAGAACTGCGCGGCGACCATCTCCGGCGTGGAGACCGGCTTCAAGGCCTTGAAGAAGGCCGGGATGCTGCCCGTCGAGCGCGAGAAGATGAACTTCATCGCCTTCGGCGGCGACGGCGGCACCTACGATATCGGTCTGCAGTCCCTGTCGGGCGCCATGGAGCGCGGCCACAACATGCTGTACGTCTGCTACGACAACGAGGCGTACATGAACACCGGCATCCAGCGCTCGGGCGCCACGCCCTTCGGCGCGCACACCTCGACCGCGCCCGCCGGCAAGGTCAAGCAGGGGAAGGAGCAGCACCGCAAGGATCTGACCAAGATCATGGTGGCCCACAACATCCCCTACGTGGCCCAGGCCACGCCCTTCCATTGGAAGGATCTGCAGGCGAAGGTCGAGAAGGCGCTGGACGTGAACGGCCCGGCTTTCCTGAACATCCTGATGCCCTGTACCGTGGGCTGGGGCTTCGACCCGGCGATCGGCATGGAGCTGTGCAAGCAGGCCGTGGAAGCCAACTTCTGGCCTTTGTTCGAGGTCGAGGACGGCGTCTACAAGATGTCCAAGAAGCCCAAGGCGGACCGCACGCCCATCGTGGAGTGGCTGAAGCCGCAGGTGCGGTTCAAACACCTGTTCAAGCCCGGCAACGAGGGTATGCTGGAGGAGATCCAGCGCTGGGTGGACGACGAGTTCGCCAAGGTGCAGAGGCTCTGCGAGATGGCTTGAGCGACCTAGGCGTTCCGGTCGAAAACACAGGCCCCCGCGCACGGCGCGGGGGCTTTTTCACGCCCGGTGGCGGGTCTCATCTGTAGAGCGTCTTGATCCCGCCCCAGGTCATGTCCGTTGTCGACGTGCTGACGTCACCCAGCGAGAAACTGTCCATGCCGAAGGAGAGCACGCCCGTACCGGTGGCCTTCACGCCGCTGGTGTAGACGTCGGCCATGGTCTCGGCGAACGTGGGTGTGCTGACCTCCTGCAACCAGCCGGCGGCTTGCGCCTCCTGATCGCTCCAGTACGGATCGAAGTCGATGGCGAAGAACTGCCAACCGGTGTCGCCGAAGTCGGCAGGCAGCGGCAGCAGCCAGCCGTTGTGGGCAGCATCCAGATAACGCACGTGGAAATAGACGGACAGGAAGGAACCGGCCAGGAACCGGGTAGCGACCTGCATCCGCACGTAGCCGTGCGCCGTGAAGTCGCCCGTATATTCGGGGCCGTAGTTGATCGCACCCACGATACCGAAGGTGAAAGGCTGCTCGACCGACTGGAGAAAACCGCCGCTGTAACCGTTGGTGGCGGAAACGGCGATGTCGGCGGCGCCGGTCGCCGGCAACCAGCCGTTGAGGGATCCGTCGTCCCAGCCGTCGAAGACATAATCGGCGCGAGCGGGCGCGCTCGTGAGGATCATAGACATGAGAGCGAGTGTCAGGCACATCCGTGTGGTCACGACAGTTCTCCCTGAGAGCGTGGTGTTTCGAACGAAATAGACATCGAGAGGAATACTAGAACCTCCCGGGACGGGGGATCAAGTGGCATCTGACGTTAGACGACCGATCAGAGGGAGAGGTACCAGCGCCAGGCCGCGTGCCCCCAGAGGGTGACCGCCATGGCCGACGGCGCCAGGAATACGCCGTAGGGCAAGGCGGTGCGACTGTCGGCGCGGCGGGCGATCACCAGTCCCAGACCGATGACCGTGCCCAGGAAGGAACCGGCCAGGAACGTCATCAACACGCCCTGCCAACCCAACCAAGCGCCGAGCATCGCCGCCAGCTTGACGTCTCCGAAGCCAAGTCCCTCAACCCCGCGCAGCCGTTGGTAGCCCTGGCGCAGGAGCCAGAGCGCGGCGAAACCGCCCACGGCGCCCAGGAGCGCGTCGCCGCGGGCCGTGCCCAGCAGACGGCAGAAGATCAGGCCGAGCACGATCCCCGGCAGCGTGATGACATCCAAGATGAGCTTGTGGTCCAGATCGATGAAGAAGACGGCGATCATGAGCAACAGGACCAGGGCCGTGACGGCGGCCGCGGCGGGAGTGGGCGTCAGCAGGACCGCGGCCGTCAGGGCCGCGCCGCCGAGCAGCTCCACCAGCGGGTAGCGGGGGCTGATCGGGACGGCGCAGTCGCGGCAGCGCCCACGCAGCAGCAGCCAGCCGAGCAGGGGCAGGTTGTCCCGCCGCCGGACCGGAACGCCGCAGGCGGGGCAGTGCGAGCCGGGCTGCAGCAGGGATTCGCCCCGGGGCAGACGCCAGATCACCACATTGAGAAAACTGCCCAGGCACAGGCCGAGCAAGGCGCTGCCGGCGAGCAGGGTGCGCGCCGGCAGTCCGGTCGTCTCGGCCAGTAGGGTCAAGGCGTTCACGGCTACCCCTCCAGCACCTTCCTCGCCTTCTCCGGATCCTGGAAGCGCGGCATCACGGTGGCGGCGTCAACGAGGCCCTCGCGATAGAGCTGCAGCAACGAGTCGTCGAGCAGCATCATGCCGTCGCTGCTGCTGGAGATGACGTTGTTGATCATGTGGACCTTGCCCTCGCGGATCTGGTTGGCCACGGGATTGGTCACGAACATCACTTCGCGCGCCGCGACGCGACCCAGCCCATTGCGTTGCGGCAACAGGACCTGCGAGATCACGCACTTCAGGGTGAGGGCGAGCCGGGTGCGGATCTCCTCCAGATCGTGTACCGGGAAGACGTCGATGATGCGGTTGATGGTCTTGGCGGACGACTGGGTGGCCAGGGTGCTGATCACGATATTGCCCGTCTCGGCCGCCGTCAGGGCGATCTCGATGGTGGCCTTGTCGCGCATCTCGCCCACGAAGATGACGTGGGCCATCTGGCGCAGGGCGGCCCGCAAACCGATGCTGTAATCGTGCACGTCGACGCCGACCTCGCGCTGGTCGATGACGCAATGCTTGCTCTTGATGCGGAACTCGATGGAATCCTCGATGGTCACGATATGTTTGGCGTAGTTCGGGTTCGAGTTCATGTATTCCAGGAAACTTGCCGACGTCGTGGATTTCCCGGATCCCGTCGGGCCGGTCATCAGGATCAACCCGTTGGGGATGTTGGTCAGGCGTGTGATCAGCGTATCGGAGATGCCGAGCTTGGAGTGGTGCGGTATCTCCAGGGGCACGTGGCGCAGGACCGCCGAGACCGAGCCGCGCTGCTGGAAGACGTTGGCCCGGAACCGAGCGACATCGAAGAGTTCGATCGACATGTCGCCGTCCAGATCACGTTCGAACTTCTGGCGCTGGTCCTCGTTCAGCAGGGCGTAGGCCAGATCCCGGCTCTCCTCGGCGGAGAGCCGGTGCTCCGGGTCGTGGAACTCGAGGCGGCCGAAGACATGGTACGTTATCGGTGATCCCGCGGAGATGATGATATCGGACGCGTCACGACGCACGGCTTCGCGCAGGAGGTCGTCGATATGATGCGGTCGAGTCGTGACCTCGGCCACGGGGGCCGCCATCGTCGTCATATCCTTGGTCTCCTCGTCTTTCTCATGGTGCCAGTGTGGGCAACCGCATCAATGTCTCCCGGTGCGCTCGTGGGTCTCCATGGCCGTCTCCATGCCCGTGGGCTGTTTCGGCACCACGGCTGCTTCCTCCACCACTCTTGACGAGCCCTCCGAGGCGGCCGTCGGCTGGTCGCCGCTGCTGTCGCCGACGATCCGCGGCGTGATCTCGATGATCAGGTCCAGGCGGATCTTCTCGGTCCTGGAGTGTCTGAAGAAGAAGCCGAGCAGCGGAATATCGCCCAGCAGGGGCAGCTTCTTGACGTCCTTGCGGGTTTCCTCGGAGAGCAGGCCACCCAGGTAGATGGTTTGGCCGTCGCGCACGCGCACATTGGTGATCGCGCGGCGGGTCGAGGTCTGGGGCAGATCCTCGTCGGGTCCCACGAAGCGCAGGATGCGCGACACCTCGGGCTCGACCAGGGTCGTGATGAAACCGCTCTGGCTCACGCGGGGCGTGATGTTCAGGCGCACGCCCACGTCGATCTTCTCGAGCTGGACGGACTGCATGACGCCGGAGCCGCCGCCGCCCGACTGCAGCGAGGTGATCACCACGGGCACCGTCTCGCCGGCGAAGATCTCGGCCGCCTGACCGTTGAGCGTGACCACCTTGGAGTCGGTGAGCAGGCGGGCGTGTCCGTCGGTGATCAATGCATCGATGGCCAGTTCGAAAGTGGCGTACTGGCGGTAGAACCCCGAGACATCCTCCAGGCGCGTGTAATCGATCTCCTCGGGCAGCGATCCCGCCGTGCCCGGCCCGTTGTAGGCCTCCACGATCTTGGTGCTCCACTTGGCGATCTTCTCCCAGTCGATGCCGATCTCCTCCAGTGAGGTGGTATTGACCTCGATCAGGCGCGCTTCGAGCAGGATCTGCTGCGGCTTCTTGTCCATGTGCCGTATCACGGCTGCGGCCTGTTCCACCGCCGCGTGCGGCGCGCGAAACACCACGCGGTTGGCGATGGGATCGGTGGAGATGTCTTCGCTGATGAACATCAACGCTTCGGATACGGTGTTGGCGTCGGCGAAATTCAGGTCGAAGACGCGCGTGATGAGCCCCGTGGGAGTCGCCAGGGTCTGGACGTCGGCGACGAGAATGGTGCTGCCGACCCTCTCGTAGGCGAGGCCGGCGGCCCTGACCACGATGTTCAACGCCTCCTCGAACGGCGTGTCCTCCATCTGGATGGAGATTACGCGTTGCTCGACCTCGGGACTCGTCACGATGTTGAGTCCGCTACGATCGGCGAGGATCTGCAGGATCTCGCTGACGGTGGTGCCGCTCGCACGCAGGGTAACGAGCTGCGAGCCCTGGACGACCGATGCCGTCGCCGAGACGGCTATGGCGATCAGGGCGACGGCCGCCGCGCGATGCCAGGGACTGGACCTTCTGGGCTTGCTCATTTCTGGATCCCTCCTCATATCAGTGTAGGACAATTTCCTTTTGGGGCTATGCACTTTACTCTCGTTGCCCCTACATGTTGTGGTTTTATGGTG
>CAYMCR010000124.1:0-6136 GCA_964389015.1 uncultured Fibrobacteraceae bacterium | reverse complement strand
TTGCCCTTGAAGATGTGGATGGTGCCGATGTAGTGGAGGCAGCGGGCCTGGCCCTTCGGGTCGTCTGCGCGTGTGTAGGCGTCGAGGGCCGCTTCGCGATGGAAGAGCGACGTATCCAGGTCCATGTGCACGCGGCTGATGATGGATAGGGCCAAGTGCGCGATGGCTTCCCAGGCCGGGATCTCCCGGGTCACGGCTACGCCCAAGGCCTCGTCGAGATGCGTCTTTGCCTCATCCAGCTGGCGGCTGCGCACCAGCACGCGTCCCAGATTCAGGTGAGCCTGGGCCGCGGCGAGGGGGTGCTCCAGGGTTTCGGCCAGTTCCACGGTCACGGGCAGATTTTCCAGGGCGGATGCGTAGTCGTGGGTCTCGATCCACAGGGCGCAGAGGCGTTCGAGGGTTACGAGTCGGCCGAAATCGTTGCCGGCCGTCGCGTAGGCGTCGCGGGCGGCGGTGAAACGTTCGATGGCGAGGGCGGGGTCGGCTTCGGCAAGTCGCGCACCGGCGGCCAGATCGGCGGCGGGTCCCGAGAAAACGGCGTTGGTGTCGGTCAGGGCGAGAACGTAGACGCCGCGGGGATTGGCAGATGTCGCCGTTTCAGCCGCCAGATCCATTTCCTCACGCAATAAATGGCGCCACGCCGTTTCGGTGTCGGCCAGGGCGGATCCCGCGGCGAACAGGACCAAAGCGGCTGCCAAGACCAATAAGACCTTGTCAAGTCGAGGCCCCAGAGGGGAGTATGATCCGGTCGACCCCCATCGTGTGGCATGTGCGCGACGGCGGGCCGTAGTCAGCGAACGTACTGTGTTCATGCGGGCAACCTCTTGGCGCGAGTTCGACGCGTATCGTCCCTTGCGTTGCCAGTATGCACCGGATCGCCCCTCGCGGCAACGGACGGACGTCGACGGTCACGTTACGGAGAATCGCATGTCCCTGGCCCAGTCGCCCCTTTCCTCCCTAGATGAGCTCTGCGTGCTCGCCCTCGACGGCGACGAGCGCGCCCAGTCCGAGCTTTTCTCCGCCTTGCGCGTAAGGTTCCTGCAGGTGGCGAAACGGAGGGTGCAAGGAGATCACCTGGAGGACGTGGTCCAGGATGCTCTCAGGATCATACTGGACAAATACCACGCCAGGACCGGGGACACCGGCATTCTCGTCTGGAGCTTCACCGTGTTGAGGAACGTAATCGGCAACTACTACCAGTCCCGCAGGCGTGACGTCGAACGTACGACTTACGTGGAGGACTGGCAGACTTTTCGGTCGGCGTCCGTGGTCATCGATCCCACCCGGGATCGGGAGACCGCGGAGTTTACGAGCCGGCTGGAAGAGGCCGTCGCGACGCTGGCCCGCAAGTCGCCCCGCTGTGGCAAACTCTTCGCGAACCTGCTGAAGAGTTTCCAGCATGGCGGCGGCCAGCGCGAGGTTTCCCAACGCGCCATCGAGATGGCTCAGCACGAGGATCCCGGCATGTCCCGCAATAACTTCTACGTGGCGCTGCATCGCTGCCGAGCGCAACTTCGCGCCCTGCTGGATGCCGAGGAAGGGAGCCTGAGCCATGTCTGAACGCAACGATACCCGCACCCTCCGGGCCGCGGACCTGCTGGCCGCCTACGAGCTGGGATTGCTCGCTGAAGAGGACCGTCTCCGTTTCGAACGCGGTACGCTGGACGACCCGGCTCTGCTCGACGAACTCTTTGCCTACGCCCCCGAGGCGCAGGCGCTGCGTGACGACCCCGTGCGTTACCGGAGAGCGCTGCAAGCCGCCTTGCGCCAGGCGGAACCTTCGCCGGTGGAGCGCCTGGCCGGATGGCTGCGCGCCTTGCTGTCGCCGCGCGTCCTGGTGCCCGCCGTGGTGGCCGCCGCCGCCGTCTTCGTGCTGGTGGTCATGCCCGACGGCGATGATCTGCGCCGGATCGCCGTGCTCGAACCGGTCCCCTACGTACAGGTCGACACCCGCGGCGCCGAATTTGACGCCGCGCTCCTGTTCCACGAAGCCATGTCCCATTACACGTCCACCCGCTACGGCGACGCCGCCCGTTTGTTGGACGAGGCCCTGGCCGCCGGCGACGAAAGCTGGCACCAGGCTGCGCAGGCGCGCCTCTACCTGGGCGTCAGTCGCCTGCTCGATGGCGATCCCGCGGCCGCCCTGTCGCCGTTGCGCGACGCCGCCGGCTCGTCGCAGATCGCGATCGCCGAGAGATCCCGCTGGTACCTGGCGCAGGCGTACCTGCTGACCGGCGAGGCAGACGCCGCGCGCGAGGCGCTGCATTCCCTGTCCGACAGTCCCGTCTTTGGGGACGACGCGGCGAAGCAACTGGTGGCGCTCGAAAGTCTGGGCGACGATTCCTGAGCGATCTTCTGAATGCGGACGTGAACTTCCACGCGGGTTATCCGTATATTCCCTCGTGAAACAACCCCACCGAGCCCGGGAGTCGAACGTGTTCGATCGTCGCCAGTTGTTGATCCTGCCGCTTCTCTGTCTGTCCGTGGCCGCGGCCGCGGCTCCCTCCCTCAACGAGATACGCATCGATCAGGTGGCCGATGACGTGGACGAGTATTTCGAGCTCGCCGGTTCGCCGGGCGAATCCCTGGCCGGTTACTGGTACGTGGTGATCGGCGACGGTCTGCAGGGTTCCGGCGTGGTGGAGGCCGTCATCGATCTATCCGGCTACACCATCGGCGCGGACGGCTTGCTCTCGATCGGCGAGGACGCGTCGATTCCCTGCGGCGAGATCGACGTGGTCGCGGACGGCGCGCTGAACTTCGAGAACAGCGACAACGTGACGCACATGCTGATCGCTGGTTTCACGGGAGCCCTCGCCGACGATCTCGATCTCGACGACGACGGTGTGCTGGACGTCGAGCCCTGGCTGGACGTGCTGGAATGCCTGGCCCTGATCGAGACGCCCCTCTCGGGCGACCAGGTCTATTGCGACGAGCGGCTGGGTCCGGACGGACCCTACCTGCCCGCCCACGCCGTGCGCTGCGTCGCGGGCTGGGAGGTCGGCGAATTCGCCGTCTGCATCCATGATTCACCCGGCGGCACCAACGCGGCCGCTTGCGAGGTTCCCGCCGCGCGCCTCAGCTGGGGAGACGTCAAGTCGGCCTACCGTTGACCGTGGCGATCGCCCGGGCCAGGGCGCGCACCTTGTCCAGCGATTCCTGCCATTCCGCAGCCGGGTCGCTGTCGGCGGTGACGGCGCCGCCGGATCCGTAGACGGCGCGGCCGTCCTTGGCGACGATGGTGCGGATCACGATGTTCAGGTCCAGCGCGCCGGTGGACTCCAGCCAGCCGATCGCGCCCGCGTAGATCCCCCGCGCGTGAGGTTCCAGCTCGTCGATCATCCTCATGGCCTCGATCTTGGGCGCGCCGGTCATCGAGCCGCCTGGGAAACAGGCGCGCACCGCGTCGATGCCGTCCAGCCCTTCGCGCAACCGACCCCGCACCGTGGACACGAGCTGCCAGACGGTGGCGTAGCCTTCAACCTCGCACAAGCCGGACACGTGCACGCTGCCGGTCTCGCTGACGCGGCCCAGGTCGTTGCGGGCCAGGTCGACGATCATCACGTTCTCGGCGCGGTCCTTGATGGACGCGGCCAGCTCGTCACGCAGGCGTGCGTCCTCGGCCGGGTCGACGCCCCGCGGTCGGGTGCCCTTGATGGGACGTGTTTCCAGCAGCCCCTGGTCGTCGAGACGCAGAAAACGCTCCGGTGACGAGGAGATGACCGTCGCATCCGTGTGGGACAGGAAGCCGGCGAAGGGCGCCGGGTTGTCGCGGCGCAGGACGGCGTAGAGGGTCCAGGGGTCGGCCGCGAACGCCTGTTCGAACTTGTTGGTCAGACAGCACTCGAAGACGCGTCCGTCGCGGATGTCGCGCTGGATCGCGCGGATCTTCGCGAGGTACGTCGCCTCGTCCACGGCCGGGCGGGGGAGGAACCCGCCGGGGGGTGTGGCGAGCCCGGCCGCCGGGTCCGGGCCGGGCGACCACGCGTCCAGCCGCCCGCGGACACGCTCGTGCAGTTGCGTGGCCGCTGCGCGCGCGCGCGCCTCGTCGCGACCGCGGCCCACGACCGAGAGCCAGGTCTCGCCCGCCGCGTGATCGCGGATCAGCACCGCGTCCTGCACCCCGAAGCGGATGTCCGGCAAGCCCAGGTCGTCGACGCCCGTGTCGGGGTAGTTTTCGAGACAGTGGCCCGCCTCGTAGCCGATCCAGCCCACCGCGCCGTGGACGAAGGGGGCGGGCCGGCCCGCGAAGGCCTCGTCGGGGAGGCGCCAGCGCCGGCGCCAGGCGCTCAGGGCGGCGAAGGGATCGACACCCGCCAGGCGCTCTTCGTCCTCCCCTGCGGTCGTGCATACGTCCGCCAGGCCGTCGGGGCGCCGCCGGGCCTCGAAAAGGACGTCGGCGCCGGGGCCGAGGTACGAGTAGCGGCCGAGACGGCTGCCGTCGAGGGCGCTATCCAGCAGCCAGGGCCCCGTCCGTCCGGAGCCGCGACAGGCCTCGACCAGGCGCCAGAAGGGGGCCTCGTGCTCGTAACGTGCCAGGATGTGGTGGTGAGCGCTCATGTTCCGATCGTCGCCGCCGAAACCTCTCTCGTCAAGTCACACAGTCAAGCCACACCGTTGACCTGGAGCCTCTTCACCTTTAAAGTGCCGCCATGCTTTTCAACTCGCTCGTCTTCCTTTTCTTCTTCGCCGTGGTGCTGCTGGTGTACCCGCGGCTGCGCCATCGCCGGCAGAATTACTTCCTGCTGGTGGCCAGCTACGTGTTCTACGGCTACTGGGACTGGCGCTTCCTCTCGCTGCTGGCTATCTCGACCTTGACCGATTTCTACGTGGGACGCCGGCTGCACGTGGCCGAAGACACCTCCGTCCGCAAGCGGCTGCTGGCGGTGAGCATCTGCGTCAATCTGGGCCTGCTGGGTTTCTTCAAGTACTTCAACTTCTTCGTGGACTCGATGGGGGCGATCATCGAGGGCTTCGGCATGGAGCCCCACATGCCCCTGCTGCGCGTGCTGCTGCCGGTCGGCATCAGCTTCTACACTTTCCAGACGCTCAGCTACACCATGGACATCTATCGCCGCCGGCTCGAGCCGACCGACAACCTGCTCGACTTCGCGGTGTTCGTGTCGTTCTTTCCCCAGCTGGTGGCCGGGCCCATCGAGCGCGCCCGCAACCTGCTGCCCCAGGTCGCCGCCCCGCGCGTAGTGACCCGGCGCCACGTGGAGACCGGTCTGAACTTGATCCTGCTGGGCTTCTTCAAGAAGATCTTCGTGGCCGACACCCTGGCGCCCTACGTCAACCAGGTCTTCGACGACCCCGGCGTTTGGACCAGCGGGCAACTGCTGACCGGCGCCTACGCCTTCTGCTTCCAGATCTACGGCGACTTCTCCGGCTATTCGGACATCGCCCGCGGCGTGGCGCGTCTGCTCGGCTTCGAGCTGATGGAGAACTTCCACGCGCCGTACCTGAGCCGCAGCCCGGCCGAGTACTGGAAACGCTGGCACGTGTCGCTCTCGACCTGGCTGGGCGACTACCTCTACGTCCCCCTGGGCGGCAACCGCAAGGGGACCGTCCGCACCTACGTCAACCTGATGGTCACCATGCTGCTGGGCGGCCTGTGGCACGGCGCGAGCTGGACCTTCGTAGCCTGGGGTCTGTGGAACGGGCTCTACCTGGCGGCCTACCGGCTATCCGGCGGCGGCAAGGTGGACCTGCGCTGGCCGCGTCGGACCAAGGCGGTGATCTGGAACGTGGTGAAGGTGCTGGTGACCTTCCACCTGATCGCGGTGGCCAAGATCCTCTTCCGGGCGGGCGACTTCGGGACGGCCTGGCAGATAATCACCGGCATCCTGGCCGGCGACGGGCTGTTCGTCCTCGGCGCGACCCACGTTTTCCTGGTGATCGCGGTGACGGTCGGGTTGGACATCGTGCAGACCCGCACCGGGAATCACACCTGGGTCGCCGACGCGCGGCCGGCGCTGCGTTTCGTGGTGGGGAACGCCATGCTGGCGCTGGTGCTGGCGGCGGCGATTTATCGGGTGTATAGCAACCCGCCGTTTATCTATTTCCAGTTTTAGTAGCCGATGTTTACACGGGATGGCATAACTAAGGTCAGCCCCAATTTGATACCATGGGAAGG
>CAYMCR010000123.1:0-6481 GCA_964389015.1 uncultured Fibrobacteraceae bacterium | reverse complement strand
GCGGCCCGGCGGCCTCGTCCGCGACGCGGCGCCGGTTGAACAGCACGCGCGGCAGCAGGCCCGGCCGGCGCAGGACGCCCCGGAGCGCCGGCAGCACGAGACGCGTCCGCCGCTTCGCCATGTGGGCGTAGAAGGCGGCCGGATCGCCGAAGCCGGCCACGAAGCCGCGCGTCTCGCCGTCGACGTCGGCCACCAGCAGCAGGCCCGCCGCGTAGTCGAGAACGAGCTCGTAGTAGGCGCGCACGAAGGCCGTCCCCATGCCGCTGAGGAAGAAGCCCGCGAAGGCCGTGTCGTGCACGTGGGCGATCGCGTCGAGGTCGTCGCGGCGGGCGGCTCTCGGCGTCATGGCGCCTCCCCCTCCACGGCGGACAGGTACGACAGGTAGCGGCCGATGGCGACCGGACGGTCCCAGTGGGCCTCGAACACGGCGCGCACGCGCGCGGGATCGGGGCGCGCGCCGCCGTCGCGCATCTCCCGCAGGACCCGCGCCAGCTCCCCCGTCCGGTCGTGATCCAGCACCACGCCCAGGTCGTGCGCCGCGACGGCCGCGCCCACCTCGCTGTCGGGCGCGAGCATGGCCACGACGGGCTTGCCGGCGGCGACGATGGGGTAGAACTTGCTCGGCACCGCGAGCCCCTCCACGCCGGGCTGCAGGGTGATCAGGCAGACGCTCGCCGCGCCGATGAAGTGGCTCTGCCGCGCGGCGGATTCGGCGGGCAGGAAGACGACGTTGTGCAGTTCCCGTTCGCGGGCGGTCCGCTCCAGGGTCGCGCGTTGCGCGCCGTCGCCCACGAAGAGGAAGACCGTGTCCGGGTCGTCGCGCAGGGCCGTGGCCGCCGCCAGGATCGGCGCGAAGTCCTGGGCGAGACCCATGTTGCCGGCGTACTGCACCACGAACCTGTCCCGCAGGCGCGGGTGCTCGCGCAGGAAGTCGTTGTCGGCGTCGGCGAGCGGGACGACCTCGGTCCCGTCGATCCAGTTCTGCGTCACGGTCGCGCGGATCCGCGGTGACAAGGCCTCGACGCGCCGCTTCATGCACGCGCCGACGACCAGCACGCCCCGCGCCCGCTCCAGCACCGCCGTCCGCCATTTCCGCCAGACGTCGCAGACCGGCCCGTCCGCGCGCAGCCGTCCCAGGCGCACCGCCATGTCGGGATAGACGTCCATCAGGATCACCGAGTAGGGCAGGCCCGCGAGCCGCGCCGCCGGCCCCGCGAAGAGGGGCAGGAACGGGGGGCTGCCCAGGATGAGCAGGTGGTCGAAGCGCTTGCGCAGCGCGAGCAGGCGCAGCACCGCCCAGAGCGAGAACAGCAGTTCGCTGATCAGGCGCATGGAGATCTGCTTGTTGTCCGCGAAGAGCAGGGGCACCCGCTCTACCCCCCGCTCCCGCTCGGCGCCCCGCCGGCGGGCCGTGACGACGCCGACCTCGTGCCCGGCCCCTCGCAGCCCGTCCACGAGCTCGCTCATCAGGCGGGCCCCGCTGGTCGGGCCGGGGCGGTAGTGGTCGGTCAGCAGGCACACTCTCATGGTCGTCGACTCACAGTTCCCCGAGGACGTCGCGCATGCGTTCGTCCCAGGGTTTCCAGTCCAGGTTCCCCAGGGCCTTCCGCGCCGCGGCGAGGCGCCCCTCGTCGGCGATCAGGTCCTCCAGCAGGACGCGCAGGGCGTCGGCGTCGTGGTACGGCGCGGCGAAGCAGGCTCCCGCCTCGACGAAGGGACGCGAGGTCTCGACCTCGCCGTTGACCACGAAGGGCACGCCCATGGCCACGCAGTCGCCCCACTTGTTGGGTTCGGCGAGGCGGTTGATCTCCACCGCGGGATCGTAGTAGGTGAGCACCGCGTGCGCGCAGGCGTAGCGGGCCAGGGCCGTCTCGTTGTCGAGCTGGCCCAGGTACTCCACGCGCGCGTGCCCGGCCAGTTCCTCGGCCGCGGCGCTCCTGAGTCGGCCGCTCACCAGGATCCGCAGCGGGATCGACGCGTCCCAGGCGCCCAGCACGTCCAGCAGCTGGCGTGCGCCGCGGGCGTCGGTCAGCAGGCCGGTGACGTAGAGCGTGAAGATGTCGCCGGTGCGGTAGCCCTCGCGCCGCGCGGTCTCCCGCGCGCGCTCCAGGACGGCCCGCGTGGGCACGTTGGGCACGACGCGGAGGTTCGGTTCGGGCCGGTCCCACCGCGACGAAGCGGGCACGAGATGCACGGCCGCGCGGCGCGCCACGAAACGCTCCACCGCCGCCAGCAGGGCGCGCAGCGGCGCCGGTCCGCGATAGCTCAGCGACACGTTGTCGTTGTTGTCGAAGAGGTAGGTGCGACGGGCGAAGAGCGAGGCCACGGCGGCTGGCAGGGCCGCCGCGAAGCCGAGGCAGTAGAAGCGCCGGCCCTCGCCGTCGCCGAGGATCTGGCGGAAGGCGCGCCACATGAACGCCGGGTAGCGCAGCGCGAGCCGGCGGTTGGCGTAGCCGCCCCCGTCGAGCAGGCGGCGGCGGGCGGCGATGCGCGCGTCGGCCTCGTCGCCGTCCGCGGCGCGGCGCCAGTACCAGTGCGCGACCTCCGTGCCCATGCCGGTCAGCACCTCGAGCAGCTTGTTCATGCGCGGATAGGTGCGGACGTCGGAGGCCGGCGTGACGACGGTCAGCTGCCGCGGGGTCTCAGCCAAGGCCGTCCCCTTCCGAGAGGGGGGGCGGTTTGCGGAACAGGCGGGCGAGCAGCCACAGCAGTCCCAGCGGCACCAGCGCGATGTAGACCGCGGCCATGTTCCCGAAGAACTCGGCCTTGAGCAGCATCAGCGTGCGGAAGAAGAGGATGAACCAGAGGGTGAAGACCAGGGGGCTGCGGGCCCGCCGCCGCAGGTGGTCGACGAGGGCCAGCAGGGCGCCGAAGGCCGCGCCCATCAGCGGCAGGCCGTAGGCGCCGAAGTTCATGTAGCTCTCGGCGACCAGCCCCGTCGTGTACGAGGTGAGGTACCGGCCGCCGGCGATGTCGTAGGACCCGGGCACCACCATGTTGGTCATGTAGGGTCCGCCGCCGAGCGGCTTGTCCGGCCAGACGCGCCGGGGCACGAATCCCGTGAAGGCCGCCAGGAAGGTCCGGCCGTGGAGCAGCTCGACGCGCTCGGGATGGTCCACCATCCAGACCAGGTTCTCGTACTCCCCGAAGGCCGCGACCAGGGCGCCGGACGGTGACGGCGGGTGGGACATGATCGCGAGATCGCCGCGCGCGAACACCTTTTCGCGGACGCTGCCCAGATACATTCCCACCGAGAGGACGGCGACCGCCGCCAGGCCCAGGAACGCGTAGGTCCTCAGGGTGAGACGCCCCCGCGACTTCATGAGCACGCCCAGGAACAGCAGGAAGACCAGGGGCAGCAGCGCGAAGGTGCGGCTGCCGGCGATCAGGCCCGAGAACACGGCGAAGAGGGCGAGCACGGACAGCGTGAACACCGGCAGGCGCGCGCCGAGGATCCGGTTGCGCGCCATGCCGTCCGCCAGGACCACGCACAGCAGCACCAGCGGCCACTGCAGGGTCATCGCCACGTAACCCAGGCCGGACAGGATGACGATACGGTTCTGCATGAACTCGCCGAGGCCGCGGGTGGCGATCGTGTACACGAACCAGACGAAGGCCGTGAGAGCGGTCGCGCCGAGCACCACGAGCCCGATCCGCAGCGCGCGGGCGGGCAGCAGGCGCCAGTGTTCGTAGTCGAAGGTCGTCGCGGGGCGTCCCGGCCGCAGCACGGGCACCGTCAGCAGGTAGCCCAGCCAGACCGCGGCGCCGAAGAGGATGATCAGCAGCAGGGACTCGACCAGCGTCTCGGCGGCGTAGCCGTCCTGGTGCCAGTAGCGGGACGTGCGCCGCGCCAGCAGCGGCACCACCAGGTGCGAGACGATGAAGACGGCGGAGAACCCGACCATCGCCCGGTAGGGCTGGGTCACGGCCTTGCGCCCGAGCAGCAGCAGGGGCAGCGCCGCGAACAGGACGGCGGCGCCGATGTAGCCGAGGTTCACCAGGAGATCCGCGTTCACGCCTCCCCTCCCCTCAGCAGGCTCCAGTTCATGACGAGATAGGCCACGTAGGTCACGGACAGCACGGCCGCCAGCATCGCGACGGCGCCGCCCGGGCCGATCCCCGCGAGCGGGGCGATCACCAGGACGGCGACGACGGCCGCGAGGCGCACCCCGTCGAGCAGAAGCTGCAGGTCCTGGCGGTCCATCAGGTTCGCCGTGATCGAGACGGGCGAGGCGAGGATCTGCAGCGCGAAGGGCACCGCCAGCACCGCGACGTACTCGCCCGCCGTCCGCCAATCCGGGCCGAAGACGATCTCGAAGAGGCGGGGGCCGAGGAGGCTGCCCACGAGCACGGCGATCGATACCGGCAGCAGCCGTTTCAGGGTGGTCGTCATCAGGCGCCGGGACGCCGCCGGGCCCTCGCGTCGCACGCGGGAGAAGCGGGCGGCGTAGACCTGGGCCGCCGCGCCGCCGATCACGAACATGGGCAGGCCGATCGCGCGTTGGCCCAGGCCGAACCAGCCGGCCACGGCGCTGCCGTAGAAGACGCCCAGCAGGATCGTCGGCAGGAGCAGGGCGCCACTGTTGAGAAGCGTGGCGAAGCTGGCATAGCGCGGGAAGCGCTCGAAGCGGCGCGCCACCGGGATCAGGCTGTCGCGCCCGAGGCGGTCGACGAGCCGCATCGGCGCAGCGCCGAGCAGCCGCGCGACGCCCGCGGCCTGGCCGACCAGGATGCCGGCCAGCAGCACGGGATAGCCGCCGGCGAGCAGCGCCCCGCCCACCTGCACGGCGGCCGCGGCCGCGGCCTGGATGACCCGGGCCGCGGCAGCTATGCCGAAGCGTTGCCGGCGCGTGGCGTGGGCCATCAGGCTCTGGAAGACGCCGAAGCCGGCCAGGCCGAGGGGCAGCAGGACGGCCAGCACGCCCGTGAAATCCCGCGACGCCCCCAGGCGCGCGCCGAGAGCCGTCCGTCCCGTCCACATGACGAACGCCACGACGCAGCCGAAGAGCACCGACACGACCAGCGAGAGCGCGAGCACCCGCTCGGCCGTGTCCTCGTCGTCCGCGGCGAGCACGGCCTGGTCGTAGCGTAGCGTCGACACCAGCCCGAAAAGGCCCAGCAGCGACATGAAGATGGTGAGGTAGCCGAACTCGTCCGCGGTGTAGAGGCGCGTCAGGACGGGCGCGACCAGCAGACCGATCAACTGCGCCGCGCCGTTGCCCGCGACGAGCACGCGGCCGCCGCCGGTCGCCTGTACGCTCAGGCTGTCGTCGCGGTTCGCCATGTCGGGGCCGGCTCTTCCTTCGGGATCCTGGGTAGCTGTCCTCACCGGCGGGCCCGGATGACCGCGGCGGTCTCGCGCGTCAGCAGGAAGACCAGCGCGAGCACGGCGCCGACCAGGATCCCCACGGCCGTCGCCAGTCCCCGCCGGGGGCTGGAGCGGCGATCCGGCGGCGTGGCCCCATCGAGGACGGTGATGGTGGCGAGCTGCTTGTGCTCGTCGATCTTGGCCAGCTCGAGCTGGCGGCGCAGCTCGGTCCACACGGTCAGCTCGGCCTGCGACTCGCGCTCGAGATCCGTGTAGCGCAGCATCAGCTCGGGCGACGAGCGGTACGAGCGGTTGGCGGAGACGAAGTCGGTGAGCGCGCCGTTGGCGGCGTCGAGGGCCGCGCGGGCGATGTCGAGGCGCTCCTCGATGAAGGCCCGCTGCTCCACGGCCTTCCCGCTGCGGTGCGCCAGGTTGAAGGCGTCGAGGCGTGCGACCATGAAGTTGGCCAGGTCCGCGGCCAGCTCCGGGTCGCCGGGCACGCTCGCGCTGAGGGTCATGAAGCCGGTGCGCGTGTCCCGCACCAGGGACAGCACGTCCTCGCGCAGCTCGGTGCGCAGGCGCGCGCGGGCGCGGCGGTCCTCCCCCTCGTCGCGGTCCACCGACAGGACCTCGTAAAGGGTGCGCGGCGTCTCGCCGTCGGCGGACCAGTCGCGGTCGATGGCGTCGTCCAGCAGACGATCCGAGGTGACGATCCGGAAGTAGAGCTGCTCGAAGGAGGCGTCGCCGCCCAGGTTGAAGCCCGTGAAGAGGGCCACCTGGCTGAGCAGGGCGGTGTTCCCGTCGTCCTGTTCGGGCAGCAGGGTGGCGCGGGCCGTGTAGATCGTGGGCATCAGGAACGACAGCAGGAAGGCCAGCACGCCGCCGGCCAGCATCGCGCCCGCCACGATCCGGCGGTGGCGCCAGAACCAGGCCAGCAGGGCGATCACGTCGCCGGTGTCGTCGTCGTGCGGACCTCGGGACCTTCCTTGTCCGTCCATGGGCTCCGTCCTTCCCTGCGCGGAGGGGGTCACTGCGTGGTCCGGTCGATCACCAGCCACACCGTCGCCACGCTCGCCAGGATGCTCGCGATCTCCCTCATGGTCTCCAGCTTGCGCGGTCCCTCGTCGGGGCTCTTCAGCGGCACCACGATGGTCGAGCCGGGCAGCACCTCGG
>CAYMCR010000122.1:0-6606 GCA_964389015.1 uncultured Fibrobacteraceae bacterium | reverse complement strand
GCATGGGCGCCAGCATGGACATGATGATGGGCAGACGCGGATGCTTCGACATGGGACTCCGTTTGCTGAGATATCCGGCGGATTATCGGCCTTGGAGCATTGGTGTTCCAGAGGTGCCGATCTGAGGCTCCGGCAATTGCTGCGACCGTTAATTATATCATTTTTGAGATCGGGACAGCAAGGCGGCAGGTGCGCGAGCGCACGTCCGCATCATGGATCCTCGCTCCCACTCCGCGTCAACGGCACAAACCGCACCGCCAACACCTCATGACTGGTCACCTGCCCGTCGGCGGACTTCTCCACCACGGTCAACTCCTGCACCCATCCCCGCCGTCCGACGGGTATCACCAGACGCCCGCCGGGCGCGAGTTGTTCGACCAGCGCCGGCGGCACATGATCGGGGGCGGCGGTGACGATGATGCCGGCATATGGCGCATGCTCCGGCACGCCGAGATAACCGTCCCCCTCGTAGACGGTCACGTTGTCGTAGCCGAGTGCGGCGAGGCGTTTGCGGGCAGAGCGGGCCAGCTCGGGTACGATCTCGATGGTGTGCACGTGGGCGCAGAACTCGGACAGTACCGCCGCCTGGTAGCCGCTGCCGGCACCCACCTCGAGCACCGTGTCGCCGGGTGCGGCGGCGATCAGGTCGCTCATCATGGCCACTACGGTGGGCTGGCTGATGGTCTGTCCGCTGCCGATGGGCAGCGGACGGTTGTCGTGGGCCCAGCGGCGCATCTCCGACGGGACGAACTCGTGGCGCGGCACCTTCAGCATGGCGTCGTGCACTTCGCGGGACAGATGGGCGCGGCCGAGCACCTCGGGGCTGCGGGCCACGTCGGCGTCGACCTCGCGCATCATCTGCGCGCGGGACGCGGCGGGATCCTCGTTCGCGGCGGAGCCACAGCCGAACAGGCCATTCAGGGCGATCATCATGACGAGAGGGAGGCGGACGGGACTACGTACACGCATATCCCTCCTCCGGTTGAGGATGAAGAGGGGTGAAAATGGGCGAAGGCCGCGGACACCTACAACATCGGTCAATCAGGGGGGGGTTGGCAAGGGGGGCGGCCAGTGGCCGGCTTCGAAACGGAGATGTGTCGCCAGCCATTTCTCTCGCCAGGCTTCGTCGGCAGGTCCGGGAACGGTCAGGAGTGATTCCGGCCATGTGCTTTCCATCGTGCTCACAAAGACGTCGCTGACCGACGACGACAAGGGGTGCAGTTCGTGATCGAGGCGGATGACGAGGTCATAATCGGGGTACACACCCACATCGACCGACAGCTCGATGTCCCCGTCACGAGTTACGAACGAGCGGATCTCGCGCGCAGCGAGGCGCTGGTCCCTCATCTGCTGCATGTAAGGGCTGGGGAATTGCGGAAAGACGACCCTTACCAGTGCTGAATCCGGTTCCGTGCTCTCCGGATGCGCATTCACGTCGAGGGCGGCGCCGCTGCGGTGGACATCGTCCAGGATGAACACCGTGCCGCCCTGGTAGGCCTTCGCATTGTTCGTGCCCGCGACGACGAGTTCCTCTTTGCCGTCGGCGTCCAGATCCAGCGGCAGCAGATCGTAGATGGAGCCGTAGTTGGCGTACTGGCTCTCAAGCCGGCCTTCGCGATCCACGAAGCAGAATACATTGGGATACCACTTGCTGTGGCCGAAGTGCACGATCAGCTCGCGGGCGCCGTCGCCGTCCAGATCGAGCTTCACGATCTGGTGGCAATGGTAGTTCCCCGTGTAGACAACATCTGTACCGAAGGCTCGGGCCAGAGCCTCGCGATCCGGCTCCAGCTCCCAGATCCTGCGTCCGTTCTCCAGATCCAGGGCCAGCAGGCGACCACCCGCGACCGTCTCGCCCGATAGGCCCACCAGGATAATCTCCTTGGACCAAGGTGATGTTTCACACACGCGAATGCGGGACCCGAAGGACTTCTCCCAGCGCTTCGTGCCCAATACCCGATCGCGTGCGACGAGGTTGCCGCCATCCTCGGACCACTCGAGATCGACCGGTGCGCGATACTCGATGAACCAGATGCCCGCCGCGAAAACCAGGATGACTGCCGCAGACCACAACAGGGCTGGTTGACGCCACCAAGGGCGCGCCTCACCCCCGCTCCCGGTCACCGATATCCCACCGGATTCACCCGTCGGATCGGCAAAGAGATCGTCGTAGGATATGCCCAACGCCTTGGTAAGGAGCATCAGGGTCTTCGACTGGACACGGGTCTTCCGTCCCTCCTCCAGGTCGTGAATGGTGCGGTAGGAGAGTTCCGACTTCTCGGCGAGGTCGGTCTTGGTGAGGTGACGTTCCTCACGTAGTGATTTCAAGCGGCGCGGGAGATCGGTTAGGGAGATATCGACATTCTTTTGCATGGCACTCCAGTTGGATCGCGACCGTCAAGAGGCTTGCAACTCGTTATGATACAGTATGGTTGCTTTTATTTCAGGTCATTTCCGGACATTTCAGATCGATTCGATTGCATGGACGGATGCTTCGTGACGATGCTGGGGCTGCGAACTGGGGAAATGCGTTCTCCACGGAAATCAGAGCCAAAGGGGGTTCATCATGGCACGTCTGAGCATTCTACTACTTGTCGCTGCCGTCTTGAGTGTGATTGCGGCACCCGTCGCCGCCGTAGACGATTGGGCCGTCGTATATGTGGAGGATTTCGGCTCCGCCGACGGCTTCACGCAGACGCACCCGAACATCTACATCGCAGACGGACAGGCCAACTGGACGATCGAGCGAAGCGGTGGAGATCAGTACGTTTATCGCGCCATTCCACATCTAGCCGGAGATATTCGGATTACGATCAGCGGTCAGGTCAACGGATGGACCAACAACGCCGAGTGCATGATTGGAATCGGAGACAACGCGGGGTCCGGTATTGCCGTCACTTTTGGCTTCTATGGGGGCGGCTGTGCCGTGAACGGAGCGGTTGTCAAGGCGACGGGGGTGAACATGGATTACTCTGAGTCGTCCTGCATGTTCTCGGGTCCGTGGCTATGGATAACCGAGAGCCGCCCCTACTCGGCAAGTCTTACGGTCAGTGGCGGTCATGCCATGCTGCAGGTGGCGGGCGTGGGCGCCGCGAGCGGTAGTCTGACTTACGCGGGCGACTACAGCACCCTGTACGTGGGGAATACCGGTAACGACGACTGGCCGTCCGCTTGGGGGAGCGTGGATCTTGTCGTTATCGAGGCACGTCTGCCGACGACGCCGCCTACCGGAGTTGTTCAAGACACTCCCCCCGTAGCCAACATCTTGCTCCAGAATCACCCGAACCCGTTCAACCCATCAACGGTGATTGAGTACTCGTTACCTCAGGCCGGACCCGTGAGAATGGACGTGTATGATGTGGTGGGGCGCCGCATCCGTACGCTGGTGGACTCCTTCCAACAGCCCGGTATCCATCAGGTTGAATGGAACGGAACGGACAATCTTGGACGTGAAGTGGCTTCAGGAGCGTACTTCTATACTCTCCGCCTTGGCGGTCGGGAACTGGCTTCGAGGAAGGCAACCGTCCTCAAGTAGGAAGATCTTTCTTATCGTCCTTGAGTGAAGTGCTGTGGTGTGGCGGCCAAACCGGCCGCTGCACCCGGCTGCTGTTCCGCCGTGGATCATCGCAGCAAGTGAGCTCAATGATGGATGGAATGTACGGAGCTGCCCATGACCGGCGCCTCGCTCCGGGAATCAGTGATCGTTGACCAGGTTCCCCCGAGTAACCCGTATCCGAAGCCAACGATCTGTCAATCAGGTTGGCAAGGGGATCAGACGCACCCGTCCGGCCGAGGCAGTCCGGCGTACTTGCAGGCGCCGTGGGCGGGGCCGTGGGGAAACAGATCGTAGATCTCCCGCAGCGAGCAGCCGGTCTCGTGGCAGAGCACGCGGATCATGGGCGCCACGTTGCGATCCAGCCAGTGAGCGCGCACGAAATCCATCACCCGCCAGTGGTCGGGCGTCAGTTCCGGCACGCCGTCGGCGTCGGCGAGGATGGCCGCCGTCGCGCGCGTCCAGGCGGCGGGATCGGCCATGAAGCCGTCCTCGTCTACGGGGATGCGCGCGCCGCGGTGCTCGAGCAGGCGTTGGCCGTTACCGGCGATCACTTTACTGTCCTCCGGAAATTTCATTCACGATAGATAGGCCAATACATACTGCGTCGCCAGTCCCGAGAGCACGGCGACCAGCAGGCTGGTCAGGGTGCCGATCATGTAGTAGTCGGAGAAGCCCTGCTTCTTGAGTCTGTCGAAACGCGCCACCGACTTTGCCGTCAGGATGATGCCGACGGCCCCCCACTGGGACAACAACACCATCACGAGCAGGAGCAGGCGTTCGAGCATGCCGATCAGGGTACCCGTACGCGCCATGTCGTCGGCCGCGTCCTGCAGGCGGTCCTTGATCGTCGCGAAACGCGCGAGCAGCAAGCGGACGATCGTGTCGCCGCCGCGCAGGTTCAGGCCGACCACCCCGGCCAGCAGCGCGATCTTCGTGAAGGTCGCCACGTCGGCGTAAGCGAGGCCCTCGCGCAGGACCGGACCGGCCTCGGGGACGTACCACATCCAGAACAGCCGCAAGAAGATCAGGTGCAACAGTTGATCGATGAAGAAGAGACCCAGGGTTCGCGGCCGGTGCGCCCGGACGAAGTCGATCAGCAGGTGGATCAAGGTGAGTGCGGCCAACCCCAGCGCCAGCCGACTGCTCCAGAAGGGATAGAGCAGGAGCCAGTGGGATGCGTAGAGACCGACGGCATGGATCAGCAGGGGCTCGGGCCGACGCTTGCCCTCGGCGACGCGCCGGGTCTGCACCAGGAACTCGCCGACCAGATGGCCGGAGAGCAGTAGGACGGCGAAGATCAGATCCGGATTCACGTTTCGCCTTCCCTCGGTGGAGGACGGAAGTTCCGCCGCATGATGATTCTCAGTGTTTCCTCGGCGTTGAGAAGCTGCGGGTATCTGGCGGCTTTCAACATCTTGCTGAGCGTTGGCTGGGAAAAGCCCATATCCCTCGCGGTTGCGTCCTGCGTCGGCCGCATGCGTCGCAGGGATACGGCCGATTTCTGACGATCCGTCCAGCCTTCGCGAATCATCTGGATGATTTCCAACACACCATTGACCATCGAATCGGCCTCGTCGTCAAGACCCGCCGACGAAAACGTGGCCCAGCGATTCTCTCGCTTGCTCCTGTCTATCGCTTTCCGTGCTGCATGGAAACAGGAGCCGTCCATCTCCGTACTTCGCTCGCTCCAGTCGGTGTCCACTGCCCCCCAGCCCAGACCAAAGCGGAAATTGAGTAGATGGGATTCCCGGTCGAACTCGTCCAGCAGTGCGACTGCATCGTCACCACGTCTCAGCAAGCCCTGGAATTCGTCCCCTTGAGAAAGCACGAGCGGACAAAGGAGATATTCGGAGAATCTCTCGTTGATCTCGTTCAGGACCTTGACCAGAGCACGTTGAGTCATGGCCCTGTTGTCGACGATCCTGGACCGCTTTATGTCGCCGATGATCGCGAGATACATTACATTGCCTCTCTGGGCTATAATGAAATTACTTAGCTATAATAGGCTATATTCTAGTCATGTCAAGCATATTTATTGCCAAATACAGCAAAGATGCACATATATAGCTGATATAGGGCATATACCCTCCGCGTATTTGTTTATACGTGTCAGATGTATCTCCGCAACACCTTCTTGATGGTCAGCCCCTGCACCAGGATGGAGAACAGCACCACCATGTAGGTGCAGGTCAACAACACGGGCTTCTCCTCGATGGGCGGCAGCGACAGGGCCAGCGCCACCGAGATGCCGCCGCGCAGGCCCGACCAGGTCAGGATGCGCACCACGCCCTGGGAGAACTCGGTCCGCCAGCGCAGCAGGGTGATGGGTACGCTCACGCTGATGAACCGCGCCAGCAGCACCACCGCGATGGAGATCAGCCCGGCCAGGACGCTCTCGCGGTGGAAGGCCATCACCATCACTTCCACGCCGATCAGCAGGAAGAGCACGGCGTTGAGGATCTCGTCCAGCAGCTCCCAGAACTTCTCCAGGTAGTCGACCACCTCGTCGCTCATGGCGAAGGCGCGTCCCCGGTTGCCGATCAGCAGCCCGGCCGTGACCACCGCGATGGGGCCGGAGATGTGCAGCGCCCAGGCCAGGCTGTAGCTGCCCATCACCAGGGCCAGGGTCACCAGCACCTCCACCTTGTAGTCGTCGATGGTCAGCATCATGCGGTAGGCGAGCCAGCCCGCGGCCAGTCCCAGCAGGGCGCCGCCGCCGGCCTCGCGCAGGAAGAGCCAGGCCAGGTCCGACGCCCCCATGGGCCCGCCGTGCCCGTGCCCGGCGTCGGCATGACCGGTCTGTGACTGCAGCAACGCCACCAGGCCGGTAAAGACCACCACCGCCACGCCGTCGTTGAACAGCGACTCGCCGGCGATCTTGGCTTCCAGCGAGGGGGGCGCGTGCAAGGTCTTCAGGATGCCCATCACCGCGATGGGATCGGTCGGCGAGATGAGTGCTCCGAAGACCAGGCAGGCCAGCCACGACGCGTCGATGCCCAGCCAACCGAAGACCAGCTTGCTCATGACCGCCACCAGGACCGTGCTGATCA
>CAYMCR010000121.1:0-6669 GCA_964389015.1 uncultured Fibrobacteraceae bacterium | reverse complement strand
ATAAGCCGTGAGGCTTAATCATCTTCTTTCCCCCCGTGGGGAAAGTCGCGGCGGAATTGTTTTCAAAGATGTGTCTTCTGATGCCCTCTATATTCGGTCATTAACGACACCGTTTTTTTCGGTGGCTATAGCACGGTGGCTCCACCTGTTCCCATTCCGAACACAGAAGTGAAACGCCGTTGCGCCGATGGTACTGCAGGGGAGACCGTGTGGGAGAGTAGGACGCCGCCGGATTCTTGAGGGCGCTGGCCATTTGAGCCAGCGCCCCTTTTTTCGTCTACCGTTGAACCACGTTGTAGTAGACTCGACTCCGCTCATGACGGATCCATCAGCGAAACCGCTGCCGAGGAAGGAGACTCGCATGTCCCACCCCAAGCAATTCTCGATACGTCTGGTCTTACTGGCCGCCGTCTTGGCGTGTGCGGCCCCTGCAGTGGCAGGTCCCCAGCTGCTCGCCGGTTTCACCCTGCCCGTGGGTGACCTCAACGACGGCGCGGATATGGGTTATCACGGGGGCGTGTCCATGAACTATCCGGTGGTGCCCTTGATCTTTTCCCTGGGGCCTACCGTGATCTACCACCGCTTGCCGGGTACCGGCGACGACAGTTACTCCTTCCTGGAACTCCTGGCGGCCGGCAGCTTGTCCATACCGGCCGGTCCGACGGTGTTCGCCGGCCTGGGCTACACCTTTCCCGATGCCAACGTCGGCGGTGCGGACATCGACCCGGATACGGAGTTCACCTTCGTGCTCGGGACCGGTACCAAGATCGCTCTCCTTGAGCTCAAGGGCGCATGGCACCATCTTGGTGACACGAATTTCCTCACGCTTTCCGCGGGTCTGGGATTCTGAAGTTCGCGTAACACTTGCGGGGGCTTCTCCGCCGGACGCGTACTGGGAGCGACATTCTAGGCGGAGGATGGACATTGTCGATCGAACGACAAGGGGTCGTGGCTTCTCTTCTGACAGCGCCCCTGATTTCCGGATCCAGTAACGATGAGGGACCGGACGTTGCTCGCAGACTGAATGAGAGCGAAGTCTACGGCTTGCTGGCTGCTGTCGGCTTTTCGACCTGCAGCTACGAAGTCCTGCCAGCCGGCGCGGACGCGGCTCAACACGAGCAGTGGCTCGCAAAGGCGCTAGCTCTCGTCGCCGGTCGGGGCAAGTTGGTGCTTAAGATCCTGGGGCGCGACATCCTGCACAAGAGCGATCTTGGCGGGGTCAGAATCCTGACGGAGCCCCGAGCCGAGGACCTCGTTGCCGCCGCGGACGAGATGCTCCAGAGCTTCGCAGACGCAGCCCCCGGAGCGGCCGAAGGGGTCGTGGCTAACGAGTTCGTACCCCATGGGGCGAACGTGCCCGGCCAGGAACTCTTGCTGAGCGTGAAACAGGACGATGCGTTCGGTCCGGTCGTCGTCATCGGCCTGGGCGGCGTCCTGACCGAATGGTACGGCGAAGGCACCGGGGGGCGCAGCCGCCTGATCCTGCCGGCCACCGGTTTGACGCGGCAACGGGTGATCGCAGCCCTGGAGAATCATCCTCTCCTCTCGTTGCTCTGCCGACCGTCCCGACTGTACCGAGAGCCGCCGCTGTCCGGAGACATCCTGGCGGACCGGGTGCTGAGGCTAGCGGAACTGGCTGCGGCCTACGCTCCCGGGGCGGCGGGCGAGGCGACGCTCGAGGAACTCGAGATCAACCCGGCGGTGGTTCGGGACGGCGAGCTCGTCGCCATCGACGGCGTCGGTCTGGTGTCCCGCCGTCGGTGGCCTCAACCGGACCGGCCCCTCGACCTCGTCGAGAAGCTGCTGCACCCGCGCAGCGCCGTGGTCCTGGGCGTGAGCTCGCGCAGTGCGAATCCCGGCCGCATCATAATGCGTAACCTGCAGCGCTCGCACGGCGTCCCCGCTGACATGCTTCATGTCGTGCATCCCGAGGGTGAGAGCATCGACGGCGTCTCCTGCGTACGGAGCATTGCCGAACTGCCGGCGCGGGTGGATCTGGCCGTGGTCTGCATCCCGGCCGCCGGCGCACGGGACGCGATCGCCGAGTTGGTGGCGCATGACGCCGCCGCTACCGTGATCTTGATCCCCGGTGGTTTCGCCGAGTCCGGCAACCCGGAGCTCGCCCGCGACATCGAAGCGAGTCTCGCCTCCGGACACGCCCGCGGGGACGGTGGGCCGGTCATGGTGGGCGGCAACTGTCTGGGCATCGTCAGCCGCGACGAGTACAACACGTTCTTCCTGCCGACCTATAAGCTGCCTTTCACCGATGCCACAGCCGGCGGCAACCTGGCCCTGGTGAGCCAGTCGGGAGCCTATCTGGTAGCGTTTGCAAGCAATTACGATGGGGTGATCAATCCCCGCGCCAGCATCAGCTTCGGCAATCAGATGGATCTGACGGTCGCGGATCTTCTCGCCCACTTCCTCCAGGTGGCCGAAGTCGATGTGATCAGTTGTTACGTGGAAGGTTTTCAGCCCGGTGACGGAGCCCGGTTCACGTCCTATGCGCGCCAAGCGGCGGCGTGCGGCAAGCAGGTCATCGTTTTCAAGGCGGGCAAGACCCCTCTGGGCGCGCAGGCCGCGGCCAGCCACACGGCCTCGCTGGCCGGCGACTACGACATCTCGCGCGCCTGTCTGGAGGAGGCGGGGGTGCTGGTGGCCGAGACCCAGGAGGACTTCGAGGATCTCGTCAAGACCTTCACCATGCTCATGTCCCGGCGCGCACGCGGCAACCGTCTCGGCATCATGAGCAACGCCGGTTTCGAATGCTCGGTGGTGATGGACGTCATGGATGGTTTCACGCTCCGGCCCTTCACGCCCGAGGTCAGGGCGGTGCTGGACGATGTGCTGCCGGCGTTCGCTCACCGCGACAACCCGGTCGACGCCACACCCATGGCCGGCACGGCGTCCTATGCACGCGCGGTGACGGCGATCGTGTCCAGCGACGAAATCGACTGCGCCGTCATCTCCTCGGTGCCGGTCACACCGGCTCTGGATAACCTCCCCGCCGACCCCGGGGGAGTGCACGGCGAAGACCTCAGCGGGCCGGCCTCCCAGCCGCGCGAGTTCATCAGGATCCTGACGCGCTCTGACAAGCCCGCCGTGGTCGTCGTGGACTCGGGAGAGCTTTACGATCCCATGGCCACCATGATCGAAGCGTCCGGCATCCCTGTCTTTCGCAAGATCGACCGAGCGGCCAGGGCTCTGGCCGGTTTCGTCGCTCGCTGCATGGAGATGCGGGATGCCGACCCGTCGAGTACTACCCAGGAGGGGACATGAAGAAGTTCTGGATCGTCATCCTGATCCTCGTTGCGCTGGCCGGTGGTGTGCTGCTCACGGGCTGGTTCCTGATGAGGCAGTTCGAGGGCGATGTCGGCGGGCCCACGCGCGGCGTTCTCCACTGGAAGGTCGAGGGTGCTTATCCCGAGAAGCGGGGCCAGAGCACGATCGGGTTGATCACGGCTGGCTATCGACCGGTCATGAGCGAGATGACAGCGGCCTTGCGCCGAGCCGCGCGGGACGACGGCATTACCGGGCTGGTCATGCAGATCGAAGCAGCGCCCATGGACTGGGCCAAGCTGGAGGAGTTGCGGGCATCGGTGGCGCATTTCGCCGCCAGCGGCAAGCCCGTCGCAGCCTGGCTCGCGGTGGGTGGGCCGCGGGAGTACGCCCTGGCGTTGGCTGCCGACTCGGTGGCCCTACCGCCGGAAGGTGTGCTGATGATAACCGGCGCCAGCGCCGAAATGACCTTCCTGGCCGGGACCCTGGACAAGCTGGGCATGGAAGCGGACTTCGTGCATGTGGGGCGCTACAAGTCGGCGCCCGAGACGCTGACGCGCTCTTCGTCTTCGACGGCACACCGGGAAATGATCGAGGCGATAGTCGACGACCACTACCGGAGTTTCCTGGACATGATCCAAACCGGGCGCGGTCTTTCCCCGGAGGCGGCGGTGGCGGCTGTGGACCGGGGCATCTGGGATGGGGCCGGGGCGGTCGCCGCCGGTCTGGCGGACACGCTCCTCTACTTCCAGGAATTCCGGGAGAGTGTGTGTCCGGACCTGCGCACCTCGGATATGGCGGATTACATGTTCGCGGGGGGGGGAGGCCGCAAAGGACCACACGTCGCCCTCGTGCACGTCACGGGCACCATCATCGACGGCGAGTCCAGCGACGGGTGGCAAGGTCCGGCTGCGGGCAGCGACACCGTGGCGCAGCGGCTCAGGGATGCGGCGCTCGACGACAGTATCGACGCGATCGTGTTGCGGGTGGATAGTCCCGGCGGTTCCGCCAGCGCCAGCGACGTGATCTGGCACGAGGTCGTGGCGGCGAAGGCGCTCAAACCGGTCGTGGTTTCGATGTCCGGTTACGCCGCCTCGGGCGGTTATTACGTGTCCTGTGGCGCGGATTCCATCTTCGCCGGTCCCGGCACCCTCACCGGCTCGATCGGCGTTTTCGCGGGCAAGATCGACCGGCACGGCTTCTTCGACAAGATCGGCATCCAGCGCGAGTTCGTACATCGCGGTGAGAATGCCCTGATCTTCAGCGACCAGGAGAAATTCACGCCGCCCCAGAGAAGTCTGCTGCAAAAGCATCTGGACGAATTCTACACGCGTTTCCTGACGCGCGTGGCGCAGGGCCGAGGCCTGGCCACCGACCAGGTGCACGAGGTCGCCCAGGGCCGGGTCTGGACGGGACGACAGGCGCTGACCGCCGGCCTGGTGGACGATCTCGGCGGACTGGACCGGGCGTTGACTTCGGTGCGGTACATGCTAGACCTGGCGCCGGACGCGCCCCTGCTGCTGGTCACGAGTGAGCGCCGACTCGGGCTGCTGGAAAGATGGCTCATGCGCTCGTTTCGCGTGGACAGCGCCCCAGCGAGCCTCGCGCCCGGGCTGCGGGCTTTGGGAGGCACGGGTTTACTGCACCAGGTCGAACTCTGTGACGGGCGTCCCCTCGCCCTCCTGCCCTGGGGGATCGAGTTCCGTTGACCGCCCGTAGGCGCTGATGTCCATCCCGGCGGGCAGGGCTTGCAGGAGCCTGACGGCCCGACGCTCGTCGTCGGAGGGCCGATCCACGACGGGCCCGCCACGCCAGAGGATATGCTCCCGATCCAGGCTGTGCCCCCACAGCAACAGGGCGTGTGCTAGTTCGTGCACGAAACCGCGTCGTGCGTAGCGTTCATCGATGGGATCACTATAGGTGTCGCCGACCCGGATCTGGAGGCGCAACGCCCGGCCTTGTGCGTCGCGTTGAACCAGGGATGCGCTCATCGGCGGGCGTAGGCAATGACCGGGCAGGTGCAGCAGCCTCGTGCCCAGGGCCGTATCCGGTTCCCAGACGAACAGCGCCTCTGTGGCGCCCTCGTTCCACGCGGCCACGGCGTCGTGGAAGCAGGTGCTGAGATCGACCGCGCCGCTCACGGCCGGGCCCGCGCCGACGGGGACCGGCCGCTGGTACCAATGGCAAACCCGCTGGCCGAAGCGCGGCGTGATCAGCTCCTGGAGCAACGCGAGGAGATCGTGATAGTACGGCGAGCGCACGATCATGCGCGGTAGGGGGAACCAGGCGCCGGGCGGGAGTGTATCGGTGCGGGTCTCGAAATTGTGCCAGATATCCGGTGCGGCGGGTTCCATGCTTATGCTCGCGGGCAGTCCCGGACTCGCGGCGTCCGGAGTGAGTCGCCACGACCAGTGCCGGCCGTCGATGGTCAGGGTGGCCGGATGCGCCGGTCGCGAGCCCGGTGTGCCCCAGCGCCAGGTATAGGTGTCTGTGCCGAGCTCCATGAGAGCCGACAGCTCGTCCGGGTAGACCCCGTCGATGGTGATCGCGGGGGGGGCGCCATCCGCGGGATCGGTGGTGTGGTCGGGACCTGAGGTACAAGAGGCCTGCGCGAGGATCGCGCAAAGTCCCAGCATCAACATCATGCGCTGTCCGCCGGGATCTCGACTATGGTTTGGCATCGAATCTCCTTGCCTGCTGGACTGTCACCGTGCGCTGTCTCCGGCGAGCGGGTCGTCTCCGCGGGGTTACACGGTGTCTTGATGCGAGATTGAACTGAGGGGCGAGTTGCGTTAACTTGGGCTGGCTTTGGCGATCCCTCTGTGCCGGACACGAGGCCACTAGCAAGATCGAGGCTTGAAGATGATCATGGATCAGTACGACGATGATGAACAGGAACAGGGCGCTGGTTTCAACCCCGCCGACCTGCTGCGTCTGTTCCTGCGCCGTAAATGGCTCTTTCTGATCCCCTTCGTACTCTGTCTGGGGATGGCCTACGTCGCCATCAAGACCATGCAGCCCATATATTTCTCCGCCGGCCAGGTGCGAGTGATCCGCGAAGCCACCGCGGCGCGGACGCTCACCGAGGGCATGCCGCGCTACCGGAGTTCCCGCGATGCCGATCGCGAGACCATGACCTTGATCCGCACCATCATCACCAGTCCGATCTTCCTGGAACAGACCGTGACCGAACTCAACCTCACCGTCATGGACATGTTGCCCAGCCTCGTAGAATCCGGCCAGGTCACCAATGCCGGACAACCCGTCGAGGGCGCGGTGCTCGACAGGATGGTCTACACCCTCGAGAAGAGCATCCGTGTCAACAACCGGGAATCGCAGATCTTTACCATCGGTGTGCGGCACGAGAGGCCGGAGCTGGCGTTCAGGCTGGCG
>CAYMCR010000120.1:0-6732 GCA_964389015.1 uncultured Fibrobacteraceae bacterium | reverse complement strand
GCGGAAACCCGGCCTCAGTTCAGGTGGGCAATTAGGGAATCGCTCAATTTAGGTTGGAATAAAGTGGAGGGTGGATTGATGTTTTGAAAGCCGTTATCAAAGTGTATACGTGTACACTCTGAGAGCGGTTTTCAGTACCTCCACGCGCCCGTATTCCTCATTGAATTTCCCGCGCCACTGACTAGATGCCCCGAATTTCGCATCTGCGTTTTCAAACAATTTCGGGAGCAGTCATGGTGCAGCAAGTCTGCAACCGCTGGTTCGTAGTCGTACGCAATCCAAGTCCAACTCGGTCTCGGCGCAATCTACGCCTGGTCCATCTTCACGCCGCAACATCATCCGCGACGGCTTCGAGTACGCCAAGAAGTTCGGCTACAAGTCGGTGACCGTCGTCGAGAAGCCCAACGTGGTGCGCGAAACCTCCGGCCTGATGGTCCGCGAGGCCCGCAAGATCGCCGAGGAGTACCTCGGCATCGAGCTGTGGGAGATCAACATCGACGCCATGTGCATGTGGCTGGTAAAGAACCCCCAGGACTACGGCGTCCTGGTGGCCAGCAACATGTTAGGCGACATCGTCAGCGACCTCTGCGCCCAGCTGGTGGGCGGACTGGGCTTCGCCTGCTCCGGCAACATCTGCGACAAGGTCGCGGTCTTCGAGCCCAGCCACGGCTCGGCGCCGAAGTACGTGGGCATGAACAAGGTGAACCCCATCGCCATGATTCTTTCGGGAGATAGGAAATTCAAATCGATCTTGATCAGGTCCTCGCCGCCGAGCATGGATCTGTAGCGCAGAAAGACGATACGCCCGGCAAAAGCATCGGCCGAGTGCTGGACCCGATACCCCAGACGAGTCGCCAGCTCCACGATCATGGCTTCGACCTGCGGTCTCTCCGCCAGCATCCGTGAGCGTTCCAGATAACCGACATAGTTATAGTCGAGATCGACCGATAATCGTTCCGGAGCGCCAAAACACAGGTTGAGGGCAGTTCCGCCCTTGAGCAGCAGTCGCTCGCGCAGGAAAGGATGACGCGCAATGTCGGCCGCGACCTCGCCGAGGCGAACCACCTTCTCCAGAACAGCGGCGGAAAAACCCGTATCCGCGGCACAGCGCTGGATGTATCCGACACTAGGGACCATGGTGGCCATTCCCTATACGATATCTGCGGGCACGATCAAATTCCAACGTTGATCGAGGGCACCGCCCCGAAGATCCCGGACGAGATACTGGGGACGCCGCGGTTTGCGATGGGCACAAAGATCAAGGAACTCATCCGGTACATGGAAGGTCTGCTGATGGGCCTCAAGAAACCAACCTACCGCAGCCCACAACCGACGAGTGCCGTACACGGCTAAAACCGATTCGAGCAACATCAGGTCCAGAACCGTGAACGCGCCTGCCGACCGAATCAACTCCTCGAGACCACCGACATGGGCAGGTCGTCTGAAGCCCTCGACCAGCGTGCGTTCGGGGCCGGTGACTCGCATCAAGCGCCCCTGTCTCTCAATCATCCTTGTACCCAACAGTCGGTCATTCCGCGTCCAAGCCGGATGCGGATCGACGATGAAGCGGATACTCGCGTTGTCGAGATCGAGCCGGGTCCGTCTGGTTCGTGTCCAGACGGCATATGCTCGCCAGATCGAGTGCGCAACCCCCAGCAACTCGAGCGCACCGTGATGAGCGATCAAGACATCACGGCGAACGGCCGCGGCGACTAGAAACACGTCCGGAGAGAATCGAGCGGGATTCAACCCGGGTGGAACCACGGCATAGATCTCTCGCGTCACACGTCTCAGGCGGTGCGTTTCGAGGTAGTACTTCAGATACTCGACCACCGCACGTTTGCTCTTGCGGGGACCCAGGGCCTGCGCCGCTTCATCGAGTGAGAAGACCGAATTGAGCTTTGAATAATCCTGGGCCATTTTTTATTTTGTCCTCCTACGGTGGACATATTGCCCTATACAGACCTATTTCGTCAAATGATTGAATGGCTGTATCGGTGTAGTGCTTTGCATTACTACTCACTACAGGGCACGTTATACCCCATACGACGTCAATATGCAAACTTATTGGTGCTTCCAAGCGTAACCGTAAAAGGGAGGACCAAGTGATGCTACCCATTCGTGAGTTTCAAAGCAAGCACGGCAGCCGAACACGCGCGGAGAGCCTTACAACCCACCCTGTTGATCCTCCACCTGTTGATTCTCCACCTTGCCCAAACACACCCAATCCCTCATCTTCGGTTGTCATTACAACGCGGCCCCGCCAACACACGTTGTCGGGATTGTCCGGCCACCGGCGAACACCTCTGGTCAAGCCCCCAGGAAGCCGATTGAGCAAGATCCCATGATGGAAATCCACCTCCACCCCAGCGGCGCTCTCCACCCGGATCCGATTCCGTCCACGGGGTCACTCTCCCCTACCGAGACACGCCTTCGCCAGGCATTCGCCGACGACTGGCGGGCCGGACTCTTCACCATGTCCGCCACTACCGGCGACCTGTCCGACCTCTCTATCTCGGCCCGTTTCTGGCGTGAGGTCGGTGGCGAATTCCTGACCCGGCTCTGCCACCAACCCGACGGAATCGAGATCGCCGCGGCCGCCGCCGTCCACCCGCCTGCGGTCGCGGAGCTCGACGGTTTGGTGACCGGCGCACCGCCGATGATCGGCGGCGAGTATTTGACCGCGGCCCGTCTGGTCGCCATCTGGCAAGACCTCGTCGAGTGGGCGGAACGGGCCATCGTCGAGGCCGACGGCCTGGAACAATTCCTCTCCTCCCGGGCGCCGGCCTGGCGACGGGTCGGCCGCGTCACTTTCCATCTGGCCGAAAACAAGCAAGACTCGGTGCGACCGTTCGCCTTCCTCGCCACCTTCACCAAGGGGCTCGCCGCCGGCGGCAAGGACCAGCACCTGCCCCTGCATCAGGCCTTCGACCTCTACTCGGGCGAAGGCAACAAGTCCGCCCTGATCAAGTTGCTGACGCCGGTGGATGAAGCGGCTTCCCGGGTGCCCTGGGTGCGTGAAATGGTCGACAGCGGCGCCGTGTTTCGCCCATCAGCCTGGACCGAAGAACGGGCCCACCGATTGCTGACCTCGATCGTCGAGCTGGAAGACGCCGGTCTGGTCGTGCGGATTCCCGACTGGTGGCATGACCGGCCGCGTCCCCAGGTCCAGGTAACCGTCGGTCGCGGCGGCGCGTCCCTGCTCAACGCCGACGCCCTGCTCGACATCGACGTCGGGGTGATGCTCGGCGACGACCGCCTGACTCCGGCCGAGTTGCGCCGCTTGCTGGCCGGCGACGACGGCCTGGTCCTGCTCAAGGGACGCTGGATCGAAGTGGACCGGACAAAGCTGCGGGCGGTGCTCGACCACTGGCACGGAGTCGAGGATTCCGCCGCGGCGGGAGAGTTGTCTTTTCACCAGGGTCTGCGCCTGCTGGCCGGGGCCTCGGCCGAACTCCATCCGGCCGCCGACGAATCGTTGCGCGACTGGTCCCGGGTGGTGGCCGACAAGGGACTGCGCAACCTGTTGCAACGCCTGCGCAATCCGGACGGCAAGGGCGGCCCGCGGCTGGACGCCGACCTGAAGGCCACGCTCCGACCCTACCAGCACAAGGGCGTGGCCTGGCTCCATCTGCTGACCGGACTCGGCCTCGGCGCCTGCCTGGCCGACGACATGGGCCTGGGCAAGACTATCCAGGTACTGGCGTTGCTGAACGCCCGCAAGCGAAAGCGGCGCGATATGCCGTCGCTGCTGATCGTGCCCGCCTCCCTGCTGGGCAACTGGCGAGACGAGGCCGAACGCTTCGCACCCGGACTGAATCTCCTGTTCCTCCATGCGGCGGAGACCGATCGGGCGACCATGGCCGCGATAGCCGCCGATCCCGACACCCACTTCGCCGATGTCGATCTGGTGATCACCACCTACGCCATGGCCCATCGCCTGGACTGGTTGGCGGACCGAACCTGGCACCTGGTGATTCTCGACGAGGCCCAGGCGATCAAGAACCACCGCACGCGTCAGAGCAAGGCCGCCCGACGCCTGCGCGGCACGTCACGCATCGCGCTGACCGGCACGCCGGTGGAAAACAGCCTGGGCGATCTGTGGTCCCTGTTCGACTTTCTCAATCCCGGCCTGTTGGGTTCGGCCAAAGTGTTCAAGAGCTTCGTCAAGGACATGGAGCAGGCGGATCACGGCGGCTTCGAGCCCCTGCGCCGACTGGTGGGCCCCTATATCCTGCGACGCCTGAAAACCGATCGCACGGTGATCACCGACCTGCCTGAAAAAACCGAAACCGTCCGCTACTGTGCCCTTACCAGATCCCAAATCAAGCTCTACGCCGGAGTCGTGGACAACCTCGCCCGGGGACTGGCCGACACGTCCGTTGGTATAGAGCGGCGCGGGCTGGTCCTGCAGGCCCTGATGCGCTTCAAGCAGGTCTGCAATCACCCCAGCCAATTGACCGGCGACGGTCGCTACGAGGCGAAGGAGAGCGGCAAGTTCCAGCGCCTGGACGATATCTGTTCCGAACTGTCCCAACGACAGGAACGGACATTGGTCTTTACCCAGTACCGTGAGATCATACCACCACTGGAGGAACATCTGGCCCGGGTGTTCGGCCGTCCGGGCCTTACCCTGCACGGCGGCACGGGGGTGCGCCGACGCCGGAACCTGGTGGAACGTTTCCAGGCGGACGACGGCCCGCCGTTCTTCATCATCTCCCTGAAGGCCGGCGGCACGGGGCTGAATTTGACGGCGGCCTGCCATGTGATTCATTTTGATCGCTGGTGGAATCCCGCGGTGGAAAATCAGGCCACCGATCGCGCCTTTCGCATCGGACAGGTCCACAACGTCCTGGTGCACAAATTCGTCACCACGGGTACGATCGAGGAGAGGATCGACGAGCTGATCCACCAGAAAAAAGACCTGGCGGAGCAGGTGCTCGGCGGCGATAACATCAAACTTACCGAGATGTCGGACGAGGACTTGATGGCCCTGGTCCGGCTGGACGTATCACGCGCATCGATCTAACCCGGAGGAAGACGATCTTGGCTGACGATTGGTACGACTTTCCGCGCTATGTGTCGAGCGGGGAGCGGCGGCAGCTTGCCCAGGAACGGCTCGCGCGTCTGCGCCGTGAAGGCGAGGATCCCCGGCCCGTGAAGGTCCACGGCCGCAAGATCGCCAAGAGTTTCTGGGGACACGGATGGTGCCACCACCTGGAGTCGTTCTCCGACTACGAAAACCGACTGCCCCGCGGTCGAACCTATGTGCGACGGGGTGCGGTGCTGCACCTGGAAATCGAACCGGGCCTGGTCACCGCGATGGTCAGTGGGACGTCCCTGTACACCGTCTCGATCAGGATCGAGCCCCTTGGCCCGGATCGATGGCGCCGGATCCGCCGGGCCTGCACCGGACGAATCGGCTCGATGCTGGAACTTCTGCAGGGCCGGATTTCGGACGAGGTGATGGCCGTGGTCGGCGATCGCAAACAGGGGCTGTTTCCGCTGCCGCGGGACATCTCCCTGACCTGCGACTGCCCAGACTGGGCGGTGATGTGCAAACATGTCGCCGCCGTTCTCTACGGTGTGGGTGTCCGCCTGGACGACGAGCCGGAGTTGCTGTTCCGGATGCGCGACGTCGATCCCGGGCAGTTGGTCACGGACGGCCTGGTCCTGCCGGAGCCTTCGCCCGAGGCCGACGATGCGCTCGACGAGGTCGATCTGGAGGGCTTGTTTGGAATCGAGTTGGCTGCGGCGCCGGAAGCGAACAAGAAAACCGAGAAGCTGCCGCGGCGTCGCAGGCGGTCGGCCAGTGCAAAAAAGGCGCCCGTCACCACGCCCCGACGCAACCGCGCCTTTCGCCCGACGGCACGCTCCATCGCCCGCCTACGGGCGGATTTCGGTTTGTCGTTGACGGATTTCGCCGACCTGATCGGCGTGTCGGTAGCATCGGTCCGTCGGTGGGAAGGAGCCAAGGGGAAATTGAAGTTGCAGGCCAGGCCCGCGAAAACCCTGGGGTTGCTGGCGGCAGTTGGACGGGATCTATTGGTGGCGGGCGACGGCTTGGACGATGAAGAGTGATAGGGTGAATAACAAGGGCTGGAAAGCCCAGTCGGATCATTGCCCAATTCCACCCCAGTGTAATTAAGTGCCAATCAGCTCCATCAATTCCTCACGGAGCAAAGAACAGTTAGCAGCCGGCGTCCCTCCCTTCAGAAAACCCGCCGACTAAGAAACACCCAGTCCCCCCGACGCACCCGCACTCCGGAGATGGTAACCTCCCCCACCGACCGCCCGAGCTCGTCGACCAGATCCACGCGGAGATCGTAGACCCCCACCGGCAGGGTAAGCCGCGCCATGGTGATCCCGTACGGCAAAGTCGCATCCGCATCAATCGCCGCTTCGGTCCTGCGTAGGGCGTCCCCACGGCGGACCTCCGCTGAAAGCGCATTCCAGCCCGCATGCGGATCTGACGAGGCCCTCGTGGGGCCCGGGCGAGCATTCACATGCTAGAAAGCTGAATATAGCGCGTCACCCGACGAGCGGAACTCATTTCACAACCCTGTTCCATTACGGAGTGCGGCAGTGACCACCAGCAACACTCATGAGCCGTTGAAGCCGCTAATAGGCAACTCCTTGCCGCTCAGGTTGTTATTGACGCGGCAATATCATCCTGCTACAACCTAAATTGAGCGATTCAAGATATTGAAGATCTCCACCTGCCAGTGTAAT
>CAYMCR010000119.1:0-6839 GCA_964389015.1 uncultured Fibrobacteraceae bacterium | reverse complement strand
AATACCTTACACCAGCAGGTGGAGTCTTTCAACTGGGAAAATCGCTCAATTTAGGGGTATTATTTTTTCAAAATTCTGGCGGTTTGTAGTTAAAATCACCGCACGCCGTTGTTCAAATGAATGAGTAGCTGAATCGAGATCACCAGTGCGATGGGGGTTCCGAGGTGGAAAAGAAAACGGCCAAGATCCTGCTCTGCATCTTGATAATGCTGGCCGGCGGCTGCGACGACAACACGCTCGATCCAGTCCAGACCCAGATACCCGCTTCCGACGTCGGGGAGAAGGACTCGGTCCAGGATTACCTGGCGGATCTGTGGGAAGCCAGCAACCACGGCGACTGGGATGTCATCAGCGGTATGATCAATCCTATCACCGGCGGTGTGGTCTCCGGCGTGCCGGACTCCTGGCCGGCCGGTTTCGTCTTTTCCGTCGACATTCCGCCGAAAGCCATCCCCGGTTATCCCGAGGTGGAGGTAGAGCCGGAGCCGATCGAGGGTAAAAACTACATGCAGGGCTTCCATGATTCCTGGAACGAGCGCCTCCCGGTCGGACCGATCGTGTCTCCCGTCCTGATTTCCATTTACATCCCCCGCTACTATGATGATGTCCCCGGCAATTACGACTACCCGGCCGTGTATCTGCTCGAGCCGCACAGCCTGGAGTTCACCAAGCCGGTCGAGGTCACCTTCTGCTTCCCGCCCTGGCTGCCGGACACGCCGGAGTATTACAAGTTCCATTTCTGGCGCGAGGGGGAGGAGCCCGACTGGACGTATTACTATTCCGATCTCGATACCTTGTCGCCACAGGGCGCCGATCCGCGCACCGAACTCGTTTTCGAAACCCTGCACTTCTCTCGCTGGGGAGTGGAGAACGGAAGCGGCGGCGGCAGCGGCAAATCGTTGCCCGACGGCATGCGCTGACGGTCAACCGGCCTCGCCGATGATCCGGTAGAACGACCAGTAATAGGGGTGTCCCCACGCCGGCCTCGCCTCGCGCAACGCCAGCTGCGCGGCCCGCAGAGCCGAAGCCTTGCTCATGCCCTGCAGCCAGTTCGTGTAGTAGTGGCGGGCCAGTTCGAGGGACGCCTCGTCGTCCACGCGGATCGTGGACGCGATGACGGTTCTCGCGCCGGCCGCCAGGAAGGCCCGCGCGAAACCGGTCAGGCCCGCGCCCGGTCGGCTCGTCTGCGCTCCCTCACAGCAGGACAGGTAGATCAGGTCCGCCTTCAGGTCGAGGTCGGCCAGGGAGCGGAGGGGCACGGGTGTGCTCCCCGCGCGTCCCGCGAGCCGCAACGAGGCCCGTTCGCTCGCGCCCTGATGAACCACGGCGTGGGTGGCCAGGTGCAGGACGCTCGCCTCGGCCAGATCCGCCGCCAGGAGCGCGGACCAGGTAGCCGCCTCGCCGGTCCGCAGGATGACCCGGTCGGCGGGCCAGAGCGCGGCCACGGCCCGCGCTTCCGCCTCGGCGTGGCGCAAGTCCGCCGGCGCGTCGCTCCCGCCGCCGTGGCCGTCGAGGCCCACGGCCAACACCGGCCCCGCGCCCGGTCGCTCACGAGGTACGTCGCACCACGCCTCCACCTCGATGATGGGACCGCGGGTCAAGGCCGGGTTGCCCGCCGCGTCGATCGGCAACGCGCCCCAGGGAAGCGACGCGAGCAGATCGTCGGCAGAGATGCGCAGCAGCCGGTCCTGCTCCCAGGCCGGCATGACGGGTCCCAGCAGCAGCGAAGCCAGGCGTGTGATCGCCTCCTCGTCCACGGTGCGCAGCGGCGTGGTGAGGTCGGCCAGCACCGGTGCGATCAATCCCGCCAGCTCGGCGCGTCCCGGTAACCGGTTCACCGCGACGTCGCCCTCCCGGACGACCCACAGATAGGAGCGTTCCCGGCCGACGAGGTAGACGGCCGCGCAGGAGCCGTCGGCGGTGAGTCGTCTTACGGGATCTTCGGTTCCGGAGTCGAACGGCTTCAACTCCATGGCCAAGGCCAGGGCCGATCGGATCCGATCCTGCCCCGGCGGCGAGTCGGATGGATGGAGCGTGAGGTCCACGAGAGCCGTGACGATGTCCCGGTGCAGGCTCTCGGAGAAGGCCATCAGTTCGGGCCGCGAAGTGCGGGTGGCCTCGTCAAGGCGGTCCTTCGCCGACAGCAGGATGGTCTGCGCTTCCTCCCACGCGCCCATGGCTGCCAGGGAATTGCCCAGCTCGTAGTGGACCAGGGAGAACAGGTCGGCGGGCGTGTGCGGTGTCAGCAACGCTTCGGCCCGGCGGAGCTGCGCTACGGACTCGTAGAGACTCCCTTCGCGAGCCAGTGCCCGGCCGAGGAAGACGAGGGTCTCCAGGCGTTGGCGGAAACGGTCGCCGTACCGCCCGCTGTCCGCGGCGACCGTGAACAGTTCACAGGCTTCGGCATTGCGGTCGTTCTGCAGGAGATAATGCCCCAGGTGGAAGCGGCTGGCGGATTCCAGGCCGGGGTTGTCGATGCGCCTGGCGAGGTCCAGACAGCGGGTGAACTCCGTCTCGGCGGTCTTCATGTCGCCCCGCTTCAGGGCCAGCTCACCCGCACAGCGATGATAGCGCCAGGCCTTGCCTTCTCCACCGCCGCGGGTGATGGCGGCGCCGGCGCGGACCAGCGCTTCGTGGGCCAGGGCGTACTCGCCCTGACCGGTCAGGAATTCGACGGTGGTGGTCTCGTAGTCGGCGACCTGGTTCTGGTCGGGGTGCTTGTCGTGGAGGACGTCGTAGAGCGCGGCCAGACGGTCGATGGCCTGGTAGGCGAGGTCGGGCTGACCCATATCCAATCCCTGTTTGATCATCCTCAACAGCAGTTCGGCCTCGTCTATCGCCAGACTCGCCGTGGACGAGCGGTTGCGGGCCAGGGCCAGCAACGAATCGGCGATCGCATAATTCCCCACCTGGCAATGGAATTCAGCGGCCTTGAGCGGGAGTCGGGCGCGGTTCCTGGCGTCGTCGGAGGCGTCGACCCAGCGGCGGGCGTGCTCCTGGTAGACGAGACAGGAATCCAGTTGTCCCAGCATTCGGAAGTCGTCCGAGATGTTCATCATGTTGCGTGGCGCGTTGAGGGAGTCCTGGATCGACACGCAGTGGGCCAGGGCCAACCGGTCGAAGTGAAGGGCCCGCTCGATGTCGCCGATGCTGCTGCACAAGGAAGCGGCCTTGTAGGTGCTGTTCACGAAGATCCAGTGGAGATCGCTCGTTTCCCCGAAACGTGAGCCCTCCTCGAACAGGGCCAGGGCGGCCTCGGTCTCGCGTCGCGCTTCGCGCAGCGTGGCCGATAGGATGAGGAATCGCCCCCACCAGAACTCGCTGCCGGTCGCCCGGCACGCGCGCACGCCGGCGGCGGCGGCGTGCATGGCGTCGTCCAGGCGGTCCGCCTGTTCCAGGTAGGTGGCGACGTCGTACCAGATGCGCATCCTCAGCCAGGGTCCGGCCGGACGGCAGCGGGGCAGAGTCGCGAGCAGGCGATCCACGGCCTGCAGCACCGCGCCTTCATCCGCCTCGACCATGGCCAGCTTGCATATGAGCAGGACCTGTCCGAGACCGTCCAGTTCGGACGCGCGCGCGGCGGCCGTGCGGAAATGTTCCCCGCGGGAGCCGCGGCCGTAGAAACGATAGCCTCTGGCGAAGGCGGTGGCGGGGGACGTGGAGTCGTTCGCCGCCAGCCGTGCGAGCATGACGTCCCGGTCCTGGTCGCGATGCAGTAGATAATTGTAGCGGACGGCCGTCTGGATCCAGCAGAGGTTGTCCGGCTGTTCCCGCCATAAGGCGTACAGACTGTCGCCCGCCGCCTCGCGGGTTGCGGGACGCTGTACGGCGACTTCCAGTTCGTCGGCGAGCGCCAGGGTGGCGGCCCAGCCGGTCCATGACTCCCGGTCCGACGGTGCCGCCGAGGAGGCGTCCGGAGCTTCGTCCCGCAAGGCGCGCGTCAGCTGGTCGGAGACGGGTATGCCCGTGAGATCGAAGAGCAACGAATCCTGGGCCGGTGTCGCTCCCTCGTCGCGACCGTCATCTCCACAACCGGCACAGGCCAGCCACGACACCGCGCAGAGGGCGATGAGGCAGACGCGATCGCGTGTCCAATGAGAACCGGAATGAGCCATGGTCATCCGAACGAGCGAGATGAAAGAAGGCCGGTCTATGGACAGATCACGGGTGCTGTCCTAGTATCTGGCCGGAAATCACCGGGGAAACGACCCCGGATCATTATATCCCCGATCGGCGTGGTGGAACAGCAGTGAAGCAAGCGGGGAAAGCCAAGAGCGTCGGCGATCCTGACCTGGATCGCATCCTGGACGCCGTGGTCGCCGGCGATCCGGTGGCGGAGGAACGGTTCTACACCATCCTGCAGGTTCCCGTGCGGACCGCCGTGCATCGTTTCATGTCGCCTGATGCTCTCGAGGCCGATGACGTCGTGCAGGAGACGCTCACTGTTGCCTTCCGTTACGTCCGCGAAGGGGGCGGCTTCGAGGGGGACCTGGTCCGCTTCGCCATCACGGTGGCCCGCAACCGCTGCCGCAACCTGGCCAACTGGCACAAGCGGCGTCCCCAGGTGCCCATCGAACCGATGCTCGAGTGGGTGGAGAGCTCCGATCGCAGTGCGCTCGATCGTCTGCTCGCCGACGAGACCCGCCGCTTCCTGCAGGAGGCCCTGGACGGCCTCGGACGTCTGTGCCGCATCATCCTGCGGGGGTTCTACCTGCGGGGTTATTCCATCGAGCGCCTGCGCAGGATCACGGGCTTCAAGACGGTCCAGGGCGTCTACTATCGGCGTGGCGCCTGCTTGAAGAAACTGGCCGAGGCAATACAGGACAGCGTGGCCGTCTACGCCGTGAAGGACGGGGAACTCTCCTCCTGACGGTCGAATTCGAGGCTACCAATAAGATGGCGGTAAGACATGGCGCATCGCACACTCAAATCCAGCTACGACAAGTTCACCGAGCGTTTGAACCGCTTTCCCCAAGGTGCGCCGCCCTCGGACAAGCTATTCGCCATCCTGAAGATGATGATCGACGAGCGCGAGGCCGAGCTGCTGTCCCAGGTTCCCGTCAAGCCCTTCACCGCCGAGAAGGCCGCCCGGATCTGGAAGATGGATCTCGCGGCGGCCCACCGCCTGCTGGACGAGCTGGCCGGCCGCGCCATGCTCGTGGACCTCGAGCGCGACGGCGTCACACGCTACGTACTGCCGCCGCCCATGGCCGGCTTCTTCGAGTTCTCCCTGATGCGCATCCGCGACGACCTGGACCAGAAGGTGCTCAGCGAGCTCTTCTACCAGTACCTCAACGTCGAGGAGGACTTCGTCAAGAACCTCTTCGCCACCGGCGAGACGCACCTGGGCCGCGTCTTCGTCCAGGAGCCAGTGCTGACCAGCGAGGCCGCCGCCCACGTGCTCGACTATGAACGCGCCAGCGAGGTCATTCGCACCGCCAGCTGTATCGGCGTCGGCCTGTGCTACTGCCGGCACAAGATGCAGCACCTAGGCAAGGCCTGCGACGCGCCCCTGGATATCTGCATGACCTTCAACAGCTCGGCCGAATCGCTGACCCGCCACGGACATGTGCGGCGGGTGGAGACGGCCGAGTGCCTGGATCTGCTGGACCAGGCCTACGAGCGCGGGTTGGTGCAGTTCGGGGAGAACGTCCAGCGCCGCGTGGGCTTCATCTGCAACTGCTGCGGTTGCTGCTGCGAGGCCCTGGTCGCCGCACGGCGTTTCGCGCACTTGCATCCCGTGCACACGACCAACTTCCTGCCCCGTGTAGACGCCGAGGTATGCAAGGGTTGCGGCAAGTGCGTCGAGGCCTGTCCGGTGGATGCCATGGGGCTGGTGCCGGCGGTCGGCAAGAAGAATCCCAAGGCGCAGGCGGCCTCCCTGGATGAGGACGTGTGCCTGGGTTGCGGTGTTTGCGTACGCGCTTGCCCCAACGATGGCCTGGGGTTGGTGAACCGGCCCCAGCGTGTCATCACGCCCGAGACCTCGGCCCACCGCTATGTGGCCATGGCCGTGGAGCGCGGCAAGCTGCAGCATCTGATCTGGGATGAGCGCGCCCTCTGGAGCCACCGCGCCCTGGCGGCGATCTTCGGCGCCGTGTTGAAGCTGCCGCCGGTCAAGCGCGCGCTGGCCAGCGAGCAGGTCAAGTCGCGGTATCTGAACCGGTTGTTGTCGACTAGGAGGGCGGAGTCGGTCAGTTGACGCGTCGCATCGGCTGTCGCTTGAGGTAGGACAGGCTCCGCCACACCCTGTCCCTTCTTTTTATTCATCTGCTGCCCAAGTATAACGGTTTGAGCTAGTCGAACCTGATGATCCCGACTTCGGTGAACTCAACTCGTGTCTATGGGAATGGCGTGATGGGAAAAGATGGCCAGTTGATGATGCCAGGCAGGCCGGTCCATTGAGTCAGCCACGAAAACCTTGAGAAGAAGTGACTACGCAGCCCTCCTCGTGTACTGGTGATGAAGGCCACCGAGAATGGGCTCGGCCCGGATGTCGCCCATCTCAGCAGACTCGATAGTCCGACTCTCCGGGCAGTCTTTCTCCAACCCCAGATGAGTTCGACTCCGATGGTAGTAGTCGATGTACTCCTTGAGCACTCGCTTGAGGTGACGCCCATCAAAGACGATCACGTGATCCAGGCACTCTCGCCGAATCGATCCGATCATCCTCTCGACATACGGGTTCTGCCATGGGGATCGTTTCGCTGTACGGACCTGCTTGATACCCATAGCCGAGACCCTGCGTGTGAAGTCGAGTCCGTAGATTCCGTCATTGTCACGGATCACTCTTGTCCTAAACAAATGTAATATTGACGAAGCCCCCCGTGGTTATGGGA
>CAYMCR010000118.1:0-6855 GCA_964389015.1 uncultured Fibrobacteraceae bacterium | reverse complement strand
GCTGCGTAGGTCCCTGGGAATACGTCATCGCATTTATGGGCTGAGGTACTAAGGGTGTGCAGGACACCTAATCCGGCGTGAATGTCTTTCGACGGATTAGGTGTCCTGCACACCCTTAGGTGCCCGCCCATCAGATGGACCGAGTAGCCTTCTTGAGCCACTTGCGGTGAGTCCCATCCAATAATGGCACCAATTCTTTGTAGACCCGTTTGTGGTACGCGTTGAACCAGGCGACCTCGACGGGATCGAGCAGGCCCTTGTCGATCATGTTCAGGTCGATGGGACAGAGCGTGACCGGCTCCCACTTGTACCAGGCCGCCTCCTCGGTGGTGTGCTTCGGGTCGGGCACCACCAGGCAGAGATTCTCGATACGGATACCGAACTTGCCCGCCTCGTAGTGACCCGGCTCGATGCTGATGAGCTGGCCCGGCGCCAGCGGCACGTTGGCCGTGTCGCGGGGCGAGACGCTCATGGGTCCCTCGTGCACGCCCAGATATTGCCCCACGCCGTGACCGGTGCCGTGGCCGTAATTCTGGCCGTGCAGCATGAGCGCCTGGCGTGCCAGGATCTCCAGCCGCTGACCGGACATGCCCTGCGGGATGGGTGTGCGCGTGATGTTGATGTTGCCCTTGAGCACCAGGGTGAACATGGTCCGGGCGCGCTTGGGCACCGGGCCGAGCGCCACGGTGCGGGTGATGTCGGTGGTGCCGTCGAGGTACTGGCCGCCCGAATCGACCAGGTAGACGCCGCGGGGCTTGAGCGACGCGTCGGTCTCGGGCGTGGCGTCGTAGTGAACGATGGCGCCGTGGGCCGCATAGCCGCTGATGGGCCCGAAACTGTTGTCCTGGAAGCCGGGCTGTTCGGCGCGGAACTCCGTCAGCTTGTCGGTGGCGGAGATCTCGGTCACGCCGCCCTGGGGCACGGCGGTCTCGAGCCACCTGAGGAACTTGACCATGGCGGCGCCGTCCCTGACATGAGCGGCGCGGATGCCGTTCATCTGCACCTCGTTCTTGATCGCCTTCATGGCCACCACCGGCGAAGCGGCTCGGACCAGCTCGCAGTTCTTGAGCAGGTCGCAGACCCACTTGTTGGTGGTGTCGGGATCCACGAGTACCGGCAGCTTCTTGCGCCCGAGGGTGCGCAGGTCGTCGGCCACCGCTTCGTAGGACTTGATCTTCGCGCTGCGGCTCAACCCCTTGCGCACCGACTTGCTCACCTTGCTCTGGTCCAGGTAGAGGATCGCACCACGCTCGGTGACGACCGCGTAGGCAATGACCACCGGCGTGAACTCGATGTCGCGGCTACGGATGTTGAAGAGCCAGGCGATCACGTCCAGCGCGCCGATGACGTGGACCTTGGCGCCCGCCTCCTTCATGGCGGCACGCAGGCGCTTCAGCTTGCGCGCGGTGCTCTCGCCGCTGTACCTCATGCCGTGAGCCTTGACGGGCGCGTCGGACGGGGCCGGACGGTCCCGCCAGATGGTGTCCACGAGATTGCGTGCCAGGTACTTGACCTTGATGCCGTGAGCGGACAGGGCGGCCGCGAAACCGTCGGCGGCGGCCAGGGACATCACCCGCGGATCGATGGCTAGGGTCTGCCCCTTCTTCAGCGCCCGGCAGGCGTAGCCCAGCAGTGACGGCACGCCGGGCAGGCCCATCCTGAACAGCTCGATGCCGCTGCCGGCCAGTTGCGCCTCGGCCTGCAGGAAGTAGCGCGAGTCGGTCCACAGACCGGCCTTGCGCGCGGTGACCAGCAGATCGCCGGCCGAGCCCGTGAAGCCCGACAGCCAGCCGCGTCGCTGCCAGCAGGCCGGCACGTATTCACTCTGGTGGGGGTCTACGCTGGGCACGTAGTAGGCGTCGGCGCCGTGCTTCCTCATCAGCGCCCTGAGGGCGGATACCTTATGGCGGGTCAGCATGCGATGCAACCTCCTGGGTCGTGTAACGAAAACTGGTCAAAATACGTAACAAAGAGCGGGCCTCGCGTCACGCAATCGAGTCCCACAGAGTCATAGACAGGTTTGCCAAGCGTACTCGGTTGTCAGTATAGTGATAACACCGCTGCCGAGATCCCCACAAGCGGAGGTTGTTTCCGGCGGCCGATTTATGGTTCGCCACGCCCGGAGAAACGATGACCTTGCGCATCGCACTTATCACCATCTTTCTGACGATGGCATATACGGCTACGTCCGTTGCGGCGGTTTCACTGGCGCGCCGGGACGTGCCCAAACCAAGAATTCCGCACATGCAGACGGCCGCGCCCAGTGGCCGTGTGATCGTGAAATTTCGTGATTCCGCGCACATTGTCGTCTCCGTCGACGGCGTCGTCTCCCGGGACAAGACATCCGCCAGGATTGCACGCCTGATCGAGAGGGTCGCGCCCGGCGGCACGCTGCGCCGTCGTTTCCAGATGACGCCGGCATCCATCGACGCCCTGCGCACCGCAGCGGAGGCTCGTTCCGGCCTCGAACTGCCGGACCTGAACACCTACGGCGTGCTCGAGCCGGACGTGAAGGGCCGTCCCGCCTTGTTGCGTATCGTCGAGGAACTGCTCGCTGATCCGACCGTGGAGACGGCCTTCCTGGAGCCCTCGTATGTACCGGCCGTGCTGGGATTCGACGCCTTTACGGGAAACTACACGCCCCCCCCCGCCGCTGAACAAGGCGGTTTCCATTACGCCGCCCCGGGCGCCGACAATTCGCAGGATTTCTCGCTCCTACAGACCTACCTGGGCGCGCCGCCCGAAGGGGTCAACGCCCTCACGATGGCGCAGACGCCCGGCGGCCGGGGCGAAAACGTCAAGGTCGTGGACATCGAACTGGCCTGGCTGTGGGACCACGAGGATTTGACGAGCCCGTTCTACACCAGCGGCGAGCAGTTCGACGACCAGCAGTGGCGCGATCACGGCACGGCGGTGATGGGCGTGGTCCGGGGCACCGACAACAGTTCCGGCGTACGGGGCGTGGCTCCGGCGTGTCAGATCGGCGGCGCGTCCATCTACTCGCAATCCCTGCCCGAAGCCATCCTGCAGGCTGCCGAGACCATCGCGGCCGGCGACATCATACTTATCGAATTGCACGCACCGGGACCCAACGCCAACGGTATCGGCGAATTCGGCTACGTCCCCGTCGAATACTGGCAGGACAACTTCGACGCCATTCTCATCGCCACCGCTTCAGGACGCATAGTCTGCGAAGCCGGCGGCAACGGGCTTCAGGATCTGGACGGCCCCGAATACCAGTCGCTCTTCGACCCCGACTACCGGAATTCCGGTGCCTTTCTGTGCGGCGCCGCCCACCCCGACTTGACGCCGGAGTGGTACTCGAACTACGGACAACGTCTGGATCTTCACTGCTGGGGCCGCGAAGTCACGACCTGTGCCTTCGGCGATCTGCAGGGATCCAGCGGGGGATTCCCCGAGGAGCGGTGGTACACCGATTCCTTCAGCGGCACTTCGAGCGCCGCCGCCATCATTGCCGGCGCCGTGGCCGACATGCAGGGCATGGCCAGAGCCCAGCTCGGCTTCTCGCTGGATCCCTGCATCATGCGCGAAGTCCTCACCGTTACCGGCACGCCCTACCTGCCGAACCCTCACCACATCGGGCCACGTCCCGACATCGCAGCCGCCTGGTCGCTCGCCTCGACCACGGTCGGCAACGTCAGCGGCCGGGTCACCGACAGCGAGTCGGGCCTGCCGATCCGATTCACCACCATCGCGGTATCGGGTCACGAACGGAGAATCACCACCGACTTCGACGGTTTATACAACATCAACTTGCCCGGCGGACCGATGACCATGGAGTTCGACGAGTATTACTACGAAACGGACACGATCGATATCAACGTGACGACCGGCACCAGCCTGACCAGGGATGTCTCCCTGACAAGGTTGCCCTACATCACGCTGTCCGGACTCGTGGCCGGTGTGGATACGCTCCAGCTCGCCGACATCCGCGTCTGGGTGCCCGGCAAACCGTTACAGCCCGCCTATACACGCCAGGACGGGGCTTACGATCTGCCCGGTCTGGCCGCAGGCAAAGAAGTCACGGTACTCTACGACAACAAGCCCTGGCACGGCGCTCACGCCGAGATCGTCACGCCGATCGTCACCCCGGACGGCTTCAACACGAAATACGTACGCGTGCCGCCAACCGTGGAGCCGTTCGCGACGACGGCCGGATACATGCCTTTCGGCTTCTACTGGAATTGGGGCATCCCTACGGCGGGACCCGGGTCCGCCTTTTCACTCCAGATGTGCTGGGCCGTGGGCCTCAACAACGTGTACCCGAACAACGCCTACACCACCCTCACCTCCACCACGTACTCATTCCCGGACACGGACCTGCTCCGCTTGAGCTTCCATTACTGGTGTTCCACGGAATCGAGTTTCGACGGTGCGAACCTGGAGTTACTGATCGACGAGGAATGGGTACTGCTGGAACCGATGACGGGCTACAGCCACGAGAGCGTGTCGGCCCTGGGCTCCCGGCCCGGCTGGTCCGGAATGATCGGCGAGTGGCGGGGCGCCGTGTTCGAACTCTCGGAGCAGGACAAGAACGCGATCACCTTCCGCTTCGTCTTCGCCTCCGATGCCGCGGTACGTGGAGAGGGTTTCTACATCGACGACATCGCCTTCGCCGACGACAGCCAGACCGTCGCCGTGGAAATGGAATCGCAGCTCCCCGGCCCGCGCGTAGGACCCGAGTTGACCGTCCATCCCAATCCCTTCAATCCCCGGACCCACATCACCTGGCGTACGACACGCCCCGGTCAGGTCGCCTTGGCCATCTACGACGCACGCGGACGCCTCGTGCGCAGACTCTACGACCGCGACACCCGGGCGCTGCACGGTGTGACGACCTGGCGGGGAGACGACGACGCGGGACACCGGGCGCCCAGCGGCGTCTACCTGGTCAGGGTCCGCGACGCCGCCGGCGCGACGGCCACCCGGCGCGTGACCCTCATGAAGTGAGGTTCGGCGCTGGTCAGTACTTCACACCGACAGCACGGCAGAGGAAGCTCATGAACGGAGCACCCTTGCGGAACAGTGCGGCCAGGTTGCGCGCGAGGTCCGGCGCGGTCAGGTCGGCTGGTGTCAAGGGGACGATCGCGGTGAAGTCCTTGAACTTGAGATCCTCGACGAGGGGATGATCCTGCGGGTAACCGCGCGGCGCGCGCTTGAGGGAATCGCCCGTGACGTCCCAGACCCGCCGGAACGCCTTGCCGTGAGCAGCTTTCCGCCAGCCGTCGGGATTGGCTACGATGGCGTCGCGGATCGACGTGAGGGTGGGCCCGTCGGGATGCCATACGCCGATACCGGCGAAGGGCTGGTAGGGATCCACATGGAGGTAGAAGACCGGGGCGTGGAGCGACTTGCCCCGCTCGTGCCGGAACTGGATGCCCACGTTGGTCTTGTACGGAGTCTTGTCCTTGCTGAACCGCGTGTCGCGATAGATGCGGAACAGCGAACCACCGACCGGACGCGGATCGGCCTGGAAACGGGGACTGATCCTGGCCAGCCGCGGGGCGAAATCCGCGATGAACCCCAGGGCCGGTTCTTTCACGGTTTGCTCGTAGCGCGATTTGCGGGACTGGAACCACTCGCGCCGGTTGTTGCGTTCGAGATCGGACAGGAAGGTGAGCATCTCCTGAGGTATGCTGGTGATCGCGGACATCGTCAATCTCCCGGGTAAGGGCCATGGCATGAGTTCCAGAGAAAGACAAGACGGCCCCGACCGCAAGCGGCCATTTGCCGCGCCGGCGCCGACGTGGTCGCTGCTGTCGATCTGGCTGATCGTTTGCGCCGCCGCCGGGCCGTCCGGCGCCCGCACCTGGCATGTGCCGCAGGAGCGACCCACCATCGGGGACGGGCTCGCCGCCGCAACCGCCGGCGACACCGTCCTGGTCGCCTGCGGCGTCTACCCCGAGCCCGCGCTCGAGATGACCGAAGGCGTAGTGCTGCGCAGCGAGACCGGCGAGGCGGATTGCGTGACCGTGGACGCCTTGTGGCAGGGACGGGGCATCTCCTGCGAGAACCTCTCCGCGGCCACGGCGATCGAAGGCCTGACCTTCACCAACGGCGTGGAAGTGGCGGCGGGCGCCGTCTTCTGCAACCACGCCAACGTGATCTTCCGCGATTGCGCCTTCACGGACTGCTTCACGAATCTGGACGGCGCCGGCTTCTACTGCAACGAATCGGCGCCCCTGCTGGAGCGCTGCGTCTTCACCGACAACGTGTCCGACGCTGGTGCCGGCGGCGGCTTCTGCAGCCGCATGTCGGATCCGGTGCTGCGCGGCTGCGTCTTCACAGGTAACCGCGCCGGCAGTTGGGGCGGCGGGTTCCACGCCACCGGCAGCGACAACGTGCCGTGGCTGGAAAAGTGTGTCTTCACGGGCAACCGCGCCGAGGTCGGCGGCGCCGTCGCCTGCAAGGGCACGCTGGCGCGCTTCATCGACTGCGAGCTGATCGACAACGAAGCCACTACGGCCGGCGGCGGTCTCTACCTGGACTTCGGTGCGCTCGTCGCCGCCACCGATGTCATCTGCGAAGGCAACGCAGCCCCCGACGGGAAGGCGGGGCTGGTGACGGCCAGCTGCACCATCCTGCTGCAATGCTGCACCCTGGACCGCACGGCCCTGACCGGCGACGGCCTCATCGTCTACGACGACGCGGACTGCGGGGTGGCCAACGCGCGCAGCGCCTGGGGAGACGTCAAGCGGCTCTACCGTTGAGACGTCAGCGCAGGCGCTCGAATTCGTAGGTCTGACAGCACTGGTAGCCCTCGCCGGACCTCCCTACCGAGTCATAGTTTACACGGGATGGCATAACTAAGGTCAGCCCCAATTTGATACCATG
>CAYMCR010000117.1:0-6884 GCA_964389015.1 uncultured Fibrobacteraceae bacterium | reverse complement strand
AAGAGGACGGGACCGACACCTGGCCGTCCGCGGCGCCTTTCTACTACGAGACCTACACGGTGCTCCCTCCACTCGATCCGGGGGATGGGCCGGCGCATCTGCTGTTGACGGAGGTTTCGATCACCAGCAACGACCACGAATTCGTCGAGATCTACAATCCGACGGACGAGGCTGTGGATCTGACCGACTACTACCTGACCGACGCCTGCTATATCGGCGACGGAGCGAATCAGGGCTACTGGAGGCTTCCCGAAGGTATACTCACGCAGGATGTCCTGGGTGGTGGAGCCTACGACGACTTCCATGCCCGCTTCCCCGCCGGTACCATGATCGGCGCGGGCGAGGCTCTGGTCATCTCCCTGAGAGGCAGCGATCTCTTTGAGACCGCTTGGGGCGTATCGCCTGATCTGGAACTCAACGAGGACGGGGCTTCGGCTGATGCCATTCCTGAGTTGCTCGAGGTTTTCGTGGGCAGCAACGCGGCCGGCCCGCCCTACGACAACCCTCCCGGCCTGTCCAACTCGGCCGAAATCGTCATCTTGTACTACTGGGACGGTGCCAGCGAACTGGTAACCGACGTAGACATGTTCTTCTGGGGAACGAGCACGAGCGCCCGCGTCGACAAGACCGGTTACACTATCGGCAGTTCGACCTACGCGCCCGATACGCCCCTGGCCAGCCAGGACGATTTCACGGCCTCCCATGAGATCGGCGGCAGTTTTCAGCGGAGCGACGACGCAGAGACCGGAGAACCCGCCACTGGTGGTAACGGTCCGGCCGGACACGACGAGACCGGCGAACCGCTGAATTCGACCTGGATTGCCATGACCGGCACGCCCGGCTCGCACGGAGGCAACTTCCTGTCCATTTCCAATGTGGTCAGGTCCCCGATCGCTCCCGAACCCGAAGAGTCGGCGACCATCACCGCCACGGTCTCCGCATCCGCCGCGATCACCTCGGTCCAAATACACTACCGCACCAACGGCGGCATGTTCATGAACCTCATGATGACCGACAATCTCGACACCACGTATAGTGCCGTGATCCCGGGTTTTGCTCTCGATACCCTGGTCGAGTACTACGTCGAGGTCGCAGATGCCGAAGGCGGAACCGCGGTGTATCCCGCTGGCGCGCCGTCGACCCTCACATCCTACACGGTCTCCGTCTTCGATCCAGGTGACTATCCTCCACATCTGTTGCTGACCGAGGTCTGCATCCAGGGATCGAACAACGAGTTCATCGAGATCTACAATCCCACTGACGAGGATGTGAATCTTGCCAATTACTACCTGACCGATGCCTGTTACCTCACCGGCAACCAGGGGTACTGGCGCTTGCCCGAGGGCAACCCGGCCCAGGATACCATTGGTGGCGGCGCCTACGACGACTTCCATGCCCGATTCCCTGCCGACGCGGTGATCGAAGCCGGGGGGGTCCTCACGGTCGCCATGCGCGGCAGCGATGCCTTTGCGGAAGCCTGGGGTCTGGACCCCGATCTCGAGCTCAACGAGGACGCCGGCTCCCCCGACGACATCGACGAGATGCTCGAGGTCTTCACCGATAGCAATGCTCCGGGCCCGACTTACTTCAACCCGCCCGGCCTGTCCAACTCGGCAGAGATCGTCGTCCTCTACTACTGGGACGGCGTTTCAGAACTGGTCACCGACATTGACATGTTCTTCTGGGGCGAAAGCAGCAGCGCGCGCGTGGACAAAACCGGTTATACTATCGGGTCCTCAACATACGCGCCCGACCTGGCCATTGGCGAGCAGGACCAGTTCACTACGATCCACGACTACGGCGAGTCCTTCCAGCGTCTCGACCCCGAAGAGGGCGTAGAGCCCGAGGCCGGCGGAAACGGCAGTCTGGCCCACAACGAGACGGCCGAGAACCTGACCGGGACCTGGCAAAACGACGTGGCGACGCCGGGCGAGTTCTCGACCTCGCCGTTGACCATCAGCGGTGGCGACATCGATGTTTACTACCCCGGACCCGGTGAGGATATCACCGTCACGGTGGCGGTCACCTCTCTGGTCGACCTGACAGGCGTGGAGCTCAGCTACAGGGTGGACGACGGCGCCTGGCAGTCCGTCGCCTGCACCGACAACGAGGACGGCACCTGGAGCGGCGTGATCCCGGGCCAGGACCTGGGCGCAGACGTATCCTGGTATGTGATCGCCACGGGGGCGGGCGGTGAAACGGCTGGCTGGCCGGTCGACGCGCCGGCCGAGGTCGAGACATACACTGTCGATGATGCCCCGGTGGTCGGCGAGGGGCTCGCGAAGCTCCTCTTGACCGAGATCGACGTCGGCGGTTCGAACGAATTCGTGGAGATCTTCAATCCCAACGCCGAGGACGTGGATCTCTCCAACTTCTATCTGACTGACGCCATCTTCGTCCCGGGCAGCCAGTACTACTGGCAGATCACCCAGGGAGATCCCGATCAGGGCACCGTCGGTGGCGGCGCCTATACGGACTTCCACGCCCGCTTCCCCGATGGAGCCACCCTAGGTGCAGGCGAATACGCCGTCATCGGTCTGAGCGGTAGCGACGAGTTCTTTGGCGAGTACTCACTCCTGCCGACGTACGAACTCTTCGAGGACGAGACCTCAGCCGACAACGTGACCGACATGCGCGAGATCTTCCCCGGCAGCACCGGTGGCGGAGCCACACTCACCAACACCAGCGAAACACTGGTCCTCTACCACTGGGACGGTATCAGTGACCTGGTGACTGACATCGACGTGTTCTCCTGGGGTGACAACGCCGACACGAAGTTCTCCAAGACGGGCGTGAGCATTGACGGCCTGGACGATGATGCCTCGCCGACGGCCTACTCCGCGGATGTTGGCATAGACGACCAGAAGCCCATGATGGACAGTCATAATGCGGGCTATTCCTTCCAGCGTCCCCTGGTCACCTCCAGCCCCGACTCCTACAGCGAAGGCGACCAGACGGCCGCCGGCTCCAACGGCGTTGGGGGCAGCGACGAGCTGAGCGAGGACTGGACGACGACCTGGGTCGTCAATCTGGAGGCGAACCCGGCTTCGACCGTTACTTTCGAGGGAGGCGACACCATATTCCTCAATGTGCCGGCCCGGACGTTCCTGCCCATGCGGAACGAGCGGTTCCCCATCAACTTCCCGGCCATGCCCGGTCAAGAGACCTTGCTGCGGATCTTCGACCTGGAAGGCCGGTTGGTCCGCACTCTATTCGACAGCCGTTTCCGGTCGCCCGGTCCCGACAAGATCGAGGAATGGGACGGCCGTAGCGACACCTTCGAGCTGGTCAAGGCCGGCATGTACATAATTCACCTGCAGGTCACCGACGAACAGACCGGCGAACGCACCGAGAAGACCGCGCCCGCCGTGGTCGCCACGCGTCTGAGCAATTAGGAGGAGTCAGGAATGAAACGGAGACTCGTTACGACAATCGCCGTCCTGGCTCTCGGCCTCTTCGCGGGGCCGGTCCTGGCGGCGTTCGAAAATGTGGATATCAGCCCGCGGGCGCGGGGGATGGGCGACGCTGCGGTCGCCGTGGCCGACGATGCCTTCGCCCCCTACTTCAACCCGGCCGGCCTGGCGGGCATTACCGGTGCCACCCTGGGCAACAGCTACGTCAAGCCCTACGGGCTGAGCTTCAGCGAGCAGATGTATCTGGGCGGCGTGATCCCGGGGTCGTCTACCTTGGGCAACTTCGGCTTCGGTGTCCGGCGCTTCGCGGTGACCTACGAGGACGTGGACCTGGAGACCGAGACCACCTACACCGTGGCCCACGGCATCAGGCTCTACGAGGACCTCCACACCACGATGAGCATCGGTACGGCCCTGAACTTCTACAGCCTGGAGTTCGGTGAGACCGTTTCCGGCATCGATCCCGGCAGCGACGTGGTCGGCGGCCTCGACGTGGGCCTGCTGGTCACGCTGCACCGCCGCACGCGTATCGGCGTGATGGTCAAGAACCTCAACAACCCTCAGATCGGTGAGGACAACGAGGAGCTGTCGTCCCGACTGCACGGCGGCGTCGCCTATCTGCCCTACGACGGCGTGACGACGACCTTCGAGTTCGAGAACACGATCGAAGGGGAGACCCAGTACCACTCCGGCGTGGAGTTCTCGGTCTTCGGCGATCTGTTCCTGCGCGGGGGTGTGATGACCAATCCCAACAAGATGACCGGCGGCTTCGGGTACGCGTACCAGGGCTTCACGGTCAACTACGGTTATTCCTCCGGCGGCGGCGTGCTCGAATCGACCCATCAGTTCGGCATGACCTTCGCCTGGGGCGGTGAGACGCCGTGACGAAATACCGCTACCCGCTCCGACTCGCGGCCATGCTGCTGGCGGTCCTGACCGCCTGCGGCGCCTTGGCTGCGCCGACGGGGCTGGTCGATCTCAACCGGGCGAGCCTGGAGGAGATCCGCCAATTGCCCCTGGACGAGGAACTGGCCAGCCAGATCGTCGACTACCGCGACTATGTCCGGTACTTCAACAACGTCTATGATCTCATGGATGTCGAGGGTATGACATCCGCCAAGCTGGCCGAACTCAAGCCCCTGGTGGCCACGCTGCCGCCGGATCCCCTTGACGCCAGCATCGCGCGTCTGGCCGCGTCCTATCGCCAGGTGAACCGCTACCTGGGCCAGGAGGGCGCCAGCGAGGGTCTCGTCGACGAGTACCTCGACCTGATGCGAGAGCCCAAGAACGTCAACGATCTGGACCTCTTCGATCTCCAGTCCTTCCAGAACGTGTCGCCGGTCGACGCCAAGAACATCCTGATGGCGCGGGACCGGCTGGGACGCTTCGAGAACCAGCGCCAGCTCCGGCGCAGCGACGGCCTGCGCTACTGGGCTTTCCGCAACATCCGTGACTTCGTCGTCTACAACGACGAGGACCGGATCGACGAGTCGGAGCAGGTGCGCGGCAACTACGAGGTGCGCTACTACGACACCCCGTACATGCTGGACGACGCCGAGGTCTTCGGGGAACCCGTGCTGCTCGAGCAGCTGATGCCGGGACAGCCGCCCGACATCGAGTATACGGAAGGCTCGGGCGATCCCCACATGACCCACAAGCTCAACCTGAACCTCTCGGGCGGCTTCCGCGCCGGCTTGCTGACCCATCGCAGCCTCGGCGAGGAGTCCTGGCACGAGACCTTGAAGGGCTACTACGGGGTCAACGACAAGAAATTCGGTCCCTTCCACCTCAAGCGCCTGTACTTCGGCAATTTCCGCGTCGCCTTCGGCCAGGGTCTGGTCATGGACAACACGGACTTCATGCAGTACCGGCGTACCGGCTTCGGCTGGAACAAGCGGCCCATCGGGGTGCGCGGCGACCTGAGCCGCAGCCACGAATACGCCCTGACGGGCGCGGCCATGGAAGGCAAGGCCGGTCCGTTGCACGCGACGGTCTTCTATTCCCGTGACCGCAAGGACGCCATCCTCAATCCGGACGGCACGGTCAACCAGTACGTGACCATGGATCCCCGTCCGGGTGCCGACTGGCTGGCCGACCACATGGCCTTCGAGCCGGGGCAAAGCTACGGCCTGGGCGTGCGCCCCGACACGCCGACGCTCATCGCCCGCGACGCCTTCGAGGAGAACGTCACCGGCGGCAACATGAAGGTCATGCTGGGCAAGGCGTCCTACGTGGGGGTGACCGGCTACGAGGCGCGCTACGATCGGGCCTTCTGGGCCGATCCCGTCACGCTGGTGAACACCTACGCCATGGACACCCGCGACCTGCTCGAGGCGCGGGACAGCGAGATCTGGTCGGGCTACACCAGCGTCTTCGCCGATCCGGGCGACAGCACGCGCACCGAGCACAAGTTCCGGCGCGTATACGGCGCCGAATTCCAGACGGTTCACGAGAACGTGTCGCTCCAGGGCGAATACGCCGTGCTGCAGGACCCGCGCAACGGGTTCCTGAGCCGGAACAAGGACCGCGACGGCAACGTCATCAAGAATCCCGACGCCCTGCTGCTCAACGCCTACGCCCAGTGGGACGACCTGCATCTGCTGGCCATCTGGCGAGACTACGACGTGGGCTTCGACAACCCGTACAACCGCGGGTTCGCCAACGACAACCGCTACGAACAGACCCTGCTCGATTCGCCGTTCCGGCTGAACGACAGTCTGTACTCGTGGTTGTCCCTGAACACGCCGCAGCCCAAGCCCGAACGCGGCCTCTTCCTGCAGTCCCGTTACCGGATCAGCCGTAACCTGATCATCAACGGACTCGAGTTCGATCAGTGGGAGCGCAAGGCCGACGGGGCCGACATGCAGCGCTACACGCTCAAGGTCGAGTACCAGCCCAAGTTCAACCTGAGGCTGCGGATGAGGCATCGCTACAGCAGCCGCAGCAAGACGAACCCCAACGACGTGCGCTGGTTCGAATCCTGGGAGTCCCGCTTCGAACTGATCGCCCTGTTGTCCAACTACAACCGGGTGAAGCTCATGTACATGACCAGCAACGTGAACTTCCCGCCGCGGCAACGCCTGAGCGGGACGCCGGACCCGGGGGAGGAGCCCTACGTCAACGACGGCACGCCCGGCGTCGGCACGGCCGGCATCCCCGCCAATGCGTTCCAGGCCCTGTACGAGCACAACCTGACCCCGACCCTGAAGATCTCGCTCAGCGCCGAGATGTACGACGGGTTCCTTTGGAATTTCGAGGGCAACGAGTTCGTCGTGGTGGACGGACGCGGTTTCCGCAACTGGGCCAAGGTCGAGAGCCGTGTTTCCGAGCGGCTCCTCTTCCAGCTCAAGGTGACCCGCGACCACAACCTGCCGCGCACCTATCTGGACGTCAGAAACTACTTCGACGTCTACGGACAGGACATAGAGAGCAGCTATGCGCCGCAGGACTTGACTGCGTTCCGCATGCAGA
>CAYMCR010000116.1:0-6908 GCA_964389015.1 uncultured Fibrobacteraceae bacterium | reverse complement strand
GCCGGCGGGATCGGAGTGGACGCGGCGGGACAGGGGGAATCGCTCAATTTAGGAAAGAGATTATACATGTGCTCGTCGTGTTGATCGGCATCCTTCACGTCGAGGCTCAGGTTGAAAACGATCCTCTCGATGTCAGGGAGGGTCGAAGGCACGAACTCACCGGTTTCGACATCTTCGAAGCCGAAGACCTCGTCGTGCACCTTCTCGATTCCTTACGTGAGATCCGACGCGGAGCTATTCCCGCTGGTCTTCATCACCCGGCAGGGGTAGATGTCGGAACCCTGGTTGAGTCCATCGAGACCTTTCCCGTTGTCGGCCGTCGCCGCGATCACGCCGGCCACCTTGGTGCCGTGCCCGTCTTCGTCCAGCCCGGCGGTCTCTCCGAATACGTCATGCCCCCTCAGAAATCGACCCTTGTCCAGATCTTCGTGGTCGACCATGGACAGGTCGCCGGACATCACGACACCCGTATCGAGCAGGGCGATCAGCACGTTCTTCTGGCCGGTTTCGATGTCACGGGCCTGTTTTGCCCCGATCAAATCCATCCCCCATTGGGAGGCGACCTGCGTCCCGCACGACTCGTAACCAGCCGCGACCACCTGGAAATCCGGCTGCGCGTTCGCCACGTCCTCGCGCTGCTCCTCCATCAGGGCCACGGCGATCGCGGGTATGTCGACCGGGGTCTGATCCGACTCGGGCACGATCTCGACCGTGAACCAGTAGCGCGCCCGGCTGCGGTGCTTTTCCGTGACGGTGACGTTGCCCGGCACCAGATGCTGGACCAGATCCTCGATGAGCTGGATCAGCTCGTCGATCGACTTGCCGGCGTCCGCGGGGTCCTCGGTCGCGGGCACGTAGTCGACGACCAGGATACCCTTACGGAAGGTGCGCAGCTCACCCAGCCATGGTCCCTGGGACCAGCCTGGCGGAACGTGGAGATGATGATGATCGTCGTGCATGGTTTCCTCCTTAGTGCCGCGGCTCACGTGCAGGATGGGTAGGCAGGCTGTAGACGACGAGTGAGCCGGGCGGGCGATGTCCCCCTGGGATACGGGCCCCAGTATAGACTATCCCGTCGTCCGAATCTCCCTCGATGTGCCTCCTCGATGTGGCACACGGTTGCCTGGAGCGTCCGCCCGTGGCAGAATGTCGCTCCGTTCCCGCTCACACTCTGCCCGGAGGATCCAATGCGAATCGCCGTCGTCCTGCTGATCATCCTGACCGCCGCCGCGGCCCTCGCCGCTGAACGCGTCTCCGTGTCCGTGGAAACCTGGCTGCGGTTGGGCCCCGACCCCGTGACCCTGCCCGCTTTCCACGACGAGTCGCCCGGCGAGGTGGCGCTCGGCGACCTGCTCGACTTCGCCGCCCGCGACGTGGCCCGCCTGCGGCCGCGCGCCGGCGAGGACGGCTGGCAAAAGGCCGGCACCAAGAATGGCGAGCTGGAGCTGAAGGCCGACGGCGCCGCCGAGACCTGGCTCGCCGTCTACATCACAGCGAAGCAGTGGGTCGAGCCCACCCTCGAACTGACCGGCGAGCATCCCGCCAAGGTCTGGCTCGACGGCGAACCCGTCACCCTGGAAGACGGCGACGACGCGCGCACCGCGGAGCTGAAGCTGGCCATGGGCCTGCACCGCCTGGTCGTGCGCACACTCCACGACCCGGAGGTCGATGAGCCCTGGCGGATCAGCGTAGCCCTCGCCCTGGAAACGGACACCCCGGGCCTCGCCTTTACCACCGACCCCGAGCGCGCCGTCGACATCCGCGACGCCCTCGACGCGCCCAAGATCTCCTCCCTGTCCCTCTCCCCCGACGGCGCCCTCGTCGCCCTGACTCTCGGCGAGCACGCCCCCGACGGCACGCGCGACACCTGGCTCGAAATCCGCGACACGCGCGACGGCGGCCTGGTCCGCTCCTGGCGCGGCGCCGGCAACCCCGGTCGCGTGCAGTGGCTGCCCGCGGGGCGCGCCGTGTCCTACACGTCGACGCACGAAAAGAAGACCACCCTCTGGGTCTACGACCTGGAGACCGAAAACGTGAGCGCCGCCCTGCGCGACGTGGAACACTTCGAAAGCTACGCCTGGAATCCCGACGGTCGCTCACTTGCCTACGCCTACGGCCTGGAAGCCGAAGCGGACGAGCGTCATGTCAAGCGCCTCGAAACCATCGAGGACCGCTGGCCAACATGGCGCAACCGCAGCTACCTGGTGGAGGCAAAGTGGCCCGGCGGCGCGTCCCGCCGTCTTACCGCCGGCGACGTCAGCGCCGCGAGCTGGACCTTCAGCCCGCAGGGAACGCACCTGCTCTTCTCGCGGACCTGGCCCGATCCCCTGGAGCGCCCGTACTCCCGGACCGAGTGGTTCGAGCTGGATCTGAGCGACCTGTCCGTGGCGACGGTGCTGACCGATCGCTGGGTCGGCCAGGCGGTCTACGGCGCGGACCGCAATACGCTCGTGCTGATCGCCTCCCCCTCGGCCTTCGACGGGATCGGCCGCGACCTGCCCGAGGACGTCGTCCCCAACGATTACGGCGGCCAGCTCTTCCTCTTCGACCGCGAGCGCGGCGAGCCCACGCCCTTGAGCCGCGACTTCGACCCCACCGTCCAGCAGGCCGTCTGGCACGACGGCGGCCGGATCGTCGCGCGCGTGCTCGACAAGCAGTACCGGCGCCTCGCGACCTGCTCGACCAAAGGCGCTTGGACCTTCCACGACGCAGGCGTGGACGTGGTGGCCGACTGGGCGGCGCCGCGCGGCGCCAAGACCGTGGTCGTCACCGGCACGAGCGCTGTGTCGCCCCAGAGGCTCACCGCCTTCGACCTGAAGGGTGGTAAACAGCGCGTCCTGCTCGACCCCGGCGCCGACCGTTACGCCGACGTGACCTTCGGCAAGGTGGAACCCTTCGTCGCCGCGTTGCCCGACGGCATGGAGCTGGACGGCCGCGTCTACTACCCGCGCGACTACGATCCCGCGCTGACGTACCCGGTGATCGTCTACTACTACGGCGGCACGTATCCCATCACTCGCGACTTCGGCGGACGCTATCCCAAGAACGTCTGGGCCGGGCAGGACTACTTCGTCTACGTGCCCAATCCCAGCGGCGCCCTGGGCTACGGCCAGGAATTCGCCGCGCGACACGTCAACGACTGGGGCAAGCTGACCGCCGGCGAGGTGATCGAGGGCACCAAGGCCTTCCTCGCCGCCCATCCGGCGGCCGACGGCGACCGCATGGGCTGCATCGGCGCCTCCTACGGCGGCTTCCTGACCATGTACCTGATCACCCGGACGGACATGTTCGCCGCCGCGGTCAGCCACGCCGGCATCTCCAGTCTCAGCAGCTACTGGGCGGAGGGCTACTGGGGCTATAGCTACGGCGCGCGCGCCCTGGCCAACGCCTTCCCCTGGAACGACCCGGAGTTGTACGTCGGACAGAGCCCGCTCTTCAGCGCCGATCTCATCTCCACGCCCCTGCTGCTGCTCCACGGCTTCGACGACACCAACGTGCCCAAGGGCGAAAGCGACGGCCTCTACATCGCCCTGAAGATGCTGGGCAAGGAGGTCGAGTACGTGCAGGTCGCGGGACAGGACCATCACATCCTCGACCACGACCGGCGCATCACCTGGAACGACACCATCCTGGCCTGGTTCGCCCGCGAACTAAGAGAACGGGCCGGCTGGTGGGACGATCTATATCCGTCTGGCGAATGAGCCGCATTGCCGGCCGGGATGGTGGGAGTCCGCCCCGGCCGGCCGCCTTCTGCGCGTTGTTTTATACACCTATTTGTGTTATAATATTGCACTTGGAGCGATTAAAACCAGACGGAGCTTTCATACAGGGAGAACGCAGCCAAACCGCCATGAAACAGACGGTCAAGCTTGTTTCCATGCTCGCCCTGACGATCCTTCTGTCCAGCCCCGTTTCAGCGGGTATCGGCAAGGGATCGTCAGTTTCCGTACGCCTGGATGCGGTGCCGCCCGAGGTGGGCATCGTGGCCGCGCCTGTGGGCGAGACCCTGAGCGGGGGCGACATGACATACTTCGCCTGGTGGGCGAGCGACACCTACCCGGCACTGCACGACTCCAGCCGCATCGCCGCCGTGCTGGCGCACGGACAGGTGGTGAACACGCTCGAGTTCTCTAGCACCCTCGACCATGACTGGGACTGGCTCGTATACGAGGTCAACTCGAGCAACAGCGTGCTGGAAGTGACCGTCCGCGACGAATTCGGCAACAGCACGACAGTGCAGAGCGGTATCTTCTATATCGACAGCACCGTCGCACATACCTCGGACGCGCCGTCGACCTTCGCGCTGGCCGCGCCGGCGCCCAATCCCTTCAACCCGCAGACCACGCTCTCCTTCACCCTGTCCGCGGCCGGTCCCGCGGCCCTGTCGGTCTACGACCTGCAGGGGCGACTGGTACGGCGGCTGTTCAGTGGCGAACTCGCCGCCGGGACCCACGTCCGCGCCTGGGACGGACGCGGCGACAACGGGCGCCGCGTGGCCGGCGGTCCCTACCTGGTGCGCCTGGACGCCGGCGGCGGCTCGGCCCTGACGCGGAAGGTGGTGCTCCTGCCGTGAACAGGATCCTGCGCAATCTGGCCGCTCTGATCGCGATCGTCCCGGCCGCCGCCTCCTGGGCGGCCAACCCGGTCGTTTCCAACGTGGCGGCTTCCCAGCGCACCGACGGCAGTGGCCTGGTGGACGTGACCTACGATCTGGCCGACACCGACGGCGGCAAGTGCACGATCTCGATCAACGCTTCCGGGGACGGCGGACTGACGTGGTACCTGCCCTGCCTCACCCACACCGGCGACGTGGGCGACGACGTGGTGCTCGGCATGGGCAAGCACGCCGTCTGGGACTTCGGCCACGACAACGCGGGTTGGAGCGGTGATGACTTCCAGGTGCAGGTGATCGCCAGCGATTACGGCTTCAGTCACCAGGCCTACTCGCCCCACACTTACGCCGCCCACCATTGGGGACCGTCCAATTGGGCCGACCCGTCCTTTATCGAAAAGATCTCGCGCGCCGATCTGCTGACGATCACATCCCACCAGATCTGGGACAACGGCTCGGCCGAGGCCTTACTGGTCGTCGATCTGATCAAGGACAACAATCCCGACTGCAAGGTGCTCAGCTACATCACCTCGGAGAGCGTGCTCCTCGAGTGGGCCGACGACACGCCCGGCTCCTACTCGCGCAACCTCTACGATCAGTTGTTGCCGTACTGGTCTTACACGACGACCGGCGACACGCTTTCCAACTGGCCTGGCGTCGTCGTGCTCAACATCCTGGATGAAACCTGCCGCCAACTCATCATCTCGAATTACGTCGACTATCACAACCAGTCGACGACCCGGCTCGACGGCGTCTTCTGGGACTACTACGCCGACTATGTATGGATCCCCGATTTCGTGGACTGCGAGGGCGACGTCGACCTGGACCAGGACGGCATCCCCATGTTGCAGGACCCCGACGAACTCGACGCCTACTACGCGGCCCAGGAAGACATCATTCTCAGTATGCGCAGCGCCATGGGCAACGACTTCATACAGGTCTGCAACGGCGTGCGCGCCCAGCGGGACTCCGTCTTCGCCGCCCTGATCGACGGCATCAACTACGAGATCTTCCCGACCATGAGGTTCGTGGAACCGGACGAGATGCGCGACGCTTTTAACGTCGAGACATACTACAGCCTCTGGCACTCCAGCAACTGGTGCCGCGTGGATGCGGGCGGCCCGTACGTGCTGCTCGAGAATATCCAGCAATACGTTTACTTCGACTATCTGGGAGTGCCCACCAAGCTCGATTCGGGGGACATCTTCCGGGTGATCGGACTGCTGATCGACAACATCTATCCCGTGTGGGACTCCATCGGTATCCACAACTGGGATTGGCCCGACGTTCTGGTCAGCCTCGGCGAACCGCTGGGCCCCTCGGTCATCGACGGCGAGATCTACACGCGCGAATTCACCTATGGCGATGTCTGGATGGAGATGGTTTCGGGCGAATGGCCCAATCCGTTCCGCTACCGTATCACCGTGAACGGCAACATCGTCGAGGAGTTCGACCTCCCCTACCACTTCCCCTAGCCGACCCCCAATAACTCAGGCAGAGCCGGTCAGGTGCTGTCCCCCATCGACCAGGATCGTCTGCCCGGTCACCGCGTTGCTGCGAAGCAGGAACTCGAGCGCGTCCGCCACGTCGTCCGGCGTGGGGAAGCGGTCCAGGGGCAGCTCGGCGCGGGTGGTGTGCCGGTAGGCGGCGGGTGGCGAGGCCGGCGACAGCACTGCGCCCAAGGCGATCTCATTGACGCGGATACGCGGCGCCAGGGCCACGGCCAGGTTGCGCGTCATGGTGTGCAACGCGGCCTTGCTGTGGGTGTAGGCGAAGTAGTCGTCACGCGGCTGCAGCGCGTGGATGTCGTTGAGGTTGACGATGTCGCCCTCGCGCGTCGGCGGCAGGGCGTCGACGAAGGCCCGGCTCAACAGCAGCGGCGCACGCAGGTTGATCCGCTGCATGCGGCTCCACGCGTCCAGATCCAGGTCCGCAAGGCTGCCGCCGTCGAAGATCGCGGCGTTGTTCACCAGGATGTCCAGCCCGCCCAGGGCCTCGCTCGCCTCGGCGATCACCCGCGCCGGCGTCTCCGCGTTCAGCAGGTCGCCGGCCACCACGGCCGCGCGCGCGCCCAGAGTCGCGATCTCGCGCGCCGTGTCGGCGGCGGCGTCCTTTTCTTCCCGCGACAGCAGGACGACGTCGGCTCCCAGGGCCGCCAGCCGCAGAGCCAGCACCTTGCCCACGCGCACGGCGCCGCCGGTCACCAGGGCCCTGCGCCCCTTCAGGTCCTTCATGAATCAACCTTTCGCAACACGATCACCAGCGCCCCCTCGCCGCCCCAGTCGCGGGGCGCGGG
>CAYMCR010000115.1:0-7034 GCA_964389015.1 uncultured Fibrobacteraceae bacterium | reverse complement strand
TTCTGTGGTAACTTGTTGGGATTATTGGGCTAGGCTATAATGGGACAGGCTCCAGTTAGGTAAATTGTTCATTGGGAACAATGAGCACCAAGGAGAAGGCGGGAGCCATTCGCTCCCGCCTGGATGATTGTTTCCGCGCCGAAATCTACTCGTACAGGCTCTTCACGCCGCCCCAGGTCCCGTCCTCGTTGGCAACGGGCGTTTCGCAGCAGACGGCGTCGGCCCACATCAGGATGTTGCCCGGAAAACCGAAGTCGGTCACCAGGTCGTACCAGCCGAAGCCGTAATCGTTCCAGCTCACGTATGGTGTGGGGAAGGCGTCGGTGACCATGTCCGGGCTCGACGAGAACGAGCTGACGAAGACGTACGAAAGCGAATACCGGTAGCTCATCGCCATGCACTCGCAGGAGGGCGTGGGCAAGCCGATGTCGTAGATTCCCGCGTCGTCGATGGTGATCTGGGTGACGTCGGAGGCGCAATGGCTGTCCCCGGGATACCAGCAGCCGAGCTCGTCGTTCCAGGCTTGGCCGTCCACCGACACGTAGGCGTCGAAGGTCGCCGGCACGTCCTCGGCGCCGAACTGGACGATCATGTGGACGAATTCCACCTCGAAGCCCGCCGGACAGGCGCAGGTCTCGGCCGGGTCGTAGATGTAGGTGTACTGTTCGGCGCCCCAGATCCAGTCGGGAATGGCGTAGTTCATCGGGTTGGGATTGCCGACCAGGCAATCCTGTCGATCGGATTCGAACAGGGTCGAGATCTCGTCCGTATCGAGCCGCTGGACCGTGACGGTTCTTTCAGCGATTGCGTTGCCCGCCACGCACAGGATGAGAATGAGCAGCAGTGTCAATTTTCCCATATCGTACCTCTGGTGTTGAGCGTTCTGGATGCACCCTCGCACTATACGATGATATCCTATGCAACACAAAAAGTCAATAATAGCGATGTTAGCAAAGGGCCTGGGGGGAGGCGGAAACGCCGGTCGTCCGGCGTCCCGTCCGCAACACGCTGGAACGACTAACGTTAATGCCACGATACCTTTACGTCGCTCCAGGTCTGGGTCTCGGCGGTCACCGGGTCCGAGACGACCAGCAGGTCGTCCAGGTACATGACCCCGTCCAAATCGGCGTCGTGATCGATGCCGAAGTACACCCCACCGACGCCGTGGGCAGCGATGCCGTGGGCGCGATCCTCGACCACCTGTACGCCGTCCCACCAGATGTCGTAGGTACCCGCGTCCAGGTCGTGGATGGCACGCAGCTCGATGGCGCGTCCGGTCTCGTACTGGCCGATGGTGCCGAGGGAGCCGGCGGCGTCGTTGGAGCCGATGTCACCGTCCCCGTGGAAGTAGATGGTATTGAACGAGGCCGAGGCGCCGCCCTGCTGCCGCACGTAGAAGTAGTAGCCCTCGAACTCGGCGAACCAGAGCTGGGCGGAGATCTCGACCATGCCCTCGGTCACTTCCGCCGCGCCGATGAATTCGAATCGCACGCCTCCCGTCCCAAAACGGTCTCGTCGTCCAGCTCGAGACAGTTCGAGGCGAAGGGCGCGTCGCGGATCGTCGACACGCAGTTGGAATTGTGGACGGGTTCGCCCAGGGTTGGTCCGCCGGTGCCGACTGGCTGGTCCACGGTCATGCCCTCGAAGTCGGCGGACAGGAGTGTGTCGGCGCTGGTGGGCGCGGCGGCGAGCAGGAGCAGGGCAGCAAAGGCGATCCGGTATGTGATCCTGGATTGCATAGGTTGACCTCCGGCTTGATGTGGGTCTGATAGCGACTGACCTATACGTGCATTATACGCGCGCATTACGTTGAAACAAGATCATTCAATTCTCGGTGGCGGAAGAGTTTTGCCGGCCGACCAGAGGTACGGCGCCGATCTTTCCGCGCCCGAATTTAATGCTCCTTGACAGGCCAGAGTTGGTTTCCTGTATTTGTCCGGATGCTTGCGATGGGGGATAGGTCGAAATCTCACATCGTTTTCGCAGCATCGCGACGATCCGCGCCATCCCGTCACCCGACGCCATGGGGGCCGGCTTCTGATGAGTCTTCTGCCAATCATCGCCACCGTCAGCACGGGCCTGCACGCCAACTACACGACCGTGCTGATCTTCGTGCTCTTCGGCATCTTCTTCGCCAACCTGGCCCTGGGCATCGCCAAGCTCGTGCGACCGTCCAAGCCCAGCGCGGCCAAGCAGGTGACCTACGAATGCGGCGAGCTGCCCCGGGGGTCGTCCTGGGTGCGCTTCAACATCCGCTTCTACCTGATCGCTCTCTTCTTCATCATCTTCGATGTGGAAGTGATCTTCATCTACCCCTGGGCGGTCGTCTTCAAGCCGCTCTACCCGGCCATCGGCAGCCTGCTCTTCGTGGAGATGGCGCTCTTTCTCGGTATCCTCGCCGTGGGCCTGGCCTACATCTGGGCCAAGGGCGATCTCGACTGGGTCAAGAGCCTGATCAAGCGTGGCGGGGAGGTCAACGGGGAATGAGGAAGAACTACACGGAGTCCACCACCCCGCCCGAGGGATACGATCCGCAGCGCGAACAGATGCTCGACTTCAAGGTCGACGAGGACCTGGCCCGGGTCGTCGAGTCGGAAGACAAGAACTTCATCCTGACGACCGTCGACGAGCTCTTCAACTGGGCGCGCCTGTCGAGCATCTGGCCGGTGACCTTCGGCCTGGCCTGCTGCGCCATCGAGATGATGGCCGCCTCGGCCACGCGCTACGACATCGACCGCTTCGGCGCCGGCGCCTTCCGCGCCACGCCGCGCCAGGCCGACCTGATGATCGTCTCCGGCACCGTCACCGCCAAGATGGCCTCGCGGCTGCGGCGCATCTACGACCAGATGCCCGAGCCCAAGTGGGTCGTGGCCATGGGCAGCTGCGCCATCGGCGGCGGTCCGTACTTCAAGTACGGCTACCACGTGGTCAAGGGCGTCGACTTCATAGTGCCGGTGGACGTGTTTATTCCCGGCTGCCCGCCGCGCCCCGAGGTGCTGCTCGACGGCCTGATGCGCCTGCAGGACAAGATTCGCGGTCGCAAGGGCAAGTTCCGCGCGCCCAAGTGGGTGGCGGACTACGCCCGGAAGATCCCCTACGTCAAACGCTGAGGACGACATGGAAGCCAATGCCATCCATGACCTGCTGAAGCAACGTTTCGCCGACGGCGTGCTCGACTTCGTCGACGGCCTCGAGCAGGGCGCCCGGGTCGACGCCGCGCGCGTCGCCGAGATCGCGCAGGTCCTGCGCGACGAGGACGACCTCGATTTCGATTCCCTCATGTGCCTGACCGGGATCGACTGGGACGGCTACGACGAGAGCGGCAAGGGCAAGAGCGTCGCCATCCTCGGTTACGACGCGTCGGGCAAGCCCGAGACCGGCGACCGCGTGGGCGAGGGGGAACTCGGCGTGGCCTACGCCCTCTACTCCCACCGCCACGGCCACAAGTTCTGCCTGTTTGTGCGCGTGCCGCGCAACGCGCCCGAGGTGCCGTCGGTGTCGGGCGTGTGGCCCACCGCCGCCTGGCACGAGCGCGAAGCCTTCGACCTGGCGGGCGTGAGCTTCACCGGGCACCCGGACCTGCGGCGGATCCTGCTGGAAGACGGCTGGGTAGGACATCCCCTGCGCAAGGACTATCAGATGCCCGACCTCTGGAACGAGGTCCCCCTCGCGGGGCGGTCCTACGCCGACGCCAAGTGGGGCGAGGACGACGTCGTACTGCCCGGGACCGGCGACACCAAGCCGGGAGGTGACGCATGAGCGAGCAGGTCTCCAGCAACGGTTGGCTGGCCCAGGACGAGCCGCGCGAGCTGCACTCGGAGCTGCTCGAGATCAACATGGGTCCGCAACATCCCGCCACCCACGGCGTGCTGCGTCTGGTCATCCACACCGACGGCGAGATCGTCCACAAGGTCACGCCCTACATCGGCTACCTGCACCGCTGCGCGGAGAAGATCGCCGAGGGCTGCGACTACCGCCAGTGGATGGTCTACACCGACCGCTTCGACTACCTGGCGCCCATGAACATGAACTTCGGCTACGCGGTGGCCGTCGAGCGTCTGCTGGGCGCCGAGGTGCCGGAACGCGCCGAGCACATCCGCGTGATCTGCGCCGAGCTGCAGCGTATCGCCAGCCACCTGATCGCCCTGGGTACCTTCGGCCTGGACATGGGCGCCTGGACGCCGCTGCTCTACTGCTTCCGCGAGCGCGAGGAGATCCTCAACATCTTCGAACGTCTCAGCGGCGGCCGCATGCTCTACAACTACTTCGACATCGGCGGTCTGCGCTTCGACACCTACGACGGCTTCGCCGAGGACGTACTGGATATCGTCAATATCATGGAGCAGAAGATCGGCGAGTACAACACGCTGCTCTCCTACAACAAGATCTTCGTCGAGCGCACCGCCGACGTGGGCATCATCGACGACGCGGACTGCCACGCCTACGGCTGCACCGGTCCCGTGCTGCGCGGCGCCGGCCTGCCCTTCGACTGCCGCAAGGACGACCCCTACTCGATCTACGACCGCTTCGAGTTCGACATTCCCTACGGCGAGGGGGAGAAGGGGACCATCGGCGACTGCTGGGACCGCTACATGGTGCGCGTGCGCGAGATGTACGAATCGTGCCGCATCATCCGTCAGGCCCTCGACGCCATGCCCGACGGCCCGATCATGTCCGAGGACATCAAGAAGCTGGTCAAGCCGCCCGCCGGCTCGCTCTACACGCGGACCGAGAGCAGCAAGGGCGAGATCGGGTTCCACCTCTTTTCAGACGGCGGTTCCAAGCCGTTCCGCAACAAGGTCCGTTCGCCGTCATTCTCGAACCTGCACGTCCTGGAGAAGGTCGGTCCCGGCCTGATGGTCTCCGACCTGGTGGCGACGGTGGGTTCGCTGGACATCGTTCTCGGGGAGATTGACAGGTAGCCATGGAACTGATGACCGACCTTTTCGGCAAGCTTTTCGGTGACGGGCTGTCCCCCACGGGCCTGCTGATCGCCGGCGGGCTGACGATGGCCCTGATCATGTCCCTGGTGATGGCCCTCTGCGCCATCGTCTTCACCTGGATGGAACGCAAGGTGGCTGGCTTCATCCAGAGCCGCTACGGTCCCATGCGCGTGGGCCGTTTCCACGGCGTGCTGCAGCCCGTGGCCGACATGGTGAAGATCCTGGGCAAGGAGGACATCATCCCGGCCGAGGCCGACAAGCCGCTGTTCATGCTGGCGCCGCTGATCATCTTCATCGGCTCGCTGCTGGCCTGGGCCGCGATCCCCTTCGCGCCCGGCTTCATCGCCGCCGATCTCGACCTGGGGCTCTTCTACATCTTCGCCGTGAGCAGCGGCGCGGTGGCCGGCATCCTCATGGCGGGCTGGGCGTCCAACAACAAGTGGGCGCTGTACGGGGCCGCGCGCGGCGCCGCCCAGATGGTCAGCTACGAGATCCCGCTGGCGCTGGCCTGCATCCCGGTCGTCATGCTGACGGGCTCGCTGAACATGAACGACATCGTGATCAACCAGCAGGGCGGGATCTGGAACTGGTACATCTTCCACGATCCGTTCCTGTTCGTAGCCTTCGTGCTGTACTTCATCGCGTCGATCGCCGAGGTGAACCGCGGCCCCTTCGACATGCCCGAGACCGAGTCCGAGCTGGTGGCCGGCTACCACGTCGAGTACACGGGCATGCGCTTCGCCTTTTTCTTCCTGGCGGAGTACGCGAACCTGTTCCTGGTCTCCTGCATCGCCACGGCGGTGTTCCTGGGCGGTTGGTATCCGGTCGCCGGACCGGTGGTGCTGCCCGGACTGGCCTTCGTGATCAAGGCTGTCCTGCTGGTGCTGCTGCAGATGTGGGTGCGCTGGACGCTGCCCCGTCTGCGCGTCGACCAGCTCATGCATACGTGTTGGAAGGTGATGGTGCCCCTGTCCCTGATCTGTGTTCTGGGGGCGGGCATCTGGATGATGGCGACCGGCGAGCTTGGCTAATGATACCGGAGCGACCATGACCGAGTACCTGCGAGACATATTCGACACCGTGATCAGCGCCTTCAAGGGGATGCAGATCACGGGCAAGCACCTGGTGAGGAAGCCGGTGACCCTGCAGTATCCGGACGAGCGCTGGGTGCTCCCGGAGCGGTACAAGGGCTTCATCTTCAACGACACGCACCGTTGCGACGGCTGCCTGCGCTGCGCCAAGGTCTGTCCGGTGGACTGCATCTACATCGAGACGGTCGGCAAGGGCAAGGATCGGTTCATGCACCGTTACGCCGTCGACTACAACAAGTGCATCTGGTGTGGTTTCTGCACCACCGAATGTCCCACCAGCGCCTGCCAGCACAGCCTCGACTACGACCATTCGCTCTACAACCGCGAGCGGCTGGTCTACGAGTTCGCCGATCCCAAGCAGCCGATTCCCTGCCACAAGGAACGCCGCCTGGACATGGGCTTCTACGTGCCCAACGCCGAGGCGGAGCGGGCCAAGCTGGCGGCCAAGAAGGAAGCGGCGCGCAAGAAGGCCGAGCAGGAGACCGACGGCGCGGACGAGACCGCGGCGCCGCCGCCCGCTCCCGACGCCGACGCGTCGTCCGACCCGAGCCCGGAAAAGGGGGAGTGACGTGTCCGGAGATCTCGTCTTCTACGGATTCGCGTTGTTGACCGTGCTGGCCGGCTTCTTCGTCGTCTTCGCCCGCAACATCGTGCACGCCGGTTTCAGCCTGATGTTCACCCTCTTCGGCGTGGCCGGGCTATTCGCGCTGCTCGGCGCCGACTTCCTGGCCGTGACCCAGGTCATCGTCTACATCGGCGGCGTCCTGATCCTGATCCTCTTCGTGGTCATGATGACCCGCATACCGCGCGGCGACCTGCCGCGCCGCGGCTTCGACCACATGGTGCCGGCGGGCGCCCTGGCCATCGTGCTCTTCGCCCTGCTCTACAAGGTCGTCACGGGCACCGGCTGGGCCGTGCGCGACCCCGGGGTCGCCAACCCGACCGTCTCGGAGATCGGCGCCAAGCTGATGACCTCGCACATCTTCCCCTTCGAGTTCGC
>CAYMCR010000114.1:0-7175 GCA_964389015.1 uncultured Fibrobacteraceae bacterium | reverse complement strand
GATCGACACTCCCAATGCCGCCAGCACGGCCCAGGCGGGCGGCGAGGCCGGCAGGTCCGGTACGAACGCCTGTAACAATCGACTCGCGCCCCAACCCACGCCGAGACCCAGCAGGCCGCCCGCGGTGGAGATCAAAGCCGCCTCGGACAAAAACAGCAGCACGATCTGGGCGCTGTGGGCGCCGACCGCCTTGAGCAGCCCGACTTCCGGTGTGCGCTCCGACACCGAGACCAGCATCACGTTCATGATGCCGATGCCGGCCACCGCCAACGAGACGGCCGCGATGCCGGCCAGGGCCAGCGTCAGTGCCCGGAAGATCTGGTCGAAAGAGGCCAGCACGGCGTCCTGGGTGATCAGGGTCACGTCCTCGACTCCGTGGCGCTCGGTGAGCACGGCCAGGGCCGCGTCCTTGGCGGCGTCCATGTCGTGAGGGTTGCGCACTTCCATCAGCACGCGGAACAGGCTGGTCCGGTTGAACAGTCGCAGCGCGGTCTCTACCGGCAGGTGCACGACCTCGTCCAGGTCGAAACCCACCGAGGTGCCGCGCGGCGCCAGCACGCCGATCACCCGGAAGCGGAACTCACCCAGGCGCACCGTCTCCCCCAGCGGGTTGTCGTTGACGAACAGCTCGCGGGCGATCTTGGCGCCCAGCACGCAGACCGGAGCGTCGCGGGTGCCGGCCGGGATGTAGCGGCCGGTGCCCATCTCGAGCTTACGCATCTCGCGCAGGGGGTGGGTGGTGCCGAAGATGGTGACGTCGCGGGCTCGCTCGCCGCGGCGGATGCGCGCGCCGCCCATGGCCACCGGCGCCACTTGCCTGACCTGGGGCACGCGACGGGCCAGGGCGTCCGCATCGTCGACGGTGAGATCGTTGGGCGCGGTGCTGACCATGGGCGCGCCGCCGAAGGTCTCGGTCTTGCCCGGGATGGTGATCAGCAGGTTCGTGCCCAGGGAAGCGAATTCACCGGTGACGTAGAGGCGCGCCCCCTCGCCCAGGGCCGTCAGCAGGATCACCGACGCCACGCCGATGGCCACGCCGGCCAGGGAGAAGCCCGTGCGCAGACCGTGGCCGCGTAAGCCGCCGGCGGCATAGCGGGCCATGTCGCGCGTGCGCATCTCAACCTCCCTCGTCGGTGACGACGCGACCGTCCTGCAGGCGCACGCAACGGCGGGCGCGCTCACCGATCTCGGGATCGTGGGTCACCACCACCAGGGTCAGGCCGTCGGCGTTCATGCGCTCGAGCAGGGCGACTATCTCGCCGCCCACGGTGGTGTCCAGGTTGCCGGTGGGCTCGTCCGCGAGCAGCAGCGCGGGTTTCATCACGACCGCGCGCGCGATGGCCACCCGCTGGCGTTCGCCGCCCGAGAGCTGATCGGGACGGTGGTCGCTGCGCTCGGTGAGCGTGACCTCGTCCAGGGCCCGCGCGACGCGCTCGCGCCGCTCGGGCGGATCCACGCCGGCGAAAACCAGCGGCAACTCGATGTTCTCGGCCGCGGTCAGGCGCGGCACCAGGTGGAAGAACTGGAAGACGAAGCCGATGCTGTGACGGCGGACCTTCGAGAGCTCGGTCTCGGAGAGGGCGGCGGTCTCGCGTCCGTCCAGGCGGTAGGAACCGGCGTCGGGGCGGTCGAGACAGCCGAGGATGTTCAGCAGCGTCGACTTGCCGGAGCCCGACGGTCCCATGATCGAGACATACTCGCCGGAAGCGATCGACAGGTTCACCTCGCGCAGAGCGTGTACCGGCCGGTCGCCCACCTCGAAGGTGCGCGCGATGTTCTCGAGCTGGATCATCGCCTGCCGGTTCATCGCATCACTTCGTCGGTCACGCGCACGCTGGCGCCCGCGCGCACCTCCATGCGGTCCAGGGAGACGACGATGCGGTCGCCCGGCTCCAGCCCCGCGGTGATCTCGGTGTACTCCCAGTTGCGCAGGCCGGTCTCTACGTCGACCGAGACCAGTTCGTCGTCCTCGACCACCAGCACGCGCCCGCCTTCGAGCAGGGCATAGCTGGGGATGCGCACCACGTCGACCAGATGTACTGCCACGACTTCGATCCCACCCACCCCGGCCTCGAGATCGTCGGCACGCCCCAGCAGGCGTGAACCGACCCCCAGGGCGGCGCCCACATCGGCGTGGACTGCATGTGGAGCACCGACGGTCAGATCCTGCGCGAGAACGTCGACTGTCCCTACACCCACCCCCAGTCGGTCTACGCCGGCAACTGGCTCGCCGCGCGCTCGGGCTTCGAGTTCATCTTCACGCCCAAGAGCTTCGGCAACCCGGTGCCGGGCCCCAGCGAGTACCGCTTCGCGGGCTCCTACGCCGTGGACATCGGGCAGAACGAGATCGCCGTCGACGGCTCCTACTGGTGCACCGCCGAGCTCTGCGACACCGGGACCAGCCCGACGCGCGCCACCGGCCCCGGCTTCAGCATGACCCAGCTCGACTGGGACGGCGACCGCAGCGCCGACGAGATCCTCAACGACGCCTGGAACTACTTCGTCGTCTGGCGCATGGGTGAGAAGGGCGACTGGGGCGCCGTCCCGCCCGCCGGCATGCCGACGGCGTCCGAGATCCGCAACCCGTGGCTGGATCGACGGCGGGCCCGGCCCCTACGGCTGCTACTACGAGAAGCTGGGCGAGGCCTACCCGGGCCGCGACCAATTCCACCTGACCGGTTACGACATGGGCCACGACTACCGCGAGGAGGTCGTGGCCGTCACGCCGGTCGCCATCAACATCTACTACAACCCCGACCCGCTCGAGGTCGGCCAGTACCATCCCACGCCGCGGGCCGATCCCGAGTACCGCAAATGGCGCATGGAGCACTTCAACGCGCCGTACACGTACCAGGGGGCGGGGCTGACGGCGGTTGGGGATCACGACGTGCCGGACCCGGCACACGGTTCGCTGCGGGCGCACCCTAACCCGTTCAACCCGCGTACGACCCTGTCCTTCGATCTGAGCGCACGAGCCCGCGTCGAGCTGACCATCGTCGACCTGGCTGGCCGCACCGTCGCGACCCTCGAAACCGGGATCCTGCCTGCCGGCGCGCATGAGATCGTCTGGAGCGGCGAGGACGACCGCTGCCGTCCGCTACCGTCGTCGACCTACTTTGCCCGCCTGGTCGCTGGCAAGGTGACGGAGCAGTGCAAACTCGTGCTGGTGAGGTAAGAACGACGTTTATGATGTAAGCGCACGCCCACCCCACCATGTGGTGGGGTGGGGCGCTTGCCGCATCATCCCGCATCATCCCGATACAGCAATACATGATCATCATGTGATATAATCGCAGCTCATATCATAACGGAGGACACCCATGCGCACTGCCCTGTCACTCGCCCTGCTCCTCGTCGCTGTTTCCGCCGCCGCCTATGACTGGGAGTACGTCGGCATGGACGGCGTACACGCCACCAGCATCACCATCGATCCCGAGCATGACCGGGTCTTCGTGGGCACCATCGAAGGCTTCTGGTACCTCGACCAGGCCACCGACCTGTGGACCGAACGCGACTGGGAAGGCTATATCGGCCGCACCGTCTGGGCCGTCGACTACCACGACGATCTACCCGAGCGCGTGATCACCGGACGCGAGAACGCCTGGTTCAAGGGCTACATGGAGTACAGCGAGGATCTGGGCGCCACGGAAGTGTTCGCCTACGAATCCGACGGCGGCCGCGTCACCGACGTGATCCACCTCGGCGACACCTACTGGGCCTGCACCTGGTCGGACATCGTGGACGGCGAGTTCCTGCGCTCCACCAACGGCGGCGTGGACTGGACGCCCGTCGGCGGCCACGGCTTCCACGCCATGACCTGCCTGACCCGGGATCTGGGCGGGGAGCTGGTGCTCGCGGGCGACGCGGGCGTCAAGCGCAGTTACGACCTCGGCGACACCTGGGAGGACCTGAGCGACGATCTGCCGCCTGGTTATGGCGTGTACTGCGTCCTCGGCGCCTACCCGGGCGGCGATGTGCTCCCGACCGTGAGCCTCTTCGCTAGCATCGACCTGGGTCTCTACTACAGCCTGGCGCCCGGCGTCTGGACCCAGGTGCTCGACTCGTCCTGCCGGGATATCGTACGCATCCAGCTGTTCACCTGGCTGGTCCCCGATCGGATCTGCGCCGTCACCTGGGATGACCGGATCATGATGTCCATCGGTTTCGCGGAAGACTGGACGGACGAGACCGGCGACCTACCCGGCACGCCCGTGGCGGCCGCCTACTCGCCCTTCGACCGCGGCCTCTATGTGGCCACCGCCGCGGACGGCGTCTGGCGCCGCACCGGCATCGTCACGTCGGTGGAGCCGCCGGCCCTCGCCGCGCCGGTCCTGAAAGCCTATCCCAATCCCTTCAACCCCCGGACCACCCTGAGCTTCACCCTGCCCGAAGCTGGACAGGTCGTCCTGAAGGTCTACGATGTCACCGGACGCGAGATGGCGACCCTGGTGAACGGGCCGCGCCCGGCCGGATCGCAGATCGTGGACTGGATCGCCGCGGCGTTCCCGAGCGGGACCTACCTGGCATGCCTGGAATCGCCGGCGGGTCGATCGACACAGAAGCTCGTCCTTCTGAAATAAGGGACCAAGGCGGCTTGAACAAACGCGACAACATCCTCGTCACCGTGCTCGCAACCGTCGTCACGGGCGCCGTCCTGCTGGTGGGACGCCAGCCAGGCGCCGCGACGGGCTTCCCCCTGGATGACGCCTGGATCCACATGGTCTACGGGCGATCCCTGGCCATCGAAGGGCTGCTGGCCTACAACCCGGGCGTGCCCGCCACCGGCTGCACGGCGCCCCTGTGGACGCTGGTGGTGGGAGCAATGCACGCGCTGCTGGGCCGGTTTTCCATCGAGTACGTGGTGGGCGGCGTCATGGTCTGCGGCGCGCTGTGTCATCTGGCGATGGTGGGGTACGCGGCCGACTTCGCCGCGCGCGTCTCCGACAGCCGGGCGGCCGGCCTCGTCGCCGGCGCGTTGCTCGCCCTGTCGGCGCCCCTGGCCGTCGGCGGTCTCTGCGGCATGGAGGTCCCTCTCTGCGGCCTGCTCCTGGTCCTGGCGGTGCGCGCGTTGTGGCGGGAGCGTTGGGGGCGCGCCGGGATTCTGTTGGCGCTGGCCGGCGCGGCCCGGCCCGAGGCTGCGATCCCCGGCCTGCTCTGCGCCGTCCTGGCCGTCCGCGGTCGGCCCACCATGCGGCAAACCATCCTGCTGGCCGGACCACCGCTGCTGCTGGCCGGTCTGATCGTGGGCTATGATCTCCACGCGACCGGCCGCCTCTTGCCGGCCACCTTCTACTTCAAGCAGGAGTCGAGTTTCGCGGACCTGCCGGGACGTCTCCTCACGGCCGTCACAGCCATGCTGAACCGGGTGCCGCCCTTGTGGGGCTACGCCGGGTGGCTCGCGCTGGTCGGCTGTTTCCTGCGACCGGTTTCGTCGCGGCGGCTGTTGCCGTTGGCGGGCGGGCTGGGGTTCCTGCTGGCCAATCTCTACGTGGCGCGGCCCCTCGATCCGGACGCCTTTTATCACCTGCGTTACGTCCTGCCGGCGGTGCCCTTGCTGACGATCGCCCTTGCCGTCGGCGCCGCGCGGTTGGGCGAGGCGCTGCCCGGTCGCGTCGCGCGTCTGCCTCTGCTTGTGCTGCTGACGATGGCGCTGCTGGGCGCCGCCTTCACCATCGCACCGACCTCCAGCCGCTATCACAACGACGTGCGCAACATCCAGGAGGTACAGGTGGCCATGGGACTCTGGCTCGACGCCAACACCCCCGCCGACACCCAGGTGGCCGCCACGGACGCCGGCGCCGTGCGCTATTTCGGCCAGCGTCCCGTGGTCGACCTGATGGGACTGAACACGCCTGAGTTCTATTGGGAGCGGGACACCTACGTGGCGGCGCATCCGGTTGACGCCCTGGCGATCATGCCCGCCTGGGTACAGCCGCTCGACCCGTCGGCGCTGCACATCCACGCGACGATGCGCACGCGCGACTACACGGTGACGTCGTATCCGGCCATGGCACGGCAGGTGATCGCGGGCGTCCCCGCGGTGGACGAGGCCGTGAGGGTGGAGTTCCGCGGGTTGCGGCGGTTTCATCTGGATGTGCGACCGTGGCGGCCGATCGGAACTCACTGAAGTCCCTAGCCCGGGATATTTATCTGCGCTACGCGTAATCATGCACTTACTAGTCCATTAAAGAGACTCCCTTGGGCAGGGACTTGTTCGGGCAGGTGAGCTGTCGCGAACGGTCCGATTTGTGGTGGGGTGTGGTATTGATTCTGATGCGGGACCGGGGGCTTTGGGGGGTGCATAAATCATGCCCGCTGAGGTGTGTAACTTATTATATAGTAGATGGTTAGCGCTTGACGGACGGGTGTAATTCGACTATACTGTCCCCATCGATTGCAACCGTTTCGACCTCCCGCGAAACGCTCGTTTTCCGGGAGGTTTCTTATGTCCGCCAACGATATTCATGCCCGTCTCGAAGCCGCTTTGCGCGAACTCCAACTTGCTGAAAAGAACGCCGTCCTGTTGTTCGGTGAGATGCTGCGTCGCAAGCTGTATCGGGATCTCGGCTACTCAACTATTCAGGTCTATGCTGCCGAGGCTCTTGGTTTCACACCGAGCAAGACCTCTCAGTTCGTGCGGTTGGCGGGGGCGCTTGAAGAGTTGCCGCGTTTGCGTCAGTCGGTCGCAGCCGGTGAGCTGGGCTGGACCAAGGCGCGGGAAGTGGCCAAAGTAGCCACGCCTGAGAGCGAAGAAAGATGGATCACCGAAGCAGGGCGCTCGAGTAGTCGCAATCTGGAATATAAAGTGCGGACTGCGCGGCAGCGGACTCGGCGGGCGGCGCGGGTGGACGATCAGCCGGTGTTGGATCTTGCCGAATCGTCGTCGGTCCCGGAGCTCGTTGATGTGCCGGTCACGGTGAGTGTGACCTTCACGTCCGAACAGTACGCCCGCTACGAGGCTCTGCTCGAGACTATACGCAAGCGGGCCGGCCGCAGCGAATCGACAGTGCGGGGAATGAACCGCACTGAATTGTTGCTAGCCGCACTGCATGATCTGGCTGAGGACCACGGTTCAGAAACCACCGCCGTCTCCAGCCCACCCTACCAAGTCGTAGTTTACACCTCCTAAATTGAGCGATTTTCCCAGTTGAAAGACTCCACCTGCTGGTGTAAGG
>CAYMCR010000113.1:0-7433 GCA_964389015.1 uncultured Fibrobacteraceae bacterium | reverse complement strand
CGTTCCACACCTGGTTGCCCGACGCCCACGTCGAGGCGCCCACGGCCGTGTCGGTGATTCTGGCCGGCGTGTTGCTGAAGATGGGCACCTACGGCATCCTGCGCATCAGCTACCCGATCCTGCCGGACCAGGCGGTCAACTTCATGATCCCCCTGGCGATCCTAGGCGCGATCAACATCATCTACGGCGCGTTCTGCGCCATGGCCCAGTCGGACATGAAGAAGCTCGTGGCCTATTCGTCGGTCAGCCACATGGGCTACGTGCTGCTGGGCATGGCGGCGATGAACTCCACCGGCATCAACGGCGCCGTCTTCCAGATGTTCAACCACGGCACCATCACGGCCATGATGTTCCTCTGCGTGGGCGTGATCTACGACCGCGCCCACCATCGCGACATCGACGGCTTCGGCGGTCTCGGCTGGCAGATGCCGGTCTACACCTCGGTCTTCTCGTTCGCGCTCTTCGCCGCGGTGGGGCTGCCGGGGCTGAGCGGCTTCGTCAGCGAAGCGATGGTGTTCCTGGGCGCCTTCCCGGTGCACCGCACCATCGCGATCGTCAGCGCGCTCGGCATCGTGATCGGCGCCGCCTACGTGTTGTGGATGCTGCAGCGCGTCTTCCTGGGTCCGAAGAACGACAAGTACGACGAACTGCCAGACATCTCGGCCCGCGAGCTGATCACGCTGGTACCCATCGGGCTGATCGTGCTGCTGCTGGGCATCTACCCGATGCCGGTGCTCAATCTCATGAAGGCGTCGCTGAACCATCTGATCAAGGTCGTGGCGGGTTAGCCGCGGCCGTCGCAGGGAGTTGTCCCGGTGAGTCTGGAAATACTGAACATCCCGAGCTGGTCCGACATGGGACGCTTCATCCCCGAAGCGATCTTCTTCTGCGCCTTCCTGCTGGCGCTGCTCGGCGACCTCGTCGCCCGCCGGCGTCCGGTGGTGCCGTTCGTGATCGTGCTGGCGGGCAGCCTGGCGGCGCTCGCCTTCGCCGTGACCGGCCTCTGCGCCGAGGAGCAGACGATCCTGGGCGAACTGGTGGCCGTGGACGGGATGGCGGCCTTCTTCCGCGTGATCTTCGCCTTCGTGGCCGTGATCACGGTGCTCTTCTCGTGGACCAGCGAGGAGATCATGGGCCGCGACCGCGAGCACAAGGGCGAGTACTACGCCCTGATCGCGCTGATGACCGGCGGCATGATGGTGATGGCCGCCGCCCGCGATCTCCTGATGCTCTACCTGTCCCTCGAGCTGGTCTCGCTGACCAGCTACGTCATGGCCGGCTACATGCGCAACAGCCTGCGCGCGACCGAGGCCTCGGTCAAATACATGATCTTCGGCGCCGTCAGCTCGGGCGTGATGCTCTACGGCCTCTCGCTGATCTTCGGCCTGACCGGCGAGATGTCGTTCGCGGGCATCCGCGCCGCGCTCGTCGCGGGCCAGGTCGATCCGTTGGCCCTGCTGACCGTCACGGTGCTGATCTTCGCGGGCCTGGGCTACAAGATCGCCATGGTGCCCTTCCACTTCTGGTGTCCCGACGTCTACGAGGGTTCGCCCACGCCGGTGGCGGCCTTCTTCTCGGTGGCGCCCAAGGCAGCCGGCTTCGCCCTGCTGATCCGTTTCTTCTACACCACCCTGGCACCCGTGGTCGGACAGGTGGACTTCCCGCTGCTGATCGCGGTCCTGTCCGTCGCGACCATGACCTACGGCAACCTGGCCGCCGTCCGCCAGTCCAACGTGAAACGCCTGCTCGCCTACTCGAGCATCGCGCACGTTGGTTACCTGCTGATGGGATTCCTGATGCTGACCGCCGCGGGGCTGCAGGCCATCCTGTTCTACCTACTGGTCTACGCCTTCATGAATCTCGGCGCTTTTCTCTTCGTGGTCGCGGTCAACAACTCGCTCAAGAGCGAGCACCTGGACGACTACGCGGGCCTGGGCTTCCGCGCCCCGTGGGCCGCGGTGATGATGATCGTCTTCCTGGTCTCGCTGACCGGCCTGCCGCCCACCGCAGGGTACATCGGCAAGTTCTACATCTTCGCCGAGGTCATCCGGCAGGAGTGGTACTGGCTGGCCATAGTCGGCGTGCTCAACAGCGTCATCAGCCTCTTCTACTATATGAAGATCGCCAAGGCGATGTTCTTCACGAAGTCGCCCGACGGTGCTCCGGCGGTGCCCATCGCGCCCTTGCACTACGTGACCATGGCCGTGCTGGCGGTGCCGACGCTGGCGCTGGGTCTCTTCTGGGGCCGCTTCAAGGATCTGGCCGACCGCGCGATCGAGCAGTTCGCGGGGATGTAGGTCCCGGCCAACTCTCAAGCATTCGTCGAATAGCCCCGTGCTCACGCACGGGGCGTTCCTTTTCCCCGGAGTCGACAGAACGTTCCCGTAGACGTAAAGTGTTTACACACAGTACCGATACATAGTCAGAGACACCCCGAAGACCGCACTCGGAGGGGACATATCTGGATACACCCGCGCTCCGGGAGAAGCGATGGCACGCACTATAGAGATCAGGGAAGACGCGAAAGGCTTGAGCCTGGAGACCGCTGTCGGCAGCCTGCCACTCGCCACCCTCACCGACAAACCATGGGAAACCGAATTCTTCAACCGTCGGACCGGGTCGTTGACCCTGGCGCCCGAGCTCCTGACCCAAAGTGAGACCGTCCGCGACGAAGTCGTGACTGAAGTAGTCCGCTGGGCGGAGAATAAGGGCTTCGATCTCCTGGAGCTGCACCTGGACATCCGGAGCATGCCCCTGGTGCCCTGCCTGGAGGCGTCCGGCTTCAGGCTCGTGGATACGCGCATCACGTTCATCACGCTCATGAACAAGAACGACCTGGCTCGCTTCGAGGTCGACCTGGGCGTCGTCAGGCTGGCCACACCCGAGGATCGTGACGCAATCATCGTGTTGACCCACAGGGGGTTCACCGACAACCCGACCTTCCTGTCCCGCTTCAAGGACAGTACGTACTTCACACAGCGGGACAGCGAGCGTTATTACGAAGCCTGGATCAACAACCACCTCGAGGATGACGACACTCTCTTCGCGGTGTGGGAGGTCGATGGCAAACTAGCGGGTTACTTCATCTACAAGCGGGCGGGAACCCAAGAGGGCGAGCTGATCATCAAGGGTATCCTGGCCGCGGTCGCTCCCGAGTTCCGGGGCCACAAGGGACACCTGTTCATGCAGACGTTTCTCTACGATCTGATCCCGGAGCCCCAGTTCTATCTCGACAACACGACGCAGCTGAACAATTATCCGGTCATCAAGAATCACGTGACATCGCAGAAGAAGCTGGACAGGATCGCATTGACGTTCTTCTGGCGCAGGAGCTGAGCATGTTGATATCGGTGGTCATCCCAGTCTACAACTCGTCCAAGTCGATCCCCGAACTCGTCAGCCGCATCGATAAGGTCTTCACCGACCGCGCGGATGACGATTACGAGGTCATCTTCGTGGACGACTGCTCGCCCAACCCGGACACCTGGCCGGCCCTGGAAGCGGTTGCCGCCGCAAACCCCCGCGTCAAGATCATCCAACTCACGCGCAACTTCGGCCAGCAGGGGGCCACCCTCTGCGGCTGTGCCGAGTCGCGCGGAGACTTTGTCATGACCATGGACGACGATCTCCAGCACGACCCCATAGACATCCCGCTGTTCCTCGAGAAGACCGACCACGACATCGTCATCGGTCAGTTCCGCAAGAAACGCCACACCGTGTTCAAGCGTTTCACGAGCTGGCTCAAGGGTTGGTTCGACTACCTGTTGATCGGTAAACCCAAGACCATTCAGAGTTCTTCGTACCGCATGTTCAGCCGTACCGTCGCCGATGGCATGGGGCATTACCGGACACCGAACCCGTTCGTGTCGGCCCTGCTCTTCCACATCAGCAATGACATCGTCGGTGTGCTGGTGGGTCACGACCACCGGGCCGAAGGCCGGAGCGGCTACACCCTGAAGAAGATGATCATGGTGTTCAGCAACCTCATCATCAACAACTCATCCTTCCTGCTGAGGGTCTTCGCTTTCCTGGGCGTGGTTGTCGCGACGATCAGCCTGATCATGTTCTTCGTCGTGATTTACCGGAAGCTGGCGCTCGACGTGCCAATCGAAGGCTGGACCTCGCTCATGGCGACGCTCCTCCTCCTGGGGGGAACGATCATGCTGATAATGGGGATCATGGGGGAGTACCTGCTGCGGGCGATCCAGAGCACCGAAGGCAAGCCCGCCTACGTTATCAGACGAACTCGCAACCTCGATTAGCCCAGCGAGAAGATCACGATACCGACAACGATGAGAACCGACCCCATAGCCGTGCGCGCATGCAGTGGATCGCCCAACACGTACCGGGCGGCGATAGGAGTGAGGACGAAGGTCGCCGAATTCCAGGTGGCGGCCGTGCGCAGGGGAATCTTCTGCATGGCGTAGATTGTCGCCAGCACCACTAGCCCCATGGATGCGTAGCCCGCCAGGGTTTTCCAGTTCAGGATCACATCGAGCGATGTTTCCTTGTTCCTGGCACCCACGCGCAGCAACAGCTGGGACGCAATCACTCCCAGAATGGCACCGCCGAGCGCCAACTCGTGAGTCATGTGGCTTAGGTCGGCGATATCGTTCCCTCCCCGTTCTTGGAGCAGATCACGACGATGCCCGCCATGATGACCGCGACACCGACCATGTGCTGGATCGTAACCGTTTCCTGGAAAAGGAACCGGGCCGAGAAGAGGTTGACCACGAAGACGAGACTCATGAAGGGATAGGCGAACGGCAGACTGAAGTGTCGCAACACCACCGACCAGGTCACCGCCTGACAGCCGAGCACCACCAGCTCAGCCAGCAACCAGATGTTGAACAGGAGACCGGTGAGGCCCTGGCCGGTACTGGTCAGGGCCGCGTTCTTGGCGAAGATGGCCGCCAGGGAACGAAAGACGACGGCGAGAAGGATGAGCCAGAAGAACCCGTTCCCGACACCCTCCTTCTCGGCTTGGTCGTTGTTCATGCGAACCGCTTACTTCTTCTCTCGTTTTTTAGCGGGGACACCGAGGTAGATGCCCGGCTCCTCACAGTGCTTGCTGACAAAGGCCATGGCACCGATCACCACGTCGTCGCCGATGTTGATGCTCGGACCGATGACGGCGGCCGTGCCGACGTGCGCCCGCTCGCCGATAATCGTGCCGGGCATTTTCTTGCCCTCGTGGGTCGAGTAGATCGTCATCACGTTGGGGCTGATGAAGGCGTTGTTCTTGATGATGACCTCGCGGGCGATGGTGGAGCCGAACCGCAGGGTCACGTTATCGCCGATCAAGTTGTCACCCGAAGACCGCACGTAGCTGTCCACGTAGCAGTTATTACCGATCTTGGTACCCTTCTTGAGCAGTACGAAGTGTTCGACCACGGTTTCGTCGCCGATCTCACAGCCCTCCATAATCACGCAATTATTCCCGACCTTCACGTTTTCGCCGAACTTCACGGATGGATGAATGACACAATTCTCTCCTATTTCCATCTTGACCCTCCTTCGAGTGAGATATCCGAGATAGCAGTTGATGTCTGGACAAAGCAAAGTCCTGTTGAGGACGTTCGGCACTCTACCAGATTACTTGATCTGAAAAAAGCCTGTTAGATGCGTGAGCTGCGTATCCTAGAGCGTCGGCTGCTCGATCCCGAAGAAGTCGTAGATGCCGCTCGTGACCTCCCGCAGCTGCTCGATCTCCAGATCGTAGTAGAAGGGTAGACGCAGCAATCGGGCGCTGACCTCTTCCGTCACCGACAGCATGCCGTGTTCGAACCCCAGTTCCCTGCCCATGGGAGAGCTGTGCAGGGGGATGTAGTGGAAGACGGCCAGTATCCCTCTCTCTTTCAGGAATTCGATAAGCCTAGTCCGTTCAGTGAGGTCCGGCAGCATGATGTAGAACATGTGGTAGTTGGAGTCGCAATGTTCAGGTATGACCGGTAATCCTATCAGGCCCCGCTCCGCCAGGGCTTTCAGGTGCTCGGAGTAGATCTCGAAGATCCACTTGCGCTTGGCGGAGATTTTATCCAGATGTTCGAGTTGGCCATAGAGATAGGCCGCGAGCAGGTCCGCTGGAATGTAGGACGAGCCCACGTCCACCCAGGTGTATTTGTCGACCTGGCCCCGGAAATACTGGGACCGATTGGTACCCTTCTCGCGCAGGATTTCAGCCCTGGCGACGTGCTTCGGGTCGTTCAAGACCAGAGCGCCGCCTTCGCCGCATATGATGTTCTTGGTCTCGTGGAAGCTATAGGTGCCGAAGTCGCCGATGGTGCCGAGGTAGTGGTTCTTGTATTGGGATCCCACGCCCTGGGCCGCGTCCTCGATGACGACCAGTCCGTGCTTTTTAGCGATCGACATGATCGAGTCCATTTCGCAGGAGACACCCGCGTAGTGGACCGGCACGATGGCCTTGGTGGCAGGTGTTATGGCCGCTTCGAGCAGGGTCTCGTCTAGATTCTTAGTGTCGGGCCGGATATCGACGAACACGGGTTTTACGCCCCGTATCAGAAACGCGTTGGCCGTGGAAACGAAGGTGTAGGATGGCAACAGGACCTCGTCTCCCTGGTCGAGTCGGGCGAGCAGACCGGCCATCTCCAGAGCGGAGGTGCATGAGGTGGTCAGGAGCACCTTCTCGGTAGAGAACGCCTCTTCCATCAGACGCTGGCACTTCTTCATGAACGGGCCATCGCCGCTGGTGTGTCCGCTCAATACGGACTGCGCGATGTAATAAAGCTCTCTGCCCGCGATGAACGGCTTGTTGAAGGGAATCCTGTAGCTCATTCCTGAACCCATTCCTTTGCACGGGGCACTCCAGCGGCAGCCAGTTGTCCTCTGGTCTGGATCGGCAGCGAAGCGCTCCACATGACGCATAATATCAACAGTCGGAGCGATTTCCCACCTCAGTCTCCAGTCACCGTGAAGGACTGCTGTTCCGACGCTGTTCCTGCTGGCCGGACTCGTAATCGCGGCTCACCGGCGGCGATTGACCCGGCATACGGGTCTCTTTATACTGATTGATATCAGGTGGGGACGTCCATCGTTCGCATCGCGCGATCTTGTGTCCCCGCGAACAACGGGCCTAGGTCCACCTATATGCAAGGACGTGTACCATGAATCGTGTGCCGTCTGCGGCCATTATCGTGCTTTCCTGTCTCGTCGTTTCCGTATCCCTTGCGGCCGCGGATGTCGGCCCCGTCGTCAAGGCCGTCTCGCCTCCCTTCTCCGGCGACTACACCAGCAGTCGGAGCGTCGGCTCCACCGTCGTGGTCACTCTCGCGGGGAGTGTCGACGGGAACCCGCAGGTGTCGCCCGAGCGGTACAGATATCTCCTCGTGCCGGCCCTGGTCATGGGCTTGATTGGTGATATCTAGAGCCTGTCCCATAAGCCCCCTTTTTTCAACCCCGCCTTTCCCGGGCCG
>CAYMCR010000112.1:0-7437 GCA_964389015.1 uncultured Fibrobacteraceae bacterium | reverse complement strand
TTAGTTATGCCATCCCGTGTAAAAAGTGCGGCGCGGCCGAAGTGCGGACGGATCGCGGCCCGCTGCCCATATCGGCCGAGGTTGTGCAATGCGATGCCCGCATACAGGAACCCGGCCGTCCCAACCACTCGACCATTCCACCCAAAGCCCGCCAAGCCGCCCTGATCCGCGCCGGCCATCGTTGTGAAACTCCGGGCTGCGGTCGAACGCGCTTTCTCGAGGTTCACCACCGGCGCCCGCGGTATCAGGGCGGCGGCAACGAGGCGGCCAACCTCCAGGTGCTATGTTCAGGCTGTCACCAGTTGGTCCATCGGCAGGAGCGCTCGCAGACGGCACAGCATCGACATGAGGGAACGGGGTTATCCGCGCCGGGGATACCCCGCTTCTAGATTGTCGGCGCCATGCCTGGTAGCCCGGGATTTTGCCCCGACAGAGTGAAGCACACTACCAGGAATCCCCACCACGATTAGCCCGCCCCGCCCGCTGCCGCACCACCTCGAACATGGCGATCCCCGCCGCGACCGAAGCGTTGAGCGAATCCAGCTCGCCCGGCATGGGAATGGTCACCGCGAAGTCGCAGCACTTGCGGACGAGCGGGCGGAGGCCTTTCTCTTCGTTGCCGATGACCAGGCAGACGCCGCCGGTGAGGTCCGTGTCGTGGATCACCTGCCCGTCGTCCTTGACCGTGCCGTAGATCCAGACGCCGGTTTCCTTCAACTTGTCGAGGAAGGTCGCCAGGTTGGTGACGATGCACACGTCGAGGTGTGCCAGCGCGCCGGCGGCGATCTTGGCGACCACGCCTGTGAGCGGCGCGCTGCGGTCGCGCGGCATGACCACGCCGTGCACGCCAGCCGCCGCCGCCGAGCGCAGGATGGCGCCGAGGTTGTGGGGGTCCTGGATGCAGTCCAGGGCCAGGACGAACGGCGCGCCGGCGACGTCCCGCAGCCGGGCGAGAAAATCCACCTCGTCCACCGTCTCGGTGGGCTGCACGCGCGCGGCCACACCCTGATGGTTGATCCGGCCCTCGCCGCTGATCTCGAGCGTGGTCTCGAAACGGACCTTCACGCCGGCGGCGCGCGCCAGGTCGATGACGGCCTGCAGCTTTACGCCGCCCTTGCCTTTGATCACGTAGAGCTCGTCGATGGTGCGGGGGGATCGCTCGAGGGTCTCGGTGACGGTGTGGATTCCCCAGATCAGGTCGTCTCCGGCTTGTAGGCGTTTGCTGTGGCGTTTCTTTTCTGGCATGGGTCGTCTTTCTTGGGGGTCGCGGGTGCCAGCTCGACGAGAGAAGATACCACATTGACGCTGCCCTTAGCATGGCGATGTCGTGAGGCGCCCCATCCGCGAGGCGCCTCATCGTGTCCGGGATCACAGCATGTCAGAGCCGGGAATAATCCACGGTTGAGTTGGTGTATTGGATCACCAGCAAGAAACCGCTCATCCAGTAGGGCAGGTCGTAGCTCATACCAGTGTCGTTGTAGGTGAGGTACAGGATTCCGTCCGAGGTGTGCCAGCGCAGGCTGCGGGTCGTCTCCTCGAACATGAGGGTATAATCCGGTCCCACGAAGGGGCTGCGCCACCAGTCGGTGCCGGAACCGTTTTGGTATAGCGTGATGGTGTTCGCTACGCCGGGGATGAAATAGTAGGGATCGGGAGGAAAGGTATCCCGCGACCAGTCATCGACGAGTGCGGGATCACGCTCGAGTTGCTGGGAAGGGGAGGCGACATACCGTGTTTCTTCCGCGCAGCCGGAAAACACGAACGCCATCATGGCCGCCAGGAACAGCATCGCTCGCCCGCGAGTGTGTGCCGAGTTCACCATTCGATTATTATACGGGACGCGGCCGCCGCGGGGCAACCCGGCTTGACGTGAGGGTGTCCCGGAGAACATGACCGGCTGTGTCCGGACCGACACAGCAGCGTCGTGCTGGTCGCGTAACTTGTATGACGACAACGCATCGGCCGCGGTCCGCTTGTTGCCCTCCCCTGCATAACAAAGGAGGGCGTCATGATATCGAAGAGATCAGGATCTAAATTCGTTCGCATCGCCGTACTGATCGCCTGCGTCGCGGCCGTCGCACCCGCTGCCGCCGACTTCGCGTGCGAAACGACCACCCTGCAGTCGGTAGGTTGCGGCGAGCTGCTGTGGCGCAGCCCCGACGGACTCGTACCGCTCCCGGCCGTCCGCACCGATGTCACCCTCGAGGTGAACGGCCCGCTGATCGCGGGCACCGTCTCGCAGCTCTTCACCAACTCCACCGACCAGGTGATCGAGGCGATCTACGTCTTCCCGCTGCCGGAGAACGCGGCGGTGCACGCCATGGAGATCATCGTCGGCGAGCGCCGCATCGTGTCGGTGGTGCAGGAGAAGGCGCAGGCCCGCCGCACCTACGCGGCGGCGCGCGAGAGCGGACGCCGCGCCGCCCTGGTCGAGAGCGAACGCCCGAACCTCTTCACCACCTCGGTGGCCAACATCTGCCCCGGCGACCGGATCACCGTCGAGCTGCGCTATCTGGACCAGGTCGACTTCGTCGACGGCGAGTTCAGTCTGGCTTTCCCGCTGACGTTCACGCCGCGCTACATCCCACCCACGATGAAGAGCACGTATACGGGAGCGACTTCGGCCGCCCGTGTCACGCCGCCATTCGTGGGCGAGGGCGATCGGCGCTTCCCGACGGCGACGGTCAGGGTGGAACTGAACCCGGGCGTAGCGCTGGCCGACGTATGTTCCGACTCGCACAATCTGGATCTCGACCGCGACGGCGACCTGTGGCTCGCTTCACCCGCGGGCGGAACGATCCCCGCCGACCGCGACTTCCTGCTCGCCTGGCGGCCGTCCGGCGCCGACGTGCCGGAGACGGCCCTCTTCGTCGAGGACCGGCCGGACGGTCGCTACGCCCTGCTGATGATCGTGCCCGCGGCCGGTGTCGTGCCGCCGCGCTGGCGGGCGGCGATTCCCACCGAGACCATGTTCCTGGTGGACGTCTCCGGTTCGATGCAGGGTGAATCCATCGTCCAGGCCCGGACGGCCCTCTTGCGCGCCCTCGACCGCCTGGGTCCGGAGGACCGCTTCAACATCATGACCTTCAACACCGTCAGCCGGATCTTCCGGCGTGGTTTCCAGACGGCCGATCCCGGCATCCTGGCCGACGCCCGCGCCTGGGTGCGGCGGCTCGACGCGAACGGCGGCACGGAACTCCACCCCGCCCTGCTGCGGGCCATGAGCCGGTTCCTGGGCGGCGACAGGGGCGACGGCTACAGCCGGCGCATTATCCTGATCACCGATGCCGCCATCGGCAACGAGGACCAGCTGCTGCGCGAGGCGACCACGGACCTGGGGCCGTTGCGCCTGCACGTGGTGGGCATCGGCAGTGCACCCAACCGTTACCTGGTGCGACGGCTCGCCGCGTACGGCGGTGGCCTGAGCGCCTTCGTCACCAGCGCCGCCGGAGCCGAGAACGGCATCGACGTCTTCCTGGAGCGCATCTCGCGACCCCAGCTCGCCGATCCGCGGCTCGTCTGGCGGGACGACGAGCCTCTCGAGAGCTATCCAGCCCGGCTGCCTGAACAACACGCGGGCGAGCTGGTGCTCTGGTCGGGCCGCTTCTCTCCCGGCTCCGATCTGCGCGGCGCGTTTACCGCCACGCTTGCGGACGAGGCGCTGTCCACCCCGCTGGACGGTGCGCAGACCGGTGGCGCCTGTGACGGCGTCGCGGTCCGCTGGGCCCGCATGAAGATCGCCGGCCTGATGGCTGACTTCCATCGTGGCGCCGACCGGGACGACGTCCGCGCACAGGTGGTCGAGACCGGTCTGGCGTTCGGCCTGGTGACCGCCTACACCAGCCGGGTGGCGGTGGAGGAGGCCGTGAGCGCCGACGCCCCCGTCCATCCCTGTCGTCTGCCCAATGGTCTGCCCCTGGGTTCCGAGTTCATGCCGAGCCTGCCCAACACGGGCACCTCGCGCCCCTTGCTCAGATTGCTCGGCGCACTGGCGCTGCTGATCGGAACGGTGGGAATCGCGGTTGCCCGGCAGATGGGAGCGCGGACATGAGACGCCGTGGCGGTCGGCTCGCGGCCCTGTCGCTGGTCACTGTATTATTGGGCGCCGCCCTGCTGGGCCGCGATGGCTACCTGCGGGCCAAGGGTGCACTCGCCGGTCGTCTGGTGGAGCGCGCCCTGGCGGCCCATCTCGCCGACGGCGCGGGTCATCAACCGTGGGCCTGGGCCGACTTCGCGGCCATCGCGCGACTGGAGGCGCCGCGTCTCGGGGTGAGACGGTCGGTGCTGACCGGGGCGTCGGGAGAGAGTCTGGCCTTCGGATTCGGGCACGTGGACGGAACCCCGCGGCCCGGCGCCCCCGGCAACGTGGTTCTCTCGGGACACCGCGACAGCTGGGCCTCCTTCATGGGTGATCTCCAGCGAGGAGACGAGTTGCGACTGGTCCATCGCGGCGGCACAGAGGTCTACGATGTCGTGGGGATCGAGGTGGTCGCGGCGTCCGATACGTCACCCCTGGATCCGTTCGGTCCGGACCGGCTGACCCTGATCACTTGTCATCCCGTGGATGGCGTGTTGCCGACCGAGGAGCGTCATGTGATCACATGTTCGAGGACGGGAGATCAGCGCGAGGTCAGCTTGAGGTAGTGGGTCTTGGCCAGGCCGAGCAACCCCGTCACCGACAGGTGTTCGCGTACGGCATCGCGGTAGCCGGCGGCCGCCTCGTCGAACAGGCCCGCCCGTCGCATGCCGTAGGCCTGGGCGATGCGCGCACGGTTGATGCGGTAGTCCAGGTGCTTGCGATCCTCGTCGGTCTGCGCCAGGGCGCGGTGTTTTTCGAGCATGCGGATCACCGACGGGATCCGACGCCAGCCGCGCCGCGTGACGCTGCCGTCGCGCCGTCGGTAGGAGAAGTGCGGGCGGTCGATGAAGGCGAAGACGGTCTGCGTCAGGGCGACGCGCAGCCACATGTCGCGGTCGTCGGCGTTCTTGAGCGCCTGGTCGAAGGGGCCGGCCGCATCGAGTATGTCCTTCCTCGCGACCACGCCGCAGGTGCCGATGAAGTTGGCGCGCAGCAGTTGGTGATAGAGACGCGGACCCGACATCAATCCCACCGCGGGGTCGTCGGTGGGGGCGAGGATCTTGCGAAATTCCCGGTAGTCGGCCAGGTAGTCGGGGTCGAGCAGGGCGCCCCGCTCGTCGATGATCTGGCTGTTGGCGAAGACGAAGCCCACCTCCGAGTGCCGCGTCATGACCGCCAGCGAGTCGGAGATCGCTCCCGGCGTCATGAGGTCGTCGGAATCGAAAAAAGCCACACAGTCGCCATCGGCCGCCGCGACACCCACGTTGCGCGGTCGGGACGGTCCGCCCGAGGCCTCTTCCCGGATATAGCGCACGCGGTCCCGGTAGTCTTCCAACACGCGCGGCGTATCGTCGGTGGAGCCGTCGTCCACCACGATGACCTCCAGGTCGGGATGGTCCTGCGCGAGGACGGAATCCAGCGTCTCCGGCAAGAAGCCGGCGGCGTTATAGGCGGGTATGACGACGGTGACCTTGATGACGCTCTCCTCTCCCTCCAAGTGTAGCATGGAATCTAGTCCTATATTTCTCTTTCGCTTCGTTTTATTGCGACGATGGGTCTATCATGGCGCCGGTTGACCACCTCGAAACGGAGAGATACGCATGCTGGACTTTTTGCGTGAAGCGCGCAGCCTTTTGTACCGGATCAGCGCCGTCGAAGTGATGGGCGTGCCGGTCGACTGGTTCTTCCACCTGGCCGGGGCGGCCCTGATCGTGTTCGTCGTGTCGCGCTTCATGGCGCTCGGCCGCGTCGTCCGGCTGACCCTGTTGCTGCTGGTCGCCAAGGAGGTCTTCGACATCTTCGCCAAGACGCGCGCGGAGTACATCCGTCCCCCCACCCTCGACCTGGCCTTCGACATGACGGCGGGATTGATCGGCATCGGTCTGGGCTATTATCTGGCGAAGCGGTACCCGCACGCCTTCAGCCGCCGGAGCAGAGCGTGAGTCGCGCCGGGCGCGCCGCGGCGGCCCTGGCCGCCCTGCTGTTCATCGTCGTGCTGGCCCACGCCCTGGCCGCGCCGGAGGTCGCCGAGCGACGTCTGTTCCTGGCGTTGCTGGCCGCGGCGGCCCTGGCCTGGTTCACCCGCCCCGGCTCGCTGGTGTCGCTGGCCCTGCTGGTGCCGCTCGGTCCTGTCATCGACTTCGCTTTCCTGACACCCGGCCGTGGCATCTACGCCACCGAGGTCGTACTGCTGGCCGCCCTGGCCGGCTGGTTGTCCAGCAAGACCTTCGGGCGCGACGTGTCGCCCTGGCCGCGTCCGAACCTGCCGGTCCTGCTCTTCTGTAACTTCGGCACCATCGGCCTGCTAGCCTTGGTGGCGGGCCACGCCGACCGGTTCGTGTTCTTCTCGGCTTACCGGATGGCGCGCGTCCTGCTGCTGGCCACGGTGGTCGGTTTCATGTTCTGCGCTCTCGCGCGGGAACCGGAATTGCGGCGGCGGACGGTGCGGCTGTGGACGGGCGCCACCCTGGCCGCGCTGGGCCTGCTCGGCCTCTTCGGGATCGGCGAGTACCTCCTGACCGGGCGCGGCGGCGGACATTTCGAGCCGGGGTCGTTCTATCGCAGCTCAGTGGGACTGGCGGTTCACGTCGCCTTCTTCGCGCCGCTGGCCCTGAGCGTGTGGCTCGGCGCCTCGACACGCCCGTGGCGTCTGGCCGGTGCGGCGACCTGGCTCGCGGCGATGGTCTGCTTGCCCCTGACCGCCTCGCGCGGCGCCCTGTGCAGCGTGTTCGTGACCTCCGTGCTGGTCGTGTTGGCGACGGCGCGCCGTACGCGGGGCCGGGGCTGGCGCGGCATCGCCGTCGTCCTGCTCCTGCTGACGGTAGGGCTGTCGCTGCTCGCCGTGCGCCCGGAACTGGCCGGGGAGGCTTTCGCCTACAAGTACCGCGCCTCGGTGGCGGGAGACTTCTTCTCCACGCGCGTCGACGAGTGGGGCGAGGCCTGGAGCGCGATCAGGCAGAACCCGTTCTTCGGCGAGGGGCCCGACGCCTGGGCGCCCAGCGTGCCTCTGGAACTGGCGCGCCGACACGGTTTGCCGGCCGCCCTGCTGGCGCTGGCGGCGATCGTCGCGGCGGTGTGGGGGTCGGCACGACGGGCTTGGCGGCGGGACGGGGAGCAGTCGCCCGGGCTGGACGGGGGGTTGCATACGGCTTCGGTTGTCTGGGGGGTGGCCCTGGGGCTGGTCGGGCTGTTCCTGGTGGGGTTGGCCGAGACGGGGTTGGGCGCACGCACTACGCCCTTGCTGGCGGTGACGATTTCCATGGCGGGGATGGTGGGGGTCGGTCGGGCCAGCGACTCTGCCGGATCATAGTTTACACCTTTAACAATGGTCAAGCCATTCTAACCATGGGCCTTGTTTC
>CAYMCR010000111.1:0-7548 GCA_964389015.1 uncultured Fibrobacteraceae bacterium | reverse complement strand
CCTTCCCATGGTATCAAATTGGGGCTGACCTTAGTTATGCCATCCCGTGTAAACTCTTTCTACATCTCGTCACTATTCCCCATGTCCACGAGCACTCGCCAGTTCCCTTCATCATCCTTGACCCAAACGTTGAGGTACTTCCCGTGGGAGGTCACCGTCTCCCCGTCTTGCCTCAGTTCATCCTACATGACGGGGCCGAATCAGCGCAACCAGCCATGAAACAGTCACCTAGGGGGTTGACACGAACCCGAACACTGTATTACTGTATTATGCAACCAATACAGTTCGCCTGCGTATGACACTCTTAGCGACGAACGATACACGGAAGGATCACACGCATGTTCATCGTCCTGAGTCCCAACAGCGGAGTGCCGGTGTACCGACAGCTGATCGAGCAGATCACGCTGCAGGTGACCGGCGGTCGGCTGGCGCCCGGCGACGAGATGCCGTCGACGCGCAACCTGTCATCGCAGCTAGGGGTGAACCCGATGACCGTGAGCAAGGCCTACACGCAACTGGAACGCGAGGGCGTCCTGGACCGGAGGCCCGGCCGGCCGCTGGTGGTCGGCACCCTGGCGCCCGAACAGACCCGCACCAAGAAGCGGGACCAGGTCCGCGAGAGTCTCGCGGCCGCCGTGACCACGATCAAGCAGCTCGACGTGCCCACCGACGAGGCCGTCGCCATGCTTCGCGAAATGCTCGACCGTCAGTCCGAGGAGAAATAGACATGTCCGTCCTGCAATTCAACGACATCCGACGCGCTTTCAAGCGAGGCGAAAACGTACTCGACGGGGTCAGCTTCGACGTTGCCGAGGGCGAGGTCGTCGGTCTGCTCGGCCGCAACGGCGCCGGCAAGACCACGCTGATCCGTATCGCCATGGGCATGATCGAGCCGCAGGGTGGCGACGTGCGCGTCTTCGGCATGGATCCGACGCGCGACCCTCTCGAGATCAAGCGCCGCATCGGCTACGTCAGCGAGGAACAGATGCTGCCCGGGTTCATGTCCATCGGCGACGTGATCCGTCTGCACCGCGGCCTCTTCCCCGAGTGGGACGACCTCATGGCCGAGGGACTCTGCGACCGCTACAAGCTCGACTGGAACAAGAAGATCAAGACCCTGAGCAAGGGACAGGCAAGACAAGTGGCGCTGCTGTGCGCGGTGTCGCACAAGCCCGAGCTGCTGGTGCTGGACGAACCCGCTGGCGGACTCGATCCCGCCGCACGGCGCGATTTCCTGGAGACGTCGATCCAGCTGCTGAACGAGGCGGGGTCGACCATCCTCTTTTCGTCCCATCATATGAGCGACGTGGAGCGCATGGCCGGCCGCGTCGTGATGCTGCACGACGGCAAGGTGCTGCTGGACGATTCGCTGGACGAGATGCAGGAGAATTTCTCGGTGGCCATCGTTCCTCACGCAGAGGGACGCGCGGCCGCACTGCAACGCATGCCCGAATGCCTCGGCGTGCGTGACCGCATCGAGGGACTGCATGCGGTGATCCGGCTGGATCCGGAGCGGGCGCGCGCGGCGGTCGAGTCGCACCTGCACATCGGCGAGGGGCGCTACGATCGTCTCGGCCTGGAGGAGATGTTCATCGAGATCGCGGAGGGGCAGTCATGATTCGCCTGCTGTTGCGCCGCGACCAGGGCACCGACAACCTGATCATGCCCGCCCTCATCGCCGTTATCGCGTCTGTCGTCCTGCGCGCCCTCGGCGGCAACGACGGATCCGGCGTCCTGTTCGACCCGGGCAACTCGGGCCTCATCTGGTTCATCCAGACCTTCACCGTCTGGTCGATCCTGCTGGCGGGGATGATCGGCGCGCACTATTGGCTGCGCTCGCCGCAACTCCATATGGCCCTGCCGCTGGCGGCTCGAACCCTTTGGCTGACCCGCATGACGGCCATCTGCATCGGCTGCGGCCTGATGCTCTTCCTAATCTCCCTGATCAACGGGGTCTCCTGGGCGGAGGGCCTCGTCTTCATCCCCACGGTCTGGCTCGGCGGGCTGCGCGTGGGATCGGTCTTCCTGCTGATGCTCATGCTGCTGCAGGCGCCTGACCCCAAAAGGCGCAAGCTGGAAACGACACCCTGGTACGTGGCCTACACCGTCATCCTGTGGAGCTTCGGTACCGTGTGGCTGCTCATCGGCCCCCGCGGTCTCTGGCTGACGGGACCGACGCTGGCCATCGCGTTGATGGTCGGCTACAACACCTGGCGCCACCTGCCGCGCGCCTTCCTGCTGGAAAGCACCGGGCCCGACGGCACCGTGCTGGACGACCCCGTCGCACCCGGTCCCACCGAGCTCGTCGAGCCCGCGCCATCCGCAGGCAGCGCCACACCCTTCCCGCACAACGGCGGCTCGCCGGCGCTGATGCACGGCACGCTCTTCCGGATCATGCACAACCACTGGCTCGACTGGCTCTTCATGTCGGTGCTGACGATCTACGGCCTGGTCCTGGCCGTCCACTACTACCGGGGCGACGACCCGTTGATGGCGATGGCCTATTTCTTCGGGCTCACCTTCGGGTCGTGGAACCAGTCGCTTCAGCGGATCCACGCCGTTGATGCCTGGCCCATCTCACGACGGCTCATCTTCGCTCATGCGCTGCTGCCGCTGGTGATCCCCTATGTGGGCGGCGTGGGCCTGGGTATCGCCATCAACGAGATCAGGACCACCAAACAGCTGCTCGTCCATTACGAGAACGACCAGGTTGTCGTGCCCTACGAGTTCCGCGAGATCGCGGTGGACGGAGTGGCGCCGACGTTGACCACGGCCTGGGGCGAGACGTATACGCCGAAAGGCACGCCCGTACTCGTCTGGAACAAGGCGGTGGTCTACAACCCCTACGAGATCGCGCACGACACCTCGACCCGTTTCGACGCCTGGCAGATCGACCGGGCCGTGGCGGCGGTACACGGTGATCCGGCGCCCGACTCCATGCGCTATTCCGACCTGGAAGTGAACGGCCCCGACGGCGCGGCCCGTGAATGCTGCGGTTTCGATCTCCAGGCTTCCCGTGGTCGCGGTTCGGATCTGCGGGCGAAAACCTTCGCCCTGCTGGTCGCGCTCTTTTTCCTGCTTGGCACTCCCCTGCTGCTTATGACCACTCTGGGCTACGACCGTCGGGCGCTGGAATGGGTCCGCACCAGGTCCGTCCTGGCGGGGGTGTTCATTCCCTTCGGGATCGTCGCCTTCCTCATGATCTCACCGCTGTTTTCGGACACGGCGATCTGGGCCCAGGCGACCTGGCTGATGATCACGCTGCGCCGTTTCGCCGAAACACTGCCCCTGTCGGTGGCACAGGTCTGGCTCGGCACGGCCCTGATCATCGCGCTCGGCTGCGTAGTTCTGCAGGAGCGGTTCACGCGGCTGGAAGCGTCGCAGGCGCTGGTGAAAAAGAAGCTGCAGGCCGATTACTAGCAGGCCACATCACCCCGGGGTGATGTGGGCAGTCGCTTACATAAAAAACAGGGGCACCTGGGGGGCCGCGGGCAGCATCTCACATCAAAATTGGGGTACCACGTGGTACCGTGGATGTGGATAACCACTCGGCACTAGTTGGGGGAGCCATCGCAGCGCCGATCCTGTATAGTCGCCGTTCACAGACGCGAGCGGCTCCAACAGGAACACGGTGCTCATGGGACGAGTCAAGAAAGTCGATTCCAAGGAAGTCGGGCTCGATATCGGCCTGGTCCTGCTCAAGTTCTTCCTGAAGACCGACCACTTGCATTACGGACTCTTCACCGACGGCCTCGCCGGCGACATCGCCAACCTCAAGCAGGCTCAGGAGAACTACACGGAGCTCCTGGCCGGTCACATCGAAGACGGCGTAAAAACCATCCTCGACGTGGGCTGCGGCTCGGGCCAGTTCGCCCGAACCCTGCTCGACCGGGGTTACGCGGTCGACTGCGTGGCGCCGGGCCGCATCCTGCCGAAGCGCGTCCGGGAGCTTCTCGGTGACGAGAGCGAGATCTTCACCAGCCGGTTCCAGGATCTCGAGACGGACAAGCGATACGACCTGATCCTGTTCAGCGAGAGTTTCCAGTATCTGCCCATGAACGAGTCCGTCCCCGGCGCCCTGGCGCTGCTGAATCCCGGCGGCTGTCTGATGATTTCCGATTTCTTCAAGACGCACGCGCCGGGCGAGTGTCTCATGGGCGGCGGGCATTCGTTCCCGGAGTGGGAGCAGGAGCAGACCCGTCACGCCATGGACCTGGTCACGTCCCGGGACATCACCGCGGAAACCGCGTCGACCATGGACATCGTCAACGCGTTTTCCAACGAGCTGCTGCACCCGATCTGGGATCTGGTCTTCCTGCTCGCCGCGGATCGCTACCCGAAGCTCACCCGGTTCGTGCGGTGGAAGCTGCGCAAGAAGCTGGCAAAGATGGAACGCAAGCACTTCTCTGGAATGAGGACCGGCGAACAGTTCGCGATCCACAAGAAGTACATGTTCTATCTGTTCAGGAAGCGCGCGTAGCTCTGTCCGATTGACCTGGACCTGAATCGGTCGTATCATGGAAAAAGCACAGCCATGAACCGCCCGGCCTGAACGACCGGGCGGTTTCTTGACCGACACACGAACAACTGCGTGGATCCACGCATTTTTTTCGCAGCAGAAAGAGGCTTTCATGTCCGCCACCAAGACCTCGGTCTTCCGGATGTTTCCCGGCGCCTTCTGGTCAGCCAACGTCATGGAGATCTTCGAGCGCATGGGTTGGTACGGCTTCTACGCCGTGTCGAGCATCTACCTGACCGGCGCGATCGCCGACGGCGGCCTGGGCTTCAGCAGCGAGGACCGCGGCGTCATCCAGGGCGTGGTGACGTTCTTCCTGTACCTCTTCCCCGCCGTGTTCGGCGCTCTGGCCGATCGCTACGGCTACAAGTCGATGTTCCTGGCCTCGACGGTGATCATGGCGCCCGCCTACATCCTGCTGCAGTTCCCCAAGAGCTTCTGGGGCTTCTTCGCCGTCTATTTCCTGGTGGCCATCGGGCACAGCATGTTCAAGCCGGTGGTGATCGCCACGGTTGCCAAAACGACCGACGAGAAAACCGGCTCGATGGGCTTCGGCATCTTCTACATGATGGTCAACGTGGGCGGGTTTTTGGGTCCGATCATCGCCGGCATCGTGCGCGGCTGGAGTTGGACCTATGTGTTCTGGGCCTCGGCGATCTGGATCGGCGTTCTGGCCTTGACCTGCGCCCTGACCTATCGCGACCCGCGCACACCCGAGGACAGGGCACAGACCGAGAAACGCAGCCTCGGCGAGATCATGCAGGGCATGGTGGAGGTCGTCGGCAACGGCCGCTTCTTCCTGTTGATCTCCGGTGTCTTGACAGTCCTGGTGATGGGCTCGAAGTGGTGGCCTTTCGGCCTGATCGGTCCCATCTCCCTGGGCTGGATCGCCCTGAACCTGATCGTCGACGTATTCCTGCGCATGGGCAGCCGCCGCGCCGGCGTGGGCCACTGGTTATTGCAGCCCATGAAAGTGGGCGAAGGCCGCTACATGGTCTTCCTGCTGCTGATGGCCGGCTTCTGGACCAGCTTCAACCAGATCTTCCTCACGCTGCCCGAATACATCCGTGACTACGGCGACACCACCGACGTAATCCGCGCCCTCACGCCGGCCGCCGGCTGGATCACCGGCCTCTTCGAATCGATGGGCGTCTCGACCGTCAACTGGAGCCAGGGCGTACTCGAGAACGGCCAGATCAAGCCCGAGCACATGATCAACCTCAACGCCTTCGGCATCATCATCGGGCAGATCGCCATCTCGTACCTGATGCGCAACGTGAAGCCCCTGAACACCATCATCAACGGCGTCGTGGTGACGGTGATCAGCTTCCTGGTCTTCATCATCGGCATGAGCGGCTGGATCATCGTGGTCGCGATCCTGGTCTTCTCGATCGGCGAGATGATGGCCAGCCCCAAGAGCAAGGAATACGCGGGCCGCATCGCGCCGCCGGGCAAGGTCGGCATGTACATGGGCTACTTCTACTGGTGCACCGCGCTGGGGCATCTGTTCGGCGGTTTGCTGTCGGGTGTTATGTACGGGCACTTCGGACCCGTCGAACGCGGCGGCATCGACAAGCCCGACGTGATGTGGATCGTGTTCGCGATCCTGGCCGCCACGACCGCGGTGGGGCTGGTGGTCTACGACCGCTGGGTGAAGGCGCATCCGGTCCAGGAAGCGTGAGATTCCCCGAGCCGCTCGTCCGCGGCACCCTGATCGAGCGCGAGAAACGTTTCCTCGTTCATGTCCTCCTGGACGACGGCCGCGAGGTCGTCGCCCACACCAACAACACCGGCACCATGCTCGGCTGCAACACGCCGGGCTCGCCAGTGTGGCTCTCCCCCGCCGACAGTCCCACCCGCAAGTTGAAGTGGACCTACGAGCTGATCGAGGCCGACGGCGTACTGGTGGGCATCAACACGACCGTGCCCAACCGGCTGGCGCAGGAAGGCGTGGAGGACGGCACGATCGCCGAGCTGCAGGGCTACGACCGCATCCGTCGCGAGGTGCGCTACGGCACGGGCTCACGGATCGACCTGCTGCTCGAACGCGGGCCCGACGACATACCTGAGCGGTGCTGGGTCGAGGTGAAGAATGTGACGCTGGTCGAGGGCGGCACGGCCCTCTTCCCCGACGCCGTGACTGAGCGCGGGCGCAAGCACCTGCACGAGCTGGCGGTGCGGGTAGCGGCCGGCGACCGGGCGGTGATGCTCTACGTGGTGCAGCGCGCCGATGCCCACGCCTTCACACCCGCCGACGACATCGACCCGGCCTACGGCGCGGCCCTGCGCGAGGCGGCCGCCGCGGGCGTGGAGGCGATCTGCTACCGGGCGGACGTCACGGTCGGGGAGATCGGACTGGCACACCGTCTGTCGATGAGTCTATGATCCCGTCGGAGGCATCAATGACCCGCACCCAAAAAATCCGCATCGGCGTCAGCGCCTGCCTGCTGGGCGAGCACGTGCGCTACGACGGCGACACCAGGCCCCACCCATGGGTACGCGACGAGCTGCCGCGCCACGCCACGCTGGTGCCCGTCTGCCCCGAGTCCGAACTGGGCATGGGTGTGCCGCGCGAACCGGTGGATCTGCTGGGCGAAAAGGCAGCCCCGCGTATGGTCGGCGTCACGTCCGGCGAGGACTGGACCGATCGCATGAACGCTTGGTGTCGCCGGCGTCTCGCGGAGCTGCTGGCCGAGGGGCTGGACGGGTTCGTGCTCAAGAGCCGGTCGCCGAGCTGCGGCATGGGCAGCACGCCGGTGTATCCCGAGCGCGGCGCCGAACCGGTAGACGGAAACGGGCTCTTCGTCCTGGTCCTGCGCGAGATGTGTCCGGAATGGCCGGTGGTCAAGGATGAGGATCTGGACGACGCGGACGGGCGCGAGGCGTTCTTGAAGAGAATCCGCGAACACGCGCAACGACGATTGAATCAGGAATAATCGATCGCCACCGCGATCATCAGGAACACGGCCGACAACATCATCAGCAGCCCCCACAACGGCAACATGAACCGCAGCCACCGCCCGTAGGGAATC
>CAYMCR010000110.1:0-7618 GCA_964389015.1 uncultured Fibrobacteraceae bacterium | reverse complement strand
AAGTGACTGCTTTGCCGGTTGTTAGTCTTGGCTTTGGCTTGGAACTTCAGGCTAAAGCAGACCAATCCGCGATACGACACCGGATGCATCATCGGGTTACAAACCGAAAGAGAGACTCACTCATGCGTATGCTCACGATTCTTGCCATCCTGACCCTGGCGACCTCCGCCTTTGCCGGCCCGTCCATCGTCGGCAGCATTAACGGCTGGGATCCCGCTGATCCCGCCATGGACTTGACCCTCAACGCCAACGGTATCTGGGAGCTGACCCTCTTTCTGACGGCTGGGTTCCACGAGTACAAGGCCGTCGATGGCGACAGCTGGGGCGGCGCCTTCAACACGCCCGAGCAGTCATTTACACTGGATGTGGACGGCAACGTGACCTTCCTGGTCAACCTCGGCGCCACCGTCGGTGTCAAGGAGGGTGACGAGTACGTGACCCACCAGAATCCCGTGATCGCCGGCAACTTCCTGAGCCAGATCGGCGGCACCGACTGGGATCCCGCGGATCACACCGGCGAGATGACCGACAACGGCGACGGCACCTATTCCTTCTCGGTCCTGCTGACCGCCGGCACTTACCTGGGTAAGGTCACCTTCAACGACAACTGGGACCAGGACACCGTCGGTTTCGGCGGCAACGTGGAGTTCTGCTCCGACGGCGCGCAGACCAACGATTTCCTCTACGACATGGCGATCAACTACCTGACGATCACCAGCTGTGGCGGCGTGGCCAACGAGGACGCGGACTGGGGCGCGATCAAGTCCCTGTATCGCTAGAATTTGAGATTCGTTATCATTGGGGGCGAACGCTTGTCGTTCGCCCCCTTTATTACGGGAGAAGGTGCATGATTCCTTGAAATCACCTATAGTTATTTGATACAATCACATGCGCAGTGTACGGAAAGCCTTCAGGGGTTGTTGTCGTGCCGTGTTTCTGATGAACCGTCCACTCCTCTCTGCCGTGGTCGCAGAGAGTTTGTGCATCCGACCATGTATTGGGTCCTGGAGGCCTCATGATCGCCCGTCATTGCTTGAGACTCCGCCATGTTCTGCTTGTGTCCTTCGTTTTTTTGATCTGCGCCGGCAGTGCGACTTTTTCGCCCGGCGCCGCTGAGGTATCGGTCCTGGCCGTGGACCGAGTCGGTCTCGACGCCGAGCTGCCTCCCGCGGCCGACCTGCTCTCGATCACGCTCCACGATCCCTTGGGGGAGCCCCGCCTGCGCGTGAGTTTCCTGAGCTGCGACGCGGAACTCGTGGCGCTGGGTGGGACGAAGGCCCAGCCCGCCGAGGTGCCGTTGCGGATCACCGCGACGCCGGACGGCGGCGCGGCGTACGTGATCACCGACACGCGCCTGGTGCGCGGCGGCGGCAAGTTAGCCGCTGTCGATCCGGCCCTGCGCCGCGACGGGGACCCCGACGCGGTATGGATCGACCTGGATCCCGCGCTGCTGCGGGACGCGGGACCTGCGTCCCCGGTCATCTTCACGGTGGCGACCCTCGGCGGCGAGACGATAACCGCCAGTTATCCGTCCGGCAGGCAGGCCGTCGCCCACTGCGCCCTGGTGCTGCACGGCAACCAGGGACTGGGCTACAGCGATGTCTTCCACGGCCGCAGCGATGATCTCGAGGGCTCGGGCTTCGACGAGGCGTTGCAGGTGCACGAGGGCACCAGCGTCCCGGGCAACTTCCACCTGAGCGGCACGCTGCAATCGTCGGCCGAGTGGGCCTTCAACAGCGGCGACGTGCTGGACTTCAACGCCTGGCTGGCCGCGGGCGTGAGCGCGGGCTGGGCCGGCATGATCACCTCGGCCTACGCGCAGCACATCATGCCCTTCGTCACGAATGACATGAACGACTGGGCCGTGAACATCGAATCCGACATGATCGGCACGCGTTACGCCTACACGCCGCGCGTGGCCTGGGTGCCCGAACGCGTCTGGCTGAACACGTCGGGCTATCCGTCCGCGGGCGTGAACGACTGGATCGGCGACAATTTCCAGGGCCACGACGTCTGGGGCGTGATCCTCGACGACGACGTGCATCTCTCCGGCCACGACAACCATCAGATCCACTTCCTGGACGCCAACGGCCTGCGTCTGGTGCCGCGCGACCGCACCTTCACCGGCAACATCATCGGCGGCAACGGGCAGGCGTCCCTGGACATCCTCACCGGGCTGGCAGGGTCGGGGGTGGGAAATTTCCGCATCGCGGTGCTGGCCGAGGACTGGGAAGCCATCGCCGAGATAGGCGGCTGGGCCGAAGTCACGCCCAACGCCAAGGAGACCTACGACTGGTTCGTCAATAAGTGCGACACCGAAAGCGCCTGGCTGAGCACCTGGAAGCTCGCCGACGCCCTGAGCAATCCCAACTTCAACGGCGACACCTTCTCGCCGACGCCCGGCACCTACCACGAGATCGGCGGTTTCGACGGCTACGGCGGCGGCGACAACGGCTGGTATACCCACTGGGCCGGCTGGATCCCCTGGGCCAACGGCGGCGACGGCAGCGGCGGTTGCGCCGGCGGCGGCAACTGCAAGAATTACGGCACCCTCTGGAGCGAGGCCCGCAGTGCCCTGATGGCCGCTCCCGACAACAGCGTGTCGCAGGCCGGCTGGTACGTGCTGATGACCAATCTGTACGAGACCGCCTGGCACGACGGCATGGGCGGCGACATCTCCGGCTGGGAGCATCACTACTCGTCGCACCTCAAGAACGCCATGATCTACGCCGAAGCGTCCCACTGGATCAACGACGAATACGCTGCCACCACCGCCTGCTTCTTCAGCGACATCGACAACGACGGCTACGACGAGGTCGTCATGCACAACGACCACCTTTTCGCCGTGATCGAGGGCGTGGGCGGACGCGTGACGCATCTGTTCGTCAAGGGCCCCGGCTACGGCGACACGGCCATCGGCTGCGACAACGTCAACTGGAACGGCGACGGCGACTACAACGACGCCAACCACGTGGGCGCCTTCAGCGACGTCGGTCCCAACTACCAGCACGACGTCTACGGTCTCGAGATCGTCGAGGGCGCCGGCACTACCGTCGTGCTGAAGGCCACCTACGCCGAGGTGACCAAGGAGATCACGCTGATCGAGGGGGACGCGTTCCTCGAGGCGGTCTACCGGGTCGGCTCCGCCACGCACTGGCTGCAGGCCGGCTTCTCGCCCTCGCTGGTGGACCTGGTCTGGAACGCCGACATGGAGCGCGTCTGGCCGACCGACGCCGTCTACATGGGCCGGCGCAATCCCAACACCGGCGTAGCCGCGGCCTGGGTGCTGGGCACCGCCGGCGCCTCGCACCAGATGGACTTTACCGGCACGCTGATGCGCGGCGACGAGATCATGGCCGAGGGCGCCTTCGCGGTGCGCATCTACGCCGGCGTGACGAGCGCACCCGACGGCACCGGCGACATCGCCGAGCTGCGCGCGGTCGCGAACGATCTCACGGATACGCTCGGTCCGTTGGCCCTGGCCGCCGGCTATTATCCCACCACCGACAGACTGACGATCGCCTTCGACCAGGCGACCGATCCCGCCACGCTCGTCGCCACCGGCATCGGCCTGGACGAGGACGGCGACGACGTAGCCGAGGTCACCCTGGGCGCCGGCACGACCGTTCTGGAGACCACGCCGGCCTACGCGCTGACCCTGCAGCTGGACGCCGCCGACGCTGCGGCCTTCGAAGCGCTCGATCCCGCGGCGATAAAACTGCTGATGGTGGCCGGCTCGGTTGCCGACGAGAACGGCGTCTCGAACGACGGGTTGACCGCCGCCGACGACGTCGGCGTGACCGTCCACGAAGCGACCCTGATCACCATCGACGGTCGCCTGGACGCCGGCGAATGGGACGGTTACCTGGCGCTGCCCGATTCGAGCGACTCGGCCTGGACCGCAGCCAACGAGATCGACGGCCTCTACGTGGCCTGGGACGCCGACTACCTCTACGTGGCCATCGACGGCATCGTGCACACCAATTCCTGGCTGCTCTATCTGGACGTCGATCCCGGCGGCCCCGGCGGCGAGACCGACCTCACGGCCATCGACGTTTGGGAGCGGGGCGCGCAATTCACGGCCCTCGGCTTCGCGGCCGACTTCCAGTACGGCTGCTATCAGCACCAGTCGGCCTGGGACGGCGGCAGCTTGTGGGAGATCACCTCGGCGACCACCACCACCGACCGCAGCGGCGAGGTCATCCTGGCCGACGACGCCGCCCATGCCTATGGCGACGCCGGCGCCAGCGAGCTGGCCATACCCTGGGACGTGCTCTACGGTCTCGGTGCCGGCCAGGTACCCGTCGGCGCGCAGCTCAGCCTCGTGGCCTCGATCTGCTGGGACCCCGAGCCCGACGGCGAGCTGGGCGGCGATTCGGTCCCCAACAACGTGGCGGCCCTGCTGCCGACTATCGACACGGTCTGGACCTTCACCGTCGACGACGACGGCGACGGCCTGCCGGACTCCTGGGGCGGCACCGCCGCTCCACCTCTGGCCGGGACGCTGCGTCTCCGGTCACCACACCCCAACCCCTTCAACCCGCAGACCCGGATCAGCTTCGACCTGCCCGATGGCGAACCATCCCGCGTCACCCTTTCCGTGTACAATCTGCGCGGTGAACGGGTGGCCGTACTGGTGGACGGCACGCTACCGGCCGGTCGTCACGATGTTTCCTGGCGTGGAACCAGCAACGACGGCCGACTCCTGGCCGCCGGCACATATGTCTGTCAACTCAAGCACGGCGGACGGGTCGCGACCCGGACGCTGACTCTAGTCAAATGAGGAGGAAACTCATGCGCACAGGTATCATCAAGGTCTGTCTGGTTCTGCTGGCCGCGGCGGCGCTGCTGATTCCGGCGGTGGCTTCGGCCCAGGTTCCCCAGACCATCGTCATCGACGGCGTCAACGACTTCAACGTCGCCAACCTGGTCGACGCCGACGGCGGCGACGTCTTCCCCGACCATCCGTCCCTGGACCTGGGGAACTGCTACGTCACCAACGACGCGGTCAGTCTCTACCTGGGCTTCGAACACGAGAACGTCTCGGGCTGGGGTGACCTCCAGTTCGGCATCGCCATCGACGTGAACACCGTCGTGGGCGGCACGACCGATCCCTGGGGCCGGCAACTCGAGTGGTCGTTGAGCGGTACCCTGCCCGACTACATCATGTACGTGAACGTCGATAACAACTGGCAGGATCTACGCGTCTGGAACGATGGGACCAGCTCATGGGATTCCGCCGTCTCGGGCACCAACGCCCTCGGCTGGGTCATGGGCAGCACCTTCAAGGAGCTGGGCGTTCTGCTGAGCACCTTCGGCGTGTCGGCCTCCGATCCCATCAACGTGGAGTTCTGGCTCACCCAGGGCACCACGGACAAGGGCCCCCTGGACGCCGCGGCCAACGACGCCAGCCAGCTCTCGGGCCCCGGCGGCACCACCTGGGAAAGCCCCATCGCCGTACCCATGTTCACCTACCACGCCTACACCATCCAGACTGCGGCCGATCCCGACCCCCCGCTGGTCAGCGGCGCCCTGCACCTGATCGACAGCCAGATCGACGTGACCTTCAACGAGCCTGTGGACCAGACCACTGCCGAGGTCGTCGGCAACTACAGCGTTACCGGGGCGACGGTGACCGGCGCCGCGCGTGACGTGACGAGCCTCAACGTCGTCCACCTGACCCTGGCCGCCGACATCGGCCCCAGCGCCTCGATGTACACGGTGACCGTCGCCAATGTGGAAGACCTGGCCGGGAATCCCATCGTCGAGGACGGTGTCGGCAACGTGGCCTGCTTCGCCGTCAAGAACGTGCTCTTCCGCGGCCGCATGGGACCATTCCTGGGCGGCCAGGCCGAGCCCTACGGCGGCTTCACGGTCGAGGGCAATCCCTCGCCCCTGACCTGGGCCCTCTGCGACGGCATGGACGGCGTGGACGTGGGTGACGACGTCTACGAAGTGGACGCCGATTTCTGCATCCCCGGCGACTGCGGCACGGGTATCGCCCAGGCCACCGCCGAGTGGAAGTGGGTCTACGACTGCACGACCTACGAGCCCCTGGGCAGCAACCGCCAGCACCTGCTCGACCTCGCCACCGGCGCCAACGACGTCATCGACGTCTGGTGGAACGACCAGGATCCCAGCCAGTTCACGGCCCACGATATAGACGTGCTTTTGTACGTGGACGCGAGCCAGTTGGGTCTGGTTGTCGGCGATTCGATATCCGTCAACGGCGAGAGGCTGCCCCTGAACTGGAACATCCCCCCGGAGCTCCAGATGGTGGACGACGGCACCGGCATCGACGACACCGCCGATGACGAGATCTACTCGCTGCTGGTCACCTTCCCGGCCGGCACCGAGAAGTACGTCAACTACAAGTTCGTGCACAACAGCGACTACGAGTGCTCGACCCAGGGCGATCGCAACGTGTTCCTGAACGACGAGCTCTTCGACATCGTCGGTGGCGAGCTCGGTCCGCTGACCATGCCCGTGGTGCACTTCGACGCCTGCGATGTCATCTGGCGCGGCGTGGAGGTCGTCTTCAGCGTCGACGTGAACAACCAGCTGGATCCGATCGGCGGCGGCGACGTGGTCGCGATCAACGGCACGGTGAGCAACTCGGAGACGCCCAGCTTCAGCTGGGACGTCCCGTCCCTGAACGCGATGCTCGATGACGGCGTGGCCCCTGACACGGCGGCCGGAGACGGCATCTACACGCTGTCGATTGCGTTCGAGGACTCGAGCATGATCCACACCGACTACAAGTACCTCGTCAACGACGTGTACGAATGCGCCGATCAGGGCAACCGTTACGTCGCGATCGACGCGGACAACTACGACGACGTCGGCACACCGCAGGTGCTGCCGCTGGACAACCTGCACCAGTGCAACACCGTCGACGCCGACGACGCGTTGCCTACGCGTATGGCGTTGAGACAGAACCACCCGAACCCCTTCAACCCGAAGACCGAGATCCGCTTCACGGTGCACCGCGCCGGCAGCGGCTCGCTGCAGGTCTTCAACGTGAAGGGCGAGCTGGTCCGTACGCTCATGCAGGGTAACCTGAGCACCGGCCCGCACGTGGTGACCTGGAACGGCGCGGACGACACCGGCCGCCAGTCGCCGACGGGCGTCTACTTCTACCGTCTCGATCTGAACGGGGAAGTGGATGTGCGGAAGATGATGCTGGTAAAGTAATTCGACCTAACGACAGAGAAGGAGCCCCGACCCATCCGGGTCGGGGCTCCTTATATGCTATAGTGGGATGGATTCCGTGTTCACCTGTCTTCATGGGGGGAGAAGATGATGAAGAAGATCTTGTGGGCCCTGGCCCTGATCGCGGCGACGGCGGTGAATGCCTCCGCAGCCGAATTCGTCTCCAGGGAGATCGCCACGGTGCCCGGTTCCGCCGGGGCTGGCTACGGCTACCTGGACACGACACGTCCACAGCCGTGTCTCACCGACGCCCAACGGACCGACATCATCGAGGAACTCAAGGCCGCCCGGATCGAGCTGCGCGCCCGGGGCCTGCTGTCTGCCCATCCGGACAAGTCGCGTAACCTCTACCTGGAGCCTGTCCCATAAGCCCCCTTTTTTCAACCCCGCCTTTCCCGGGCCGAGG
>CAYMCR010000109.1:0-7641 GCA_964389015.1 uncultured Fibrobacteraceae bacterium | reverse complement strand
TGCCGGCGGGATCGGAGTGGACGCGGCGGGACAGGGGGAATCGCTCAATTTAGGTATTTATAACGTGCCGTTCCGCTGCCGCCAAGACATCGGCGATCATCAGGGTATACACGAAGTTGTCGAAGTCCATCGGGACGGGCGCTGAACGGGGCAAGAACCTGAAACCACACCCGGTTATCTGCTGCCCCACTCCTTGATACATGATTCACGCCGGATGGAATAAGGTGCTGTGGTATAATCCAGGCGATAGACCGTTTGCAATGACTGCCCCCCGTGGCCGGCAAGAAGGGACAATCCATGAACAGCTTGCGACAAACCACCGCCTCGCTCAGATCGATATTCCCCGGATCCCGCGCCGTGTTCCTGTTCCCGGTTCTGCTTTCGATGGCGCTGATCGCGACCCCGGCACAAGCCGAGATACTACGCAATGACGGTTTCGAGGACGGCGGCACGGTCGTCTTTCAGGGCGGCTTCATCGTGGGGGAAACCGCCGCGGTCCGTCTGGCGCCCGCCGTCGCGGGCCCCCGGCTGCTCGATGATGTCTACTTCCTCCTGGGCGGCGCCACCTCCACGGTCACCATCACCCTGAATATCTGGCGTGACTCCGGCGGCAGCACCCCGGCACACTGCTCTACACCGGCGATTATCAGGTCACGGGATCGGACGTCGCGTTCTCGTCCATCGACCTCACCGGCGAGAGCATCGACGCCGACGGCGGGATCTGGGTCGGCATCCAGTTCCAGCATTCCGGTTATCCTTCGGTGTGCCGGGATGACGACGGCATCCTGCCGAACAAGAACTACATCGACGCCAGCGGATTGGGTTGGGTCGAGTCCAGCCTCCTGGGTTTGACGGGAGACTGGGTGATCCGCGCCACCGCGGAGGACGCCTCCACCTACACCGTGGGCGGTACGGTCTCGGGCCTGGACGGGGCCATCGCCCTGCAGAACAACGGCGCCGACGACACGATCCTAGGCGCGAACGGTCCCTTCGTCTTCGCCCAGACGCTCGCCGACGGCAGTCCCTACGATGTGTCCGTCATTATCGAGCCGGCGGCGCAGGACTGCTACGTGACCAATGGGGCGGGCGCCATCGCCGGCGCCAACTTGACCGACGTCCTGGTCACCTGTATCGACGAGTCCACCGTGGTGGGCAACGACGGTTGGGAACCCGGCGAGAATCTGTACTTCCAGGCGGGATTCGCGCCCGACGAGATCGCCGCGGCCAGGCTGACGCCCGGGGGCGCGGGGCAGCGCCAGCTCACGCGCGTGCTGTTCCTGTACGGCGGTCTTTACTACACCGGGCCCGTCCGCCTGCACGTCTGGGAAGACGATGCCGGGACCACGATTCCCGGTACCGAACTCTACGCCGCCGACTACCAACTCACCGGCGGGAGCGGCCTGCAGTCGATCGACCTCTCGGCCCACGGTATCCTGGTCGACGGCGACTTCCGCGTGGGACTGGAATTCGAGCACTTCAGCCTGCCCTCGGTAGCCCGGGACGACGACGGCATCACGGCCGACAGGAACTTCATCTACGACTCCACCAGCACCTGGTACGAGTCTGCCATCTTCGGGCTCACCGGCGACTGGGTCATCCGCGCGGTCGACGAGCCGGTCGGTTCGTTCGAGATCACGTCGGTGGCGGATCTTCCCAACGACCAGGGGCGCCAAGCGCGGATCACCTGGGAAGCCGCGTCCGACGACGCGCCGGGCAGCCCCACTCCCATCACCGACTACGCCATCTTCCGCCGCATCGACGACGTCGCGAAGGGCGATCGCCCCGACGTCGCCGCCGACGCCGTCCTTGCGTATCCCCCGGGGGATTGGGATTTCCTGCTGACCGTACCCGCCTTCGAGGAAGCTTCATACTCGACGATCGTACCGACGGTCGCCGACTCCACGATCACCAGCGGCATGCATTACTCGGTCTTCTTCGTCAGGGCCATGACCGCCGCGCCGGGCACCTTCTACGACACGCCGCCCGACAGCGGTTACTCGGTGGACAATCTCGAGCCCCAGGCGCCCCAGGGATTCATGGTCGCCTACGTGGGCGGCGGCGGTGTCGACCTGTCCAGGGAAACCAGCCTCGACGCGGATTTCCAGTACTTCAAGATCTACAGGGGCGGCACGCCCGATTTCCCCATCGATCCGCAGAGTCCGCTCCACACGACGGTCGATCCGTTCTGGCAAGATCCGGCGGGCGGCTACGACGATCATTACCGGGTTTCCGCCGTCGATTTTTCCGGCAACGAGAGCGAAGCCACCCCGCCGGGCACTCTCAGCGGCGTCGGAGGTGTTCCGTCCAGGTCCCGTCTGGAGCAGAACCATCCCAACCCCTTCAATCCCGCCACCCGTATCAGATTCGAACTCGCGACCGGCGGCCATGTCCGGCTTGCGATCTTCGACAGTCGTGGTTCCGTCGTGCGCAAACTCGTGTCCGGGTTGCGTGAGGCGGGTGTCCACGAGGTTCGCTGGGAGGGCATCGACGAACAGGGACGTCCCGTCGGCAGCGGGGTCTACTACTATCGACTGCAAGTGGCGGATGAACCCGGCCAGACACGGAGGATGACCCTGGTCAGGTGAGCGGTGTCGAAACGTGGCGATCGAGCAGGAATGCCCCCCCCGGGGGGGGGCGTTCCTCGTTTTTTAGGGGGGCGGGGATGACCGCGAGAAGGTGAATTGACTCACCTGTGTGCAGGATCCAATGACACGGGCCTGAATAAGTCCGCAGGAAACCGGTAATCGTGCACAAGATGTAATTACCGCCTTCAATTCGCCAAACGCTCTGCAATCGCCCGGTTGCTATTGACACGGTCCGTATATATACAGTGTGCTCACGTCACATAGCCCCGTATTGAATAACTTTAAGTTTCGTGGCACGCCGATTGCTCAAATATCCTACTTAAAAGGAGTTTAGCCCCAATATGCCTTCCCTACGCGTCTGCGCCTTTTGCTTCATCTTCGGCCTGATATTGCTCACCGCATGCTCGGACGGCACCGTCGGCATGGAGCCGGACCTCGATCAGATCGACCCACCGGCCGATCCACCGCCTGACGACCCACCACTGCCGGACGACCCGCCGCCGGACCTGTATCCGGGCCAGGGACAGTTCCGTCACATCGACGTGCTCGCCTTCACCCGGGGCATGAACTACCGCGTGCCCGCCGGCGAGCTGAGCGCCGTGGAAGAGTGGCTGTCCCATAAGGTGGATATCAACGAGGGTGACCTCGGCGTGCGGGACTACGACCCCGACGTCGAGATATTCCGCTACGACCTGGACCTGACGGCGATCACGTCGACCTCCGGCGGGCTGCCCGCCGCGGAAGACGCGTACCTGCATTTCGCCGAGGAGACGGTGATCCAGTACCGCGACCTGGCCGGCAACAACGTCGGCGAGCCGGTCACCATCCCCGGCAGTCCCGCGGGCGCGCCGCCGACCGTGGAATCCAGGCTCCGGCTCTACATGTGGGATTCGCACCGGTACGCCTTCGACCCCGCCGACGACGATTTCAGGAGCTGGCAGACGGCCCGCCTGTTGAGCCGGATGGGCGCGGACTACGACGGCGTCTTCCTGGACGAGCACAGCCCCGGCTTCAGGCGCGGACTCTATCTGGGCCAGAACCGGATCCTCTCCGGCGGCGCGGTGCGCGAGCTGGACGGCCTGCGCCCGTCCGGCACGAACCTGTCCGGCCGCAATTACAACGAGCTCGACAGGCGGTACAGCGAAGCGGTGACCGACTGGCTCGGCCACCTGCGCGACGCCATGGACGCCGAGGGCAAGTTCATCCTCATCAACCCGGCCCAGTACTACTGGATCGACCTCTCCGAGAACGAGTACACGGCCGCCGGCGGCGTGACGCTGGAGCTGGTCCACAAGCCGTACGACTGGTCGTCGTCTGGCTACGGCAACTTCGCCGACCAGGTGCAGCGGGCACTGGACAACGGTGTCATCGTCGACCTCAACGGCCGGGCGTGCGACACCGGTCCCGGCAACTACACGCCCGGCAACTACGCCACTCGCGACGACCGCTACCGCCTGTGGCGCCTGGCGAGTTATTACTACGTGCGCGGCATGCCCGGCAGCCCTGGCGTCGCCTACTTCGACCCGTCGTTCTGCCACGACAACGCCTCCCTCGACGACTTCACCGCGGAATGGGCGCTCGCCTACGAGTACGACCTCGGCGATCCCCTGGACGAGGGTTACATCCTGCAGAGCGGTCAGGCCGGCTGCTCCGCCACCTACCGGATCTACGCCCGCGAGTACACCTTCGGGCGGGTGCTGGTCAGGCCCCAGGATGCCCAGAGCTGCAGCGACTACGGTGACGCTACCGGGGTCGAGGTCGCCCTGGACGCACCCATGCGCATCCTATGGGCCGACGGCACGCTGTCGGAGCCGGTGACGTCGGTCATGGTAAGGAATTCGGAGGGGTTGGTGCTGGTCGAGGAACACCACGATGGCGGCAATCGGTCGGCCTGGTAGGTCAGACCGGGACGGGAGACGGTTTCTCGACCAGTGGCCTCACGCACCCAGGCGATCGGTCAACACCCGTCGGGTCAGCGCGATCTCCCGTGGACCGACACGGCAGCATCCGCCGATGCCCCGCGCACCCGCAGCCAGCCATGCGCGTACGGATTCTCCCCAGTCTGAAGTGTGAGGACCAGGCCGCCAGGTCTTGGTCGCGGCGTCGTACGTCTCGCCCAGGTTGGGATAGACGATGAGCGGCTTGGCCGTCACCCGCCGCGCCTCGGCGATCAACGACGCGATGTGTTGCGGCGCCGTACAGTTGATGCCGACGGCGGCCACGCGCGGCGCCTCCGCACACAGCCGGGCGGCATCGGCGAGCCGGCTGCCGTCGTTCAGGTGGCTGCCGTCACGACAGCTGAAACTCACCCATGCCCACCTGTCCGGCGTCTCGGCGAGCAGCGACAGCAGGACGGCGGCTTCCCGCAGCGACGGGATCGTCTCGCAGGCCAGCAGATCAGCCGTGGAATCGGCCAGGATACGCCAGCGCTCGCGGTGGAACGCGAGCAGGCCCGCGTCGTCCAGGTCGTAGCGCCCGGTGTATTCAGAACCGTCGGCCAGACAGGCCCCGTACGGGCCGATGCTTGCCGCGACCAGGGGCCGAGGGCGCGCGGCGGAACCGTCGTCCGCGTCCAGGAAGGCTCGCCGCGCCTCCCGCGCCAGGTCCACCGAAGCGCGCATCAGCGCGGCGCCCTCTTCGACGTCCAGGCCGCACCGGGCGAAGCCCGCCAGGCTGGTCTGGTAGCTCGCCGTGATGAGACAGTCGGCGCCGGCGTCCAGGAAATCCCGATGCACCTGCCGGACGGCTTCCGGTTTCTCCAGCAGGACGCGGGCCGACCAGAGCTCGTCGTTCAGGTCGTGCCCTTGGGCTTCGAGCGTCGTGGCTAGGCCGCCGTCGAGCACGACGAAGCCTTGGTGGTCGATGATGCGCAGGAGAGGGTTTTCGGTGGGGTGGGTCACTGCGGCTTCCTGTCTGGGTGGCGGGGCGATCCCGGGAGATTCCCGACCCGGCCCGGTAATCCGCCGCGCCGACACCCCGGATCGGATTCCCGACATGCACGGCAGGTCATCAACCGCCTTGACGTGAGTATGCGTTTTCAGTAGAGTAGCCGGTGTCGTTGGAAATGTACATTCCGAAGGGATGTTACTATGTCTCATAAGACGTTATTCGTAGCTGCCGGCCTGTTTATCTCCGTCTTCGTCGCTGGCAACGCAGCAGCAGTCAACGTGTATATCGGTGGCCATGGGGGACTGTCGTTCTATACGCTGAGCGACCTGAACAACGAGATTGATTTCGTTAATGAAGAGCCTGGACCCGATAAATTAGACAACGTGACCAGGGGGTTCGATTACGGTCTTCAGCTCGGACTCCACGTTGGTCCGGCGATCGTGGTCGGCGTAGGCTATGCCAGACTTACCGGCAGTACCGGCTATTCCGACGCAACGGGTCTGCTGCAAGTCGACGTACCTGCAGACATCTACGAGGTCCATTTCACGATCCTCCCCCCCAGTGATACAAAGCTGAGATTCGGGGTTGGTGCCAATCTTGGACTGATTCAGACGGCGGCTTCGATTGAACATGGGTCACCCGGCGAGGACCCGACCACCGAGTACTCGAGTGGCTGCGGGCTTCTGCTCGCCAGCTTTGGCGCCGTGGAGTATGCAACTTCGGGGTTTGTCGCGCTATTCGGAAATGTGGGGTACCGATATGCAACGATCGGTGAATTCAAATTCAAAGGTGAAACGGTGGGGGCTTCCGTCATGGTACAGGCGTGCCCGGGTGCTGCCGGCGAAGTGGGTCTCGTAGATGTCCACCTCCACCGATTCCAGTCCCTGCAGCCCACTCAGGTCCAGGGCCAGGCGGCCCGGCCAGAGGTAGATTCCCTCTAGGCCGAAGTTGTTCGCGTCGGCGACGAAGAGGCAAAAGCCTGGGGTGTAGTCGTCGGCGGTGGTCTCCGTGAACCAGAGCGGCAAGCCGGCCTCGTGCCAGATCTCCTCACAGGCGCTGACGGTGACGTCGTCCAGGGTGATGGTGATCGTCTCGGCGAGCGCCGGTCCGACGACGAAACTGGTGGCGAGGAATAGCAGGGCCAGGCACGGCCCGCCCAAGCGCTTGAAATTGGACTTCATGTCTTCTCCCTCGGTTTGAGTCCTCGCGAATCGCAATGCCCGCGCTTACCAATCAATCCGTCCGCTTCGGTATCATTGTCGATAGGCTGAGCTGGCGACAGGGTCAGCATACTCCAGATGAGGCTCCACGGTCAAATTCACCGACACCGCACGATATCGCAAAAGCGTACACATGTACCCTGGAATGTACCAAGATCATGAGTTAGACTCCGGGTCATCCAAAGGAGTCATCATGACCACACATATCTCCCCCAGCACGATTCTCCGCCGACTGACGGCCTTGCTGCCGTGTCTCTCCATCACACTTCTCTGCCTGCCGGTCCTGCTCTCGGCGGGCGAGGTCGAGATGATCGACGGCATTCGCCACGTGAGCAACGGCGCCGAGCCGAGCGACGGCACCCGGACTCTGCCGCTGGAAGTGCTCTGGCAGGTGAACGTCGAGGAGGAGGAGGTACTCATAGGTGTCCTCTCCGATGTAGCGGCCGGTCCCGACGGCACCGTCTGGTTGGCCGACCGACAACTCGGCCAGGTGCATGTCTACTCCGCCACCGGCGAGTACCTGCGCACATTGAGTCGAGAAGGCGATGGGCCGGGCGAGATCCGATCACCGGACGGCCTGTTGTGGTTGCCGGACGGCAGCCTCGGCATCACCGACCGCAAGCCGTGTCAGATCACGTGTCTGGACACCGAGGGGATACCCCGGTCCTCGCTGCACCTGCGATCGGCCGACGACGAGCCTCTGGGCTTCGGCGATCTGAGCGGAGCGATGTGCCGCGGCCGAACCCTGGCCGTCTGCGGTACCGAGTTCCATTTCGACGACGGCGTGTCCTCACAGAACCGTTTCTTCGCCATCTACGACCTGACGGGCGGTGAGATCCGCCGCCTCCTCGAAGCGCCGTCGGGCTTTGATTTCGAGGCCCGGAGCTTTGACGAACCTAAATTGAGCGATCCCCTAATTGCCCACCTGAACTGAGGCCGGGTTTCCG
>CAYMCR010000108.1:0-7852 GCA_964389015.1 uncultured Fibrobacteraceae bacterium | reverse complement strand
ACGATCACCAGCGCCCCCTCGCCGCCCCAGTCGCGGGGCGCGGGACGCCAGCTCGCCACCTCGTCCGGGTGAGCCTTGAGCCAGCGCCGGACCAGGTCGCCCAGCACGGGTGCGCCGTCGGAGCCCAGCCCCTTGCCGTGCACCACCAGCAGCTCACGCGTACCGCGGCGCCGGTGCGACGCCACCTCGCGGGCCAGTGTCGCCAGGGCCTCTTCGCCGCGCAGGCGTCGCAGGTGTACCGCCGGCGGCGGTTCGCCGGAGCGGTACTCGCGCTCGCCCTCCTCCGACCCGTGCCGGATGGAGCGGCCCATGCCCTTGCTGCGCCCGCTGCTGCCGGGCTGTCGTTTCTTGAACCTACCCACCGTCTTCTCTCGGCTTGAGTCTGACCACCGTCGCGCCCCATGAACTGCGATCGCCTGGGTGGCCGTAGCTCTCCACGCCGGGATGCCCGGCCAGCACGGCGTGGACCGTCTCGCGCAGGGCGCCGATGCCCTTGCCGTGGATGATGCGCACGTCGAGGATGCCGCGCTCCCGGCAGACCTCAAGATAGTCGCGGACCAGGTCCTTCACATCCCGCGGGCGGAACATGTGCAGGTCCAGGACGCCGTCGATCTCCATCTCGTCGGTCATGGCGCTCCGAGGGCCCAGGCCGGCGTGGCGCTCATGGATTCGCCGAAGGCCGCCGCGCCGAAGGAATATATGGCCGCGGTGATGACCACCGCGCCCACCACGTTCAGCACCACGCCGGTGCGCGCCATCTCCCGGATCGTCACCATCTCGGTGCCGAAGATGATGGCGTTGGGCGGCGTGGCCACCGGCAGCATGAAGGCGCAGGAGGCCGACAGGGTGGCCGGCACCATCAGCAGCAGCGGATTGACCCCGATGGCCACCGCCACGCTGGCCACCACCGGCAGGGCCATCTGGGTGGTGGCGGTGTTGCTGGTCAGCTCGGTCAGGAACGTCATGATCAGGCAGACGCACAGCACCATCAGCACCGGCGGCAGGTCGGACAGGCCGGTCATGCGCTCGCCGAGCCAGCCGCTGAGCCCCGCGTCCACGAAGCCCTTGGCCAGGGCGAAGCCGCCGCCGAAGAGCAGCACGATGGCCCAGGGCAGCTTGCGCGCGGCGCGCCAGTCCATCAGGCGCCGGCCGCGCACGTTGCGGCTCGGCACCAGGAACAGCAGCAGCGCCATGACGATCGCCACGGTGCCGTCGTCCACCAGCGACCCATCGGGCAGCAGCGCCGACCAGCCGGGCAGATGCACGTCGCCGAGGGTCAGCCCCGTGCGCGTGAGCCACAGCACCGCCAGCAGCACGAAGTCCGTGAAGACCACCTTCTCCTCGAAGCTGGGCGGTCCGAGCAGCTCGCGTTCCCGGGCGAAGACGCCGTGGTCGATCAGGCCCGTCAGGCGGCGCAGCCCGAACAGGGCCGTCAGCAGCGCCCACACGATCGCCAGCATGACCACCGACACGGGCAGGCCGATCACCATCCAGCCGGCGAAGGAGATCTCCGGCGACTCGGGGAAGAGCAGCTGCAGGTTGCTCACCAGCAGCGGATTGGGCGGCGTGCCGATCAGGGTCGCCAACCCGCCCACGGAGCAGCCGTAGGCGGTGCCCAGCAGCAGGGCCACCGCGAAGCGCCGCACCCGGGCCGGGTCCTTGTCCTCGGCCACGCCCTTGACCACGGCCATGGCGATGGGCGCCATCATCATGGCGGTGGCCGTGTTGCTGATCCACATGGACAGGAAGGCCGCGGCGAGCATGAAGCCCAGCACGATGCGGTTGGGCCCGCCGCCCACGGCGGTGATGATGCGCAGGGCGATGCGTCGGTGCAGGTTCCAGCGCTCCATGGCCAGCGCCACCATGAAGCCGCCCAGGAACAGGAAGATGATGCTGTTGAAGTAGTAGGGCGCGATGGCCTTGCTGGACATGATGCCCAGCAGGGGGTAGAGCGCCACCGGCAGCAGGGCGGTCACGGCCAGGGGCACGGCCTCGGTCATCCACCAGATGGCCATCCACGCCGCCACGGCGGCCATGGCGGTCACCTCCGGGCGTCCGGGCTCGAGGTCGGCGAAGAGCAGCAGGGCCACCGCGTGCACCGGCCCCAGCCAGGTCCCGCTCGTCGAGGCGTGGGTGCGCATCCATCTCATGGCGCCGCTCCGTGCAGCTCCACGCGGTAGCCGGTGAACTTGCGCACGTTGATCACGCCGGTGTCGAAGATCAGGTACTGCCCCTTGATGCCCTGCAGGACGCCGCCCGCGACGGGCGCCTTGTCCAGGTTGTGGCTCTTGACCTTCTCGGGATAGGCCAGCACGGGATAGCGGAAGACGTACTCGACGCGCGCGTCCTCGTCCAGCTCGGCCACGCCCATCTCCTCCAGCTCGTCGAGCACCTGCTCGGCCAAGGCCGCCAGGTCCCCCTCGGGCGCCTCCTCCTTCAGCATGCGCATCCAGTGGGTGCGGTCGGCGAAGACCTGCGCCAGCTCGTGCTCCACCAGGCCCACCTCGCGCCGGCTCGGCAGCTCGGCCAGGGGGATCGCGCGCACCGCGCCCTGGTCGATCCAGCGCGAGGGCACGTTGGGCTTGCGGGTGATGCCGACCTTCATCCCGGAGGTCAGCGACGCGTAGAGCACGTGCGGCTGGAAGCACTTGCTCTGCGCGAATTCCTCGTCGCGGCAGGGATCGGCCTCGTCGAAGTAGTGGCACAACTCCGGCTTGACCATGCAGATGTCGGCCTCGGCCCGCGACCGGGAGCAGGGGAAGCAGAAACCCTGGCTGAAGGTCTTCTTCGTCTTGCGGCCGCAGGCCACGCAGTGGATGGCGCCGTCGAAGCGCAGTTCGAGGGGGCGGCCCAGCAGGTCGTTCAACGGGAGCTCGTCGGCGCGGGCCTCGGGATCGTGCCGGCCGTCGCGCAGGAAGTAGGCGACGGGCTCGTCGTGGACGACGCGCATCTTGGTCAGGGAGCCGAACCAGAGACGTTCCACGGGTCAGGCCCCCGGCAGCTGGTCGACGAAGCTGGGCAGGACGTCCTTGAGGATGTGGCCGAGGATCAGCAGCAGGATGCCGCGCAACAGGGTCTTCTTGCCGTCGCCGGTGAGACCCACCGAGGGTTTGCGTCCCGGCATCTGCTCGTCGGACTTCAGGTGCGTGTTGAGCAGCAGCGCGCGGATCGTCAGCACCGCGCCGCCGAGGATCGCCAGCCAGCCGAAGATGTCGAGGATGGAACTCATGCCGATTCCTCCGGACCGAACACCCGCCGGTAGCCCGCCAGCAGCTCCTGGTTCTCCGCCGCGATGGCGTCCAGCAGGGCCCGCTCGTCCGGCGTGACCTGCCGCAGCGCGGCCACCTCGTCCTCGGTGGTCACGGCGACGCCGGGCGGCACGTGGGCCCCGGCGGGCAGGTCCACGCCCTGCACCACGGCGCCGGCCGACACCATGGCCCCCTCGCCCAGGTTCGCCTTGAAGACCACGGCGCGGAAACCCACGAAGCTCCCGTCCGCGATCACGCAGGGCCCGTGCACCACGCAGCCGTGGGCCAGGCTCACGCCCTGCCCCACCACCACCTCGGTGCCGGCCAGGGCATGCACGATCACCCCGTCCTGCACGTTGCAGCCGGGACCGATCTCCACCGGCGACACCTCCCCGTCCGGCGAGGTCTCGTCGGCGCGCAGCACGGCGTTGGCGCAGACCAGCACGTCGGCCCCCACGCGCACCTTGCCGATGAGCTGGGCGGTGGGATGCAGCCAGGCGCTGGTGTCGACCAGGGGCAGGTGGCCCTTGGGATCGGGCTGGAGAAGGGTATGGAAGACGTCGTTCATGGGGTACCTCCGGGGGGAGCATCCCACAGCACGCGCCTTTTCTCAATACCGACCATGGCGGGGGGACAGATCGGTCTATCCCATCATTTCAGCAGAACCATTCTCCTCGACAAGACGCCGCCGTCCGCCTCCAAGCGATAGAGATAGATACCGGACGACGCTGCGCGGCCGGCGTCATCGCGACCGTTCCACATCACCTCGTGCCGCCCCATGGATAGGTGATCGTCCACCAGGGTTGCCACGAGGTGGCCGGCGGCGTCGTAGATGACCAGGCGAGCCCAGCCGGATGCGGCCAGACCGAACGCCAGTCGAGTAGACGGGTTGAAGGGATTGGGGACGGCCTCGTGCAGGGTTGACTGGGTTGGCAAGTCGTCGGGATCTGTTCGGGTCGTCGTAACGGGCGATCCCCCCTCGCTCTCGTTCCCCGCGTGATCGAGCGTGGTAACCTTGTAGTAGAATCCCCAGGGGGCGGTTACCGGATCCGTCCAATGCGAAACGGCCACCTCCTGCAGCAAATTGTCCGGCACGGGCATGAATCCGGGATCCTCACCCCTGTAGATGCGATAGAACTGGAAATCCGACTCGGGGGCGTCGTCCCAGTCCAGCGCCACACCCCCGGACTGGTACCCGGCCGCGATATTCTGGGGTACGCCAGGCGCCAGGTTGTCCACGGAGTAACCGCTGTCAGGTTGGCAGGTGAACCAGACCGAGGGCACGGTGGTGTGCGTCGTGACCAGGTAGGTGGACCAGTTCACGGCCGCTGCCGTGGAGTCTGCGGTCGTCGGCACTCGGGCGGTATACGTGTCTGTCTGGGTGGCGGCGATCCAGCCGACCACCTCCCAGGTCCCTTCCGGGAATGTACCGGCCTTGTCCCGGGCACGGGCGAAGACGTGGTCACCGCTGCTCCAGACGGAGACGCCCTCCGGGATCGCCACTCCCGAAGCGGTCGCGTCGTCCGGTCGACACAGTGCGGCGTCCGGTGCCGGCACGTCTGCCACGGCGGCGTCGACCCTCTGATAGACCTGGTAGCCGGTGACCGGTGATCCAGTCTCGTCCGGTGAATCGTAGCCGGATCGATCGATACTGATCCTGACCCAACCGCCCTGGTCGTCCGGGACGTCCCCGACGGATACGATCGGAGCGAATTCACGCAGCCATTCCAGATCAAGCTGTGACACGGTGGGGTTGATGCCCGAAACCCATCTGTGGGTCGAGCTCCATCGGAGCTGCGAGCCCGGATGATCGAATTGAATCCACATATTCCCGGCGTACGCGGCCTGCCAATTGATTCCGTCGTCGGCGCTCAGGTACCAGTTTACACTACCAGTATGCGTGGGCACCAGACGTGCGCAGATGGCAATGTCGGCAATGCCGTCGATGGCCAGGGATTTACCGATGTTGCGCTTGGTGTCCACCTCGTCCTGGAGTATCTCGTAGACCTGCAGCACGGCACTCGAGGAGACGCGAAGAACATGGTGCCCCGCGGCCTGCACATTCCAGCCCCAGCCCAATACCCAGTGAACCACATCCGATACGGGTGCGGCGGGATTCGTGATGTCGATCACCTGGAAGAACGAGGAACCCGTGACGACAGCTCGGTCGCCCGACACACAGACTCCATAGGCCGAGTAGCCGGTATACACGCCTCCGGCCAACGTGGGTGAGGACGGATCCGTCACGTCGACCACCTGCAGACCGGAATTCCTGTCGGCCACGTAGGCGTAGTTGCCGGACACGCATACGGCGGTCGCGGCATCCGGCGTGTTGCAGGTCCCGGACAGAAGGGGTAGCCAGGGGAGCGTGATGTCGATCACATGGAGGCCGTACACGTCGGCCGCCACGAAGACGATGTCGCCGGCGGCGAAGACATCCTGGGCGTCTCCCGTAACGTCGAGACACACCTCCAGAACAGGTGTAGCCGGATCGGAGACGTTGACAACACAGAGACCGGCATCACCGTCCGCCACGTAGACGAAGTTCCCGGAAACGGATACGGCCCGCGCGTAACCCGGCGTATCGCAGAGGGCAACCGGGACGGGAAGGGTCGGCTCCGAGACGTCAATCACTCGCAGTCCTTCGAAGCCGTCCGCCACGTAGGCATAGCGGCCCGCGACCTGGACGTCCTGGCCGTCTCCCTGGGTCCAGCAGCTACCGACGAGCAAGGGCGAGGCGGGATCCGAGATGTCGAACACGGCAAGCGTGATGCTCTGGGTCCCGGACGCAACGTAGGCCAAGTCGCCGTGAACGCAGACGCCATAGCCGACACCATCGCAATCGCCCTCACCGACGTATCTGGGCCCGACCGGGTCCGCGACCTCGACGACATGCAGGCCCGAGGCGTCGTCGGCCACGTAGGCATACGGGCCGGCGACCACGACTCCCCGTGCGACGCCCGGCGAATCGTATGTTCCCTTCGTGACGGGGTTGGCCGGATCCGAGATGTCGATCACCAGCAAGCCTTCATCGCCGTCCGCCAGGCAGACGCGATCGCCGTAGACCACGAGGCTGTGCGCGTATCCATCCGTGTTGTGCGTGGCCAGCAGCGCCGGCATAGTCGGCTCCGAGATGTCAATCACCTGGAGACCCCAGTAGCCGTCCGCGAGGAAGGCCCTTTCTCCAGCGACGCGGATCTCCTGGGACCATCCCGCCGTATCCAGATTTCCCAATTGGGTGGGCAGTCCCGGATTCGAGACGTCGATCACCTGCAGTCCGGCATCGTAGTCCGCCACGTAGGCACGGTTCCCCGAGACGAACACATCCCGGGCATCTCCCGGCATGTCGAGACTACCGAAAGGCACGGGTAATGCGGACTGCTCGACATTGACCACCAGCAGACCGTCCACGCCATCCGCAACGTAGGCATGATCACCCGAGACGAACACGCCCCGGGCCACGCCCGACGTATCGTAGCCGCCCAGCAACGCGGGCTGCGAAGGATCCGAGATGTCGATGATCTGCAGGCCGGCCTCGCCGTCCGCCACGTAAGCCCGATCACCCGAGACGAAGACGTCATGGGCCGTTCCCGGCGTGTCGACACCCCCGACCAGTGCGGGTGCGTCCGGGGCCGAAATGTCGATGATCTGCAGACCGGCGTCACCGTCCGCCAAGTAGGCCCGGTCGCCTGCGACACGGACCTCGATCCCGGTCCCCGGGGTATCGACCGAGCCTACTTGCTCCGGGGCGAACGTGTAGAGCCTCAGCTCTCCGTCGGCTGTGCTCCATTCGGCCGTGGTGTTGATCGTGTCCTTGAAGGTGGTAGTGGTGAAGTCCTCTGTGAATCGCATCTGGGCCGTGGCGGCGCCGGCCGAACAGAGAAGGGCCAAGCACCACACGATCGTGGACGAGTATCCTGGGTGATTCAATGTTTCCTCCAATCGAGTCGCCGATAATACCCGGCAAAAGATGATTCATATGAATAGACTGATCGGCTCCGCATGATCGATCGTGCCTGCATACTTGAAATCACCATATCACAATCTGATGGGCGGTTACATATCAATCCCGCCTCACTCCCGGTCGGCTCCGGCCGAGATGGATGTCGGAAACCCGGCAGACTTCGTGATGTCCTGCTGTTAGACTCCCTAAAACCGGGAGGTCCCATGCTCAACAAGATCTGGGCCGGCTTCTTCTTCGCCGCCTTGGCGGCCGCGCTGGTGCAGGCCCTCTTCCTCGGCAATCCGGGCGTCTTCGCCGACATGGTGGGCGCCACCTTCGAGCTGGCGCGCACCGCCTTCGAGATCGCCCTGGGCCTGACCGGGGTGATGTGCCTGTGGCTGGGGTTCATGCGGCTGGGCGAGGCGGGCGGCGCGGTGGGGATGCTGACGCGGCTCTTCGGCCCGCTCTTCCGGCGGCTCTTCCCCTCGGTGCCGCGGGGCCACGCGGCCGAGGGCGCCATCACCATGAACATGGCCGCCAACATGCTGGGCCTGGACAATGCGGCCACGCCCCTGGGCCTGAAGGCCATGGGCGAACTGCAGTCCCTCAATCCCAGCGACGACACCGCCAGCGACGACCAGATCCTCTTCCTGGTGATCAA
>CAYMCR010000107.1:0-7892 GCA_964389015.1 uncultured Fibrobacteraceae bacterium | reverse complement strand
TCAAGCCCGGCGACCACGGCTCGACCTTCGGCGGCAACCCCCTCGGCTGCGCCGTCGCCCGCGAGGCGCTCAAGGTCCTGGTCGAGGACAAGCTGGTACAGAACTCCGCCAAGCAGGGCGAGTGCTTCATGTCCAAGCTCAGGGGCATCAAGGCCAAGAGCATCAAGAAGGTGCGCGGCGTGGGCCTGTGGATCGGCCTGGTGCTGGACCGACCGGCGCGCCCCTACTGCGAGGCGCTCATGGCCGAGGGCCTGCTCTGCAAGGAGACCCACGAGAACGTGATCCGTATCGCGCCGCCGCTGACCCTGACGCGCAAGGACGTCAACTGGGCCATGCGGCGGATCGGGAAGGTATTCAAGAAGCTGGGTTGAGTCGGCCGCACGTCGGCCGCCGGCAGACTGCGTAGAAGACCCGGCCACGCGGCCGGGTCTTCCTTTTCAACATGCAACCGTCTCGGCCGCGCTCTCTACCGGGTGCAGGTACCCTGCTCCGAACCCGGCGGCATCGCCTTGTTGTTCGACGGCTGATACCCGTAATGATGGCTGATCGGCCGGATGTGGCACAACAGACATGACTGGTCCTTCACGCAGCAGTTGGAGTTGTACTCCGGATCCGGGCCGTTGAGACCGCAGCTCCAGGCACAGTTGCTGATGTCCTCCAAGGCCTCGTCCGTACAGCAATCGATATCGGGCTTCTCACCGACCGGGCATTGCTGACGGAAACACGCTTTCTGGTTATCGAGTGAATCGTCCATGCACGCCTCCGCCTTGCCTCCGCAACCGATCGCGGCGCCGACCAACGCAATGCCCGCGATGATCGTGGCGCCGCCGTCCTTCCCCAGGCAAGTGAAGTCGAGCAGGGCCTCCAGCTCATCCGCATAGGCCTGGAATTCGGGGGTCGTCGGGGTCACCAGCTCATCCCAGCGGGCTTCGTATTCGTAGGTCAGGATGTTCAGGAACGCGACCTCGTCCAGGAACGCCGTCATGGCGTCCTTGCTGGGCTGGCTGAGCGGCTCGATGTACATCTCGTTGAAGTAGTTCATGATCAGGACGTCGGACTGAGTCAGGTCATCACCCACGAGGAGTCGTTCGAGTAAATCCACCTGCTCGGCACCGGTAGGATAGAGCGGTAGGGGATTCTCGGGATCGACGACGAACTTCGACTCGTCGGCAGAAGCGTCGAGGTCCACAGCGGGCTCCTGCAACGATTCCTCGGAACAACCGCTCATCAGGCCGAACACGGCGATGAGTGCGACGAAGCAGAAAAGATATTTCAGAACGAGGGGTGAAGAGATGGTCTTGTGTACGATTCTCGGCATGACGGCTCCTCTCGAAGGTGGTGTGAAAGCGAACTCACATCTGGGGAACACCGTGGAGGAGCGGGATTCAAGAAGATCGGGTGAGTGATATCAGTAGAGCGGGATCCGTCAGTCCTCGTCGATTCGGGGCCTCGCCCGGCGCGCCCGTCCCCGCGACTGCTGCAGCAGCGGCAGGATCTCGTCCTGGTTGCCGGGCGCCAGTTCCAGCGCGCGCTCGAAATCATGCGCCGCCGCGGTCCAGCGGTGGGCGTGGTAGTGGACGAGGCCACGGTTGTACCAGGCCTCGGGCAGCTCGGGGTCCAGGGTGAGCGCGCGGTCGAGCGCCAGTTCCCCGGCCGCGCCCTGCGATGTCATCAGCAGGGCGTAGCCCAGGGCGCTCCAACCTTGTGCCAGAGCGGGTTGCGCATCTACGGCCTTGCGCAGGTAGGGCAGCGCCCGGCGATAGGCCCCCTGGGTGTTGAGCAGATGCCCGTACAGGGCGAAGTCGGACGGATCGATCCGCCCCTCCTCCTCGAGCGCGGCCACCACGCGACGCATGTCCTCCAGGGCCAGCTCCACCAGGCCCATCTCCGTGAAGATCCGTCCCCGTTGACGGCGGCAGTAATGTTCCTCGAGGTCCTGCCGGATGCAGATGCTCAGTAGGTCCTCGGCCTGGTCGGCCCAGAGGTGGCGGACGGGTACGCTGGCAGCGGTACGGAAGCTGTCGACGGCGGCCATGGTGGCGCCGTAGAGCGAGCCCGCCGCGTAGAAGCGACCGAGGCTCGTCCACACGGGCGCGCGCAACGCCTTGCCCTCTTCGTGACCGATCGTCACATCCTGCGGCGCCGCACAGATGCCCGGTCCCAGATCCAGGGCCGTGAAGCTGTAGCCGTGGAAGCGTCGCGCTTCGATCAGGTTGCCGACACGCTCACAGACCATGGCCAAGTCGCGGTAGAAACGGGCGGCGTAGTCGCCGTCGGGCCGTGCGTCGTGCAGCCAGTGATAGGCGTTGCGCACGTTGCCGCGGGCCAGTTCCGCCATGCCGCGTATCCAGCGCCACTCGAAGCGGAAGAAGTGACTGAGTTCGATTTCGCGTGAGACGTTGAAGGCGCCGCGCAGATCGCCGTGGCTGGCCAGGGTCAACCCCTGCAGCATCACGATCTCCCGTTCCTCCGGCGAATAGCGGGCGGCACTGTCGGCCCAGGCATGGGCATCGACCCACTTGGCGCGATCGCGGGAGATCCACGCCCGCGCCACCGCCAGGCGCAGACGCAGGGCGCGTCGGACCGACGCCTCGTGGAACTGGCCGGCGGCCTCGGCCGCGGTCAGCTGATCCAGGGCCAACAGTTTGTTGCCGAGGCGCGAGGTCGCGGCGGACAGACTCATCCAGATGTCGGGATCGTCCGGGACCAGGCCGGCCGCGGTGGACAGGCAACGGATGCGCCGGACCGTATCGGAGGTACGGGCGGCTCTGGTCAGCCAGTGCTCGGCCCGCTCGCGCCGGGCCCCGGCCACGGTAGGCGGCAACCTCATGAAATCAGCGAGGCCGAGCGAATCGTCCGGAGATTCGCTGAGCCAGACGTCGGTGTACATGGTGAGCGGAACGGCTTGGCTGCCGCAGCCGACGGCGAGCATGAGCGCCGCGGCGGCGACCAACCCACCGAGCATAATCGCAAGTCGCATGTCGAGTTCTCCCCGGCCATTGAAACGCGCCAGGCGCCGCGGAACAAGCAGGAACTTCCTCTGCCCGGTGTGCGTGGACTACAGGGTCGTCTTGACAGCCGGTCGGGAGCGGCGATACGTTCCGTTGACCGGCTCGTTTCCGCCCACTGCGCAATCCCGAGACGCAAAGGATGCCTCATGTCCCGCACGGATGCCCCTGACGTTACGATTCGCACCGCACCGATGTTCGCACTGATCCTGCTTTGCGGCCTGTCGTGCCTGCTCGCGCCCCGGGACGCCGGCGCGGCCGCCGTTTCGGGAGACTACAAGTCCGCCGTGCTGATGGACGCGCGCACCGGCGAAGTGCTCTTCGCCGAGAACGAGCACGAACCGCTGCCGCCGGCGTCCATGGTGAAGATGATGGCCGAGCTGATCGTGCTCGAGCTGGTGGCCGAAGGAGAGATCGGGCGGGACGACCTGGTGACCGTCTCGGCCAAGGCCAGCAAGATGGGCGGTTCGCAGGTCTACCTCAAGCAGGGCGAGACGTTCACCGTCCACGAGCTTCTGCTGGCGCTGGCCATCCACTCCGCCAACGACGCCTCGGTCGCCCTGGCGGAACACGTAGCCGGCAGTGTGGAGGCTTTCGTCGAACTGATGAACCGCCGCGCCTACGCCATGGGCATGAACGATACGGAGTTCCACTTCGTACACGGCCTACCGCCGGGATGGCGCCAGAAGGCGGACCTTTCCTCGGCCTACGACATGGCGCTGCTCGGACGTGAAATCAGCACGTATCCCGAAGCGCTCCATTGGGCCGTCAGCGATCAGGTGCCCTTCCGCGACGGCAAGTTCATCCTGACCAACCCCAACCCGCTGGTGGGCAATTACCGCGGACTCGAGGGCATCAAGACCGGTTTTCACAGCCAGGCCGGCTACTGCCTGACCGCCGCCGCCACTCAGAAAGGCGTGAGGCTGATCTCGGTCGTAATGGGCTCCTCCACCAACAAGAACCGCGGCTTGGAAACCACGCGTCTGTTGGCTCGCGGCTTCGACGCCTACACCAAGCTCACGCTCGTGACCGCCACCGGCGACGTGTGCACCGAAACCGTGGCCGTCAAGGGTGGTAAACGGAAGCGAGCGCCCCTGGCCTTCACGGAACCGCTCGTCGTGGGCGTCCCCAAGGACCGCAGCGACGAAGTCGTCTTCCGTTACGAGCTGCCCGAACGGATCGAGGCGCCCCTGCCCGCGGGCGAGGTCGTAGGCTACGCCGTCGCCGAACTGGACGGATACGCCCTCGGCACCATCAACCTCATGCTAACGGAAACCCTGGAGAAGGGTGGGTTCTGGGACAGGCTCTTCAAGAAGTGAGGTATGGGGGGTTGGTGGGGCGGCTCGCATTCACGCTTCGCTTAACGAATGCGAGCCGCCCCACCAACCCCCATACGCCTTAAGAGCCTGTCCCCGAATCCCGACTCAGGGTGAAACATTGAGATTTCCGGTACGTTTGTATTTCGATTGCTGAGCCGATAACCGTACTTCCCGGGAGAGACCATGCTTTTTCGCAACTGGCTTGTGCTGGCGTTGATTCTACTCGTTGCCGGATCCGCCTTGGGCGGCGACTTCAATCCGCGGGACATGCGGTTGTTGCGCAATCCCGACATCCACGGCGATACCATCGTCTTCGTCCAGGGCGGTGACCTGTGGACCGTGTCGGCGACGGACGGCGTCGCCCGGCGTCTCACCAGCCACGTCGGCTTCGAATCACAGCCCAAGTTCTCGCCCGACGGCGAGTGGATCGCCTTCTCCGGCGATTACGACGGCAACAACGATGTCTACGTGGTGGCCGCGGAAGGCGGCGAACCGCGGCGTCTCACCTGGCACCCGCTCTACGACCGTGTGATCGACTGGGAGCCCGACGGCAAGTCCGTCCGTTTCCAGACCTCGCGCTCGTCGTTCCACAGACGCGAGCAGCAGCTGTGGACGGTGCCGCTCGCGGGCGGCCTGCCTACCGAGATGATCCTGCCCACCGGCGGCCTGTCCAGCTGGTCACCTGACGGCGGGAAGCTGGCCTACAACCGCATCACGCGCGAGCAACGCACCTGGAAGCGCTACCAGGGCGGCATGGCCCAGAACATCTGGATCTACGATTTCGCGGCCAACAATACCCTCCGGGTCACCGACTGGCTCGGCACCGAGAACTTTCCCATGTGGCACGGCGATACGATCTACTTCACCAGCGACCGTACCGACAAGCTGCAGATCTGGGCCTACGACGTGCCCACCGGCGAATTCAAGCAGATCACCAACCACAAGGAATACGACGTCAAGTACCCGAGCCTGGGCCTGGACTGCATCGTCTACGAGAACGGCGGCTGGTTGTGGGTGCTGGACCTGACCACCGAGAAGTCCCGACGCGTCAAGGTCGAACTCAACGACGACCGTTTCCGCACGCGTCCCCACTGGGCGAACGTCTCCGGTCACATCACCGGCTCGACACCGGGTCCAGACGCCCAGCGCGTCGTCTTCTCGGCGCGCGGCGACATCTACACCGTGCCGGCGGAGAAGGGCGAGGTGCGCAACCTCACGACCACGCCCGGCATCAACGAGATCCGGCCGGCCTGGTCGCCAGACGGGAAGCTCATCGCCTACTTCAGCGACCGCGACGGCGAATACGAACTCTGCGTCAAGCCAGGCGACGGCACCGGCGAGGAACGGCGGCTCACCAAGGGCAACGAGACCTATTATTTCGGCCTGCATTGGTCGCCAGACAGCGAAAAGATCCTCACCTACGACGCCGAGATGAACCTGCGCTGGGTCGATGCCGAGAGCGGCAAGCAGCACCACATCAGCCAGGGCAACGCCCGGCGCCGGTTCGACGCGACCTGGAGCCCCGACAGCCGCTGGGTGGCCTACGCCGAACAGGAAGAAAACGGTTACCGGTCGATCTTCCTGCACGACACGGAAGATGGCGAGACGACACGCGTGACCAGCTCCTTCACCGACGAGGACGCGCCCGCTTTCGACCGCGAGGGCAAGTACCTGTTCTTCACCTCGCAGCGCATCTTCAATCCCCGCTTCGCCGGTTTCGACCGCACACCCTTCTGGACGGATACCCAGAGCCTCTACCTGGTGACGCTGCAGGCCGACGCCGAGCACCCCTTCCCCTTCGAGACCGACGAGGTCGCCGTCGAGGATGATGAAGCGGAGGATGATGAAGAGGCTGACGATGAGGAGTCGGACGACGACGAGGAAAACGGCGAGGACGACGCGGAGGACGAAGATGAGGACGAAGATGAGGAAAAGACCACCGTTATCGACCTGACGGGCATCGGCAGCCGCCTGGTCGCCCTGGACGTGGAGCCCGGGCGTTTCTGGGGACTGGAATGCGCCGGCGGCAAGCTGTTCTACATGTCCCGCGACGCCGGAGCCGAGCATTCCTCGCTCATGCTGTTCGACATGGAGGAGCGCGAGGCCAAGACCGTCCTGGACAAGGCCGCGGGCTTCGACCTATCCGCCGACGGCCAGAGGATCCTCTACGTGAGCAACGGTTCCTACGGACTCATCGACGCCGCCGCCGGCCAGAGCCCCGCGGACAAACCGCTGCGGATCGCGGAAATGCGCGCCAAGGTCGACCCACGTGCCGAGTGGCGGCAGAACTTCACTGACGCCTGGCGGCTCGAGGGCGACTTCTTCTACGATCCTGGCCTGCACGGTGTCGACTGGGAGGCCATGCACGACCGCTACGGCCAGCTGGTCCCCTATGTCACCGACCGGCGCGACCTGGACTACGTGCTCGGCGAGTTGATCGCCGAGCTGGGCGCCGGACACGCCTACGTGCGTCCCGGCGGCGATCGCCCGACACCCGAGCGGGTGGAGGTCGGCCTGCTCGGCTGCGATTTCGAACTCGACGCAGCCGCCGGACGCTACCGGCTGACCGGCATCCTCACCGAACGCGACTGGAACAAGAACCAGCGCACACCGCTCTTCGGCCCCGGCCTCGACGTCACCGAGGGCGATTACCTGCTGGCGGTCGACGGCGTGGACCTGGTCTCACCCGTGAACCCGCACTCGCTCTTCGAGGGCAAGGTCAACAACCAGGTCACCCTGACCCTGGCGGCGGCGCCCGACGGCGAGACCCGCGAGGTAGTCGTCCGGCCCATCGGCAACGACGTCCCCCTGCGCTACGTGGGATGGGTGGAGCACAACCGCCGTCTCGTCGCCACGGCGACCGACAACCGGGTCGGCTATCTGCACCTGCCCGACACGGCCATCGACGGCGTGCGGGCTTTCGCCCAGGCCTATTACCCGCAGAACCGCATGGAGGGCCTGGTCATCGACGAGCGATACAACGGGGGCGGTTTCATCCCCGATTTCTTCCTCAACGTCCTGAACCAGAAGTTCCTCAACATGTGGAAACCGCGCCACGGCCAGACCTGGCGCACGCCCGACACGGCGTTCAACGGTCCGATGGTCATGGTCAGCAACGCCCACGCCGGATCCGGCGGCGACGCCCTCCCCTACTACTTCAAGCAATGGGAGCTCGGCCAGGTGGTCGGCATGCGCACCTGGGGCGGGCTGGTGGGATACTCCACCTACGTCGGCCTGATGGGCGGCGGACACGTGACCTTCCCCGAGTTCGGCCTCTACACCCTCGAGGGTGAGTGGGACGTGGAGAACTACGGCGTGGACCCCGACATCGAGGTGGACAACCTGCCCCACCTGGTGATCCAGGGACGCGACCCGCAGCTGGAAAAAGCCGTGGACGTGATCCTGCAGGAGTTGAAGCAGCGCAAGGAGCTGCCCGACGCGCCGAGGTTCCCGCGGGACCGCTAGACGTATCTGAATGACCTCGGACCGAGGTCTTTCAGACAGAGCCTACCAGAGTATATTCCAATAGAGAAATGAGCCTGAAGGAGATCCGTCCCCGGGTTGA
>CAYMCR010000106.1:0-7897 GCA_964389015.1 uncultured Fibrobacteraceae bacterium | reverse complement strand
CTTTCAACCCGGGGACGGATCTCCTTCAGGCTCATTTCTCTATTGGAATATACTCGATCCATGTTGCTTCCAGCGTATAGCCCGCCAAGCGCACCTCGTGGACGATGGGGACACCAAGGGGCCGGAAATCGTCTGAGTTCATTTACCGATCGATATCGTCTCGACCTCGACACCCTTGGCCCGGTATTCCCCGTCCTCGGTCAGGATCCGCACCGTCACCGTCCGCTCGGCCCGCGGCCAGTTCCCCTCGACCACCTCGCTGCGGACGACCAACTCGCCGTCGTGGCTTTCCGCCGTGTAGCGTGTCAGCCGATACGCGCCGTCGCGGTAACCGAAACCATCCCCGGCGTCCTCATAGAGCCAACCCTCGGCCGCGCCGTTCTCGTCCAGGCAGACGACCAGCTCGAGTTCGTCCAGCGGCCGCTCGCCCGACCAGGCCATGACCGTTCCCAGGGGCAGGACGTGTCCCGCGCCCAGGAACAGCACGGGCAGGTCGAGGTCGGCGCCGTCGCCGTCCACCAGGGAGAACGCGCGCCACACGCCCGGGGGCTGTCGCAGGGCCGGCGCGCCGCTGGGGGAGGTGTGGCAGCCCACCAGCAGGCCGTCGCCCAGCAGGAACTCGTCGTCGGCGCCGCGCAGGGACTGGTCGGCGGGATCAGCGAAGAACAGCGGCCGTACGGGCGGTAATCCGGTCAGCGACGCCTCGCGCAGCAGTGTGTAGAGGTAGGGCAGCAGGCGGTAGCGACGCTGCAGCGCGAGGCGGCAGGTCTCCTCGACCTCGGGGCCGAAGGACCACGGCTCCTTGTCCACGTTACCCTTGCCCGTATGTCCGCGGGCGAAGGGCAGCAGGGCGCCGAAGCCCATCCAGCGCGCGAACTGCTTGCCGTTGCCGGGACCGCAGAAGCCGCCGATGTCCGGCCCGGAGAAGGGCTGTCCTGACAGGCCCAGATTTAGCACCTGGGCGATGGACATGTCGACGTGCTTCCAGTTGGCTGTGTTGTCGCCCGTCCAGCAGGCGGCATAGCGCTGACCGCCCAGATAGTTGGCGCGTGAGAGCACGAAGGGGCGCTTGTCGGGACGCGCGCGCAGGCAGCCCTCGAAGGTCGCCCGTGCCATGAGCATCCCGTAGACGTTGTGGTAACGGGCGTGGGGGCCGGAGCCGCCCAGCTCGGGGTCGGCGCGGTGCCGGTTGTCCAGGGGCATGGTCTTGCTGTCGACGTTGAAGACCGCCGGCTCGTTCATGTCGTTCCAGATGCCGTCGATGCCGTTTGCCAGGAAAGGTCCGTAGAGGTCGGCCCACCAGTCGCGCGTGGCGGCGCGCGTGAAATCCGGGAAGACGCAGGCGCCGGGCCAGACGTGGCCCACGTAGTCGCGGCCGTCGCGGGTCTTGACCCACGCGTCGCGGGCCTGTCCCGTCTGGTAGACCGGATAGGCCGGGTCGATCTTGATGCCGGGATCGATGATGGAGATGACGTGGAAGCCGTCGGCGTGCAGGTCGTCGGTCAGGGCGACCGGATCGGGAAAGTCCAGCGGGTGGAAGGTGAAGCAGCGGAAGCCGTCCATGTAATCGATGTCCAGCCACATCACGTCGCAGGGGATGTCGCGGGCGCGGAACTCGCGCGCCACCGCGCGCACCCGGTCGTCGGGCGTGTAGGAATAGCGACATTGGTGGTAACCGAGCGCCCAAAACGGCGGCAGGGGCATGGTGCCGGTAAGCCGGCCCAGGGCGCGCACCACGTCCTGCGGCGTTTCGCCCTCGACGACGATTACCGGGAACTCCGGTCCCTGGGCGACGAAACGGATGCCGTCGGTCAGGTCGATGCGGCAGCGGTGCGACGTGTCGGCCAGCACGCCGAAGCTGGTGCCGTCGGCGCGCAGCGCCAGCACCCAGGGGTGGGACTGGTAAAGGTGGGGCGTGCGGGTGTCCCAGCCGTAGGCGTCGAAATTCCAGGCGACCGCAGTGGTTCCGTTCCGCCGCAGGGGACCGGGGACCTCGCCGGTGCCGTAGAGGTCGGTGCCTTCGGCGATGGGTATGTGGACGGCGGGGCGGCCTTTTAAACGTGTAAACTCGGGCGTGACGCGCCAGTCGGTCGGCGCCGGACCGGTCGCCGCCAGGGGTTCGACCAGGCAGAGGGAGGGCAGGGCGGCTTCGCGGGCTGCGGGGGAGGCGTGGAAGCGGACCAGGTTGTCGCCGAGGGATTCGGCGAGGGGTTGGGCGGTTGCAACCGCGCCCAGCAGAAGCAAGCCGATGAGAGGAGAGAATCTTCGTATGCGATGCATGGAATCCATCCCGGTTGAAGTCCCGGCCACCGTAGCGTAAACAAGCTCGTTCGTGGTATTCTTATTAGTCGTGATCCGGCAACCCTGATAACCCATCTCTTGGAGATCAGATGAGATTGTTCAGCGTATTCTGCGCGGTCGTTCTGCTCGTCGCGGCCCTGCCCGCCCCCGCCATCACCCTGGGCCCCGGCCCCACCCTTGGCACCGACCTCGCAGGCTGGACCTACCACGAGGAATTCCAGGACTGGTCCCACGCCGACCTGCGCGCCCTCGACGCCCGCGACGACACGCACACTTTCAGTGACAGCCACGATGCCGGCCGCGACCTGCTGGCCTTCTACACCCGCATCGAAGGCGACCAGCTCTACCTGCGCGTGGACTTCCTGGACCTCAACGCCGACTGGGACGGCAACGTCAACCTGTACCTCGCCATCGACTGCGCCCTCGGCGGCGCCGACTGGTTCCCCGATTACATGGACGTGATGACCGACACGCCCTGGGAGATCTGCTTGGCGTTCTACGGGCCGGGTGACGTGGCCGGCACCACCTACAACCTCTACGACAGCGGCTACGGCACCGGCTGGAACGGACAGCTCACCGGCAGCTACTGGCACTCCGAACTCGATGCGATGGAATGCGCCATTCCCACCTCGCTGCTCTACTCGGCGGGCTGGAACGGCACGTCGGAGATCCTCTACCAGGTGGCGACCGCCAAGGACTTCGCCGAAGGCGACTGCAGCGGCGGCGCGGGCAGCAGCGACCTGGTCGACGCCCTCGTCGACGACGATCGCGGCTGCAGCGACGGCATACTCAACGGCGCCACCCCCGGCAACGCCACCACCGGCCGCGTCCAGTACGCGTCCATCGCTCACGGCAACCAATCGCTCAACCGCGGCGACGACCTGCGCGTGCACGTCCACGACCCCGAGTGGAACACGGGCATCCCGGGCGGCACGGGCTTCATTCGCACGCTCGACACGCACCGCATCTTCGGCGTGCCTTTGAATATCCACGCCAGCGGCACGCTCCTGGGCGGCCTGGCCTGGGCGCCGTCACCGAGCGGCCCGTCCGACCCGAGCGACGGCCCCAACCTGCTCAACGAGATCGCCCTCTTCGCCGACGCCGACCAGAACGACCGCCCCGGTGCCCTGATCGGCGGTGTCCTCGCCGAGCACATCATGCCCTACTTCGAGGGACCGGTGAACGCGGCCAGTTTCGCCGTCACCGACAGTCTGCACGAGGCGCTCTTCGGTCTGGCCCCGTCCGACCTCAAGGTGATGCACGTACCCGAGCGCGTGATCCGTTCCCTGCCCACCGGCTTCTCGCCCCTGGACGGCCTGACCTTCGCCGACATCCCCGCCGCGGGCTACGCCGCCACCTACCTGGACGCCGCCGCCCATCTGCACCACTGGTTCTATCCCGGCGAGACGGAGTGGCCCGACCCGGCCTACCGCCACAAGGCCCATCGCATCAACGGCGTGCTCTGCTGGATGATCAACCACCGTGAGGACTCGTACAAATTCTGGGTCCAGGACGAAGGTCTGCACACGGACACCCGCCGCAGCCTCATCGACAAGGCAACTAGCGGCGACCCGCAACTCGTGCTGGTCTTCGACGACTGGGAGGCGCTGGCCGGCAAGAGCTTCGGCGCGGTCTCCGGCGAGATGGAACCCAACGACAATCCCATCCAGTACCAGACCACCATCCGCTGGATCGCCAACCACCCCTGGATCGAAGTGATCACCCTGGCGGACATGACCGACCGTGCCCTGGCCGCGCCCGGTGACTGGGTGATCGAGCAGGGCACGCGCACCGACCTCGACGTGATGACCTACCATTGGCTGCAGCACGCCTGCGAGGACAGCTACCACAACTGGTACTACAACAGCGCGGGCGGCGTACCGGGCAACGAGCAGAGCTTCTACGACCTGGTGCCGGTGATCAGCGGCGAGCAGGGCGACTACCACGCCCGCGGCGTCGGCCCCGAGGCGGATGGTCCCGGCTTGCCCAGCGGCACACCCCACGGCGACCTCAACTCGCCGGGCACGCTGATGCACGACGCCTGGGCGGCGGTCGACACGGCGCCCGCCGGCGGTCTGCGCCTGCTGGCCGAGGCCGCCTACAGCGCCATGATCTACGAGACGGCCTGGCACGAGGAGGACGCCACCGACTACAGCGACAGCGACGGTTTCGGCGCCTGGCTCTACCCCGACGCCAGCTGGGACGGTATGAGCGCCTGGGCCCTGCGTCTGCAGAACCACGTTCGCGATGCCGTGGGGTTGGCCATGGCCGCGGCCTGGGCCGACTCCGTGCGCGACGGCCTGCTGCCGCCGTTCGCTGCGCCCGTCTCCTGGTCCGCGGATGCCGACCTGGACGGTATCGACGAATACGTGCTCCGCAACGGTCGAGTATGGCTTCTCTGGCAAAACCGCGGTGGCCGCTGCCTGCTCGCCGCCCGCTTCGACACCGACCGCGATGACGCCGTGCTCCTACTGGGCAACCCCCTCGCCAACCCTTCGGCCCCGGGTGAGGAGGAGTATGCCGACGCGGGCGCAACCCGCTGCTCCGGCTTCAAGGTGATGAACGGCGGCTACGCCGACGACCTCTTCACGCCGTCGCTGATGACCGGTGGGCTGAGCTTCTTGTCGTCCGACGGCCAGGTCCAGTTGGCCCACACCCTGGCGGCCGGCTCGGATACCCTGTCCACCCTGGTGAACGAGAGCCTGGGGAGTGATCTGTACCTGCGGCTGGGGCTCAATCCCGACCTGTGGTCCCTGCTGCTGCGCGGACCGGATCAACTCGTCCGTGAGCACGATGGCCCCGCGCCCGAGTCGTCTAACTGGTACCGCCTGCGCGCGGGCGAGGCGTCGGTCACGTTGCTCTACGACGACGCGACCTTCGTCCCCTCGCCGCTGTACGCCGGCTGGGACCGCCGCGATCTGGCGCTGACCGAGGAAGTCGAGTTGTCGGGCAATGGCGCCTTCGCCTTCCGCACGGTCCTGGGTGCCGGGGACGACGTTACCGCGGTGCCGGAGACCGCGCCGCCCCCCGCGAGGCTCGTCGCCCGCCTGCTGCCACCGGCGCCGAATCCTTTCAATCCGGCCACGGAGATCCGCTTCCGCCTCGACCGCCCGGCAACGGTCGAGCTGGACGTTTATTCTGCCGATGGAGGGCACGTGCGCACCATCTATCACGGCGCGGCGTTGGCGGGTGAATCCGTGTACGTATGGCGTGGCCGTGATGGCGACGGCCGTCAGGTGGCGGCGGGCGTCTACATGGTGCGGTTCAAGGCAGGGGATGTGGAACGGACGCGCGTGGTGACCCTGCTCAAGTAGCCGGCGCCCGGCAGTCCCCGAAGAAATCGTAGTGCTCCATAGCCTCCAGGATGCCGCCGGCGAAGGGCTTGGTCGCGTAGAAGATCCGCTCCGTCTCGGTCAGGTCCGACAACTCCTCGTGATGACGATTGGCCACCACCACCGCCAGGGTGTTGCCGCGCATCATGTCCTCGTCCGTGCCCGAACCGCCCGCCGCCAGTACCTGTGTGAGCGGCACCTCGCGCTGGTCGCAGAACCAGCGCAGGGCGAAGCCCTTCGAGGCCCGTATCGGCACGATGTCCAGGTACTGCCCGAACGACTGCACCACGTTCACGGACAACTCGCGTGAGTGTAGCAGGCTGCGGATCTCCGGCACCGTCGGCGCCACATCGGGATCGATGTAGTAGCTCAGTTTGAAGACGCTCTGCTCGTTCTTGGGCTGCAGTTCAAGCCCCGGCAGGTCCGTGAGGATGCGCTCCACCTCCCAGTGATGCCACAAGTGGTCTACGTGATGGGCCCACAGCCGGTCCAGGGTGAGGCCCGGCGAGTAATGGATCTCGGTGCCGAGGCTGGTGATCAGGACGTCCGGTCGCGGGATGCCGTACTCGCGCATGATCCGCAGCGCGGAATCCAGTCGTCGGCCGGTGGCGATGCCGAAGGCCGCGCGCTTGCGGTTCTGCTGGATGACGCGGATCAGCTCGGCCAGCGAGTCGCGGTCGCCCAGCAGGTTCTGGTCCAGATCGGTAAAGATGGCCCGGTCGCGGTAGGGATGTGCCCGGCGGGTGACGGTGCGGCGCGGCAAGGGTTCGGCCCGCGCCAGCAGGGGTTTCAGCTCGTCGATATACTTCGCGGCGTGGGCGGACCAGGAATAGTGGCGGCGCACGCCCTCGAGACCGTTGGTCGCCATCTCGCGCCAACGGTCGGGGTTCCGCAGGACCTCGAGCAACGCCGCGGCGATGGCCTCGCGGTCCAGCGGATCGACCAGCAGTCCGTTGCAGCAGTTATCGGTGATGTCCACCGGACCGCCGTCCTCGGTGGCGACGATGGGCAGACCGCTCGCCGCCGCCTCGATCAGCGTCAGCCCGAACGGCTCGGTGAGCGCCGCGTTGACGAAGACGCCACCGGCCCGGGCGGCCAGGCGGTAGTACAGCGGCACGTCGTCGGGGGCGTGCTGCTTGGGATAGGCGACCTTGCCGTAGAGATCGGTGCGGTCGACCGCCAGCAGGATCTTGGTCAGTACCTCCCGCCCGGCGATGTCCAGGTCGCGGATGTCGTCGCGGTTGCCGGCCACCAGCACCAGGTTCGCCGCCGCCTGCAGCTCGGGCGAGGCGCCGTACGCCTCGATCAGGGTTATGAGGTTCTTGCGCCGGTCCGGCCGCGAAAGGGCGAGGATGATAGGCTTACGCGGTTCGGTGAGGAAACGCGGCAGCGCTGCGGCGATTTCGCTCTCGAATTCATCGCCCGCAGGCGGGAAGAAGCGGGAGAGATCGGTGCCGGGCGGGATGACCCGCATCTGTTCCGGGGTGTAGAAGTCATACATCCCGTACTGCTCGTCGATTTCCTGGCGGGTGCTGGTGATGACGAGCTCGGCGGCGCTGAGGGTCGTCTCCTCGGCCTCGATCCGGCGCGTGATGTTGTAGCGGGTCTCGATCTCATCGCGCTTGAGGCCGTCGGCCAGCAGACGTCGCCGCTTGACCCTGCCGAGTGAATGTCCGGTATGCACGAGCGGGGCGCCGAGCTGACTCGACAGGCGCGCCCCGACGTAGCCGGCGTCGGCGTAGTGGCTGTGGATGATGTCGGGCAGGCGGTCCTGGGCCCGGATGTGGTCGAGGGCGTGATCGACGAACTCGTCGAGATGGTCCCAGAGCTCCTCCTTGGGCAGGTAGTCCTCGCCGGCGCATTCGAGACGGACGATCCTGGCCCGCTCCGAAAGCACTTCCACCAGACTGGCGTAGTCGTCGTCCACACGTGGATCCTTCACGTGCCGGGTCAGCAGATCGACGCGCCCTACTTCGCGGTGCTCGCTCAGTGCGCGCGCCAGCTCCACCACGTACCTGGTCTGGCCGCCGGTGTCGGCGTCGCGCCCGAGCTCGAGGTCGTGACCACGGATCAGACCGTGGATGCTGATCAGCAGGATATAGAGTTTGTCGTCGCGTGTGGACATGTGTCGAGGCCCCCTCGTCCCCCATATGAAGCCAAGATGGTCCGACGGTCAAGGCGGAGCCTCGTTCGACGGCGTGGACGTCCGCACTTTTTACACCTTTAACTTTGGTCAAGTCATTCTAACCATGGGCCTTGTTTCC
>CAYMCR010000105.1:0-8214 GCA_964389015.1 uncultured Fibrobacteraceae bacterium | reverse complement strand
GCATAGCACATTCAGGCCATTATGCGAATATTAAAGTTATACATTGTACTAGGCTATAATGGGACAGGCTCTATCTACGTCAAGAACGAGGGCGATTACAACTCGGTGGTCGACGATCCCGTGAGCTGGGATGATCCGGACTGGACCCCCTGGCTGGACTGGCCGGAAACGGGCTCGCCGGAGATCTCCCTGGCGGGACTGGCGATTCACGACGCCCATGACCAGCTCTTCCACTACTTCATCGCCCTGCAGGCCAAGGACGCCGACGGACTGGTGAGCGACGGACGCGAGTACGCCCTGGATGTGCACAATTTCCACATCGCCGATACGCTTGCGCCGACGCTGACCCTGCGCGAACCCGATCTGGGCACCCATATCAGCGCAGGGGAATTCGGGCGGATGGACCGTGACATAGCACCGCATCAGCCCTTGCGCTTCACGTGGCTCGCGTCCGCCGAGTCCTACGGCGAGGAGATCGTGTGGTACCGTTGGGGCTGGGATCTGCAGGACCCCACCGATCCCGGCGACCCCGGCTGGGGAGTGCAGCCCGGTCTGGGGCCCGAACACCTGGCGGCGCCCGAGAGGTCTTTCACCAGCGGCATCCACATCTTCACGGTTCAGTGCGCCGATACCCATGGGGGTTTCACGCGCACACAGGTCTTTCTGGACGTGATCCTCTTCCCGTCGCATGAGGACAAGCGGCCGCTGCTGCTGATCGACGACGTGCGGGATATCGTCAGCAACGCTTGGCCCGATGAATCCGGCATCCCCCACGACAACGACGTGTACCGCGATGCGCGCTGGCATCAGCTGCTCGGCGATGTTGTGGGCTTCAATCCCGAGCGTGACGTTATCGACAACGAGATCCAAGAGGGTGCGTGGGGACTGCGCGAGTTGGCGGAGTACAAGGCCGTGATCTGGGCCACCCGCTTCAACCGGCTGTCCTACATCGCCCAGAATTTCTATTTCCGCTTCATCGATGTGGGTTCCGAAGAAGACCCTGTTTTCTGCCCGTCGTACATCTGGCTGGACGCCTACCAGCGCTACGGTGGCAACCTCCTGCTGGTCGGTGCGGGCGCGACGACCAACTTCCACATCACGGATTCTGCCGGCTACGTCAGCCCACGCCCCATCTTCTACGATGCCACCGGGCCGGACCTCGTCTGCAACGGCCACACCTGGCAGCTCGGTTTCGGCGACTACGTGTACCCCGACGGCACCACGGCGTCCCTCGGAACCCTGCTCCATCCCTACCGCTCGCTGGGCGTCTCGGTGCTGGACAATCCCCGTCCCTTGTCGTTCTACGGCCACGACGATCAATTCGACGATTGCATCTCGGGCACCGATCACCGGCAACTTCACTGCGTCGGCACCAAGGCCCTCGCCCTGGACGGGGACTTCCGCGACGCCCACGGTGTCGGCGGCGCGATCCCCACGGAGATCACCACCTCGCCGGTTATCGACTGGCAGGATCAGCAGTACGACATTCCGCCCCTGGATCAGATCTACGTCTTCGGTCAGTACGACGAGTTCTACGACACCAACATCACCGGCCTGCCCGCGGAATGGTCCCCGCAGACCCATCCCGACGGCGGCCCCATGCTCGAACCCATGTGGCGCCTGCACTCGCTACGACTGGATCCTGGAGCGCCAGCTGGTAAATGGGAACGACGATTATCCGGATTTCGACCCGGTCGAGGAATGCGGGCTCGGCGTCTTTCCCGACGGCACGGGTTGGGGTGATGCCGAGCGGACCCTGCTGGATGCCGCCCCCGTCGGCTTCCTCAGTCACGCGACCGTGGCGACCAAGCCGGGCGGGATCCCGGACGTGGTCTGGGGCTTCGACCCCACGCTTTTCGATCTCGCGGACATGGGTCGGGCCCTGCGCTGGGTCCTGGGCGAGCACTTCGGCCTGGACGTGGTCGTCGCCAACGAACCGTCGCCGCCTCCGGACGTCCTTCTGCCGGCGCGCACCCGGCTGCGCCCTTGCCGTCCCAATCCCTTCAACCCGCGGACCACACTCGGCTTCGACCTGCACCGGCCGGGGCGCGTGAGCCTCGGCGTCTACGACGCCGCCGGCAGGCACGTCGCCAGTCTGGTGGACGAACCCCTGGCGGTGGGCAGCCACGTCGCAACCTGGAGCGGTCGCGGGGACGACGGCAGGTCGGTCCCGTCGGGTGTCTACTTCGCGCGGCTCGTCACCGAAACCGTCAGCGAAACGCGGCGTATGCTGCTGCTCAAGTAGTCCGCTAGGCGCATACAAGGGGCCCCCACCAATTGGCGGGGACCCCTCTTCCCGACGGGTGAATAGTGGCGGTCGCTACCTGTACAGCGCCTTGACCGAGCCCCAGGTTGCCGTTTCCGCGGCAACCGATTCGGGGAAGTATCCGATCCGGGCGATGCCGATACCGCCACGCAGTTGAACACTCACGTTGCTGATGCTGACGTATCCTTCCAGGTCGATGAAGATGCCGGAGTCGTCCCACTGGCTGCCGTTGGAAACCGAGACCGCGATCTCGCCGTCGACGCGCAGTTCGTAGTCGTGGTTGTCGGTATCGAGGGCGCTCAACAGCACGTAGGCCAGGTTGACGGGGGACCGGAAGGCGAACTCGACCGCACCGCCGTCCTTTTCGCAGACCGGCTGGTCGATCCTGCCGTCGTGGGGCCGGTCGTCGATGATGTTGTCGGCGACCAACATCAGATGGTCGCTCTGCGCGGGCGGCTGATCCTGCCAGTCCGGATGCCCGTACAGGACGACGACCTCGCCGACGACCAGCGAATTCGGTCCGTCGCCGTGGTTCTCGACCGTCAGCATGAAATCATCGAAGTAACCGGCGTTGACGATCGTGCCGTTGGGCGCCTCCCCGGCCACGACGGTGCCGACGTCCAGCTCGTCCAGGTCCACGAGGATCGCCTGGGCGGAGCCCGCGAGCAGGCAGACGGCACCGAGTACTAATATCACCACGAACATCATGTTCTCGGTCTTCATGCTTCCCTTACCTCCCGGTCGCTTCAGGTTCATGCTGCGGAAGCACTCGCCGTAGAGCAGGTTCCATGCTCGGCGGCCGGGGGGAGTGCGGTGAGGTTGCAGTGGGGAATCGCGGGCAACCACGGAGAACAGCGTGGCAACGTGAGCCGGCGATCGCGCGACGCCCTCAATGCAACGCGCCGCGGTCGAACGTGCATTATCCGTGTGCCGGGTATCGGATTTTGCCACGTCGAATCACCTTGCCCGCCGCGTGGCGAGAAGGCATCCTCGGCTTGCAACCCGGCAACGCTTTCCTGCGTTCTCACCGGGAGCGGCAATGACGAACCCAACGCGGGAGTGTGGACATGGCCTCGGGCACGAGCTGGTTGAAGGGCTGCGGCATCGGTTGCGGGTTGATGGTGATCCTGGCCATCGTGGGCACCATCGGCGGGGGCGTAGCCCTCATGAAACCCTTCAAGGACGCCGTCCACTCGCGCGAAGCCCTCGAGGAAACATACGGAACCCAGGCGGAATACCATCCGCCGCTCGACGGCGTGATCCCCCGCGACCGCCTCGAGGTCTTCCTGGACGTGCGCACCGATCTCATGGCCCATTGCGAGGGCTTCGAGAAGATCTTCGGCCAGTTCCGGCGCATGGAGGAACTCGACGAGCAGGGGGTGTCCGGCGGCACCAAGATACGGGAAGTCATCAAGACCGTCGGCCAGGCCTTCGGGATGGCCGGCAAGCTCGGCCGCTTGGCCGTCGCCCGCAACGAAGCCCTCGCCGGGCACGGCATGGGTCTCGGCGAGTACACCTACATCTACGCCCTCGCCTACTACGCCTGGCTGGATGTGGAACTCATCGACCTGAACGACGAGCACGTCGAGATAGACGCGGAGGACCAAAGCCCCCGCGTGCGCCGGGCTCTGCGCGAGATGCTGCGCCATCAGCTCGAGGACCTCGAAGCGTCGCTCCATCCGGACCGCGAAAGCCTGATGGGGGAGCTGAAGGCGGAACTGCTGCGCCTGGGCGACGACCGCGACCTCTATCCTTGGGATGGTACCTTCCCCGCGCGCATCGCCGCGTCGCTGGCGCCATATCGCGGCCGTCTCGAAGCGGCGTTCTGTCGCGACACCGCCATGTTCGAGCTGTCGGTGCACCGCCAGGGCAAAGGCGGGCTGTCTATCCGTGCCGACTGACGCGCCTGCGTGCGTCCTCGCCTGATGATATCAATAAACGACCCCACCTCAGGGTGGGGTCCACGCCACATCGCATCAAAAAGCCCGGTTGCCGATCCCTCATAGGTTCGACAACCGGGCTGATCGTTCAACTCGGTCTACTGACGCGGACTTATTTCACAAGCACCATCTTCTTGGTGCCGTCGAAGCCCGGCGCCTGCAGGCGATAGAAGTATGTGCCCGAGGCCACGGGACGTCCCTCATCGCTCCGGCCGGCCCACACCGCGGTGTGATGACCGCCGGGCTGCTCGCCCGAGACCAGGGTGCGCACCAGGCGACCCGAGAGATCGAAGATCTTCAGATCGACCCGTCCGCCGCCGGCCGGGACCGAGAAGGCGATCTTCGTCGACGGGTTGAAGGGATTGGGGTACGCGGCGCCCAGGGCGAAGGTCCTGGGCATGTTGTCGTCGCCGACCGCCGTGCCGATGCTGATCGACAGCGTCACCGGCACCACGACCTGGGGGTTGCCCGGGTCGTTGCTGCTGATGGTCACGTTGCCGGTATAGAAGCCTTCGGTCAGATCGGTGGCGTTGAAGGCCACTGCCAGCTGCGTGCCGAGGGTCAGGCCGGGCACGGTACCGGACGTGGGGGTCACGGCCAGCCAGGGGTCCGGCGGCGGGACGAAGGACATCAACGTCGCCAGTCCGTCGTGGATGTAGGCTGCGTTGAAGACGATCTCGAGGCCGTCGTTGCCGCCGGCATTCTCGATACCGACGGTGGCCTCGCTCTGACCGTTGGTGGTCGCGTACTGGTATAGGATCGTGCCGTCCGCGTTCAGGATGACCTGGAAGGTCTGGGGGTCGCTGGTGCCGTAGTGCACCACGGCGTCCCACTCCACGATGAAGCGGCTGTTGGCCGCATCAGCGTAGTAGTAGACCGTGCCGCCGGAGGCGGGGTTCAGGTCGTCCCAGTAGGGCGCGATCATGTTGTTGGGTTCCGCCGTGTCGGGGATCGGGTCGTTCGTGTACGATTGGTCGCTTGTGGTGAACGAGAGGAACCCGTTGGAGCACACCCTCACCGTGGTGAAGTCGGTGCCGTAGAACGGGAACGTGAAGCCCAGGAGCAGGTCGCTGGAGATGCTGTCGTCGGAGAGCGACAGGGCGGTGCCCAGGCCGTTGATCTCGAGCCAGTCGTAGGTCGGACCACCGAACTCGTCGCTGTCGATCCAGTTGTAGCCGAAGGCGTCGGGACCGCCGGAGCCAAGCAGCGGCGATTGGCCGACGCGTGGATCGGGGTCGTCCTTGCCCAACTCGATGGACTCGTGACCGCCGGTAGCGGCCAAGACCAGGTCCATCGTCGCGTTGGCGTTGAAGATCAGCTCGCCCTCGCCGTTGTTGTCCAGCGTGATGTACTGCACCGAGGTCTCGCCCGGTTGCAGGTTCTCGCTGAGACTGGGCGGCGAGACGGCCAGCTCGGGATACGTCGGCGGGGCGATGGTCGGGAACACCACGTAGTCGAGCCACGCGCAGTCGCCGCCGGTGTCGACGGAGCCGTCCTTGTCGTAGGACCAGGTGAAGGTGTGCTCGCCGGCGCCTACGGCATAGGAAGCCAGCGTCCAGTCGATCTCACCGGCCCATTCGGCCTGCTGACCGCCGTCGATGCTGAAGCGCAGGTAGTCGTAGTTGCTCTCCGACGAGACCTTGTAATAGAACTCGAGGTTGCCGGCCGCCAGCACGTCGAGGGTGAGCGAAAGCACCGAAGACTGGTTGTGCGAGATGTTGCCGGACTTCACGCTGTAGATGCCCTCGTAGACTTGGTCCGTGGTGATGAACCAGTCGGCGCTGCCGCTGGTCTCCCAGGGGAACACCGCCAGCGTACCGCTCTCGAAGTTGTCGAAGATGAGCTGCGGCAGGATGAAGTCCTGCGTCGTGGCGCCCTGGAAGTCCAGGCTCACCTGCTGGCTGCCCATGCCGTAGGCCGAGGCCAGCACGTCGTACACCGCCCCGGTGGGGATGGTGATCTCGTAGTAGCCGTCGATGCCGGAGGTGACCGGGGCCAGCGGCGTATCGAGCACCGCGACCGTGGCGCCGTCCACCGGCGCGGATTCGTCGTCGTAGACGTAGCCGTTGAGCAGGGCCGAGGGGGCCTGGGCCAGCTGCATGTCCTGGGTGGTGACCATGTCCTCGACGACCGACACGGCGGCGACCGAGTCGCCCAGGTAGCCGAAGGCCGTGAAGTCGAGATCCCAGTCGCCCTGGGGCAGCATGATGCTGTAGTAGCCGCTCGCGTCGGTCGATCTGGTGCGAGTCATCTCGCCCGTGGCCGAGAACATGACGGTCGCGCCCGCGATGGGCAGGGTGGTACCAAGATCGGTCACGGTGCCCTCGAGGGTGCCGTAGCCGGACATGACCGCCAGCACCGCCTCGTAGGCGTCCACGAAGCCGTGGCCGTGGTCGTTGTCCTCGCCGGCCACGCCCATGTCGATGGCGGTGTCCATGAGGATCTGCTTGACGGTGATGACGTCCAGGCCCGGGTTGGCCGAGCGCATCAGCGCCACCACGCCGGCGATGTGGGGGCCGGCCATCGACGTACCGCTCAGGTACTGATAGCCGCCGTTCGGATCGGCGCTGTAGATGTCTTCACCGGGCGCCATGATCTCGGGCTTCATGGCGTACTCGCCGCCGCAGCCGGAGGGGCCGCGGCTGGAGAAGCCGACGACCGAGAACGGCGGCGTGTGGTTGGTCGCGCCGACGCTGAAGCAGTTGTAGGGGCTGGCGGCGCGGTCGGCCGGGCTGCGCAGGGTCGTGCTGCCGGAGCCCTCGTTGCCCGCGGACCAGGTCAGCACCACGCCGGCGGCCTCGCAGGTGTCGATGGCGTCCCACCAGCGCGAGTCGCAGTCGTAGTAGCCGGAGAAGCCCTCGTTGACGCCCCAGCTGTTCTGCACGACATCGGGCACGTCCTCGGAGGTGCCGGGGTCGCCGTCGGGATCGGCCATGAACTCGAGCGACGCGATCACCGCGTTGTCGAAGGCCGTGCCGGTGCCCATGTTGATCACGTTCGAGGCGATCCAGTGGGCCCCGGGCGCCACGCCGATGGTGTCGTCGGCAGCCTGGCCGCAGATGGTGCCCATGACGTGGGTGCCGTGGTAGTGCTGGTCGACGGGGGTTGAGTCGCCGAGGCCGGCGGCGTCAATCCAGCATTCGCTGTCGGGATACCAGTTGCCGCGGTAGTTGGAGCTCAGGGCCGAATGGGTGCCCTGTACGCCGGTGTCGAGTACGCCGACCACGGCGCCGGTGCCGTCGATGCCCAGCTCGTCCCACACGCGACGCGCGCCCACGTCGACGACGCCCGGCGCGATGCCGATGCCGCGGGAGCCCAGGCTCTTGGCGCGGGGCTCGTCGACGGGACCGATCAGCTCGACCACCAGGTCGGCCTCGACCACCTCGACGTCGGCCCGCGCGGCCAGACGGGACACTTCGTCCACGGTGGTCACGACCACCACGGAGTTGACCAGCCAGTGGGGCGTGAAGCCACTCACCTGACCGCGCCCGCGCATGCTCTCCAGCTCAGCCAGCAACGGTTGCTGGGTCTGGACGGCCTTGTCTTGCAGGGACTGGACTATGGTGGTGTGCCGGACGTGCAACGGCGCTTTGGCGGCGTGCAGTTCCCAGTCGAGGGATTCGATGTCTATCTTGTCGTTCAGCACGACCAGGACCTTGATCTCGTCGCTGCCGTTCATGGTGCTCATCAGCGTTTCCAGACCCGGGGAGACCTTCCCCGCGTAGGACACGCCAGCAAAAACCACGAGTACCAGGGCGATGGCGAGAGCTTTCTTCATGCGCGAGCCCCTTCTCTCTGGCCGGTCGGCCAGTCAAGGGTGAAATGATATCGGAAACGGTCCACCCGATGGCGGTCGCTTAAAGTTGCCGGTTCCCTTGGACCTTGACGGGGGATATATTATACCACAAGCAGGGCTGCCCCGACAATACGGCAAATATAAGACATATATTCTCTAATGGGGCTATGCACTTGACTCTCCCCGGTACAAGATGTAGTGTTTCTCGCCGT
>CAYMCR010000104.1:0-8245 GCA_964389015.1 uncultured Fibrobacteraceae bacterium | reverse complement strand
TTCCCATGGTATCAAATTGGGGCTGACCTTAGTTATGCCATCCCGTGTAAAACGGAACCTCAGTCCAGACTGCCGATCGCTCCCTCCACCGCCTCGAGGATGTCCCACGATTTGACCAGCGCCTTCATGGCGGTGTGGTCGGTATGCAGGGGACGATCCACGTCCAGGAACTCCACGTGCTTGCGCACCTCGTCGCGGGCCGCGGTCACGCCCTTGCCCTTGTCGAAGTCGCGGAAGTCGAGGGCCTGGGCGGCGGCCATGAACTCGATGCCCAGGATCCCGCAGGCGTTGTCGATGATCTGGGCGTTCTTGAGCGCCGTGTTCATGCCCATGGACACGAAGTCCTCCTGGTCGGCGGCGGCGGGGATCGACTGGATCGACGCCGGGGCCGACAATATCCGCTGCTCAACGATCAGCGTGTCGGCCGTGTACTGGCTCAACATCATGCCGCTGAACATGCCCGCGCCCTTGGTCAGGAACGCCGGCAGGCCCACGCTCAGGGCGGGGTGCAGCAGGCGGTTCAGGCGGCGCTCGCTGAGCACGCAGATCATGGTCAGGGCCGCGCCCGCCATGTCCATGGGCAGCGAGACCGGCGAGCCCTGGAAGTTGGCGCCGGTCAGCGCCACCCCGTCCTCGGGCAGGAAGATGGGATTGTCGCCGACGCCGTTCAGCTCGGTCTCCACCTGCGAGCGCGCCCAGCGCACCGCGTCGTGGGCCGCGCCGATGACCTGGGGGCTGGAACGCATGGAATAGGCGTCCTGTACCTTGGTCTTCATCTTGCCGGTCTGCAGGTCGCTGCCCTCGAAACACTTGCGGATGGCGGCGGCGCTCCTGATCGCGCCGGTGAAGCCGCGCTTCTCGTGGAGCTTCGCGGTGTAGGGCTTGAGGTTGGCGAGCAGGGCCTCGAGAGTCATGGCGCAGGCGATCTCCGCCTGCTTGAGCAGACGATTCATGTCGCACAGGTGCAGGGCGCTCATGGCCGTCAGCAGGTTGCTGCCGTTGATGACCGCCAGACCGTCGCGCGCCTGCAGCCCGGGGATGGGAATGCCCGCGCGCGTCAGCGCCTCCTTGCCGGGCAACAGCTCGTCCTGGAAGTAGGCCTGGCCTTCGCCCATCATCAACAGGGCCACCTGGCTCATGGGCGCGAGGTCGCCGCAGGCGCCCACTGATCCCTTCTGGCAGACGAAGGGGGTGACGTCCTTGTTGAGCATCTCGATCAGGGTGAGCGTGATCTCGGGACGGCAACCCGAGTTGCCGTGGGCGTGCACGTTGATCCGACCGGCCATGGCGCCGCGCACATACTCCAGGGGTGCGGGGTCGCCGATGCCAGCGGCGTGGTTGTAGATGAGATACTTCTGGAAGTCCTCGACCTGATCGTCGTCCAGGATCACCTCGCAGAGCTCGCCGATGCCCGTGTTGACACCGTACATGGTCTCGCGAGCCGCGATCTTCTCCTCGAGCATGGCGCGACAGACCTTGATGCGCGCGAGGGCGTCGGGGTGAAGCTCCACCTGCTCCCGGTGGCGCGCGATCCTCTCCAGCTTGTCGATGGTCAGGTCGGAGCCGTTCAGTACGACCGTCATCTCGATCCCTTTCTACAGAACCCGTAGCGGGGAAGTGTCGACGTCGGTGACGCCGGTCCGCGCTCTGCAAACGTGAATTGCGGTGCCGCGGGAGTCAAGCGGGACCGTTAATTCCGAGCCTGGAGAAGCGTCATGGTCCTCACGGCCTGATCGATTTTCCAGTCGATCCGCTTCCGCATCAGTTCCACCTCGGTCAGGGAACGCAGCTCCCGCAGCAATTCGACGTAACGTGTCGTGGGATAGTCCCACCATGGCATCGGTTCGAGCGCCCAGAAGATCCGGTGCTGGGGATGGAGACTCCCATCCGCCACGAGAGCGAGGACCTCGTCCCAGGCGTGCTCCACGATGAAATCCACGATCCGTCCGGCGCGATAGCGCAGGTCCAGCGGCGCGCCATTGGGCCACCCGTACGGCGGTAGGGGCACTCGGCCCAGAACCGAAGTCAGTTTCGGCATGGCGGCGTTGTGGTTCCAGATGGTGCGGACGTACTCGAGCAGGGTGGGAACAGCCTCCGGATCGCCGGTCAGGCAGAGGGCCAATGCCAACTCGCCCTTCATATCGACATCATCCCAGTCCACGTCCTGCCAGCAAGCGAGCAGATCCGCCACGCGACCGTGCGTGCCCAGGGCATAGGCCGCGGCGATGGCATCCACGTTGTAGGTCACCGTATCGTTAGCGGCAAGTGACCCCCTGAATTTGACCCTCAGGTTCCTGGGCTGGTCGAGAGCTCGATCCCAGATCTCGTTCAGGAGGCTGAAATCCCGGTCTTCCGGCGTTTCCAGCTTGGACAGCATTACGGCCCGCACGCCGTCCATCCGGGGACCCAACTCTTGGTCGTCGGCCAGCTTGCGGAACAGGGACTCCTTCACGGCAGGTCGATACGCAAGGAGTTCTTCCACAACCTGTAACGGCGCCCCCTGGGTTCCGTATCTGGAGTGGAGGATCGCAATGCCCAAGGTCATGGCCGCGGGATAATTACTGATCATGCCTCTCACGCTGGGCACGTTGAGGGCGACAGCAGCCTGCTTCATGTCGTTCAACAACTCGGCCTGCGCCGTCTTGTCGCCGCAAGCCGCGGCGGCCACCAGGGCGTAGAGGCCCAGATCGGTGACATTAGAGTTATATTCATCCCACGACTTCGGTGAATACTTGTCCTTCACGATTGTCCTGAGACCGGGTACGGACACGAGATCGCCGTAAGCGATCAGCCAATCCCGCGCCAATACGACAATCGCCCTCTCTTCTCTGCACTCGACAAGATGCGATCTGATACCGGACAGGATTTCCACGCAGATCTCCGTGGCGGTCTGCGGGGTGAGCTCCAGCAAGGTGTTCAACGCCTCCAGGGCGCACCTGGGATTGGGCCCCTGCACCCACCGGGTCACATCTTCCACCGCCTCGTCGGCACCGATCCGTCCCAGGGCCCACAGGGCGGTGGTGACATCCTGATCCGGGTAGTGGCGGAACTCCCGGAAGTATTGAAGCGCATCCTCCTGGTCGATCAAGGACGCATTGGACCCCCACATCAGCTCCAGCAAGGGAACCACGGCTTCCCGGGACGGCCGGGTACCCAGATAGATCGCCGCCTGGATACGACGGCCGAGGTCGTCCGCTGCAAGCTCGTCGATCGGTGAATATGACTCGAAGGTGAGGTCCACCATCTGTTCCGGTGCGAAGGTGGCTCTCAGCTTGGTAAGGACCGCGCCGCCTTGATCGGTGAAGTGCCTCTCGGCGATCTCGGTTATGTAATAGGTCGTGTCGCGACGGACGTTCGTCCCCTCGTGATGCGCCAGATGGTCGGGTATCTGAAACCTGTCCAGGTTCACGCTTCCGAAGACGTCGTTCCGCCAGTCGACAGCCTCGGTGTTCCGGCAGACCAGAGGGTCCTTGGCGATGACGTAGAGCAGAACTTCGGCCGGATGTCCCATGATCGAGCTGATCTTCAGGGGGTAGACGGGTTCGGCGCTGGGAAAACGGAACATCACAGGCTGGATCGTACCGTCGGCCAGGTGTTTCCCCAGAGACGCATCCTCGCTCGCGGCGGTGGGGGAAATACGCATGGCGGCGAAAACCCAGTCCCGGGCGAGGTATTGATCGATGACGGGAGTCGCGTGGGCCGGGAGGCGAAAACCATGCTCCGCGAGCCAGGCGACGATACCTCCACCGGCGCCGCCCGCCAGCACGGCGATGTCGTAGATACCGACCAGCTTCCGCTCCAGAACGCTGACCTCATCGCTGGATTCGCCACTTAAGGCGAAGCCGGACCGTCTCGATCTGCCCATGTCCACCGTTCGCGTGGCCCTGCTGAGCATCTTGAAGGTCTCCCGCTCTACTACCCTCATCTCCGGTGCGGCCGGCAAGGGCACCAGCCAGGCGAAATCCTCGACCGCGCCCTCGAATCTCACCTCGAGAACCAGCTCCTCGATACCCTCATCGATGACGATCAACGCCTTTTGCCGGGCCCCTTGGATGTCCACGCCCTCGCTGCTCCCGACGAGGAAACCGTTGGCGTAGGCATCTGAAGTCAAGAGGATGAGCGATAGTGAACAGAACACGATCCGACGCATGACAAGACCTCCGGTAGCATCAAAGTGAACAACAAGGATAAGAGCATTTAGAGAGAGGTACAACTAGATTGCCAAGTAGTGCCAAGGAGGGCCGAGAAAGAACGGGCTCCCGCTCGGGAACCCGTATCGTGAGCGTGGTCCGGCGATCACGACGTACTTGAAATTTCCTGTATTCATCTTTCTCTCCTCTTTTCTTTTCACGTCTCATCGTGTCGTGTACGGTGATTATCGGTTCCACGAAACAGCGCGCCTGCCAATCGACACCGTCGAGTGTGGCGGGGGCGTGGCTTGTTACGGACTTCCTCGTCAAGGTGTGAGATGTCGCGACCGCCAGGACCAGCCGCCTTCGACGATCCGGGCTTCGTAGCCAGGATCCGCGAGCGCGACAGCGAGGCGATCCGAGCCGTGGTGCACGCCTATCTCCCACACATCCTGCGCGCCGCCCGCGGCGCCGGTTTGAACCAGGAACGGGCGCAGGATGTCGCGCAGGAGACCTTCAAGACCTTCATCGAGACCGCGGCGCGTTTCGAGGGGCGCTCGCACGTGCGCACCTGGGTGTTCGGCATATTCTACCGGAAAGTGTCGGAGATGCGGCGCGCGGCGCAGAAGGAAGAGCGGGGCGAAGACATCGACGAGGTCGTCGAGAGCCGCTTCGATACGCGCGGCATGTGGGCCCACCCGCCGCGGGAACCGGACTACGATACCTACGACAGCGAGATCGCGCGCTATATCGAGGGCTGTATGGAGCCCCTGCCCGACAAACAACGCCTGGCCTTCGTCCTGAAGGAGGTCGAGGGCCTCAGCAGCGAAGAAATCTGTAATACCCTGGACGTTTCGCGCACGAATCTAGGGGTGCTGTTGTTCCGAGCGCGGAACGCACTGCGAGAGTGCCTCGAGCGCCTCCAACCGAGCTGGTGACCGGACATGTTGAATTGCAAACAGGTAACACACATCGTCGCCACGGGAGAAATCGATGAGCTCACGTGGCTGAAACGCATCGAGATGCGGTTTCACCTCATGATGTGCAAGCACTGCCGCGAATACATGACGCAGCTTCTCGCCCTGGGTCGCGGCGCGCGGCGCCTGTTCGGTTTCGCCGACGACCCCGAGACCCTCGCGCGTCTCGAGAACAAGATCATGGCCGACAGCGGCTGTAACCACGGAAACACGTAGTCCGCACCGCCTTCTGGTTCGCCTGGAGTGGTTTCTACCCCCGCACCCGGGTCGTCGACTGAGTTCGCTACATTCGTATGCGGATGCCGCCACTGCCCGTATCCAGCACCACACGCGAGTCGCCGTCACCGATGGTGAAGCGCAGCTCGTCGCGCTTCTTGCGACCGATATCCACGCCGGGCAGATCCACGGTGATGCCACCGCTGCCCGTGTCGGCCGTCACTTTGGCCGAGGCGTCCCGCGGCAGGATCAGGTCGATGCCGCCGCTGCCCGTATCCACGATGAACTTGCCGTGGCCCATGCGCAGCAGCTGCAGCTTGACGCTGCCGCTGCCAGTGTCGGCATCGACGTCGCCCTCGATGTCCGAAAAGGCGACTTTGCCGCTGCCAGTGTCGCCGAGCACGGAACCGCGAATCCGGCTCGCGGACACCGGGCCGCTGTTGATGTCCAGCACCAGATCACCGGCGACCCCCTCGGCCTCGATCTTGCCCACGCCCAGGCGCACGTCGGCCGCGCGGCCGCTTGGCACGCGTATCGTCACGTCGGCCCAGACCTCGAGGCCCTTGCCGCGGCCGGCCACGGTGATCTTGTCGCCCTTGAGCCCCTTGATGACCTTGCCGAACCAGCTGCTCGTGCTGTCGCCGCCGTTTTCGAAGGTGATGGTGGACTTGCCGCGCCCGAGGGGCGGGTAGACGTAGCGACGCTCCTTGCCGACCGGGAAGACCACGCGCAGCAACGCGTCGTCGCCCTCGTCGACCTTGAGCTTGAAGTCGATGCGATCGCGCGAGGCGTCGTCGCCCCGTACATGGACTTGCACTTCGAACTCGTCGCCGTCGGCTGGTTCGAGAACGATTTCGCCGATGAGGTTGACCACCCGCAATTCGTCCACGCGCAGGTCGAAGCTCTCGGTGAACTCGCCGGCGACCGCGACGGCGGCCAAGAGCGTGAGGACCAGCGATGCGACCAGCGCACGCCCTGTGCAGCAATTCATGATCTCGCCTCTCTTTGTGGAGTTCGGGTGGATCCGTGGGGAACAAGGAGCATACGCAGCCGAGCTGCCCGGGGTTGCGCGAGCGTGTCCAATTGACAACTCGCCGCTGAAAAGCAACCATCGCCACGGAACAGCGTAATACGACACCACCATCTTCCCATACAAGGAGACGAGCATGAACAAGCGATCCTTCCTGTTGTGCGTTTTCCTCTGCGCCATCGCCGCGTCCCCGTTGCCGGCGGCCGAAGAAGTCACCATCGACGGTGTGATCCACGTACGCAACGGCGCCGAGCCGCGGGACGGCGTGGAGTCCCTGCAACTGGAAGAGCTGTGGCGCGTCGGCGGCGAGGACGACGAGGAGAACATCTTCGGCCTGATTACCCGCGTGGTGGCCGACGACGAGGGCAACACCTACCTGCTGGACACGCAACTATCACAGGTCTCCGTCTTCACGCCCGACGGCGAGTTCTCACACACCCTGAGCCGCGAGGGCGAGGGACCAGGCGAGGTGCGCATCCCCGTTGACATGCTCATGATGCCCGACGGCACCCTGGGACTGGTGCAGGCCTTCCCGGGGCAGGTCATCTGCGTGGACCTCGAGGACAATCCCGCCGAGACCTTCGTGCCGGGCGGCGACGATCCGACCGTGGGCGGCTTCCTCTCGCTGGTCGACGTGCAGAGCGCGGGCGGGCACCTGGTGCTCGGCGGCGTCTACAGCACCATCAACCAGGAAGAGGGTTTCCAGATCCGCGACCACTTCATCCGCAGCTACGACGCCGACGGCACCTTGAAGCTGTCCTTCCTCAACGACCCCAAGAAGTACGAGTTCGCGCACCTGGACATCGTCGAGGCCGAACAGTACTTCCCCCAGTTCCGCAAGTGGATCCTGGGCGAGGACGGCCGGGTCTACGTAGCCGCGTACCGCGAACAGTACCGGATCGACGTCTACGACGAGGCCGGCAGCCTGGTGCGCGTGATCGAGCGGGAGTTCGAGCACTGGCAGCGCACCGACGACGAGAAGGCGCTGGTCGACGGCATTCTCGAGGCCCAGCTCAGCCGCGTCCCCTTCCCCGTGGAGCGTTCTGTCTCGGAGATCGACGAGGACATCAACAGCATGAGACTGGACCCTGACGGCAACCTGTGGGTGCTGTCCAGCCGGGGCTTCCATGCACCGCCCGAGGGCATGATCGTCGTCTACGACGTTTTTGATCCCAACGGCGTCTTCATCAAGCAGGTGCAGCTGCCCATCGCGGGCGACGGCACCAAGGACGGCATCATGTTCGCGAGCGCGGACCGGATGGTGCTGGTCAAGGGGTTCATCGACGCGCAAATCTCACTACAGACGCAGGGAGCGGGCCCGTCGCTCTCCGAGGATGAGGAGCCCGCGCCCATGGAGGTAATCTGCTACGCCGTGAAATGACGGAAGGCGAGACATGAGCCGACGTTCTCTCCTGGTATTTTTCCTGATCGCAATGGCCGCGGCGGGCGTTCGTCCCGCCGCGGCCCTGCTTCCCGAGGACCTCGCCGGCATCTCACGGGTGGGGCTGATCGATCTCACCCCGGACGGCGACCGACTACTTTACAGCCTGACGACACCGGACCCTGCTGGCGGCCCGCCACGCACGGACATCCACCTGCGCGACATGGTCACCGGCGCCGACCGCACGCTCATGCTCCAGTTCAGCGGCCACGTAGGACAAGCCGATAGGGATCAGAGCACGGATCAGATCAAGCCTGGCATCTACCTGCATGGCGGCGATATCCTGGCGGCTGATGGTATCGGGCTTTCCCATGATCTTGGACTTCTTGCGCTTGCGAACGATATGTGGCACTCTAGCCATTGTGGTCTCCTTTGGTCTCTGGTTCTTTAAGTTTTGCCTAAATTGAGCGATTCCTCGATAGCCGACCTAAACCGAGGCAAATTTCCGCAG
>CAYMCR010000103.1:0-8577 GCA_964389015.1 uncultured Fibrobacteraceae bacterium | reverse complement strand
GTGCTGGTGGAGCACCACCCCGACGCCGTCGACGGCGCCTGCGCCTTCAGCCCGCGCTACTCGTTCCCCGTGCCGGGGGAGGACCTGGCCTTCACGCGCCGGCCCCAACACCCCCTGCTGCTGGTCAGCAACCAGGGCGAGTCCGGCGACTCTCGCGCCTACCTGGAGTCCGCCGGCGAGGCCGGCGCCCCTGCCGCCTTCTGGCTGGTCAAGCGCTACGGGCACGTGAATGTGAACGCGGCAGAGCGGCTGGAAGCCCTGCGGGCCCTGGCAGCCTGGACGGAGGGCGGCGCGGCGCCCGGCGCCCGCGACCTGCTGGTGGTCATGACCCCCGAGCCCGTCGCCGTGCGCGGCGAGGGCGTGATCTCGGCCAATGTCCTGTCGGTCGACCCGGTCCACGGCAACCTCGAGACCTCCTTCGTGCCCGGGGATCTGACCTGGCTGGACGTCGCCAAGGGCGATCTCGTCCGGATCGTCGCGGGCGGAGGGTCGACGGGCGCGTTATACGGCAAGTCCTACTCCAGCGTGGTACCCGGCCGCGGCGTGATCTTCCCCAACGCGGAGGGCCGCCTGACCATCGCCGTCAACCGCGGCAGCGCCGTCGAGCGGCTCGGCTGCGCCGTCGGCGACATCCTGACCATGCGCGTCTGGGACGACACCGGGATAGGAACCGACCGGCCATGATCCTGGCGCTCATAGGCGCCTCGGCGCTCGCCGGCCTGCTGGCCATCGCGCGGCTGCGCCACTTCGACGTGCACGAGCAGGAACCCTGGCGCGTTCTCGTCACGGTCACCCTGGTGGGCGGCGCCTGGTCCATCGTCATCAGCGGTGTGATCTACCACCTGCTCGACCTGGCGGGCGTCGGCGACGTCCGCAGCACGCTCGGCGCCATCCTGGTCGTCGGTCCCCTGGAAGAAGCGGCCAAGCTCCTGGCCATGCTCAGCTGTCTGCCCCTGTTCCGTCGGTACATGGACGAGCCCACCGACGGCGTCGTCTACATGGCGTGCGTGGCACTGGGCTACTCGTTGATCGAGAACTACTTCTACGCGATCTCGGCCGGGAACGTGGGCGGCATGTTGATGATCCGGTTGCTGACCGCGACGCCGGCTCACATCCTGTTCAGCTTTCCCATGGGCCTGGCGGTCTATGCGCGTCGCCGCGACGGCGCCCGCCGGGGACTGCTGATAAGGGCCTACCTCTACGCCAGCCTGTCCCATGGGTTGTGGGACGTGCTGGCCTTCAACGGACTCGCCCTGATCGTGTTCGCAATCCTGCTGTGGCTGGGCGCACGCTTTTTCGGCACGGTCATGTCGTACACCGCACGCGTGTCGCCCTTCCGCGAGGAGTTGACGGCTTTCCTTTCGGCGGCACCCGCGGTGGCGGCGGCGGACGGCCTGAAGTGCCTCGCCTGCGGGGACAGCGGCGCCAAGCCGGCCTGGCGGCGGGGCAAGATCCGTGTCCAGCGTTGCACGGGCTGTGGCGGCTACGTCTCGAGCTGGGACAGTCTGTTCTTCCTGTTCCGCCATTTCGGCGGCTGGTACGGGCGTCTCGAGGTGAAACCGGTTCCGGACGGGGAGCGGGACGGCCTGTTCACCATCCAGGACGGCAATATCGCCTCCCGCGACGAACAGGTGGCGGCCTTCCGCCTGTCCGAGCTGTCGCCGGTGCTGGACGAACTGGGCGAGCGCGCCGTCGCGAAGGTGGAAAAGGCCTGGTGGTTTCCGGGTCCGGTAGCGTAAACCCGGTCAAGATCGAACAAACGTCTGCGGGCTGCGTAGGATCCTGTGATCCGCGGTCGGTCCGCTGTGTTAACTCGACTCGTTATGGAGGAAAACATGTTGTTCGTAATTCTCATCATCGTCATCGTCGTTGTGTTCTTCGCCGGCATCCGCATCGTGAGGCCTACCCATCGCGGTCTCGTCGAGAGGCTCGGCAAGTACCGGCGTTTCGCCAATCCCGGCTTCAACTGGATCATCCCGATCATCGACCGCATGATCTCGATCAACGTGACCGAGCAGATGGTCGACGCCCAGCCCCAGGAGATCATCACCTTCGACAACCTAAACGCCCGCGTGGACGCCCAGGTCTACTTCAAGGTCAAGTCGGACGAAGAGAGCGTCAAGTGCTCCCAGTACAACGTCAACGACTACCAGTGGCAGATCGTGAACCTGGCGCGCACGACCCTGCGTAACATCATCGGTACGCTCACGCTCAAGTCCGCCAACAGCGAGCGCGACAAGATCAACGGCGAGCTGTTGACGACCCTCAGCCAGGAGACGCTCAACTGGGGCATGGAGATCGTGCGCACCGAGCTCAAGGAGATCGATCCGCCGCAGGACGTGCAGTCGACCATGAACAAGGTCGTCAAGGCCGAGAACGAGAAGATCGCCGCCCTGGACTACGCCAACGCCGTGGAGCGGCAGGCCGACGGCGAGAAGCGGGCCGAGATCAAGAAGGCCGAGGGCATCAAGCGGGGCAAGATCCTGCAGGCCGAGGGCGAGGCGGAGGCCATCAAGCTGGTCAACGAAGCGGCCAATCGCTACTTCATCGGCAACGCGCAGCTGCTGCGCAAGCTCGAGGCACTGGAGGAGGCCCTGTCCGACAACGCCAAGATCGTTATTCCCTCGGGCAGCGATCTGGTGAACGTGATCGGGGAGATGGCCGGTGTGCTGCCCCTGGACCGCGGTAAATGAGCGGCGTCCTGGACGAATGATGAGGCGGGAGTTCGAGGGAACTCCCGCCTCTCTGGAGAGGGCAATTCCAGGATCGTTAAACAGTTCATATGGTCCTTGACAGGATCATAGTCAGCGACATTTGTCGTGTCAAAGTCAAATTCACGTAACCCGTTGTCTTGATAATAGATACAATGATTATAGCAATCAAGTTGCAAATTACGCTATCTCCCTATACTACATAGGGGTTTCGGCGTTGACTTTCGTCAAATCGGCTCAAATCGGCAGATAAACCTATTATTATGGTAGGATAACGAATTGTAACTCATGACGTTAGTCAACAAGTTACGAATCGGATTGATCTTGATTTGATCGGTAAGGCATCGCTTAATTGGGGCGACTCGTCAACGTCTCTAGACGGAGGCCGCAATGCGGAGAAATCACGACATTCTACCCTGGGCGACGCTGATCGTCGGGCTGTTCGCAGCCATCGCCGGCGCCCAGGATTTCACGGCCGAGGATTGTGCGGATTGCCACACGGATTCCGACGGCGATCCGGTCGAAGTGGGAGAGGAACATCTCGCCGGCAGCGTCCACGAGGATCTGGATTGCATGGATTGCCATGCGACGATCGACGACCTGCCCCATGACGAGGAACTGGCGGCGGTCGCTTGCGGCGATTGTCACGAGGACGAGGCGGACACCTACCAGGCGCACGGCCGTGGCGAGATCGGGACGTCGGAGTTCGTGCCCAGCTGCGCCGAGTGCCACGGCAGCCATGGCATCCTCTCGTCCATGAACCGCGACGCCATGACCAATCCCCTGAACCTGCCGTCGACCTGTGGGCAATGCCACGAGGACTCTACACTCATCCACGACCTGAACATCAAGTTCAAGCACCCCATCCGCGTCTACTCGGAGAGCGTGCACGGCATGGCGACGGCCGGCGGCATCCATCAGGCGGCCAGTTGTAACGATTGCCACTCCACGGGCGGCTCGGCCCACATGATCCTGTCGCCGAACGATCCGCGTTCGATGATCGCCCATTTCAACATCCCCATGACCTGCGGGCAATGCCACGGCGCCATCGAGCAGGACTACTGGGACGGCGTCCACGGCCAGCTGACCGCTCGCGGCGAAGTGGACACGCCCACCTGCACGACCTGCCACGGCGAGCACGGCATCCTGCCCACCCAGGACCCGCGCTCACCGGTCAGCCCCTATCGGTTGGCCGAAGCCACATGCACGCCCTGCCACGAATCCGCCGCCCTGAACGAGAAGTACGAACTGCCGACGGGGCGTCTTCAGTCCTTCGTGGATTCTTACCACGGCCTCAAGAGCAAGGCGGGCGACAATACCGTGGCCAATTGCGCTTCGTGCCACGGGGCGCACCTGATCCTGCCCTCGGACGACAGTCGCTCGTCGGTCAATTCCCGAAACCTCAAGAAGACGTGCGGCAACTGTCACGGGGGCATCACCACGGACGTGGCGCGGCAGCCGATACACGAGACGGCCACCGGCCACCGCACAGGTCTGGCGCATATCGTCCAGATCATCTACACGATCCTGATCGCCTGCGTGATCGGCGGCATGATCCTGCACTGGCTCATCGATCTGTTCAAGCGCATCAACGAGGTGATCAACAAGAAACCCCAGGTCAGACGCATGGAACCGAGCGAGGTCTTCCAGCACACGGTCCTGGCGTTGTCATTCACGGTCCTGGTGGTCACCGGCTTCTCCCTGCGCTTCTACGATGCGTGGTGGAGCCAATTCCTGTTCGGTCGGGAGGGAGGCTACGCCGTGCGTGGCGTGATCCACCGCGGTGCCGCCGTGTTGATGATCCTCGGTTCGGTGTTCCACGCCTTCTTCCTGATTACCCCGCGCGGGCGCGAATTCTTCAGGGACATGGTGCCCACCATGACCGACGCCCGGCAATTCCTGCATCGCATGAAGTTCAACCTGGGTTGGAGCGAGGAGTCGCCCCGTTTCGGACGCTTCACCTACGTCGAGAAAGCCGAGTACTGGGCGCTGATCTGGGGCACCGTGATCATGGTGATCACCGGTTTCGCGCTGTGGTTCGACAACCTCGTAGTGCAGTGGTTCCCGCGCGGCTTCATGGACGTGATGCTGGTGATCCACTACTACGAGGCCTGGCTGGCCTTCCTGGCGATCCTGGTCTGGCACATGTACGCCACGGTCTTCAATCCCGGGGTCTATCCCATGAATCCGGCCTGGATCCACGGCATGATGCCCCAGGACATGTACGAGCACGAGCATCCCGGCGTGAAGCTGGTGAAGCCCGCTCGGGAAGTCCGCACGCGGGTGGAGGCCGACGTGGGAGGCGCGGCCGAACCTGACGGCGGCGAAGCGGACGGCGCCGACGATACGGAGAGTTGAACGGTCTGCAAGTCGGAGAGAGAAGGCCCCCGCAGTGTTGCGGGGGCCTTCTCGTGATCAGTGGGACGCGGTCGAGGTCTACTCGGCGGCCTCCGGAATCGGGTGCTTGATCTCTTCCCAGCGCTCCTCGAACACGAATTCCTTGAAGGTCGGGCTCTTGTCGTTGTGGCAGAGGATGCAATTCTCCTCGCCCGCCAGCTTCAGCCCGGCCGCGACGGCGGTGTCGCGGTCCTTCATGATCGTCTTCTTCTTGTATCCGGAGCCGGCGCCGTGACAGGCTTCGCAGCCGACGCCCTCCTCGTCCACGTACTTGGTCTTGGCGTTCAGCTCGGCGCCCAGGAAAGCCTGCGTGGTATGACACTTCAGGCACGCGGCCTCTTCCCAGGGGTTGCCCAGGCCCTGTTCCTTGGCGATGGCGACGGACTCTTCGGACTTGAGCGTCTCGAAGGCTCCGGCGTGGACGGACTCGGACCAGATCTTGAACTGGCTGCCGATCTTGTCCTTCTTGTGGCACATCTTGCACTTGGGCGCGCCGATGATGGTGTTGTCCTCGGCAAAAGCGGCGAAGGCCGATAGCATGATTGCCATGGCGACCAGGATCGTGATCATTTTCCGCATGGTTGAGTCTCCTTGGGTCGTGTCACGGAGAGATGACTCTCCCGAGAATACTGTCTTCGTTGCGTAAGTTCCCCAAACTCGTGTCTATTGTAATGGCCTTCGGGAGGCGCCCAAATAAAAAAAACAGAATATTTGAAGACATGGCGGTGCGTCGAGTCGTTGTAACCGTTCGAAATAGCGATTTCAGGCCATATTCAGGACTTTTTCCACTCCATGGCCACCAAGAGCCTGTTCATTTTTCTTCAACTCTGCTATAATGTGATCGCTCCCGGGCAACCTTGTCCGGGTTGAGCTTATGTCAGTATATTCCTAGTGCGTCACAAGGAGAATGTGCCTATGAAAGGGATCCTGGTTCTGTGTTGCTGCCTGCTCTTGCCCGTCCTCGCGCAGGCCGGTCCCGGTTTCAATTGGGCTGCCGTCTACGACGGCGGTGGTAATTACGACGATTCCGGTCTCTTCGTCACCTCGGATCCCAAGGGTAATCCCGTGGTGGCCGGTCTCAGCCACGACGGTGTCGAGGGTCTCGATATCATCGTCCGCAAGCTTGCCGCGTTGACGGGTCTCGATATCTGGTCGGAGCGGATACCGGCCTTCGACGAGTCGGACATGATGGTGTCCGGTGTGGAGTGGGATCCGCAGGGTGACCTGATCATCGCGGGTCATATCTGCGGCTGCGTGGGCTGAGGCCATGGAGATGATATCGTCGTCCTGAAGCTGGACGGCGGGACCGGGGAGGTTCTCTGGTCACTTCATTACGCTTCGCCCGGAGCCGAGAACGAATCGACCTACGCGCTGGTGCTCGACAGCCAGGGCAATGCCTACATCACCGGCCGGGCCTGGGTGGATGGTCACGAGGACGAGTTCTCGACCTTCAGGATCGACAACGCCACCGGCGATATCGACTGGGACGAGTTCGAGGGCGGCGCCGCGCATCTCGACGACCGCGGTCTGGACATCGCCGTCGGACCCGACGACAACCCGGTTGCCATCGGGCTCCTGCAGAACGCCGACGCGAGCGCCACGTTGATGGTCGTGAAGTACGATGCGGCCTCCGGCGGCATCGACTGGGCGGTCAGCACCCAGGAGATCGTCAACGACCTGAGCGCCGACGGCTGGGTGGCCGTGGATGCGGCGGGGGACGTGATCGTCTGCTGCAAGACCTGGGGCGGCGCTACGTCCTTCGACGTCACCCTGATCAAATACGACGGCGACGACGGTACGGAGCTGTGGTCGGAGGTCTACACCAACGGCACGGCCGCAGACGATCCCGCCGACATGGTCCTCGACGACGCGGGCAATCCCATCGTCGTCGGCGTCACGGCCGGCAACTACCTCACCGCCAAGTTCGACGGCGTCAACGGAGACCCCCTCTGGACGTCGACGTACGAAGGCCCCCAGGGCTGGTACGACGTGGCCAACTGCGTGACGGTGGGCGCTCAGGGAGAGATCCTCGTCTCCGGCTTCAGCGACGGCACCGGGACGAGTTGGGACGTGGCCACGGTCGGCTATGAGCCTGAATTCGGCGGGGAGAACTGGTCCTTGCGCTACGACGGCGTGGAGAACCTGACCGACGAGGCCAAGGACATCTTCATGAACACCCAGGGCACGCTGTACGTCGTCGGCTACTGCTACAACGACGGTAGCGGCATGGACCAGCTCGTCCTGTCCTACGACAACAACACCGGCACGGGCGTCGAGACGACGCCGGCCGCGACGGTACGGTTGGCGGCGGCGCCGAATCCCTTCAATCCTCTGACCACCTTCAGGTTCGAGCTGGTGTCGTCCGCCCGGGTCGAGCTGAAGATCTACGATCTGGCCGGGCGCCGCGTGGCGACGCTGCTGGACGGGCATGCCGTAGCCGGCCCGCACCGGATCAGCTGGTCGGGACGCGGCGACGACGGCGGCCGGTTGCCTTCCGGCGCCTACCTGGCCCGCCTGGTGACCGACCGCGGCGTCTCGTCGTACAAGGTCGTTCTGGCCAAGTGATGCCCTGATGAATAAACGGCCGGCGGTTACCACCGCCGGCCTGGACCCGGCGTAGGTTTGATAAAAACGAAGACCGGGGCCGCCAGGACCCCGGTCTCGTCGCGAAAGCCGCCGCTTCACTTGATGTCAATGCCCTTGCCGTCGAAGACGATGCGCGGTTCCATGCTCCCCGCGGACATCATGTTTTCGGCGTTCATCTCCCAGATGCAGGTGCGTCCCTCGAGCTTGGGGGCGTTGTGCTCGATGACGTCGCCGGGCAACGTGATCTTCATGGTCATGGCCAGCTCGCTGCTGTGGGCCATGAGCTTGCCCATCAGCTCCATGGACTTGCCGGCGTTGGCCATGGCCGCCTGCATGTCCTCCATGCTCGGCTCCTCGGCCGGGGTCTCCGGCTGTTCCTCCTCGAGGACGATGGGGTTCTCGATCGCCTCCAGCAGGTAGTTGCCGTCTTCCAGCTTCTGGATGCCGATGCCTTCGTCGCCGCCGCCCATGGCCAGCGTCATGGCGGCCTGCAAACCCTGGAAGTTCGGGAAGGCGAGCTCCATCTTGACGATGCGCTGGCCGTCCTTCACTTCGTTGGTGTATTTCTTCAGCTTGACGTCGTACTTGCCCAGCCCCTTCTCGAAATCCGACTTGTCGAAGTTGGCGAAATCGGGCACGTCGTCCATCTCGTCGTTCATGCCGCCTTCCATCTCGGACATCTCGTTCAGGGCTTGTTCGACCTCCGTGGACATGGTCATGGTGAAGTAGTAGGTGCCGCTGCCGTCTTTGGCCAGATCCGTGGCCATCTCCACCTGCATGCAGCCGGTGGCCGCCAGCGAGGCGACGAGCAACAACGTTATGATCAGCTTATGGGGCTATGCACTTTACTCTCGTTGCCCCTACATGTTGTGGTTTTATGGTG
>CAYMCR010000102.1:0-8642 GCA_964389015.1 uncultured Fibrobacteraceae bacterium | reverse complement strand
ACCAGGTTAGGCAATGTGACTGGAAGGGGGTGAAATAATGTGGTGCGTTACACACCTCCCGTGCCTTGGTCCAGCCCAGCTCACCGGCTGCGACCGACTGACGCAGTCGCGGCAGTTCTTCAAGCGCCCAAGCCAGCTGCACGAACTGCGAGGTTTTGCTCGGTGTGAAGCCAAGAGCCTCGGCGGCGTAGACCTGGATGGATGAGTAACCGAGGTCCTGGTACAGCTTGCGGCGCAGCATCTCACCGAACAACAGGACGGCATTCTTTTCAGCAAGTTGGAGTTCGCGCAGCGCGGCTTCGAGACGGGCGTGGATATCGGTGGCGGACATAAGAAACCTCCCGGAAAACGAGCGTTTCGTGGGAGGTCGAAACGGTAGCAATCGATGAGTACAAGATAGTCGAAAAGCACTCACCCCGCAAGTGCTAACCAATAACTATATAATGAGTTACGAGCCAAGGCGGGCACGATTTATGCGCGCCGAAAGCCCCCGATCCCGCACAAGAATCGATACCGCCCCCACCCTATTCGGGAGCATTCTCGACAGCTCATCTAAAAGAGCAAGTGCTAGTCCGTGGGAGTCACTTTGGAAGGTCTTGATTAAGACTTATGCATCACACTAGTTGTCCAAGATTACCATATCACCCGCCACCCCATACGCCATCTGCTCGGTGGCCGCCACACCCCAGTCGTCCCGCCCCACGGCGATCAACCCCAGCGACCAGTCCTCCGGAAAATGCGCCACGCCCCTTCTGACCGCCTCCTGTGCCGAGAGATCATCTTCCAGCCAGCCGTAGACGGTGCGCGCCATGGCCGCGCGGATGATCTCCTCGCCGTATCCCGTGCAGGCCACCGCGCCCGCGGGACCGGCGTAGCAGCCGCAGCCGTAGATGGGCACGTCGCCCACGCGTCCGTTCAGGGTGATCGAGGTGCCGCCGGTGGACAGGGTGACCGCGAAGGTGCCGTCGGGGGCGCGGGTCACGGTGCCGACGGTGTCGGTGGGATCCCGGAGCTGGAGACGGTCGTTCGCGTTGGGGGCGGCCGAGTCGCCGGGCAGCGACGGCGGCGGGCCGGGGAAGTTCCACGCCCGGCGCCAGTCGAAGGTGTCGTAGCCGCCGCCCGCCTCGCCGCGCAACAGCTTGGCGATGCGCTGGCGGTACTTGGCTGCGGCCTGTTCGCAGGTTGGCGTCTCGTCGGCGAAGCCCATGGCGTGGGCGAAGCGCGTGGCGCCGTCGCCGGCCAGCAGGCGGTGCGGCGTGTCGAGCACCGCGCGCGCCACCAGGATGGGATTACGCACGTGTTCGATCACCGCCACCGCCGCGAACTCGCCGTCAGAGGTCATCAGCGCCGCGTCCATCTGGATGGTGCGTCCGTCGAGGCGGATGTTGGCGCCGGTGCCGGCGTTCAGCAACGGGTTGTCCTCCAGGACCAGGGTGCCGACCAGGGCGCCGGCGAGGGCGTCGTCGGCCGCCGCGGTCTCGGCCAGGGCGGCGTCCGCGGCGGCCTGGATGTCCTCGGTCCAGGTGGGCGGCGAGCCGACGCCGCCGTGGGTCACGGCGAGTGCGCCGTCGGGGACCTGTCCACCGGCGAGCAGGACCGGCTCGCGGCTGCCCGCAGGACGACCCTCGTGGGTTTCGCCGCAGCCGCACAGCGACGCGGCGACCGCCAGCAACAGCGTGAAGGCGAAGAGGCGGCTTTTCATGAGAGTCTCCTACGGTTCGATGTTCAAGGTGAGCGTCAGGGCCGTCAGCGACGCCCACACCTCCAGGTCGCGCGTGGCGAAGGCGGTGTGCGAGACCTGCGGCGACAGTGATAAAGTGCCGCTCAGGCGCAACTGGTAGCCGAGGGCCAGCAGGTAACAGGCGCCGGTGTCGTGCTTGGTCTTTTCCTCGCCGCGCTCCAGGTAATCGAGGCGGGCCGAGCCCAGCCCGTAACCCAGACGCGTGAACAGGCCGCCCCGCCAGGGGTGCCAGGTTATGGCCGCGGACGCGGTGATCAGGTCGAGACGCGCCGTCGCGAGACCGTCGTCGGCTCGCCGTGACCAGGCGAGCAACTCGACGCCGGCGGTCAGATCTTCGAGCAACCGGTAGCCGATGCCCAGTTGCAGGGACGCGCCCGCTTCCCGGTCGTGCAGCCGCGGGATGCGGGCGTAGTCGTCGTAGTAGCGTAGTATGTTGTCGGCCGTTTTCCCCCAGCCGAGTCCGGCCCCCAGGCTGAAGGCGAATGCGGAAACGTCGCCCGCGCCGTCCGGCGCGGGTACGGCCGGTGCGCTGGACACCATCAACAACACGATCGTGAGGACACAAGTGCGCATCGGCCGATGCTAGGGGGTGGGGCGGGGCGCGTCAATCGGCGCGGTCCATTGGCGTGATTATGCCGCGAGTGCCATTGGCGTGATTATGCCGAGAGTGCCATTGTTCAGGACATGGACGTATCAACCACATCCGGGTCGGATGTCCTCGCGCGCCTCACGACCCGCCGTTACCTGCTGGGCATGGCCTTCCAGGGGGTATGGTGGGCCGGGTACCTGCTGTTCCCCTTCGTGCTCGCCAAATCCCTGCACGCGTCCGGCGCCCTGGTCACCCTGGCGGTGACCATGGACACCGCCGGCTTGCTGCTGGCCCTGTACTGGGGACACCTGATGGCCCACAGCGGCCGGCGACGCTGGTTGCTGCGCGGCGGCCTCGGCGGCCGTCTGGTCCTGCTGCTCACGCCGCTGGCGACCACACCCGTCGCCTTCGTGGCGCTACTGGCGGTCGTGCATTTCTTCGGTTCGCTGGTTTATCCCGCCGTCAACGGCATCCTGCAGGCCAACCTGCCCGCGGACCGGCGGGGACGGGTCTTCGGCATGGGCGCCCTGATCCAGAACCTGACGACGGCGGCGACCAGTCTCGTGGCAGGCGCCCTGCTGGAGCGGGACGCCGGGTTGTATCGCGCGATTTTCCCCGTCATGGGCTGCCTGGGGTTCGTCTACCTCTGCATTCTCGCCCGCCTGCCGCGGCCCGCGGACGACACCGCCGAGGATCCGCCGGCCGGCTTCGCCGACATCTTCATGGTGCCGCGCCTGCCTCTCGGACCGGTCCGTTGGCGCAGGCTGGCGAGCGCGGTCGCCACTCCCTTCCGCGAGGCGCTGCAGACCTTCCGCGTGGACAGGGCCTATCTCTGGCACGAGGGCAATTTCATGCTCTACGGCATGGCCTTCATGATGCTCAATCCGGTGGTGCCGTTGTACTTCACCGAGCGCCTGGATCTCGGCTACGAGCAGATCTCCAACGCGCGGATCCTCATCGCCTCGCTGGGTGTGGCGGCGTTGGGCCCGGTGATGGGCCGTCTGATGGACCGCTTCCATCCGGTGCGTCTCTGCATTCTCGCCTTCGCGGTGTTGACGGGCTACCCGGTGGCCCTGGCGCTGGCCGAGCACGTCCCCGGCCTGGCCCCGGTGGCCATGGCCTATCTCGCCTTCGGCATCTATGCCCTGGGCATGTCGGGTGTGAACGTCACCTGGCACGTGGGCTCGATCACCTTCGCTCCGCCCGGACAGGGCGGGTACTACCAGGGCATACACGTGACCATGGTGGGTGTGCGCGGCGTGGTCGGACCACTGGCCGGGTATGCCATCCTCAGGCTGCTGGGCTATCTGGAGGTCTTCGCCGCGGCGGCCGGCTTCTTCTTGCTGGCGTCCGTCTCTTCGGTGTTTCTGTGGCGGTGGATGGCGAGAACCGGGACGCGGTCCGGCGACCCTGCCAAGTCATAGTTTACACGTGGAAAGAAGGCGGTGCGGTTCTGGCTTGGGCCGGAACCGTGTCCCCATCATTCGTAGTCGAGGCGCCCGGGATCGTCCTTCTCCGCCGCCGGCGTCCAGAGATCCAGGAAGAGCCGGTACACCCCCTGGCGGTGCAGGATCGATTCCGCGTAACGCACGGACATGTCGCCGCGATAGTAGCCGTGTCGCGCCTGGGGATAATGGACGCGTTCGCGTTTGCGCCTGAGTCCAACCTCCACGTTGCCGCGCCACTTGTTGGGATCGAGTTCGGCGTCCATGGCCAGGCGGCGCGCATCGTTCATATGCCCGAAGCCGGCGTGGTACGTGGCCAGGGTGAAGTACCAGCGATCCTTCTCGTCCAGATAGTGGTAGCTGCGCCGAATCTCGGCCAAGTGGTCGATGCCCGCGCGGATGTTCGTCTCCGGGTCGTGCAGGGCGGCCGAGTCGGCGGCCGTGAATCTGGGCAGTAATTGCATCAGGCCCACGGCGCCGGCGCTGCTGTGGGCGTCGGGATCGTATCGCGACTCCTCGAAGATCAGCGCGGCCACGAGTGTCCAGTCCATGTCGTGGTTTGCACCGGTCTCGCGAATCACGTCGTCCCAGGGGGAGAGTCTGCCCGTGCGGTCGGGCCGGAGTTCGTCCTGGCGGTAGTAGCGCACCTGGCGCGGGTCGTTGAAATACCTGTCTTCGAGCACGCCGTAGGCCTGGCTGCGCTTGGCACCGTCGGGTGACGGTCGGTAGTGACGTTTCAGGAAACGATCCAGGGCAGCCTTCAAGTCGAGGCTATTGCGTCTGACGACCCAGCACTGGGCCAATTCCTCGGTCAGGGCCGGCCCCAGCCGCAGGTCCGGATGCACGATGCGCGCGGCCTCGACCGACCTGGCGCTGGCTACCGTGGCGGCGATCTGTCCGTTCTCGACCCGGCGCAGGAGCTCTTCCTCGCTCCAGCGGGGTCGGGCCGTCACGATGCGCAGATTGAGACCCCGCTCATCCCTGATGTTGCGGAGCAGTTCCACCACCGGGGAGTGGGCCTTGACGTGTATGGCGAGACCGTTCAGATCGTCGAGCGACGTCGACGCGCCCGCCGACGCGTTGAGCACGACATGCTCCCGGGTGTGGGCGTAAGCCCGGGTCAGATCGCCGCGTCGCTTGAGGTCGTTACTAGCGGTGAAGCCGCCGCACACCAGATCGCCCCGACCCTCGTTGAGCAGCGTGAACGGGCCCTCGCCGGGACCGGGCGTGACAGCCTCCAGTCTCAGATTCCACTCGCGGGCGAAGATCGCGGCCAGTTCGTATTCGAAGCCGGTCTCTTCGCCGTTGAGCACGAGGTACGAGGGAGGACCGGGCGAGATGATGATCCTCAGGACTCCTTCGGTCTGGATGGCCGACAGATCCCTGCTCAGCTGTGGCGTCCAGACGCGCTTCGCCGTGACACCGGCGGCGGGCAGGGTGCGCGCGTCATCGACGGGTTGTTGGCAGCCGGCCAGGTACAGGATCAGCAGTGCGGCGATTACCGCTAGCCAAGCGTGCGGTCGATCGGCGCCTCCTTGATTCGTCGCAACGGTCTTCATGGCCCGATGGTAACGGTAGCGCCTCGCGCGGGAAAGACCGGAAGTCGTTGATATTTGTGATCAAATCGGGATAAATATGCGCTATTATATATACTGGTGAAATATGGTCATGTGCTCGCATCATCGCCGGGTGACTTCCGATCGATGTGCCTGGAGGATTCTGCGAGCTGTAAGATGTCAATCTGCAGGAGGTTAGGAATGCATCGCAGGCTTATCACTCTCGCCCTCTGGGGCGTTCTCATCGTTTGCGGCACATCCGTCGCCGGGGCTCACGAAGGCAGCGCCTTCCTCGACCGCGTAGATGCAGCCTTGGACACTGGCACCCTGACTGCGGACGAAGCCTTGCTCTACAAGTTCTACTACGTATTCGATCAGGAGAAGCTGCCTGTCGACTACCGCCCGGACAGCTTTTCGCCTCTGAAGTGCGTCACGCCGATGATACAGGAACTCGAGCAGTCCCGCGGCACCCTGCAGGACGCTACGGTCGCCCGGATCGACGACTACCTGGCGCCCAGGGGCGGCGACAAGGCCACCTACATCAGTCCCTCCGGGATCTTCCGGTTCACCTACTCGACCACCGGGGGCGACGCCGTGCCGCCCGAGGACTTCGATCCCGTCAACGGCGTGCCGGACTTCGTGGAGTGGTGCGCCGGTTACCTGGACTACTCCTGGGACTTCGAGGTCACCACCATGGGCTTCACCGCGCCGCCGGCGAGCCCCTACTACGAGATCAGCTTCGAGAACATGGGCGCCTACGGCTACACGACCGTCGTCAGCGGCTACACCACGCGGATCGTGCTCCACAACGACTTCTTCGGCTTCCCGGCCAACGACGACCCCGAGGGCAACCAGAAGGGCGCCGCCAAGGTGACCTGCGCCCACGAGTTCAAGCACGCCTCCCAGCGCGCGACCTCCTACTGGTCCGAAGGCGGCTGGGTCGAGGTGGACGCGACCTGGATGGAGGAGATCGCCTACGACGTGGTCAACGACTACTACAACTACCTCTGGTCGGGCAACGGCATCCGCTCGCCGCATCTTCCCCTCAATGATGGGGGCAGCGGCTCCTACGAGGACTGCATCTGGCAGCTCTGGATGAGCCAGACCTACGGCAACCAGATCATCATCGACTTCTGGGACTGGCGCTCGACGCACACCGGCCAGTCAGTGCTGAACTCGTACAACTCTGTCCTGGAGGCCTACGGCTCCTCGCTGGCCGAGGGCTACGCCATGTTCGGCGGCTGGAATTCCGCCTGCGGCTTTCGCGCCCTGTCCGGTCTCGGCTACGAGGAGGCGGTCGACTACCCCACCAGCTCGGTCTTTACCAACGCCGCCTACCCATACAACGGCAGCGGTTCACTGGATCACCTGTCCCACAGATTCCTCTTCAACGGCGGCTTCACGGAAGGCGAGCCGGGCTCGCTGCGGATCACCTTCGACGGCGACGACGCCACCTCCATGGGTATAGTCGCCATGATCAAGAAGCGCACCGGCTATGGCGATCACGTCCTCGAGCCGATTCCCCTGGACCTGAATATGGATGCCCAGGTGGATCTCAGCGTGCCCCTCGGCGAGATGTATTCGGTCCTCATCGCCATCTCCAACACCGCCCAGACAGGGGACGGCAAACCCTGGTCGATCACCCTCGATAAGGTCATGCCCGATCCCGTGATGGATCTGAGCAGCCCAACCCTCGCGTCGGAGCTGGACATCGACGAGACCGGACAGCAGACCCTGACTATCACCAACGCCGGACCTACGGGCTCGACCCTCGCTTACGATGTTCTCCTGATGGACGTCGCGCCCGCGACCAAAGCCGCCGGGGGCCGCCCCGTCGCCGAGGCGCTGGAAGGCGGTCTCAAGTACGCCGGCGACTGCGTCCTCGGCAACGACAACATGGGCGCCATCGGGGGCTTCGATGATACGTACTGGGTCGGCAACGAGTCGTACGCCTACCGCATCAACCCGGCGGATTACGACTGCGCGGTCTGCGACGTCGGCTTCAACGTGCGGGCCATCAGCATGGTGCTCTACCTGTCGACGGGCTCGTCGCCCACCGTCGTGGCGCATCTGGCGGAGGCCGCCGGCCCCTGCACGACGCCCGGCGCGATCATCGACAGTTCCGCGCCCTACGTCGTCAGCCAGGGGACCGGACCGCAGATCGTCGAGATCCCCTGTGATCTTACCTGCGTCGACATGGACGGCGAGTACTTCCTGATCGTCGAGTTCACCGACACCAGCGGTCCGGTGGGCATCATGTACGACAACGCGCCCGAGAGCTGCTTCAACTACAGCGACCAGGGTTCCGGCTGGGTGGACCTCGTGGACGGATCCGGGTGGACCGGCGACCTGTTGATCTACGCCGACGTGGACTGCTGCGGCGTGCCCGATCCGACGGTCACGGTGGATCAGCCCAACGGCGGCGAACTGGTGGCCGTGGGCGGCGCGCTCGACATGATGTGGACCGCCACGCAGTTGACCGACGTCAAGATCGAGCTGAGCCGCAACAACGGCGGCGCCTGGGAGACGGTCCTGGCCTCGACGCCCAACGACGGCGCCGAATCCACCACCGCCACGGGACCTTCCTCGAACCAGTGCCTGCTCCGCGTCAGCAGCCTCGACGACCTGTACAGCGACGTCAGCGACGCGGCCTTCACCATCTACGACGCGATCTCCTGGCTGACCGTCGACATAGACACCGGCAGTCTGGGACCAGGCGAGAACGACCTGCTGACCTTCACCTTCGATGCGACGGGCTTGGCCGAGGGCGTCTACACCGGCTACGTGGTGTTCGAGAGCAACGCTCCGACCTCGCTGGACGTAGTGATCGCCACCCTGACCGTCAACGATCCGGGCACCGGCGTCGGCGACTCGCCGCACGTCTTCGCCCTGAAGGGCAACTATCCCAACCCGTTCAATCCGTCCACCAAGGTGAGCTTCGTCATCCCGAAGGCCGGTGACGTGGTCATCGATGTGCTCGACCTGCAGGGTCATGTCGTACGCACGCTGTTTGCCGGCCACATCGAGGCCGGTCCCGCCGAGGTGGTCTGGGACGGTAACGACGGTGAGGGCCGCCAGATGGCCTCCGGCACCTACGTGGCACGCTTGCGCGAAGGCGGTCGCACGGCTGCCCACAAAATGACTCTGGCTAAGTGATCGGTCCTGCCATCGCAACGGACGGCGCCCTCCCTGTGGAGGGCGCCGTTTTTCATACTCGGATCACTCCCCAGTACAACACTCTTCAACGTTTTATCTAAACCTAAATTGAGCGATTTTCCCAGTTGAAAGACTCCACCTGCTGGTGTAAGGTA
>CAYMCR010000101.1:0-8743 GCA_964389015.1 uncultured Fibrobacteraceae bacterium | reverse complement strand
TCCTTCCCATGGTATCAAATTGGGGCTGACCTTAGTTATGCCATCCCGTGTAAACGATTCGGGCTACGTGGTGCGAATATAACGAGATAGATACCAACATATTACAGGATCAATCCTGCAGCTCCCGGCACAAGCTATCAATTACACTGGAATTAATAGTTATCAGTTGACGCATGGGCCCGATTCTGATATCGTGTGAAACTATCAATTGCCGACAAATTGATAACTCCTGGAGGCCCCATGAAAATCCCGACCTCTCCCCCCGATACCAGCCCATTGATTCAAGAGCTCTTGGCTCAAGGGCCGACAGCGGCAGACACTCTCACCCGCATTCTCCACCAGGAAAAGGACGCAGCACCAGGGGGGCGATACAGGCACTGGCACAAGCTACAGCACTTGCCACCGCCGAGCGGCTTGACTCGACACCAATGGTGGCTGGCGATTAAGTTGGCCCGGCAAGCGCTGTATCTGCCCATTCCTCTTCAGGATATCCAGGGGCGCGCTTTCCAATTCGCCATGCCAGATATCGCGCAACAGATGGTCCACACAATCGACCGTCAAGCTTTGGGCTCGATCGAGGCGACCGCCACCATGCCGCCGGAACCGGATCAACGTCGGTACCTGATTCACTCCCTGCAGGAAGAGGCCATCTCATCCAGTCAGTTGGAGGGGGCTGCCACGACCCGCCAGGACGCCAAACGCATGCTGCGCGAAGAACGGAAGCCGCAAGACAAGAGCGAACGAATGATCCTGAACAATTATCACGGTATGCGATTCATCGCCGACCGGGCCAAAGATGCCCCCCTGACGCCCGAACTCGTCTTTGAACTGCACGGGATCCTGACCGCCGATACCTTGGACAAGCCACAGTCCGTAGGCCGTTTTCGCCGGGATGACGAGGAGATCGTCGTCCAGGATATGGAAGGCCGGACTCTGCACACCCCGCCGCCCGAGGCCACCCTGCCCGCTCGTCTCCAGGCTCTGTGTGATTTCGCCAACACATCGTCGGACACGCCGTTCATTCACCCGGTGATCCGCTCTATTCTGCTGCACTTCTGGTTGGCTTATGATCATCCCTTTGTTGATGGCAACGGCCGTACGGCTCGTGCCCTTTTCTACTGGTCGATGTCACGTCACGGATATTGGCTGATGGAGTACGTTTCCATCTCTCGCCTGCTCATGCAGGCGCGTTCCAGCTACCACCGGGCTTTCCTGTACACGGAAACGGATGAGAACGACGTCACCTATTTTCTCCTGCACCAGTGCAGGATCATCCTGCGATCCATCGACGACCTGCACGCATACCTGGCGCGCAAGATGGACGATCAACGACGGGCTCGAGAGTTGTTGCGGACGACTGCGACTGCGGAGTTCAATCTCAACCATCGGCAGTCGGCTCTGATTCGGTATGCACTGGATAATCCCGGTACCGCTTATTCCATTCGTCGGCATCAGTTGTACCATGATGTGAGTTACGCGACGGCGCGGGCCGACCTGCTTGGGGCTGTTGAAGTGGGGTTGTTCTTGAAGGGCAAGGAGGGGCGGGCGTTTGTGTTTTTTGCTCAAAGTGATTTGGGGCGGAGATTGGGGATGTCGTGAGCGATAGTCGGCTGAGGATTCAAGGGCCGTCTCCCCATCAGGAGACGGCCCTGCCAAATAGTCTATCTGGTTTTTCAACACGAACAGTGTGAGTGACTGTCCTCATGACGAAAGTAGTGATATATTTATAAGACGAGCGTATCATCGCTCCGCCGGACAGGAGGTCCGGCGCTGCAGGGTTCAAGCCCTGTGCAATCACGGAGGGGGATCCCGCCGCCCCCCGACCAGCTCTGATAAAACCTGGAGGATCCCATGCGTTGCATTTGCCTGCTGGCGCTTTCGCTTGCCGTCCTGTTCACCGAGGGCGCCGCCCTGGCCCACTCCGGTCCGCACGGTGCGCCATCCCCGGTCGCGGCCTCTCCGGACCTGCTGTCGCGTCTCGGCTCCGTCGAAGTGGCCAAGCTCGCCGGCGGCGGCGAGCCCGAGGCCGATCTCTATCGCCTGACCCTCGAGGAGATCGCCGCCGGCAAGTCCGCCAAGGTGACCGGCACCGGCTCCTGCCTGTTGATCCTCTTCCAGTGGACGGACCACCCGGCGGACGAGGTGGCCCACCCGGGTTCGGCCTACGACGACATGATGTTCTCCACCGGCACGTACGCCACCGGCAGCGTCAACGATTACTACCTGGAGAACAGCTACGGGCAGTACGGCGTGGCCGGACTCGCGTCGGGCTGGCATACCTCGACCGGCCTGTACGCCGACTTCACGCCCACCGATTACGGCCAGGTGCAGAGCATGATCGCCGCGGCCATCGCCCAGCTAGATCCGGTCATCGACTACAGCCAGTACGACAACGATGGTCCCGACGGCATCCCCGACTCCGGCGACGACGACGGTTACGTGGACGCCCTCTTCTTCGTGCACGCCGGCCCCGGCCGCGAGCAGACCGGCGACGACAACGACATCTGGTCCCACGCCTGGGCTTTCTACGGGGGCCTGGCCACCAATGACGGCGTCTGGTGCTACCGCTACTCCGTCGAGCCCGAGATGCTCGACGACGGCACCCAGATCACCATCGGCGTCTTCGCCCACGAGTACGGCCACGTGCTCGGCCTGCCGGATCTCTACGACACCGATTACAGCTCCAGCGGCATCGGCGAATGGGGCCTGATGAGCGGCGGTTCCTGGGGACGTCGCAGCGGCGACGCCTTGGGCAGCTGCCCCTCGCACATGACCGCCTGGAGCAAGTGGAAGCTGGGCTGGCTGACGCCGACCGCTGTCACCGCGGATCAGCTCGGCGTCGTCCTCCCGCCGGTCGAGACCAACGCCGTCGCCTACCGCATCTTCCGCGGCGGCGCGGCCGGCGGCGACGAGTTCTTCCTGGTGGAGAACCGCCAGCCGATCGGTTTCGACGCCGGCCTGACCCGACGTCAGGTCGATTTCGGCCTACCCCAGCCACAAGGCATGATCATCTACCACGTGGACGATGCGCTGTACGGCAATTCCAACGAGAAGCACCGGCTGGTCGACGTCGTCGAAGCCAGCCCCTGGTTCCACGCTCCCGACGACTGGATCGAGCATCTCGACGGCCCCCGCGACTACACCCTGCAGCTCTGGCTCAACGAGTACAACCGCGGCGACAACGGCGACGCCTGGCCCGGCTGGTCGACCGCCAGCGCCGATTCCACCGACTGGGTCGGCCCGCGCGACCGCGACCGCTTCGCCGACGACACCATCCCGTCGGCCGAGGACTACTTCTGCGACGCGACCGGCATCGCCATCGAGAACATCGTCCCGTCCGGCCAGGACGTGACGGCCGACTTCCTCGTCGCCGCCAAGCGGCCGCCCACGATCGCACCGGACAAGTCCTTCACCTGGACCTTCGAGGCCGACGACGAGGACTGGCTTTTCTGCCGCGGCTACGTCCACCATGATACGTCCCAGAGCGGGTCCTGCGGCGGCACGGGCGGGCTGTGGTTCGGTGTGGACGACCCGGAGTACGAGTGCCCGCCGGGCTACGGCAACAACTGGAACGATTTCACCTGGCGTATCGTCGGCGTCTCCGCCGGCGCCACCATCAGCCTGCGCCATCACTGGGACCTCGAACCCGGCTACGACTATGCCCACGTGGAAGTGCGCTGCGCCGGCGATCCCGAGGCCGTCTGGTACGAGATCGCCGCCTTCGACGGCTACAGCAGTTGCGTGACCGACACCTGGGCCATTCCCACGTCGGCGATCGACGCCTGCGACAACGCGTTCGGTTTCGCCGAGCTCGACCTGCGCCTGCGGCTGTTCTCCGACGAGGGCTACTCGGCCCAGGACGGCGGCCATTGCGGCATCGGTTGGTGGGTGGACGAGATCACCATCACCGGCGAGTACGCCGTCGGCGCTGACGACCTGCCGGGCGCGGGCCTGCCCGCCTTGCTGAGTCACGCCTCGCCCAACCCCTTCAATCCGGCGACCACGTTGAAGTATCATGTGCCGGCCGGCGCCCGCGACGTCGGGCTGTCGGTCTACGACCAGCGCGGCCGTCTGGTGCGCGACCTGTTCGCCACGCCGGATGCGGGCTGGCAGGAGCGTAGCTGGGACGGGTGCGACGAGACCGGCCGCAATCTGCCCAGCGGCGTCTACTTCGCGCGCCTGACCGTGGACGGCGTGCTCCGCATCCAGAAGCTGGCCCTGCTCAAATAGGCGAGCGGGGATATATCCGAGGGGCTCCGGTTGATTTCGGAGCCCCTCACTTTTTATCAAGCGTAGGGGTGTGAATTTTTGCTATCATGTGCGCCATGATGCACCATCTACCAAACAACATCTTCCCATTACTCATAGCCTTGGTGATCGCCATCGCGACTCCCGCGGCGGCATCCGTCCACAACATCCATCTCTACACGGACAGCACGCCCGACTACGTCAGCCGCGAGGATTTCCTCGAGTCCGCCACGGGTATCTGGGACGATCCCCAGGACCAGGCCATCGCGATCTGGCGCTGGATGGTGCGCGGCCACCGTCAGACGCACGTCTCCCGGGAGGACGACCGCCCGCTCTTCGATCCGATCTATTTCTATAACAGCTACGCCAACACCTTCTGCGGATACGTGGCCGGCTACTACACGTCGTTCGTCGACGCCAGGGGCGGAGCCTGGCAACACCGCTACATCGAGCTGAGCGACCACACGGTCGCCGAGGCCTCCTGGAACGGCGGCGCCGACTGGCACATGTTCGACACCTCGATGGTGATCTACGCCCTGCGGCCGGACGGCGGGGTAGCCTCCTGCGCCGACATCCAGGCCGCCCACAGCAGTCCGCTCTCGCTGTCCCTGGGTGCGGCGGGACCCGAGCCCGGCAACTATTACCTGTACCATGCCGCGCCCGAATGCATGACCAATCCCGTCGACCCGGCGCACGCCGGCGACCTGACCTACCCCTGGGGCTACCGCAAGGCCTGCGACAAGCCCGTCGAATACGTGCGCACCCTGCGCAACGGCGCCGATTCGTACATCTCCGGCTTCACCGTCCAGGACTGGTACACCCACGTGCGCCACGGCTGGCGCTACCGCCTACACCTGCGTCCCGGCGACGAGTACACGCGCTACTGGGAGCGCATGGGCGACACCGAGGACTTCTATCGCGCCGCCGGCGCCTGGGGCGATCCCCACGACACCTCGCCGGTCGGCGATTTCCACGGCACGGGCGTCTGGCATCACGAACCGGACCTGACGAGCGTCGACTACCGCCTGTCCATCCACGACGAGGCGGGCGTCGCCCACGTCAGCGAGGCCGGCTCCGGGCCCAACCTCCAGCCGGCGGCCGCGGGCGTGACGGCGCGACTGGACCTGAAGGTCGACGCCGCCAACGTGGCGACTTCCGGCATCGTCACACTGGAGGGACAGCGCGCCGCCGGCGACCTGGTGCACCTGCTCTTCTCGCGCGACGCGGGCCTCAACTGGACGCAGATCTGGTCGGCTCCCGTCGGCGCTTTTAACGAGGACGTGGCGCTGGCGCCGTCGCTGGTGGGCGGCACCCACGAGTACCTGCTGCGCCTCGATATGAACGCGGCCGCCGATCCCGGCGGCTGCGGCCTGGACGCCGTGCGCGTGACGACCATCACCCAGGTCAACGCCTTCACCCTGCCGCGCTTCCAGATGGGCGAGAACAAGGTACGCTTCGTCCTGGGCGAACAGCTCGCCAGCCAGACCCTGTGGCCGATCCTGCACGACGACGGGGGCGGCGGCCGCTACCGCGAGACCGCCGAGAGCTGGGACGGCATCAACGCCTCGACCGAAGCCGACGATTTCTACCGCGCCGTGTTACGCCCCGCCTCGTCCACCGCGCCCGCCCAGGTCACCTGGTCCCTGTCCACGCCCACGCCGATGACGCGCGTGGAGTACGGCGGTAGCTTCATCACACCGTTCAATACGCCCGACGATTTCGTGGACCTGTCCCACGCCTTCGACGGCGGCGCGTTGACCCCGGCCGGCCACTTCGACGGCGAGTCGTCCGACACCTGGGACGGGCGTCTCTACGTCGTGGCCGAGGCGCCGCCGAGCGCCCACGATGTGCAGATGCGCTACGACATCGGCAGCAGCGCGTCCCAGATCTGGCAGGCCGCCGGCATCCAGAGCCTGCTGATGACCGTGCTCCACGAACCGCGCGACCCGACGTTCACGCCCGTCGAGATCACCTTCAACTGGACCGAATTCCACGACGGACAGCCCGTGACGAGGGCCCACACGCGCGTCGTCGACAGCGCCGAGGACATGTGGCTGGTGAACGTGGGCGGCGAGCGCGACCCACAGATGAACTGGGTGCGCCTGCGACTGGCCGACGGCTCGGTCGCCGAGGGCTATCAGGGCGGCGATCCCGGTCCCGGCGCCGGCTACGACAAGCAGGTGGTGCGTTTCGACTGGCTGGACGACATCTCGCGCGGACGTCCCTACACCATCAGCCGCGGCGCCTCGTCCGCGAATCCCGACGACGACGGGGATCTGAACAACGGCTGCCTCACGCCGCCGACCACCTACTGGAACCACAGCGTGGTGCAGGAGCAGGGTGCCCTGTGGGAAGCCGGCGCGCCGCTCGTGGTGACCCTCGACCTGGGCGCCCAGGAACCCGTGGACGCCCTGCGCGTCACCACCTACCAACCCAACACCGACTACGCGCATCCGGCGACGATCACCGCCGAGATCTCCGACGACGGCGCGACCTGGCGCCCCTTCGGCGAGACGAACCACGATCAGGTGTGGCGTCCCGAGGGCAACTTCCTGGACTGGGGCTACGCCCACTCCTCGGCCTACGACGCGCTGCCGGCCGGCGGCCGCCTGGTCTTCCCGTTCTGGATCCTGCCCGCCGCATCGGACGCGGGCCGCCACCTGCGTCTCACCTTCACACTGCAGGACGGTCTGGGCCTGGGCGTTTCCGAGATCCAGGCCTTCGACCAGGTGACCGTGGAGGACTGGCCCGACCGCGAGGTCTGGATGCCGGGCACCACCACCGTGGCCGACGGCGGCTTCACGCACGATACGCCGGGGATGCGACCGACCCTGCGCTGCGCGCCGAATCCCTTCAATCCCAGCACCCGGGTGGAGTTCGAGGTGCCCGTGACCGGTCCTGTCTCGCTGCGGGTTTGTGACGTGCGCGGTCGGGTGGTGCGTGTGCTGCGCGACCGGGTCCTGGCTGCGGGGCGCCACGTCGTCACCTGGGACGGCCGCGACCAGTCGGGCCGCGCTGTGTCCACCGGGGCCTACTTCCTGGTGCTGTGCACGGTCGCGGGCGATCGGGTCGCCAAAGCCGTGCTTGTGAAGTGACGTCCCTTCCTCGATGATCTTCCGCTCACCATCCAACCGGGAGACTCCATGGACAACACCGTGATCTTCATCGCGAGCGACCGTCTCGGCCAGGGCGACGACCAGCTCGGCGAGGCCCTCATGCTGGCGGCGATCAAGAACCTCGCGAAGTCCGGCGGCGGGTTGCTGTCGCACGTCGTTTTCATGAACTACGGTGTGAAGTTGTGCTGCGAGGGGTCGAACGCGCTCGACGATTTGCGCGGCCTGGGCGCGGCCGGCGTTGAGCTGCTCAACTGCGGTACGTGTCTGGACTGGTTCGAGTTGAAGGATCGGCTCGCGGCGGGGCGCGAGTCTAATATGATCGAGATTCTTGGGGTGCAGAAGGAGGCGGGTCGGGTCGTGCGGCTTTAGGGGCTTGGTGCAAAAGCTATAACCATACTCATGCCCTTTCTGGTCCACCAAAGAGGTTCCCCTGTACAGGGACTTGGCCCCGTCAAGAACACTCCAAAAGCGGTGGGGCGTGGCGCCAATTCCCATGTGGGCCAAGGTCTCGACAGCGCGCATAAATCATGCCCGCCGAGCCATCTATCTCCTTGTATAATATATAGTTAGCGCTTGACAAATGATTGCTTTCCGACTATATTGTACCCATCGATTGCTACCGTTTCGATCTCCCGCGAAACGCTCGTTTTCTGGGAGGTTTCTTATGTCCGCTACCGATATTCACACCCGTCTCGAAGCTGCGCTTTGCGAACTCCAACGCGCTGAGAAGAACGCCGTCCTGTTGTTCAGTGAGATGCTGTACCGCAAGCTGTACCGGGATCTCGGCTACTCATCCATACAGACCTACGCCGCCGAGGCTCTCGGTTTCACACCGAGTAAGACCTCGCAGTTCGTGCGGCTGGCCGGCGCGCTTGAAGAGCTGCCGCGGCTGCGTCGGTCGGTCGCAGCCGGCGAGTTGGGCTGGACCAAGGCGCGGGAGGTAGCCAAAGTAGCCACGCCTGAGAGCGAAGAGAGGTGGATCATCGAAGCAGGGCGTTCTAGTAGTCGCAGTCTGGAAGCGAAAGTGCGGGCGACGCGCCGGCTTGCGCGCCAGGCGCCGCGAGAGGTTGGGCAATCCGCGCTGGACCTGGTCGAAGCACCGTCGGATCCGATGCCCACGGATACACCAGTCACGGTGAGCACAACATTCACATCTGAACAGTACGCTCGCTACGAGGCCCTGTTGGAGACGATACGCAAGCGGGCCAACCGCAGCGGATCGACGGTGCGGGGGACCAACCGCGCCGAGTTACTGCTCGCCGCGCTGAATGATCTGGCGGAGAACCTCGAGCACGGTTCAGAAACCAGCGCCGTTTCCAGCCCTCCCTACCAAGTCATAGTTTACACGGGATGGCATAACTAAGGTCAGCCCCAATTTG
>CAYMCR010000100.1:0-8821 GCA_964389015.1 uncultured Fibrobacteraceae bacterium | reverse complement strand
AAGTGACTGCTTTGCCGGTTGTTAGTCTTGGCTTTGGCTTGGAACTTCAGGCTAGCTGGTCGCACCACCACCAAAACCAGGACCGTGGCAACGACGATCGATCTCATATGACCCCCTTGGCTTTCCGGGCGACGATATATTGAAGATACGGGTTCCCCGTCGGCGTGTCTACCGCAACACCAGCCCGACGACCGCGCACACCAACGTCGCATTCATGGCGATGACATAGTGATAGAAATACGGCCCCACATGCCCGAACTCGGCCCGGCTAATCTCCCTGTACTGGTGCACGTACCTGATGATCAGCAGACGAAGCAGGAAATAGTTGATCTTCACGCCCCGCCGCTGCAGCCACGCCGTGATCCGGATCGACGACACGACGCCCCACAGAGCGCTGAGAATGGCCAGGAAAAGGAACGTGTTGCTGGTCGTCATGTCGGTGCCTCCAGGCGGGTTGGCGCACCCGATCAATACGACCCCAAGGGTGGATTGTTACCCGGCCCGCAACTTCAGGAACTCAGAGAGCGTGAAGTCGGGCGGTCCGTCGGCTTCGGTCTCGATGAACAGGTAGTGCCACAGATCCAACGCCACCAGCTGCATGATACGCGTGGCGTTGTGGGGCACGTCGGCGAAGAGGCCCGCGATGGCTTCGCGCCGGCACAGGTCGTCGAGGAAGGGGGAGCCGAGCAGAGCGCGGCCCACCCAGCCCAGCCGCACATCGTCCTGCAGGTGGATCAGGGGGTTGATGGCGCCGCCCTGCTTGGGGCGGTCGATGATGTCGGGCTCGAGCAGTTCGCGGGCCAGCTCGCGGTGCAGGGCCTTGAAGACGAACTCGCCAGGGCGACCCGGCACGGCGCTGTAGCGCAGTTCGGTCGCCAGCGAGAGGATGAAGTCGGTGACGCGGCGGTCGCAGAAGGGCGAGAAGGTCTCGATACCGAGCAGGTCGCCGAGGCGGCCGTTGGCCAGCAGGATGCCGTAGGCGGTATAGTCGCGGTTGAGCACCGTGCAGCCGAAATTCCAGAGCGCGTCGAGATCGGCGTCGGGCAGCGCGAGCGTATCGTAGCGGTCGTCCTCGGGCAGCGGCCGGCGCATCAGGGCGGGCAGGTCGCAGGTGCGGAAGCCGTAGCGGGCGCACCAGTAGGCCGGATCGAGGTGGCCGACGAGGCGATGCTCCACCTTGCGCACGAAGCTGCTCGCGCGCGCCACCGGCAGCCGGGCCACGCCGCGCACCAGTCCCAGCCAGGGTTTCAGCAACGGGCCGAACCGGCGCCGCGCGCCGTGACGTCGCCAGCACGGTTCGACGCAGGCTCCGAAGAGCTGATCGGCCGCCTCACCGCCGATTACCGAGCCCACCTGTTCCGACGCCAGCCGCAGCGCATTCCACGACAGCATCATGCCCGGCTCGAAGAAGGGATTCTCCATCTCCCAGGCCAACTTCGGCAGGTCGTCGATCTCCGAACCGTCGACGAGCTTCTCGGTGTAGGTGGCGCCGTACAGGTCCGCGACACGGCGGGCATAGGGCGCGTCGGTGTGGAAGTCGGTGGCGGCGATGCCGAAGGTCGGCAGCGCGCGGTCACCAAGGCCGGCCGCCAGCGCGACGTTGACGCTGGAATCCAGACCGCCGCTGAGCAGGAAACCGCAGGACGGGTCGCGCGCCAGCCAGTCGCCGAGCGCCTCGTCGAGGAGGCCGCGGTAGCGGGACAGGGCCGTCTGTGCATCGGTCTGTCTGTGCGCGGGACGGTGCCAGCCGTCGTACACGCGACGTTCGATCCCGCCGGCCTCGACCCTCAACATCTCACCGCAGGGCAGCTGGCGCACATCGGTATAGATAGTGGCCGGGGCAGTGATGTAGGTGTCGGCCAGGTACTGGTGCAGCGCCTTGCGGTCTAGCCGTCGGCGCTCGTCGGGAAAGACCCGCACCAGCGGTTCGATGCGGTCGGAGAAGAGCAGCATGCCGTCTCGCTCGAGCCAGTAGGCGGTAGTGATGCCGGGGAAGCGGTCCTGGACCAGCATGAACAGGCCGCGCGGCCGGTCCAGCAGCAACAGCGAGAAGTGGCCGTTGAGCTGGCGCGCGAATTTCTCGCCGTGCTCGGCGTAGAGATGCAACAGGGCCAGGGGGTCGTCGGCACGCAAGCCGTCGGGCAGGGGCGCCAGGCAACCGGTGATCGCACCCCAGGCGGTGGCGAGAACGCCGCCCCGCTCGGCGACCTTCAGACCGGTGTGGTGGGGCGAGAGCAACAGTAGATCCTCGTCCTCGCGCAGAGTCGAAGCGCCGCTGTCGAGGGGAACCGAGGGTAGAGAGCGCCGGTCGGGTAGCGGACGATTCGGATCCAGACGGTAGATACCCAGCAATCTGGCACGCATCGGCAGCCTTCCCGTTGAGGTTCGGCCAGACGCTAGCAGGGATGACCCCGACGGGCAAGAGCGCGACGCGACACCGGACTTCGCCATCAACGTGGACACCCCTGGTCTACCTGACGGTCGGCATCGCCTGGACCGACCCCTACACGGACCCGTCCCGTACCTACTACAGGGTGACGGTCCTGGATTCCGCGGGCAACGAGAGCCCCGCCGCCTTCGCCGAGTCGACCACCGACGTCGGTGATCCGACCCCGCGCGCGGCGGTGCTGCACCCCAACCGGCCGAACCCCTTCAATCCAACCACGACCTTCGCTTTCGAGGTGCCGCGGGAGGGACGGGTGTCGCTGACGATCTATTCGCTGGACGGGCGGGTGGTATCGCGGGTGGTGAACGACATGATGATCGCGGGTACGCATTCCGCGACTTGGCGCGGGGTGTATGACGACGGGCAGAGGGCTCCGTCTGGGGTATATCTGGCGCGATATGTCACGGGTGATGCGATGTCATCGCAGCGGGTGACGTTGGTGCGGTAGGGGCGGCAAAGCCCGGAGATTTCGACCCGACATCACACAACATCACGCCCACACCTCCACGTGGAGGTGTGGGTGTTATTTCGAATCAAATCCGATGGTGGTGGAGCAGCATCGCCAGTGGCCAACACCTGACATCAAAACCACCCCACCCCGGGGTGGGGGGTGTGGGTGCTGGCATCAAATCCCGTGATTTGGCGCAGCCCGACTGCACGCAGGCAGGAGTCTCAACGAACCCTCTCCCCCCCCACGAGCACCGCAGCGACCTCCGCGTCGAGCCACCCCCGCGCATCCCCCCGCGGATCCACACCCAACACCGTGCAGTCGAACAAATACCCCACCGACAACCGCCCCAACTCCCCCTCGCGCCCCACCGCATAGGCGGCGTCCGCGGTAAACGCGCGCACGGCCTCCTCCCAGCTCAGCCGCTGCGCCGGATACCACCCGCCGCTCGGCTTACCATCCCGGTCCTGCCGCGTGATCGCGGCATAGAGCCCCGGCAGCGGATCCCAGTCTTCCACCGGCGCATCCGAACCGAAGGGCAGCGCCACGCCCAGATCCAAAAACGTGCGCCACGCGTAGGCGCCCTTCACACGCTCAGACCCCACGCGCTGCTCGGCCCAGCGCATGTCGCTGGTGCAATGGGTGGGCTGCATGCTGGCGACCGCGCCCAGGGAGACGAAGCGCGCGAAGTCGTCGGGGTGGACCACCTGGGCGTGCTCGATGCGGTGACGGCGGGTCGGCGCCGCTACGCCGCGCTGGGCGAAGGTGATGGCGTCGAGGGCCATGCGGTTGCCGCCGTCGCCGATGGCGTGGATGGCGCACTGGAAGCCGCGCCGGTCCACCTCGTCCACCCGGACGGTGAGGTCGGGGGCGGCGGTGACCGCCAGGCCGCGGTGGCCGGGCTCGTCGCTGTAGTCGTCGAGCAGCAGGGCGCCGCGGCTGCCCAGGGCGCCGTCGGCGTAGTACTTCATGCCCATGAGCACGAACCGGTCGGTGGCGCGGTAGCGACGCAGCGCCCCCAGGGACGTGTCGTCGTCGCCGTCGAGGTAGACGAAGAGGCGGATGGGCAGGCGGCCCTCGTCGGCCAGACGCTGGGTCACGTCGCAAGTGACCGGCGACTGGCCCATGTCGTGCACGGCGACCAGGCCGGCGTCGGCGCAGGCGTGGAGGCCGGCCAGCAACCAGCGTTCGCGTTCGGCGTCGGTGGGGTCGGGTAGCACGTCGTCCAGCAGGTCGAGGGCGTTGTCCACGAGCAGGCCGATGGGTTCGCCGTCGGCGTCGCGCAGGATGCGGCCGCCGTCCGGATCGGCGGTGCCGCGCGTGATGCCGGCGAGGTCGAGCATGGCGCGGTTGAGCCAGGCGGCGTGACCGTCCACGCGGCGCAGGTAGACGGGTCGGTCCGAAACGCCATCGAGGTCACGCCAGGTGGGGAACGCATCGCCCGGCCAGCGGCTCTGGTCCCAGCCGCGGCCGCGGATGATCTGCGCCTCGGGATGTTCGACCGCCCACTGTGCCGTGAGGGTCGCCGCCTCGGCCGCCGAGCCCGCGTCCATCAGCATCACCTGTTCGCGCAGCCTGCCGATGCCCGAGACGTGCAGGTGCGCGTCGTGCAGGCCGGGCAACGCCAGCGCGCCGGGCAAACGCACGATCTGCCACGACGTGTCGTGGGGCGTCTCGCCGTACAGTTCGAGCACACGGCCGTCGCGGTCGACGGCGATGGCCGCGGCCTCGGGCGTGTCGTGGTCGCCGGTCCAGAAGACGGGGCCGGTGTAGACGCGGACGACGGTGTCGGTCTGCTCGGGCGGAGTGTCGCCGGCGAGGGTGGCGAGCGCTACAGCGATCAGGAAAAGCCCGGCGAACATGGCTCTGCGCATCATTTCACTCCTCGTTGTCGTCCTGTTGCAACAGCTCCAGGTATGTCAGGAGCGGTCCGTAATCATGATCATCGGCAGCCCCCAGAGCCTTGATGTATTGCTCTCTATGGTCGCCAGCCGCGTGAGGATCTTGGGAGCCCCACCGCAGAGGTCGACCTCTGTCGCAGATCATCAGGATGTCCGCTGCGAGCCGGGCTTGCCGGCCATTGCCGTTGACGAAGGGATGGATCCAGGTGAGTCGATGATGAAACCTGGCCGCCCGTTCAAGGGGAGGATACGTTTCGCAGGACAACCAGGCCTTCACATCTTCACAGAGTTGGGCAACCGCTTCCGGTATATATACAGGATCGATGCCCATGTTCTTCACGCTTATTCTGTAGCTCCCGGCCCAGTGCCAGGTCAAACCGAACATACGCTTGTGCAAACGACACAGGGATTTGGTCGACGGATAATTCGAACACAGCTTCCGAGTCGCACGGATCCACTTCCACGCCTCCAGGATGTTCATCAGTTCGTGTTCATTCAACTCGGCCTGTGACACGACGCCGGGAATCAATCCCTCCAGGTCGTCGGGATCGATCAGCGTGGATCTATTCATCTTCATCCCAGATGGAGGCGGGTCTGTGGGCCAGGATGTCCCTTGCCGTTTCCTTGATGAGCGCCTCGCGCTCTTCTTCGGAAACACCTTGTCCCTCGAGAGCCATGCTTTGATTCACCCCGGAGACCAGCCTTCGCGCCTTGTCCATCGCTTGCCGCTGAACGATTCCCTCCAGATCGTCATCCTGGGGCACCAGGGCGTAGAATAGCCGACATTCCAGGGCCTCTGCGACGCGTGACAGAATTTTGAGAGTCAATTTACCTTCGCCCTCATCCTTCTCGATGCGAGCAAGCGTAGGTTGCGTGATGCCTATTCGACGAGCCAGTTGTGCTTGACTCATCCGCAGAGCTTCACGCACAGAGCGGACCCGTTTGCCAGGTACGAGCATCCAGGAGAGAGCTTCGCCAAGTGAAGCGAATCTGCGATCCAGCTGACGCCTCTTAAGATCGGAGTCCATCCCAACAACTCCCATTGATTATATTCTATCTATCATCACATTGACAATAGTATATATTCTATATTTGTAACGGTTGTCAATAGAATATTATCTATTAGTACGGCAAATCCGTCTGCAGGCTGTCGGGCTGCGTGGCGGGCAGCTTGAACTGTTCCGGCCGCAATCGCAGCACGTCGCCACGCCAGGCCTCGGAGTAGCCGACCTCCTCGGCGCGCCCGTCGGTGCGCACGTAGCCGTCGTTGTAACGGGTGATCAGCTCGCCGGCGAGATTACGCCAGCGCGCGAAGACGCGCTCGCCGGTGGTCATCGCGTAGGTCGTCAGGTAGGCGGCCGCCAGTTCGGGATCCTCCGCGTGCAGGCGCAGGGCGGTTTCCTCCACGGCCGGCTGCATGGCGTCCAGGCCGTCCTCCAGTTCGCGCTGCACCGCCTGGATGTCCCCGATCATGTAGTCGTACTTCAGACAGGCGTAGTTGGCGACGAGGTTGAAGATCCACCAGGCCGAGTCCCACGAAAACCGGCCCAGACTACCAGTGGCGAAGGAGGCGGGGATGTCGGTGACGCCCGCGTGGAGAGGGATCCAGACGGTGGTGTAGGTGTCGTCCACGCCGTACCACAGGCAGCCACCGATCATGTCGGGCAGGTCGGCGCGGCACTGGGCGATCATGGAGAAGCCGGTCTGCTGGGTGGAGATGGGGCGCTCCCAGGTGTACTGGGCGCCGTCCTGCTCCCAGCTCATGGGACGCCAGCGGTTGGGGTTGCCGAAGGGACCGGCGTCCACGCCGATGGTCATGTCGAAGTCGGTGCCCTCGTAGTGGTCGCGCATCAAGTCGCGGACGTCGCCCAGGGAGATCTTCTCGTCGGGCTCGACCCACAGCGGGTAGTCGACGGCGCCGGGGACGCTGCGGTGGAAGTCGGGGCTCAACTCGAGGGACGGCGCGGCGCGACGCAGCAGGCTCCACACGCGCGTGGCCGTGTAGCGCTTTTTCTGTGGCGTGGCCGGGTCGTAGATCTCGCTGAAGTTGAAGGGTACGCCCGCGTCGGGATCGAACCAGCCGTTGCGGGTCGCCACCTCGAAGATGTTCTCCGAGTAGAGCGTGTTCTCGTCGTCGACGGGAAACTCACCGATGCGCGCCATGTTGGCGTGGGCGCCGACGGTGCCGTCGGGCAGGCGGCGCGCGACCCATACCGCGCCGATCTCGTCGGCGCCGCAACCGATCATCTCCAGCAGCCACACTTCGCGCGGATCGCAGATGGAGATGGACTCGCCGGTGCTGCGGTAGCCGTATTCCTCCGCCAGGGACGTGATGACCTCGACCGCCTCGCGGGCGGTGCGCGCGCGTTGCAGGGCGAGCTGCATCAGGGTCCAGTAGTGGAGCATCGCGTCCTGGTTCTGCAGTTCGAGACGACCGTCGAAAGTGGTCTCGCCGATGGCCACCTGGTGCTCGTTCATCAGGTTCACGTAGGCGTAAGCGTGCTCCACCTGCGGGATTTTGCCGTGGATCGAGCCGTCCCAGTGGCGGATCTCGTACATCGTATCCGGCTCGTAATCCCGCGCCGGCTGATGGCGCAGGGTGGCGTGGAAGACGCCGTCGCAGGTGTAGGTGATGTAGGCCGCGCCGTCGGCCGAGGCGCCGGGGGTGACCAGGAGATTGGTGCAGGCCGGCGCGGGGACGGACATCAGGAGCAGGGCGACTAGGGCGATGAGTGCGCGGGTCATGGGGGATCTCCGTTCGGCGTGGGGATAGCGACTCGGAGATAATGAAGGGAAACGCTCGTCATGTCCAGATCATGAGCAGGGTCCGCTGGAGAGTCATTCACCATCCGGGTAGTGAGACTCTCCCCTTTCTTGACGGACCTGCTCCCAGAGATAAACCGTCAGTCCCGGAATATCCTTCATGAAGTGGGTTCCATGCCACCAGCGGCTGTGGTCCTGATAGGTAATCGTATTCTCGTTGATGTTCATGACGGCTCTTCGTCCATCGTGCAATTCGACGATCAGAGCGCTAGAGATGATCATTGCGCAACGTACCTCGGGCTCCGAGAAGCCCTGCAACCGATTCAGAATGGATGGATACAGAGAAGAGTCGAACTCATGGATGAACTGATAGCGTTCCTTAGACTCTCGCCCCAGAATGAACTTCCCTATCACCATCCTTTTCACCTGATCCAGCGTGAAATGATATCGAATCGCTCTCCCCTGGATCGAGAACAGCGGCTCATTCCAGCCCGGTTCGTCGATCGTCCGGATTGCCTTTGCGAAAGCATGGACATAGAGCGAATCACCACACGACTTCATGACTCTCTCGATGGACGAGCGGGACTTGCAATCCCGCATCATAACCAGGGATTCGGCTGCGGTGATGCGAACCGTCATGTCCTCGTTTGTGTCATTCAGTATCCGGCGCAGGCGCTTGATCGCCTGACATGTGCCCTGCTTTTCTAGTACAGCGTACAACCTAAAGTTTCGGATAAAGACGCTTGAGTTTTGTTCGCGCATCTTTCGTTTGGAACTGCCAATCGACTTTGGCCTCAAGGTTGTCTCGTGTCGTGTTCCACGCTGTCGCTTCAGATCGCATTTTTTCGATGCAATCAATTCGGCCGGCTAGGCATTGTCGCTTCAAAACACTGAGCTCGATTTCTGCAATATTCAGCCAGCTCTTCACCTTGCGCTTACCACCAAGTGGTTCCACTTCAATAAATATACTGGCGACACCCTTGCGAACATATTCGTCATCCACCAAGGCACCGTGCCCGGGGGCTGCCGGAATAGGATCGTGCACTTCGCCGATCAATTGCGCACTCGATTCATCCATGCACACAACTGGATATTCCTGATTGTAGGGTCGGGAATAGACCTCCAGAACATCCTCCATTGCCGCCACGAAGCTCGCATTTTCGTCAGGCGGAATTTTCCAATACAGGCTCAAGTGAGGCTTAAGTTCATTTTTTTTAGAGTGGTGCATACTGTCATCGGTGAAACACTCGGCACAATCTTCAG
>CAYMCR010000099.1:0-8833 GCA_964389015.1 uncultured Fibrobacteraceae bacterium | reverse complement strand
CCGGCGGGATCGGAGTGGACGCGGCGGGACAGGGGGAATCGCTCAATTTAGGCTATCGTAAAATCGTCAACTTCCGGGTTTCGCTCCGCCGGGGCGTGATCAGGCGGGCGAAGTAGAGGCCCGTAGGCAACTTCCGCCCCGTATCGTCCTGTCCGTGCCAGCGAAACTCGTGGCGGCCCGCCGTCAGCTCGCCGCCGATCAGCCGGACCAGCTCGCGGCCGACGACATCGTAGACGGCCAGAGTCACCGTGGACGGCACGTCCAGCTCGCAGGCGAGATTGACGGTGGGATTGAAGGGATTGGGCCAGGGCGCCAGCAGCCGCGCGGCGGCGAACGTCGGCCCCTGAACCGCAACGACATTGCCCTCGTAACCCATGTAGAGCCTGACTTTTCCATCTGCACCGCCCACCAGCAGGTCGGTATGCCCGTCGAGATTCCAGTCGCAGGAGAAGGGTCGGGAGCGGGCGCTGCCGTCCAGATCGATGACCACGTCCTGGCTGGTGATCAGGGCGAAGTACGCGAAGAGGGGCGCGGCCGCCGTACCCACGTTTGTGAAGGCCACCAGTTCGCCGTTGGTGTTGCCGCTGATCAGGTCCGGCAGACCATCCCCGTTGAAGTCCGTGAGATCCGGGCTGGACCTGTTTGACGGGACCGTCAGTTCCCCCTCGGTGGTCTGGGCGAAAGTCTCCGACGGGAAGTCGGGCGCGGTATCGGTGCCCTCGTTGATGAAGAGGTGGATCCTGCCGCCGTAGGCGCCCACGACCAGGTCGCGGCGATCGTCGTCGTTCCAGTCGACAAACGACGGCGTGGCGCGGTAGCCGACGTCCAGGTCCGCCTGCTCCCCTGGTGGTCCCACCTGGAGGTACTGGCCTTCGTCGAAGACCGGCGCGGGGATCGTACCGATGTTCAGGTGGAGGATGACCCGCCCATCGGCGAGACCGATGACCAGATCCGGCAGGTTGTCGCTGTCCCAATGCGTCACGCGCGGGAAGACGCCCAGTCAGCCGGAGCCGGCGTGCGTGAGTTCGCCGCCGGCTTTCTGGGCGTAGAGAGGTGGGGTGGTGAACACGGGTGCGCCCGCGACGCCCGAGTTCAGATAGACACGGACCTTGCCCGGTGTGACTCCCTCGCCGATCACCAGATCGGGCAGGCCGTCCCCGTTCCAGTCGGCAAACGAGGGCACGGAATAGGGAGGCACCTCGATGACCTCGCCGTTACCCTCGATCTGGATCTCCGCTCCCAGATCGTAGCCGGCCGTGGCGGGGATCGCCGTCAAGAGGAGCAGAACGAGCGACGAGACAACTGACCTGGCTTGGTCGCCGAGCTGTTTCATGGCTCACACCGTCGGTTGATCGACATAGCCGTCTTCATGCCAGTGCCAAGTATACCATATCCGGGGACAGATAGAGGGTCATCCCGCCCTCCGGCCCTTCATTTGGCCGGCTCCCGACGGATCGCCAGCGAGAAGTCCGCCGCATCCGCGTGCCGGCGCGCCAGTTCGTTGATCATGAAACGCTCCCGCGCCTCCGCGAGGGACAGCTCGCCGCCCAGCAGCCCCAGGCTCTTCATCAGCTCGTCGGAATAGCCCGGCAGGGCGATTTTCCAGCTCGACGGGATGCGGTCCGGGGCGATCGCATTGACGTGGTCGCGCAGGCGCGAAGTGCAGTTGTCGGTCAGCGTGTTGTAGAACTCGGGCTTCTTACACAATTCGTTGGCCTTGGCGAGCATGCTGACGAAGAGATCGCGGATCTTCTCCGGCGTCGCCGCCACGGGGAACATGTACACCACATCCGGGCGATGCACGGCGCGCGTGAGAACGAGATCCCGCTCGTCCCCCACCACATAGATCAGCTCGTATTTCTTGAACAGCCCCTGCCACCACGAATAGGTCTCGCCGACTTCCTTGCGCGCCTCGACGGAGATCACGACGAAATCGCCGTTCGCAAAGCCGAAGCTGAACATGCCGTGGGCGGGACCGCGCCAGCCCTCGCCGTCGAAGACCGAGAGCACGTACCACATGGTGTCGAGCTCGCGCAGGTCGTAGGTCCGGTCGTCGTAGTCCCGCGTGACGGAATCATCGGGGCCTTGACGGTAGTCGCGCACCTCGTGGATCCGCACCAGATCACCCTCGAATTCGGCCCAGGACAGACGGGCGTGCTCGGGGGCCCAGTCGCGGTCGTTGGCGGGATGGATCAGGGCAAAGATCATCATGGCGATGATCGCCGCGGCCGCCGTGACAGCCAGGCATCGCTTCAGGAAGCGTCTGATCGTGTTTTTCGAGGACTTCATGCTCGACGGGCAATATCTCACATGATCCCGTCTTTGTCTTGTTTCGATCCGGAACCGCTTATATGCTGCTGTGTATCAGCCGGCCATACATCTTCCCATCAACCGGGAGACCCATTATGAGGCATCTGACCAGAACTTCGGGCCTGCTCGTGCTGCTGCTCCTGTTGTTGCCCCTGGTCGCCGCCGCCGTCGTGGAGCCCAAGACCAATACGGAATACCCGGACGAGATCACCGTGGAGACGGACCAGGGCAGCGTCACCATGAAAGTCACCGGTGCCGGATTGCGCGAGAAGACCTTCCTGAAGGTCGACGTTTACACCATCGTCTCCTATATGGACAACGACGCGACGCTCGAAGGCGACCTGGGCGTGGCCCTCAGCGCCCTGAACGCTCCCAAGCGCATCCAGATGGACCTGCGGCGTGGTTTCAGCCGCGACAAGCTCATCAACGCCATGGTCGCGGGCATCGAGAAGAACGTCGAGGACACCGCGGGCATCGCAGCCGATATCGAGACCTTCAAGACCTACTTCACCCGCGACGCCCAGGACGGCGACCTGATCATCTTCGACTACTGCCCACGGACGGGTCTGACCACGACCCTCAACGGTGAGGTCGCCGGCGTGATCGAGAACTTCGACTTCGTCGCGGCCATGTGGTCGGTGTGGTTAGGCGAAAAACCCGCCAACGGCGGTCTCAAGAAGGCTCTACTGGCGCAGATAACCGATTGACCTGCAGGTAGATAGATTTTTCTGCTGGCCCGGCTGGCGAAGCTGGGCCTTTTTTATGGTATCATGCATCACTGGTTAATTGTATCGAGCGGAACCGCGGTGGTCTCCACGCTGATCCCGACACAACCGAGGTAGACATGAACCGTCGACCGACGATGGCCGGCCCGATCGCACTTCTCCTACTCTGGCTGCTCGCCTGCAGCGGTTGTGCGGACGATCCGAACCAGCCCGCCGCGCCCCAGAACAGCGCGCCCACCATTCTGTCCTGTACGGCGGATCCGGCCACCGTTCCCTCCGGTTCGACCTCGATATTGTCGGTGGACGCCACCGACGACGACGGCGACTCCCTGACCTACGCCTGGACCGCCGACGGCGGCCAGTTCCCCGTCGGTAACGACAGCGAGACCGTGACCTGGTCCCCCCCCGACCAGATGGGGATCTATACGGTGACGGTGACCGTCGGCGACGGCACCGATACGACCGAAGAAACCATGACCATCAACGTCACGGTGCCTGAGGTCGTCATCGATCCCCTGGCGCTGGACTTCGGCATCGACACGACCAGCCTCCAGTTTTCCGTGACCAATGGCGGTGACGGCGTGCTGAACTGGTCGGCAGCCGCCGACACCGACTGGCTGACCATCGATCCGGACAGCGGCGACATCGCGTCGGGCCTCGGCGACGACGTGACGGTGACCGTGGACCGCACCGGACTCACGCCCGGCTCCCACGACGGCACCGTGGTCGTGACGACCACCTACGGCGACAGCGCCGTGGCGGTCTCCGTCAGCGTGCCGACACCGCCCACGCTTTCGCTCTCGACGTCGACACTGGACTTCGGCGCGGAAACCGTCGAACTCCAGTTCGAGATCACCAACTCGGGAGACGGCGAGCTGACCTGGACGACCACGGCCTCGACCGGTTGGCTCGACGTGACCCCCACGGCGGGCGCCACCCAGGAGGAGACGGACGACGTCGTCGTCACGGTCGACCGCTCGGGCCTCGCCCCGGGCAGCTACCAGGGTACGGTGGACGTCACCTCCAACGGCGGCGAGGAGGCGGTGAACGTCGAATTCATCGTGCTCCCCGACACACCGAGCATGACCAACCTCTTCTTCCTGCACCACTCCACCGGACGCAACCTGATCAACGAAGGCTCGGTACGCAGCCACCTCGCCAGCCGCAACGGCGCGCTGGCATTCTGGGATCACGATTACAACTACGGCTGCGGCTCGCACAACGGACTGCGGGATCCGTCCGGATCCTACGTAGGCTACGACTACGACATCCCCGGTGCGCCCTGCGGCAACACCGATCCCGACGGCCTGCACTACCTATGGACCACCGCCAACTCGGCGCGCGCGACCATCCTCGCCAACCACGAGGTCATCGCTTTCAAGTCCTGCTATCCGGCTTCGGACATCGGCAGCGCGAGCGAACTGAACCAGTACAAGACCTGGTATCTGGCGATCCGTGATTTCCTGGACACACAGCAGGACAAGGTCTTCGTGATCATGTCACCCCCGCCGCGCCATCGCCTGGCGACCGACCTGGACGACGCGGATCGCGCGCGGGCCTTCGCCGATTGGCTGGGCAGCCCCGAGTTCCTCGACGGCCATCCGAATCTACGGTATTTCAACTTCTTCGACCTGCTGGCGCATCCCGCCGACGGCTCGTCTTCACGCAACATGCTGCGTTACGAATACGAGCGCAGTCATTCCAGCTCGGACTCCCACCCCAACACCCAGGCCAACCAGACCGTGGGCCCCATCTTCGCCGACGCCCTGGTCGCCGCAGCCGGCGGGGCACGCTGAGCCATGAGGATACTCGCGGCAATCGCAGTCCTGTTGTTCGCCGTCTGCTTCGCTCCCGCCGCGCTCCGCGCCGCCGAGGACGATCCGGATACCGCGGGCGCTCTGGACACACGAGGCGAGACGCAATGCCCCGACAACCACACGCTGTCCGTGCTCGGCATCGCCGCCCTGGCGGCGGCGGTAACCTGGGACGTCGATCCGAACGGCGAGTTCGCGGGCAAACTGAAGTCGTCGTCCGCCGAGGGAATCATCGATTTCGGCAACATCTGGGGCAGCGGCCAGGTGATCGGCGGGGGCGCGACCGCCACCTTCTTCGCCGGGTCCGTGGGCAACGACGAGGGGCTACGTACCCTGGGCGCGGATCTCATGCGGTCGTACATGTTGAGCGGGCTGGTCACCATCACCCTCAAGGGCGCTTTCGACCGGCAGCGGCCGTCGGGCGGCAAGTACTCCTTTCCTTCCGGGCACACCTCGTCGGCTTTCTGTATCGTGCCGGTGCTGGATCATCATCTGGGCTGGCGGGCGACGGTGCCCGCTCTCGCCCTGGGCGTGATCACCGCCATGGGGCGCATGCAGGAGCGTCACCACTACCTGTCGGATGTGATCTTCGGCGCGGCCGTCGGTTGGGCGGCGGGTGATCTGGTGATCAGGTCGTTCCGGTCTGGTCCGCGTTCCGAATCGAGAGCAGGATCAGGAGCGGGCAACGTGATGCTGGCGCCCGGCGTCGTGGGCTACACGGCGAGCTTCTGACGCGCAGCGCATTTGCCGTACGGCGCCGGTCTTCATTTTTTACAGGCATCGAAGTTGCATTAACACCGTATATTCCAGCGAGCCCCGCGCGATCCACAAAGAGGTATACGACGAATGCGCTTGATTCCGTGCCTGCTTCTGGCCTCGGTCCTGACGACGGGCGCCGCTCACGGCGTTGCGCCGTCACCGAGCGCCAGCGACTCCACCGCCACCGCCGCTGCGGACACCTCAGGCTACGTGCTCGACGACCTCGTCGTCACCGAAAGCCTGCCTGAACGCGAGGTTACACGCCAGGAACTCAGCCAGGAAGAGATCCGCGTGCTGCCCGGCTTCGGTGGCGACGCCATCAAGAGCGTGCAGGCGCTGCCCGGGGTGGCGCGTCCCAGCATGTTCAACCAGGGCGCGATCATCGTGCGCGGCAGCGGCCAGTTCGACACCCGCTACTTCCTGGACGGCATCGACATCCCGTTGCTTTTCCACTACGGGGGCGTGAAGTCCACCTACAACACCCTGTCCCTTTCCAGCGTCGATTTGTATCCGGGAGGCTTCAATACGCGCTACGGCGGCTGCGTGGGCGGCGTGGTCGAGATCAAGGGCCGGCCCGGCCGCGCGGGCGGCTGGCGCCGCGTGGTGGACGTGGGTCTGCTCGACTCCTCGCTCATGGCCGAGGGGCCGCTGGGCGACGACTTCGCGCTGCTGATCAACGCCCGTCGCAGCTACGCCGGTGAGATCGTGAACGCGGCCCTCTCCGGCAACGACGACATCCAGATGGCCGTCGTGCCCTACTACTGGGACCTGGTGGGGCGTCTGGACTGGTGGGCCGGCGCCGACGACCACCTGTTCCTGACCGTCTTCGCCGCCAAGGACCGCATGGAGCTGGTCTTCCCCGACGAAGCCGAAGGCAGCAGCGACGTCACCGAGGCCACCGACGCCATCGACATGGACATCTACTTCGACCGTTTCATCCTGGGCCACGACCACGAGTTCGGGCCCGGCCTGCGCAACGAGCTGCGCGCCTGTTACGGCAACTCCAGCGAGAACGGACACATCTTCGGCTACTTCAGGTTCAAGTCCACCGTCCCCCTCTACTCGGTGCGCGACGAGTTGTCCTGGCGCCTGTCCGACCGCGTGAAGGTCCGCACCGGCGTAGACATGGTGTGGGCGCCGGTGGACTACGAGGTAGAGGTCGTGGGCTGGCCCGTCTCCCTGGAGAAGATGACCTTCTCCGACCAAGCCGCCTACCTGAACGCCGAACTGCGGCTGAGCGACCGCTTGTTGCTGACGCCCGGCGCGCGCTTCGACTACTACCGGCACCTGGACGAGGGCGAACCCAGCCTCCGTCTGACCGGCCGCTACAATCTGAACGAGGACCATACGCTGACCGCGGCCGTCGGCACCTACAACCAGGGGCCGCAGCCCATCGGCCAGTCCACCGACCCGGTCTACGGCAACCCGAACCTGCCGCCGACCCTGGCCACCCACGTCACCCTGGGCGACGAGTGGCGCGTCAGCCGGCGGGTCAGCGCCAAGCTCGAGACCTACTACAACACCCAGGCACAGATCCCGGTCTTCACCGACAGCCTGGACCTCAACTTCCTGCCCGACGCGGACGGCCGGATGTTCGGTCTGGAGATGATGTTCCGCTACCACCCGACCGATCGTTTCTTCGGCTGGCTCAGCTACAGTCTGACCCGCAGCGAGCGTCGCTACGCCCGCAGCCCCAGCATCGATCTCGAGGATTGGAGCCCCGGCGACTGGGTGCCCTACGAGATGGACCAGACCCATCACCTAGAAGCGGTCGGCTCGTGGAACCTGAGCCCGCGCTGGACCGTCGGCGGCCGCCTGCAGTTCGTTTCGGGCAACCCCGTCACGCCCATCCTGAGCTACGCCGGCGAGTCCTACGAGTTCGACAGCGACACGGGCGAGTACGTGCCCGTATCCGGCGCGTACCTGTCCGACCGCATGGATCCGTATTTCCGGCTGGACACGCGAGTGGAACGCCGCTTCGGCGGTTGGGGGGCCGACTGGTCGATCTACCTGGACGTGCAGAACGCCAACTACTTCGTCTACAACAGCCCCGAGGGCTTCGTCTACAACTACGACTATTCAAGACGCAAGGCGTACGGCTGGATCATCCTGCCGGCCCTGGGTCTGAAGGTGGAGTTCTGATGCGTTACCTGTGGCTGCTGCTCGCCCCGTTGATCCTGCCGCTGGCCGGTTGCGACACGACCTTTCCCAACGAGGAGATGGACGTGGCGGGGAGCGACAAGACGCGACCCTTCGCCATTGTCTGCGAGCCGGCCGAGGCTGCGCCGGGTGAGACGGTGACTGTGACGATGCATTACTACGAGCCGGATCCTGATCGGCACGACGTATCGTGGCGGGTGGCGCTGGATTATGACCTGGGGTTGTATGAGGCGGATGAGGTGGAGCGGGATTTTGTCGAGCTGGATGCCCAAGTCGCCCCGCCCCTGCACGATGAGCACGGCTTCTGCACCCAGGCCTTCACCTACACGATTCCCGACGATGCCCTGCTGCGGGCCAGCAGCCAGCCGGAAGTGATCACGGACGAATTGGTGTTGGCGCTGGCGCGACCGCTGCTGGGTCTGGGCGATGATGAACCGCTCATGAAGGAGGAGCTCGACCGTCGGCTGGCCCTGATCGCCGCTGGTGACGTCCCGTGGGAGTACATCTCCAACCCAGAGATCAGGTATGCGTGGGGTCGACTCGGAGACCTTTTTGCCTGTGAGATGCGCTTCCGTGCGGCCATCGACGGTATGGTGCAGGTGGACGTCACCAAGAACCTGACCGTGCGGTACAGCCAGCATCTGGTGTCGTTCAACATCAACGTGAATCCCTGGATCTCCAGCACCTACATCCAGGCGGTGCCGCACCCCGACATCGCCTACGAGGATATCGACACCTACGCCGACGAGATTCTCGTCTATGGCATGATCTCGGCGGGGTGGTCGGGAGATCTAGCGGAGATCCCGCTGCACGACGACTGGACCTACTACTTGAGAACCGAGTACTTCATCCAGGGGTACACGTCTCCCTTCGAAGACGAACATCACCGGGAAGATGCCTATTCCAGATGGTACTACTACAACCTGGACAATCCCGGCAGCAGCCATCCGCTATTCGTCCAGGATGATGGCGGAGAGGCGGAGATGTACGACCTGAACGAATCGGTGCGCTTGTTGCAACCCGCACAACCAGGGCAGCTCGGGTACAGAATCGTGACGTGCATAC
>CAYMCR010000098.1:0-8934 GCA_964389015.1 uncultured Fibrobacteraceae bacterium | reverse complement strand
GGATGCTGTGGGTTTCTTGCAATCAAAGAAGGCCAAACTCGAACGAGTAAACCCTTCAGCGATAACACCGAAGGGCTTGCATATAAAAAGTGGCTCCCCGGGTAGGACTTGAACCTACAACCCTGCGGTTAACAGCCGCATGCTCTACCATTGAGCTACCGAGGAACCATGAAACCATATAAGCCGCGCAGCCGATAAACCGCCCGGCATGTCGGGCCGGGAATATAGGCGATACCCCCCATTCTGTCAAGGATGCGGCCCTTTCAGCCCTCTTCCGACACGCACGCTTGCCTCACGGCCCAAGCATGGTATCTTGCCCGGACCGGACACGTCACCCCCAGCGGAGGAAACATGCCCCACCCCACTCCACCAACCCACGCCGAGGAACTCCAGACCGCCCTGTCCGCCGTGCGCGAAGCCGGCCTCTTATGCCGTGCCGTACAGGCCGAGCTGGACCGAGGCGTCCTGGAAAAGCAGGACCACAGCCCCGTCACCGTCGCCGATTACGGCAGCCAGGCCCTGGTCTGCCGCGCGCTGGTCGAGTCCTTCGCCGACGATCCGGTGATCGGCGAGGAGGACGCGTCCGCCCTGCGCGATCCGGCCAACGCGGCCGTCACGGACCAGGTCGCCGCCCGCGTGCAGGCCTTGCGTCCCGACGCTTCACCCGACGAGATCCGCACCTGGATCGACCACGGCAGCTCCCGCGACTTCTCGGCGCGCTTCTGGACCCTTGACCCCATCGACGGCACCAAGGGCTTCCTGCGCGGGCAGCAGTACGCGATCGCCCTGGCCCTGGTCGTCGACGGGCGGCTGGAGTTGGCGGCGCTGGGTTGTCCCAATCTCGGGCCTGCGCTGGATGCAACAGCGGGCAATCCGGGCGAGGGCACCGTGCTGACCGCCGTCCGCGGCCACGGCGCTTGGGCCTGGACCCTGACCGGCGACGGCGAACCGGTGCCGGTCCACGTGAGCGACCTGTCTGATCCCTCCGGGCTGCGCTTCTGCGAGTCGGTCGAGGCGGCCCACTCCTCCCACGACGACGCCGCGCGCATCGCCGACCTGCTGGGCGTGGCGGCGCCCGGCGTGCGGGTCGACAGCCAGGTCAAGTACGGCGTGACCGCCCGCGGCGAGGCCGACGCCTACCTGCGTCTGCCCAAGTCGGCCACCTATACCGAGAAGATCTGGGATCATGCCGCCGGCGCCCTGGTGGTCCAGGAGGCCGGTGGGCGGGTCAGCGACATCCACGGGCGGGATCTCGATTTCTCACGCGGTCACCTGCTGTCGCAGAACCGCGGCGTGATCGTCTCCAACGGCAAGCTGCACGATGCGGTGCTGAACGCGATCAAGACACTGGGCATCGCGAACTGAGGAAAATCAGACTCTGTCCCGATAGAACTCCAGCACATCGTCCTTACCGATTTCCCCCGTCGCCAACCCCATGGCGATCGCCTCGAGTTCATCGCTCGTGGCGTCCAATTCCACATCGTTCATGTACAGAAAAATCAGCGCAACCGTCACGCCGATGCGCTTGTTCCCATCGACAAACGGATGGTTCCGGCTCAGGTGGTAGTGATAGGCGGCGGCCATGTCCGCCAGGGTGCGATGCAGATATGCACCATCGAATGTCGACCTGGGCATGGCGACCGCGGCCTCGAACAGCCCCCGGTCTCGTAGCCCCGGATCACCCCCATGTTCGGCAAGCAGTCGCTCATGGATCTCCATGACGAGAGCCGTTGTCAGAAAAACGGGCGTCGACGTCACTCCGCCAACCGCCTCAGCAGATCCTTGCGCTCCTTGAGTACACGCTCCAGGCTCGCCTCGAACTTCTGACGATCTATAGGCCGGGGATCGGTCGGCGTGATGATGAGCGAACCATCGTGGATAGTCAGCTTGACCTGCCCGTTTTCCTCGAGTCCGAGCAATTCCAGAATCGGCTTGTCCAGGATCAGCGCGTTGCTGTTGCCGACCTTGCGGAGTTTCTTGATCATATCAGCCTCCGTGGTTATAACCATGTTATTCCACTGAGCTGTATATGTCAACTCCTACCACACCTCCAGCGCCACCGTGAGCACCCACGGCCGTCCATCAGCCCCCACACCTACCGGCTTGGCGGCATAGAACCGCACATTGCTCAGCCCCCTGCCCATCCCCAGGTACTTGCCCAGGCCCAGGCCCACGTCCGCCCGCCAGCCCTTGCCGCCGTCATAATTGTCGAGCGCGCCGTCGTGGCGGTAGACGCGCCCTCCGTCGACGAAGATGATGGGCTGCAGGCCGAGACCCTTCAGCAGGGGCACGCGCAGGGATTTGAAGGGGTCCAGGTTCCACCGTATGTCGAGGCTGGCCCAGCCGCCCCGGTCGCCGACCAGTTCCCCGGCCTCGAAGCCCCGCAGGGTGCCGTGGTCGCCCAGGTCGGTCTTCCATTCCCGCGGCGCCTGGCGGTCCATATTGTTCCAGTTGACGCGCAGCATCCACACGTCGCCCCACCGGTCGTGTACATGCCATCTGGCCTTCAGGACGAAGTGGCGGTACCACGCCGCGCCGTCCGGGGCGGATACCACGTCCGGCAGCGGTGAATCGCTGACCCTGAGCCACTCGTGCAACCCGTACAGCCACAGCCCGCGCCAGTTGACCTGCAAGCCGGCGTAGAGCATGCGGCGAGACAGGCCCTCGACGGCCAGGTTGTCGTCCACCGTGGCGCGATCGCCGATGAGGTTCCAGTCGGTGGCCACACCCAGCGGCCGGTGTCGCCCGCCGCCGCCGCCCAGCAGCAGACTCAACGGTGGACGCGGCCGGATCCGCAGTCCCGCCCGCCAGTGTGCCAGGTCGTAGTACTGGTTGGGATCCTTGCCGTTGATCAGGGCGCTGAGATTACGTTCGGTGCGCAGGTCTCCCGCGAACCAATCGGCCTCACGGCCGCCTGTTGCCTCCAGGGTCAGCCAGGTCCAGGGGGCGCGGTCCAGATATCCCTCGTCGTCGCGCAGACGGGCGGTGACCAGGGGCACGGACAGACTGTGCGCGTGGGACAGTCTCTTCCAGGACAAGCCGTAACTCACGTTCGAGACGAGGCGCGGCTGCCGCAGGCCGGGACGATACAGGACGACCTCGCCGCCCAGGTCCAGTCCCTGGACACGGTTGAAACGGAGCCGGCGCACCGGGCCCCAACGCACCCGCCAGGGCCGGCCGGCGATCATGCGGCTGATGACCGTGTCGCCTTCGATGGTCAGCGAATCTAGCCGTACCGGCGTCAGGCCGACATCCAGGTCCTCCAGGGTCAGCGGCTCGTACCAGGCGTTGTCGAGGTTGCGCCAGTAGGTGTTGAGCGAGTCGATCGCCGCCTCCTCCGAGGTCCAGATCAGCGAGTCCGGATCGGCGAGACCGGCCTGGGCCACAGAGGGCGCCGGCGACAGGACGGCGAGCGCGGCGAGCAAGACCGCGAGCTTCATCATTGCGCCTCCTCCTCCGCGTAGGTCACACCGTCTAGTACGTAATCACGCATCCGGGCCTTGAGCACCACCCGGTCCGGCAGGCGCGGCACATCGGTCATGATGATCTCGGCGTAGATCTCGTCGTTCAGCCAGCGTTCGCCGACCTGCCGCTGAGTCCAGACGAAGCGCGGCACCGAGGCCATCAGCAGCGGAACCGGCGTGGGTGCGGGGACGCTGCCCTCCATGCGTCTTATCGCCATGTCGCTGTAGTCGATCCACACCACGCCGTCGAGTCCGGGTTCGAAACGACTGCGGGGCGTGAAGGCGATCTTGAAGACCAGGTGGTCGCCGATGAGGGTTCTTTCGAGGATCTCGTAGCGGTAACGGCCGGCGGTCATCAGCGTGAAGGGCATGTCCATGGCCTGTCCCGCCACTTGCTCCTGCCAGCTCTCGACGATCTCCGGTTCGGACTCCTCCTCGATCAACTCGCCGCCTTCGTATTTTCGCGAGGTGAGGAAGAGACGGGCGATGCGCTCCTCGCCGTCGCGGTCCACTGAAACGCGCTGACCCTCGAGGTACTCCTTGCGACGCGCCTTGGCGGGGTCGGCGGCGTCCCAGTGGAGATCGACATGGCTCAGCACGGTGAAGGACAGCTCGCCCAGGCGCCGGTAGTCGCGCTCCATGCGCTCGCCGATGCGCCTGACCAACTCGCTCACGCGCAGGCGCGGGGCCTGCACGCGGACGGTGTCCACGCCAGCGTCGGCCAGGGCGATCGTGTCCTCGGGCGTGATGACCACCGCGTAGCCCTGCTCCAGCAGGGCGTCAAGGTCCACCAGCCAGGGGTCGTCCTCGGCGCCGCTCCCACCGGTGGAGGCCTTGTCCGGCTCGGCGGCCTGCTCGGAAGCCAGCGTGTTCGCCGGCGAAGCGGCGAGCAATCCCGCGGCCAGCGCCAGCGGCAGCAGTCTCAGAAGTTTCATGTTCCCTCCGAAGTTCGTTCCGGGACCGGCGGCGACGTCCGACCAGACCAGCGTCGTCCGGGCGCGTCGTGGATCACCTGTACCAACGCGCGGTGATATGGTTGCGATTGATCCCGAGCGTGGGCCGCGTCGAGCCTCGTCCCCATCACGGCCGGTCCCGCGACGGTGGCGCAGCAAACCCGGTGCCGGTGTCCCGATACACGCGCATCCTGTCGTAATAGACGGCCCCGCGGGCTTTCCGGTTACACGGAACGGGAAACGGCGCCGCCGAGCCGTCTCCCGTCATCGTCATGCCGGCCGTCGCCGACAACCGGCAGCGTCACTTGCGGGTGTAGACCATATCGCCGAAGAGCTCCATGGGCTCGCCGAATTTCTCGTAGAGGCCGGTCATGACGACCATGACGGTGCCCATGCTGTCGATCCAGATGGAGGTGACCTCGTGGGTGGTGTTGTCGAAGCCGGTCAAGCCCAGCCCCTCGAAGGGCATGCCCATGGTCTCGCCCGTCACGTGCTCCTGGAGGAAGCGCCCGCCGAGGATCATCTCCCCGTGACTGGTGGAGGTGTTGACCATGGGCTCCGCGCCGGGCGCCATCCACATGGTGGCGACGATGTCCCAGTCGCCGGTCTTCTCCGCCAGATAGGCGTGGGCCTTGCCGGGTATCGCGGACGCGGCCCAGGCATCCTGCGATGCCTCCGCATCATATTCCTGTGCGGCGGACGGCAAGGCGGTGAGCGCCAGGACCAGGCCGGTGGCGAGGAGCATGAACCTGCGAGCGGTCATCAGAGTCTCCCCCCTTGATAAGGGTCTCGTGCGACCGGCTCAGACTACAATGAACCGGCCCGTCGGACCAGACCCATGATCTCGACCACATGATATCGAGGAGGACGAATCGCCAGCGGAAACGGGCTTGGTCGGGCTTGCTGGGAGAGTCGATCGTGGGGAGTCGATCAACCGACGGGCGCAAGGAAGGTGCGCACCTCGTCGGCGGACTGGGTGTTGAGGATCTGGCGGCAGCAGAGGCCCGCGTCACGGGTCATCTCGGCGCCGTGGCGGTAGTCGCCGAGCCGGGCGGCCCGGTGGGCGTCCGAGGCGATCACCAGGGTCACGCCCAGCTTCTGGGCGTGGTAGCAGTTCTTCCAGTCGAGGTCTTCGTGGGCGGGATTGGCGTCGATCTCCACCGCGACCCTGGCATCCGACGCGCCGGTCAGGACACGGTCGATATCCAGGGGCAGCTCGCGGCCGGTGGTCATGAAGTGTCCGATGGGATGGCCAAGTATGGAGACACGGGGATGCTTCACGGCCCGCAGGGCGCGCTCGGTCTGGCTATGGCAGTCCAGGTCGTGTGAGATGCGCATGGTGGCCACCACGTAGTCGAAACCGGCGAGCAGTTCCTCATCGACGGGCAGGTTGCCCTCGGGATCCACTTCCACCTCGACACCGTGCAGCAGGGTGAAGCCGTTGCCGGCGGCGTTGTACTTCTCGATCTCCGCCCGCTGGGTGGCCATGCTCTCGGCGCACAGGCCGTCGTCGCAGTAATCGCTCATCAGCTTGTCGGTCACGCCCAGGTAGTCCAGGCCGAGTTCGCGGGCCGTGTTCACGATCGCGTTCAGGTCGTGGGCGCCGTCGACATAGGCGGTGTGGCAGTGCAACAAACCCCGTACGTCACATTGACGCAGCAGCTCGAAGTGCTGGACCGAGCACGAGTCCTGGCAGGGCCATGGTTGTTCCTGGCACTTCGTTGTTTCGTCCGGTAGCTGTTTGTTCATGCCTGAACTCGATCCTGGGAAGGGGGTCAAGGGCGTCAAGGATTGTGATGCCCACGATAAAAAGGGCACTCCGCAACCGCAACCCCTGAACGGAGTTCTCTTGGGTCCGGGAACCCTGTTTTCAGAGGATGCCGCGCCGCGCCAGATCGCCGATATCGACGTTGCCACCGGAAATCACCACGCCGACCTTCGATAATCCCTGCAGATTCCCGAAGCCGTCCGTGAGCACCGCCGCCACCGACACCGCGCCGCTCGGTTCGACCAGTTGCTTCATGCGCGACCAGACCAGCCGCATGGCCCGCACGATCTCCTCGTCGGTCACGGTGACGATGTCCTCCAGGTGATCGCGCAGCACCGGCCAGGTCAGCTCGCCGAGGCTCGTGAGCAACCCGTCGGCAATGGTGTCGGGACCGGTCTGGGGGATCCGCTCGCCGGCGACCAGGGAACGCTTGGCGTCGTCCGCCCCCGCCGGCTCGGCGCCGAAGAGCCGGATGTCCGGCCGCAGCCCGCGCGCGGCCAGACAGGTGCCGGACATCAGACCGCCGCCGCCCACCGGCGCTACCACGGCGTCCAGATCGGGCACATCTTCCAGCAGATCGAGGGCCGCGGTGCCCTGTCCGGCAATCGTCGGCGGATGATCGTAGGGATGGACAAAGAACGCACCCGTCTCCGCCACCACGCGACGGGCCGTGGTCTCGCGGGCTGCAAGGGTCGGCTCGCATTCGATGATGTGCGCGCCGTAGCCCGCGACGGCCGCGCGCTTGACCGCCGGCGCGGTGCGGGGCATGACGATGTGGGCGGGAATGCCGCGCAGCCGGGCGGCCAGGGCGAGAGCCTGGGCGTGGTTGCCGCTGCTGTGGGTGGCCACGCCGCGCGCGGCCTCGTCGTCCGATAGCTGGGCGACGGAGTTCCAGGCGCCGCGGAACTTGAAGGCGCCGGCGCGTTGCAGATGCTCGCACTTGAAGTACAGCTCGCGGCCGGCGAGTTCGTCGAGCAGCCGGCTGGTCATCACGGGTGTGCGATGGGCCACACCCTTCAGGCGCGCGGCGGCTTCCTCGATGTCAGGCAGCGTGACGGCGTAGCGCGTCATGAATCACACCGGTCGTGTTGTCGGTCGCTGGTACCGGGATCAGAGGCTCTCGGCCTTGGCCGCCATCTTGATCTGCGGCAGCAGGCTCATGTCGAAGATCCGGCGCCGGCCGCTGCGCACGGCGCGGACCTCCTCGAGGCCGCGGCGGAGTCCGGCCAGGACGCTGGTCACTTCCAGGCTCTGGTAGCGATATCCGAAATGGCGCAATTTCTCCATGGCCGACACCAGCATGCCCTCGGCCGGGACGAGCTGGTTGTTGGCGATGTGATCGAAGGCCTGGCAGGTCTCGCTCAGGCCGATCCAGAAGAGTTCTTCGCGGCCGACCGCGGTCCGCAGACCTGCGGCTGTCAGTTTGCCAGCGGCGGCGTAGCGGCGGTTGTTGAAGGCGGTCACGGCGTCGGTCAACAGATCCATCTGTGGGTGTCTCCTTGGTGTGTTACAGATCCCGCTCGTCGATCATGCGTTCGACGGGCAGGTAGCGCTCGGCTTCGTCCTCGAAGGCGAGCTTGTGCAGGTCCTTCATGCGGTCCACGTACAGTTTGCCTTGCAGATGGTCGCATTCGTGCTGCATGACCACCGCGGCGAAGCCCTCCAGTTCGCGCTCGACGCGCTCGCCGTGCATGTCGTGATGCGCGACGTGGATGGCGGCCGACCGCTCCACCCAGCCACGCAGGCCCGGCACGCTGAGGCAGCCCTCGTACATGCCGAAGACCTTGTCGGTGGTCGGCGTGATCTCGGGATTGATCACCACGCGGATGATCGGTTCCTCGTCCTCGTCCAGCTCGCCGCCGACCAGGGCCAGTTGTTGCGAGACGTGCACCTGCGGCGCGGCCAGACCGACGCCGGAGTATTCGCGCATGGTCTCGAGGAGATCCCGGATGAGCGCCTGCACTTCGGGGCCGTCGATTTCCTCCGGGGGAATCAGGTCGGCGACCCGGCGCAGCACCGGATGCCCCATACGGGCGACTTTCAGGATGGCCATGTTCGGCAACTCCTTCTCCAGGCCACGGAACGGCCCGCTGATCTGGCCACAGTGCAAACGAGACCACGAATCATGCCATGCCGAGCAGGGGTCGTGCTCATCGCGCGGCGGCGACGTATCCTGCCGAGAACGCACACGTTAACCGATCCCAGGCCCGGGCGCAAAGGACCATGCCCGGGCCTCGGACGAGATGGCGGCGGTCGGTTTCCGGCCAGGCGCGCCGGTGGACGCGCCAGGCCGTTCCCGCTAGCCGTGGTCGTGGCCTGCGTGTTCGTCGACCTCGCCGGCCTCTTCTGTCTCGTCCGTTTCGCCGGCTTCCTCGGTGGGGATGCAAGGTTCGCAGTACCACTTGCCGTCCTTCTCGACCATCGCGGACTCGGCCATCTCCATGTCGCACGCGCCGCAGGTCTGCATGGCCGTCTCTTCGGCCTTGTTGCCGCAGCCGGTCGCGAAGGCCAGGGTCAGGGCGAGTAGGGCGGTCAGGGTCAGGATTCGTCGCATGTTGTCTCCTTCTTGTAGGTAATTTGCCAAGCCTTCGAGCAGCATAAACCGGATCGCGATATGCGCCAATGCCCTATTGCATACTGCTCAAATATCCGATCGAATTCGAGCCATCATCTACTCTTGCCATGGTCGCTAAAAAAGGCATATCAACATAATTATTGACAATCATGATCATGTGTGTATTAAATCTAG
>CAYMCR010000097.1:0-8979 GCA_964389015.1 uncultured Fibrobacteraceae bacterium | reverse complement strand
ACGGCGAGAAACACTACATCTTGTACCGGGGAGAGTCAAGTGCATAGCCCCATACTAATATTCATTTATTGCGCCATATCTACCATTCAGTCAAGTAATTGCGCAAATACGCGCAATGCAACATATACCGACGTTGAACATGCATCTCAATCGACCCGAGCCCGCTTCAGTTGTTCTCCGGCGATCCATGTTCAAATACCAGTGAGTATCAATCTGGTTATTGGACCAGGGTCACACCTGCGCTGCACGGGCGATCAGGTGAGCCGGCTGATAACCGGACCCAGCCCTCCATTCCAATCGCATTGCATGGAGCATATTACAGGGACTGACGCGCTTGAGCCCCACACCAGCATCAACGGAAGAGTGGATATCATGGCACCGTATGGGAAACCACGCTCCTTTTTCCGCAATACTGGCACACACATTGCTGCCATGGGTCCGGATCAAGGCACGCAGATGGTCTGCAATACACTTATCTGTTTGTGCAGCACCGGATTAACAGGAGATCGTGAATGGTGACGAAAGCCCCGGGACTCGGAGAATACCTGATCAGCAAGGGACTGATTGATCAGGCCCAGCTCGAAGCCGCGTTGCAGGAACAGTCGCAAACGCGCGAACGCCTGGGCGAGATCCTGCTGCGCAAGGGCTTGATCACGGATCAAGATCTCATGGGCGCGCTGGGCAACCAGCTCGGCGTACGCCTCTTCGACCCGAATCGCGACGAGGTCCAGACGCCCGCCCTGAACCTGATCCCGCTCGATCTCGCCAAACGACACGATCTGCTTCCGGTCAGCATCGACCAGGCGCATTTGACGGTGGCCATGGCCGATCCTCTGGACGTGGTGGGCACGGACCAGCTCCAGCGCATCGCCCTGCGCGAGCAGAAGGAGCTGCAGATCCTGCTCGCCTCCAGCGAGATGCTGGAAAAGGCTCGTGAGACCCACTACGGCTGGATCGAGGGCGACAAGCACGTCAGCCAGCTCATCGAAGAGGTCGTCGACGAGGTCAGCGATGTCAGCGCGTTCGACAATCTGAACGACATCGATGAGGAGGCCGGGAGCCAGGACGCCGGCGTCATCAAGCTCGTCGACCAGGTCATAAACAATGCGCTGAAGGAACGTGCCACCGACATACACATCGAACCGCAGGAAAGGGGTCTGGTCATCCGTTACCGTGTGGACGGCCTGCTCTACGACGCCCTGACACCTCCCCGCGCCGTCTACTCCGGCATGGTCAGCCGCATCAAGATCCTCTCGAACATGGATATCGCGGAACGGCGCGCCACCCAGGACGGCCGCATGACCTACAAGGAGTCCGGTCGCGAGGTGGATATCCGCGTATCGGCCATCCCGGCCATCCACGGTGAAAAGCTGGTGATGCGTCTGCTGGACAAGACCGGTTTCAACTTCTCGCTGCAGGCTCTGGGGCTCTCCGAGGCAGACATCAGAGACTTCCAGCGCTGCATCCGCAAGCCGTACGGGATGATCCTGCTCTCCGGCCCCACGGGTTCCGGCAAGACCACAACCCTCTATTCCAGCCTCATGGAACTGCGCGGCGAGGAACTCAACATCACGACCATCGAGGACCCCGTCGAGTACCAGATCGAACGCATGAACCAGGTGCAGGTCAACAACCGGAAGAACGTCACCTTCGCCAACGCCCTGCGCTCGTTCCTGCGCCAGGATCCGGACGTGATCATGGTGGGCGAGATCCGCGACAGCGAGACCGCCGAGATCGCCATCCGCGCCGCCCTGACCGGGCACATGGTCTTCAGCACCATCCACGCCAACGACGCGCCCAGCACCGCTACCCGGCTGGTGTCCATGGGCACCGAATCGTTCATGGCCGCCAGCGCCATGACCCTGGTGGCCGCGCAGCGCCTGGTGCGACGAAATTGCTCCCATTGCCTCGAGGAATACGAGCCCAAGAAAGAAGTTCTTATGGCCCTGGGCCTCGATGCCGACAGGGACGAGGGAGCCGCCCCGGTCTACCGGCGAGGCGCGGGCTGTGTCGCCTGCAAGGGACGCGGATATCAGGGACGCCTGGCCGTGATCGAACTATTGATCCTGTCGCACGACCTGCGGCAGCTGATCGCCAACGGCAGGCCGGCGGGCGAGATCCGCGAGCTGGCGATCAAGGAAGGCATGAGAACCCTGCAGACGGTCGGCATGGAAAAGGTCGAGGCGGGACTGACATCGGTGGAAGAAGTGCTCAGAGTCTGTGTCAGCGACGATTAGACACCCAGAGGGTGTCGGAGGGATAACATGGCGACGTTTTCTTATGTGGCGAAGGACCGTGCCGGCGCCGAGGTGACGGGATATCTCAGCGGCGGCACCATCGACGAAATCGTCAGCCAGCTCCACGGCGACGGACTCGCGGTGCTGCACGTGGCCGAGGACCGGGGTGCGGCGAACACCAAGTCCTGGCTTAGGAGGTTCTCCGAGATCTCCTTCGGCAAGGTGCCCACGCGCGAGGTCGCGTTGTTCAGCCGGCAGCTCTCGACGGTGATCGAGTCGGGCATCCCTCTGGTGAAGGGGCTCAAGGGCCTGGCCGGCGACGGTTCCAACAAGATGCTCAAGAACGCCGTGGAGGACCTGAGCAACCGCCTATCCCGGGGCGAGAGTCTGTCGGATGCCATGGCCGAGCATCCCAACGCCTTCAACAGCATGTACATGAGCATGGTAAGGGCCGGCGAGCGAGCGGGCACGCTGGACAAGATCGTGGAGCAGCTGGCCATCTACCTCGAGAAGGTCGACGACATCCAGAGCAAGGTGAAGGCGGCCCTTGCTTATCCGCTCTTCGTGCTCGGGTTCGCGACGCTGGGGACCCTGTTCCTGCTGCTCAAGATCGTGCCGACCTTCTCGGGTATCTACGAGGAACTGGGCCAAGAGCTGCCCGCACTCACCCAACTTGTCATGGGCATCTCGAACACCATCAGTGAGAACCTGCTGGCCTCGCTGGGCGTGGTGCTTGCGCTGGTCCTGGGTTTCGTCATGGTGTCGCGCACGGACGGCGGACGCTATGTGCTGGACCGTCTCAAGTTCAAGCTGCCGGTATTCGGTCCCATCCTCGAGAAGACGGTCATGAGCCGCTTCGCGCGGACCATGGGCATCCTCATCGGCAGCGGTCTGCCGTTGATCGAGAGCCTGGACCTGGTCAAGGGAGCGACCGGCAACGCATATGTAGCCAGGGCCCTCGACAAGGTGAAGGACTCGGTGACCGCCGGCCACGGGGTGACCGAGTCGTTCAGGGCCACCGGCGTCTTTCCCGAGATGACCATGCAGCTGATGGCCACCGGCGAGGAAGCCGGTGAGCTGGACGCCATGCTCATCAAGTCGTCCGATTTCTACGACCGGCAGGTCGAAGCAACGATCCAGGGTATTTCCTCGCTCATCGAGCCGATCATGATCGTGCTCGTGGGCGGGATGATCGGTTTTATCGTCGTCGCCATGTTCCTGCCCATCTTCGGTATGGGTGACGCCATGATGCAGGGCGCATCAGGCATGTAGTTTGGGTCAGGTGGGTCGCAGCATGCCCGGACGGGCGCCCACCGCTGAGTTCTCGTCCGGGGAGTAACTGCACAATGCAGAAGGAGGAACAAGGATGAACCGCTTCCGCAAGCAGCCCAACCAAAAGGGCTTCACCATGGTCGAGCTGATGGTCGTCGTCGTGATCGTCGGCGTGTTGGCCGCGGTCGCCGTGCCGATGTACAGCAAGTACATCAAGAACGCGCGTGTGTCCGAGGCCACTGGCAAGATCGGCGAGGTCGTCACGGCCGCCAAGGCCTGGGCCATCGAGAACCCCAACACAGCCGGCAACCCGATCTGGCCGTCCGGCGCCGGCGGCATCGTCGATCTCACCCAGAGCGACCTGTTCACCTACGCCATCACCGGTGGAGGCGGCGGCAACGCCAACTCCAGCGCGTTCACCGTCCGAGCAACCGGCCGGAGCGGCCGAAAGATGGCCGGCGTGACCGTGACCATAACGGTGCCGAACATCAACCGGAACGGCAACCCGCCCGTGGTGGCCGGTATCTAACGGGCGGACGATGATCTTGGGGGATCGGCCATACGGCCGACCCCCAGATCCTCCGCTCCACCCCGGGAGTGCATGACATGAGGGTTCGCAATACACGGCTCGCGCGGCTCGGCCGCCGCGCCGGCGGCTTTACACTGATCGAGGTGATGGTAGCGTCCTTCATGCTCCTGCTCGTCTTTTTCGGGCTGGCCCAGTTTCATGCACGCGGCCACAACCAGATCGTCGGCGAGGATCACTGGCGCAAGGCCTCGGGCATCGCCAGGTCCCGTCTCGATCGCGTCCGGCGCTACAACCGCTACGACGACCTCGTCAACATCTCGGCCGCGGACACGACCTATGTCGTGGACGGCCTGAGTTACGTGGTGTCGCACACCTTGGTGACGGACACACCGGAACTGCAATCTTCCACGATCACCGTAACGGTCACCTGGAACGACAACCTGGCCCGGGGTCTCGTGGCCCGCTCGCTCTCGTGTACAACCATCATCGCGAGGAGTCTGCCGTGGTCGTGAACCACTTGTTGAGGCGGCGCGAACGCGGCGTGACCCTGATCGAGCTGATGGTCGCCATCATGGCGTCCGGCATCGTGATGTTCGCACTGGGCAACATCGTCATCGTGAACCAGAAGGCGATGAAACGCAGCCAGGATCGGGCTTCGCAGCAGCAGCACACCACGGTGGTCATGTCGCAGATGGCGCGCGCCATCCGCGGCGCCAACCGGATCGAGGTGACGGGCGCAAGCGCGTTCCGGCTGCGGGACCTCAACGGCGCCCTGACATCGACCTTCCAGATGGTCACGGGACTCGGCGGACCCCGGTTGCAGATGGACGGCACGGACATGTCCGAGCTGAACTGTACGCGCTTCACGGTGACGACCAACATCGACACGACGAGCGTAACACTGGATCTGGAGTTCACGACCGCGGAAAACGTGGTCTTGAACGAGCTGAACACCGTATCCATCAGGAACCGAACGCTGGAGTACTGACGATGCCTGCAAACACTAAAAGGCACATGCCAAATCAGTGTGGCAGCGAGAGCGGCTACGTGCTGCTGGTGGTTACCGTCTTCGCCTTCGTGATCCTGATCGGCAGTGCTGCGGTCGTCTCGACCACGTCTTCGGAAGTCAAACTCTCCCGCCACCAACACAGTTCGGAAGAGGCTTTCTTCCTGGCCGACAGCGCCATCGAACGTGCCCGCGCGCGCCTCATGCAGGATCGCGGCTGGCGCGACGGCTGGACGGACGTTTCGTTCGGCAACGGCACCTACAGCCTGGCCATCGCCGACACGACGATCACCGGCCTAACCAACGATGTCGTGCGAATGAGCGCTTCAGGCCGAGTCGACCAGGCACAGCGCCGGATCGAGATGATCGCCGAGATCCCGCCCAGCGGCCTGGGACTGGCCATGCTCGTCGGCGGTAACGCCTTCTGTCTGGGACGCGTCTGCGTGAACGGTCAGGCCCACGTGAACGGCTGGGCCTAGTTCGGCTTCTTCGATCGCCTCTTCCAGTGCGGAACGCTGACGGAAGGCTTCGATATCACACCGCCGCCCATCTTCTCGGTGCCCGCCCAGTTTCCCGACGATACCTACTACTACGTCCGCGGCAACATGATCGGCGGCACGCCGCAGGCGAGGATCTATGACCGCTATGGCACCGACCTCACGTCCGCTCTCGGCGACAGCCTCACGGGCGTGACGTCCTACAACCCGTTCAACGAGAGTTTCGTCTACGAATTCGGCGACGTCGCCACGATCAACCACTACTTCGATCAGACGACCGGCATATTCAGCCGCGCCACGGGCGACATCTCGGTGGTAATCAACTTCGGCGAGGCACCACTGATCGATCCCCCCGGCGACGACGGCGTGTCCACGGTCTACATCCACAGCACCAGCACCTCGGAAATCTCCTCGACGATCATCAACTCGCGGTTCGAGGGCGTGACGGTGGCCCAGCAGACCATCCCCAGCTACTGGCACGGCGGCTACACGCTGCTCTACAACACCCGCCTACAGCCCCGCAACGGCATCGCGGTTATCGCGGAGAGGATGTTCGTGGGCAGCAATTCCGAACTAGGCACCACCGCATATCCGGGGCTGACATACCTGACCGGCAGCTGGAACGTGGCCTTCAATCTCTTCGGCTGGAGCGGTTTCACGACGACCGGCTCGTTCATCACACTGGGCAGCTTCATCAGCATCGGTCGCCTCACCTTCACGTACGACAGCGGTTTCATGGAGAGGATCCCCGACGCGATCCTGCAGCAATGGCCGGGACGCATTTCAGGGACGTTGAAGGTGATGAGCTGGAACGAACTACCCAGCAATTGACGGCAACAAGGAGGACTCGTTTGTTCGGCAGCCAGTCAGTGAGAACAGGGATCGACATCGGCAGCACGAGCGTGAAGCTCGTGCGCGGCACGGGCAGTCTACGCCTGGAGCATATCACCCATGTGGGGATCGAATCCTATCACGCTGCGACACCCGCACAGCGGGTCGGCGCGGCGGCCGAGGCTCTCGATATCCTCATGACGCGGCTGGGCCTGAACAAGCGCAAGCTGGGGCGTCTCGCCGTGTCCGTCGGCTGGCAGGAAGCCATGGTGGAGGAGGCGATGACGCCGCCACTCGACGCGAAAGAGCTGAGCAGGGCCTTGCCTTTCGAATCGCGGAAATACATGAATCTCGACGACATGACCGACCCCCTGCTCGGCGGTCAGGTACTGGGCTTTACCAACCAGGACGATCCCGGCGGCATGGCCCAGTCGCGAGTGCTGTTCGCCGCCGTACCCCGGGAGGCCCGTGACCTCCCGCTGGCAGTCCTCAAACGACTGGGCATAGAGCCCGAGATCGTGGATCTCGAACCCCTCGCCGGTCTCAACGAGCTCTTCGCACGCCTGGAGGAAACCGCGGAGGAGAACACCGTGGTCGGGTTGATCGACCTGGGTGGCAAACACGCCGCCGTACACATGGTCGGCCGCAACGGCGGGTTGCTCAGCCGTAACCTGGGGCCGGGTTCTTCGCGGGACGACGACGAAGCCGCCCAGGATCTGTACACGCGCCGTCTCGCGAACAAGATCCAGCAGACACTCATCTATTACCGCGGACGCTACAGACGCGAGGTCGGCATCCTGTACGTGATCGGCGGCGGCGCCTACGTCGCGGGACGTCTAGCCTGTCTGAGCGAAGCCGTGGGCTGTCCGGTCGAGTTGCTCGATCCCCTGGCGGACGCGGGAGAACAGACAAGCGGCGCGGCGGAACTGGCGGCGCGGGGAGCCGAATTGGTCACCGCCTGCGGGCTCTGCAGATGGGGGGACGCCTGACATGTACAAGATCAACCTCTACCCCGAATACCGTGACAGCCGCAAGGCGGCCCGGACCCGTACCGCCAGCACGGCGGTCCTATTCAGCCTGCTGGGTCTCGAGATCCTGCTGGTGGGCGCCCTCCTGCTGAGCGACTCGCTGCTGCGCGAGCAGGTGAACGCCCTGCGTGAGGAATTGCCGCCGCTGGAGGAACGTCTGGCCAGGGAAACACAGGATCGGCCCGAACTGAGCTGGGCCCTCGACCTGCTCGAAATGCGCGCGACGCGAATCGACTGGTCGCCCAAGTTCATCAGCCTCGCCGAGCATGTCGGCGAATCACTGGTGCTGAAGGAGCTCGAGGGCCGAGCCTCCAACAAGCGTGAATCCGCGAGCCTGAATATCAACGGCCGCTACAGGAACAAGAAAGCCAGCCTGTCCTCCGTCACGAGTTTCGTGGATCGACTGCGCGGTGATCCCCGTATGCTGGACGATTTTTCCCAGATCTCGCTCGGCAACATCAGGAGCGACGGCAAGGGTGAATTCGACCTGCTCTGCGCACCCGAAGAGGAGACCGAATGATACGGAAGCTGACTCTTTCCAAGCTGAACCTGTTCATCGGCGGCGCCGCAGGCCTGCTGGTGGTAGGACTGGCGATCGAGGGACTGCTGACCAAGCCCCATCTGGAAGAAATCAGGCTGCTGCAAGCGGAGAAGAACCGACTGTGGGCCGAGATCGACCGCCAGCGCGACATCGAAGCGGAGAGCCGGGCGGTGGCCGAGTTGCTGGGCGCCGAGTCGCTTACGCACCTCACCGTCCCCTCCCAGGATGACCCCATTGCCTACCTCAACAGCCTGATCGAGGATGCCAAGCTGGTGCGGCTGGGCTTGACGATCAGCGGTCAGAAGGATATCGGGTCCCTGCAGATGCACAGCTACACGTTGCGCGCCAAGGGCGGATTCAGGCAGATGCAGAACTTCGTCCAGAAGGTGGAGGGCGGTGACCGTCTGGCTGCGGTCGACGCCTTCAAGATCATGCCCACGCTCGATGCCGAGAGCCTCGAGGGCCGCTTCAGCCTGTCCATCTACGACGTGAAAGAGGAGCGATGACCGTGGCCAACCCTCAACATGACAAGAAGTACTACCTCGTAGGGATAGGCGTGATGCTCCTGGTGGTTCTCCTGCTGGGCATGCGCAGCAAGCAGACCATGAACGCGGTCCTGGCCGACAAGACCCCGCTCGTCGCGGAGACGGTGCAGCACACGCAACTGGTCAAGGAAGAGTTGAAGGGCGTGACGATGCGCGACAGCATGGTGGTCACCGCGGTTTTGGACGCAAAGCTACGCGATCCCTTCGACCCTGGTCAGCAGACGCAGAGACCGCACAAATCCGTCCCGAAGCCGCGACATGTGGCCCGCTTCCTGAGGCCGCTGCTGGCGGGCCTGATTTTCGACGATGTGAGTCCCACGGTTCAGATCACCGTCGGCAGCGAACGCTCCGACTGGTTGCGTGCCGGTGATCGTTTCAAGGGTTGGCAAGTGGCCGAAATCGATGCGAAATCGGTCAAGATCAAGAAGGGCAAAAAGGAAATGGGGCTATGCACTTGACTCTCCCCGGTACAAGATGTAGTGTTTCTCGCCGT
>CAYMCR010000096.1:0-9203 GCA_964389015.1 uncultured Fibrobacteraceae bacterium | reverse complement strand
TACCAGGTTAGGCAATGTGACTGGAAGGGGGTGAAATAATGTGGTGCGTTACACAAGCTTCCGTAACCAGTCATGACCTACCTGACAAGCATCAACTTCCGACCCGCGCTCACCCCACCCGGCAGCACGGCCCGCGCAAAGTACATCCCGCTGGACAGACCGCGCCCCCGCCCGTCCAGACCGTCCCATGTCACCTCATGCCTTCCGGCCGGCATCACTTCCGACACCAGCACCCGCACCCACCGCCCCTGCAGATCGTAGATCGCCAGCTCGACCCGGCCCGCCCGCGCCAGGTCGAAGCTCAGAGTGGTGCGCGGATTGAAGGGGTTCGGGTAACCGTCCAGCCTTGACGCGGCGGCCGCGGTCGGTGGCTCACCCACCCCCGTCACATCGCCGATCCTCAGCTCGGCCTGGACCACGTGCATGCCGAGGGGGTCGTCCGAGATCAGCACGATGTTGTCGTAGTATGCACCGGACGCCATGCCGGCCGGATCGAAGGTGGCGCGGCAGAGCAGCGAGTCGCCCGGGTCCACCCGTCCGGTCAGCGGCATTACGTCCAGCCAGCTCGCCTGCCAGAACACATTCTCGAGATTCAGGGGCAAGACGCCGTCATTATAGACGGTGAAGGTTTCGACGCCCTGGTTCGGCATGGCCTCGAGCGCCGCGGGAATGTTCAGCAGGCCGGCGCCGGCGCTGTTGTCGCGGCCGGGCGCGCCGATGTCGGTCGCGGAGGTCTCCAGGGCCTCGGCCAGCAGGGCGGGCGCCGCGCCCGGCGACGCCTGCAGCAGGATCGCCGCCGCGCCCGCGACCAGGGGACAGGACATGCTGGTGCCCGAGTAGTCCACGTAACCGCTGTTGGAGTAGGTGGAGGTGATGTCGACGCCGGGCGCGGCGACATCTGGTTTCATCAGGCCGGGCGGGTAGGGATAGTCGTCGTAGTCGGTGCCGGTGATGGCCCAGACCGTGGGCCCGATGCTGGAGTTGGCCCAGACTACGTCCGCGGACGTAGTGGCGCCCACGGCGATCACGGCCGAGTGGCCGGCCGCGCCGAACCAGGGGTCGGGGCAGTCGGCGGGGGAGCCGATGTCCTGGGGCAGCGGGAAGTGGCCGCCGTAGTTGTCGCCGTTGCCGGCGGCGGTGATCCAGGCGATGCCCATGGCCATCAGGACGTCCGCGTTGGCCCGGTTGGCCTCCTTGAGGTCGTTGGCCGGGTCGTCCCAGCCGGCGCTGAAGCTGATCACGTCCACCGGCCCGTGGTCCAGACCGAACTGCATGGCTTCGACCAGGTCGCTGTAGTAGCCGGGCACCGCCCGCAGGGCCATCAGCGTGGCGCCGGGCGCGGCGCCGGTGCTGGTGCCGCCGCTGCCGTCGCCCACGATCAGGCCGGCGGTGTGGGTGCCGTGGTGGATGCTCGTGTCGCCGTCGTAGGGATCGTCGTCGTCGTCGACCGCGTCGTAGCCGTGATGGGGCCATTCGGCACCGCCGTCCCACATGCGGCCGGCCAGATCCGGGTGATCGTAGGACACACCGGTGTCGACGTGGCCCACCACTACGCCCGTCCCGTCGAAGCCCTGCGCCCAGGCCTGGTCCGCGCCGATGCGAGGCAGATGCCAGGACAGGGCCTTGTCGCCGTTCGGCTGCGTTGTTGCGCCGGATAAACCAGATGCGCCGGTTGTGCCGGATGCGCCGCCATAGGTGCGGCTAACGTCGTCGTCGAGCCAGAGACGGCCTACCGCGGGCGTGGCGGCCAAGGCGCTCACGCCCGCGGGCTTCACCGCGATCGCATAGGATCCCGCCAGCCAGAGTGGTGCCGGCGGTTTCATGAGACCTGCGGTGACAAGTTCGGCGAAGACCGGTGCGAGTTCGGTGTCGGCGCGAGCCAGGGTGGCGCGCAGGGCGGCGACGGTCGTCTCGCGGCGCTGTCCGCGCTCGACGCCGGCCAGGGCCGCGTCCAGGGCGCGGGCGTTCAGGCGCAGGACCGGTTCGATGATCACGGTCAGGGTGCCGTCGGGAGCGGCCTCGGCGAGAGCCGTGCGCAGGGTCTCGCCGAGAACTTCGAGGTGATTGACCCGCCGGATCGGTGGGTCGGCGGCCAGGCGGTCCAGGGCGGCGCGTCCCGGCGGCGCCGCGAAGTGATACATGACATGGTCGGGTTCGACGCGCAATTCCGGGTCGCCATCGAGCCAGGTCCAGGTCTCGGTAGTGACGTTGTCCGTCTCGTCCGACTCGGCCACCTCGCCCAGCGTGTCCAACGCGAAGGCGATCTGGTGCGTACCCGCGTCGAGGATGAGTTGATGGTCCTCGACCACCACGTAGGTCGAGACGGGCAGGCCGCCTGACAGTACCCAGGCAGCGGCGGGCGTCCCGTCCACCAGCAGTTCGATGCGGAAGTCCGCGGCGATGTCGGCCAGGCCGTCGTTGATGAAGGCGAAGCTGATGTAGGCGTTGCGGCCGGCGGCCAGGTAGCCGGTGGTGCGTTCGCCGGCGAACATGCTGCCGACCAGGGGCGCGTCCCAGCCCTCGGGCGTGAACGGTGATAGATCCGGGTGGGTGGTCCGCTCGCAGGTGTAGACGTTGTGGCCCTGTGTCGGCGTGTCGCGGCGGTCGATCCAGCCCACGTGCAGCAGGTTGGCGCCGATCGCGCCGTCGAGGTAACGGTACTGGGGTTCGGCCAGGTTCTGGTCGGTGACGATCTCGATGTCGCCGAAGTTGTCGGGATGGCCGTGTCCGCCGCCCTGGCGGGCCGCCACGTCGAACTCGTCGCCGCCGGGCGGCGCGTCGAGCCACAGACAGCCCACGATGCCGTCGCGCGTGTAAACGGCCGGGCCGACGCTCTCGTACTCGTCGGCGACCATCTCGTAGGGGCCGTACATGGTGGCGCCGGCGTCCCAGGAGAAGGCGTAGATGATGTCGCCGTCGATGTTGCCGAGCCCGTCGTCGAAGTCGTGCTGGAAGACGGCGAAGACCTCGTCCGCCGCACAGGCCACGCGCGGGAAGCCGCAGCTGTTGGCGGTCCAGGTGCAGAGGTCGATGATGTCGGTGAAGCCGCCGCTCACGGCGTCGCTGGCCATCAGGATGCGGGTGGGTCCGCCGTAGAGGTCGGCCTCGCCGTTGATCAGGTGGGCCAGGGCGCCGTCCAGCGCCGCGTCGGGCCAGAGATCCGGATACCCGTCCGGTACCAGGTAGTCGTAGCTGATGGTGTTGCCCGAGTTGGTGGACCACATCCAGACCAGGGTCCATTCCCACTGGTAGAGGTCCCAGTTGATCTCCTGGTAGCTGGCGGCAATATACAGCGTGGCGAAGTCACCGGCGCCGCTGACCGCAACGCTGGGTGTGGCGTTGATCGAATCGGTGAACAGGGCCTTGATCCAGGCCCAGGCGGTGGGGTCGTCGGCGTCGGACGAGCGGGTACGTACTATGAAACCATCGTCGCGGATCCAGACCACGTGCAGGAAACCGGCGCCGTCGATGGCGATGTCGGGCATGTACTCGTCCTGCGTGTAGGACGGCATCTCCCAGACGGTCCAGGTCTGTCCGTCGTCCTGGCTGCGGGCGATGTGGATGTCGCGATCGGTGCCGCCGAGGTCGGTGGCCTCGAAGACGGCGTAGAGGTCGCCGGTGGTGGGGCTGACTGCCAGGGAACAGTAGGCGTCGTTCATGTGGGTCGCGTCGGCCAGCAGCCGGTCGGTCGACCAGGGCAGATCGCGCGTGCCGGCGCGCGGGGACGACGGTGATTTGCCGGCTCCCGCGTGCAGGTCGGTCCACATTTCGTGGGGCAGGGCGGCGGCGCGGGGGAGTTCGCCGGGTCGAACTTCGCGCACGACAGGGGCGGGCGTCGCGCTCGCGCGCAGATCCAGATCGGGGAAGGCAATACGACGGCCGGCCTCGCCGGCGGCGTTCATCCGCACACGGGTCTGAGTTGTCAGGCGGCTGGGGTTGGTCACGCGCGTCGTATTCAGGGACTTTATCTCGAGGAGGTTGCGCGCGGCTTCCAGGCTCCGTTTCGCCGGGATCGGTCGCGAAGAACCGGCGTCGGCAGCGGCAACCGCGAGCACCGACGACAGGGAAAGCACCAAACCGAGCCAGACCGATCCGTGTCTCATGACGCCTCCAGCAGCCAAAGTCCAATATATCAAATATAATTATAACAAATCATCACTAATATGGGGGGAATGAAAAGAAGTGCCGGACCGCGTCACCGTACCAAGGTGATCTTCCGTGAAACTGTCCTGTCGTTCAACTTAGCCCGTACCAAGTAGATACCGCTTGGCAGGACCCGGCCGCGCTCGCTGCGGCCGTCCCAGACGAGGGCGACCTTTTCGCCGCGGAGCGGTCCGCGGTGCAACAGCGCTACCCGCCGGCCGCGCAGGTCGTGGATGGCCACCGTGGCGTCCGTCGCGCCGCCGCGCGGCAGCTCCAGCCGGATGGTCGTGCGCGGATTGAAGGGGTTCGGGCTGACGCTCAGACGTGGCGCGAGCCGCGGCGGACCGTCGGACCATTCGATGGCGGTGGCGGGATCCCCGTAGACGGTCTCGGTCACCGTCAGGGCGGCCGTCGCGGCGGCCGACGGCGAGCGCACCTGCACGTACCGATAGTTGTTGGGCGCAGGGACGGTCGCGCCGGTCGCGGCCGGCTGCCAGGCATCCCATTCGACCAGGGCCAGATCGTCGAACCAGCTCAGGCCGGTGCCCGCGGCGGGGGGCTCGGTGCCGCAACGCAGCTCGAAGTAGATGGCGTCGTTCGGGGTCGTCAGGTCGACCCACTGGGCGGTCCAGTCGCAACTGCCGGTGAAGCGGTCGTCGAGGTCGGTGCTGCTCAGGGGGCTCTCGCTGGTGCGACTGCTGTAGAAGCGGACCATGGTCCTCGCTTCGGAGGCGTTCTCGGCGCGCAGCCAGCCGAGTGCCGAGTGCTCGCGGGTCGGGTCGCAAGGCAGGTGTTTTTCGAGGTCGGTGCCGGTCTGGCCCGAATCGGAGTCGTGACGCCGCAGGGCCAGGCAACGCGCGCCGGTGTGAAACTGCTCGGTGTCGAGCCATTCGTCGTCGGTGTTGTCGTCCCAGAAGGTGGCGCCCTCGTCCTCGAAACCGCCGTGCCACAGGATTTCCCGTCCCCAACGCACCTCCAGTCCCGGTAATCCGCTCGCATCCGTGAGGGCGGAGAGGTCGCCCACGTCGGGTAAAGCCGTTGGTGCTGAGACCCACCAGCCGTCGCTTCCCTTCAAGGACAGGTCCAGTGCGTGGTCGACGGTCGTGGAGTCGATCCCCGCACGGCTGGGGTAGACCCGTGCCGTGTTGCTCTCGCGGTCGATGGTGACCAGGGCGTTCATGGGCGTGGAGTAGTCGGCGATGCGGTCGGCGATCTCGTAACCCAGCGTACCGAGCGCGGGCTGCGGGATGTAGTCGTCGATCCAGGCGGGCGCAAAACGGGTGCCGACGATGCCGCTCTTCTCGATCTCCAGGGTCAACACCAGGGTGGGGAAGGTCTCCGGGTAGTAGAGGTCGAATATGAAATTACCCAGCGAGTGGGCGATGAGCTTGCCGTCGTAACCCTCGAAGCCCTGCAACACGTGGGGATGGTGGTTGATGTGGATGTCGGCGCCGGCGTCCAGGCTCAGGCGACGCAGGGCGCGGTCGTCCAGGGTCGGCTCGTTGCGGAAGCGGAAGTCCGGGTCGCCGGGGGCGATGTTCGTGGCTTCGATGATGTCCGGCGTGACGAGCGGCCCAGCGGCCTTGCCCGGCGGCGGCGCCGTCTGGTACTCGTCGCCGCTGTGGGTCTGCATGATCACCACGTCGGCCAGCTCGTCCAGCCCGTCGAGGGCACGCGTCACGTTCGGCGGGACGAAGAACGCGAAGCCGGGCTTGCTGGGGCCGGCGTCCAGGAACGGCTGGTAGTTCCACGTGCGCCCGCAGCGGTTGCACTGGCCCACGAAGGCCAGTCGGATGCCCTGTTCCGTCCAGAAGGCCGGCTGCAGCGCGGCGGTCTCGTCTGATCCGGCCCCGAACCAGGGGATCGACATGCCGTCGAGCAGATCCATGGTATCGAGCATGCCGATCTCGCCGTAGTCGATGATGTGGTTGTTGGCCAGATCGGCGATATCGACACCAGCATACTGGATGCCGACGATGTTCTCGGGCCGGCTGCGGAAAACCACGCTCTTGGTGGGATGGGGTGTGCCGCGGTCGGTATACGAGACTTCCAGATTACAGACGTTCACGTCGGCAGCCTCGCCGAAGATCGACAGCGTGGGCTCGAACAGGGCCTCGATGCCGTAGGTGTCTATGATGCCGCCGCCGTACTCGTAGGCGCGGCCCGTGAACACGTCGCCCACGAAATTGACGGTGATCGGGCCCGCGGCGCCGCCGGGATCGACCTCCACCTGGGCCGCGGCGTAGCCGGACAGTTCGTCCGGGTCGGTGACGGTCAGGCCGACCGTCCAGGTGTGGTCCGCCGTCACGGTGAAGACGTGTTGCGGGTCCGTCTCGTCGCTGAAGGTGCTGTCCCCGAAATCCCAGTGGTAGACGTGCGTGACCGAATCAGGGTCGTTCACCAGCGCCTCGAACTGCACCGTGGCGCGGTCCTTGCCGTCCGCACCGCGGTACAGCTTGGTGATCGTCTGCACGATGCCCGCCGTCGGCGCCACGGGCAGGTCGCCGGTGACGTCGGCGATCTCGTCGAAGAAGATCTCGCCTGGCGAACCCGCGTCGTCGTCGTTGACGTAGATCAGCTGCGTGACCGTCGGCAGGTCGCCGAAAGTGGCGTACCAGTCCTCGCCGAGGGGCAGCAGGTAGGTGCGCCATTCGTTGAGCGGGAAGGCGCCCTGGTAGACGGTCCACCAGTTGTCATCCCCCGGCAGGTCCTCGCCGGCGAAGGTGTAGAAGAGTTCGCGCGTGCCGTCGCCGACGCCGAAGGCGTTCATCTCGCCCAGGTCCCCGACCTTGATCGCGATTTGCCAGACCGTGGTGTCGGTGACGGTGGTGGCGGCGATGCCCTGGACCTTCCAGGTGTTGCCGTATAGCCGTAGCGCGTATGCGCCGGCGTGGGCGTCGGTGGTGAGGGCCCAGTCGGTCGGGTCGTCGTCCTGGTCGGGATACGAGGTCAGGACGGGCGCGCCGGACTCGAAGTTCTCGATCACGACGCCGCGCGCGGCGAAGCAGGGGAGGGCGAACACGACGATCGCCGACAAGGTCAGCGCGAGCGGGATGATACGAAGATTGGCTGGACGCATACGTACCCCATCGTTGGCCCGCACCGGCGGGTAGCACGGACGTCCGCATGCGATTATAGCACAGGGAGAGCGCGGCGTGCGTCAGAGGAGTTTGCGGTGCAGGAACGTTCCCGCGTCGGGGTCGTCGACCAGACGGCCGTGTGCGACCACCCTTGCGCCGCGCCGCCATACGTCTTTCACGGCGCCGCGCCAGTCATCGCCTGTCCAGAGCGACGAATCGGCGTTGAAAGGCAGTGCGGTTCGCGTGGCCTCGGGATCGAAGAGCACCAGGTCCGCGTCGTATCCCTCGGCCACCCGGCCCTTGCGTCCCGCCAGGCCCATCATGGCGGCGGGCTGCTCGCAGCAAAGCCTGATCCAGCTCTCCGGACTCAGTAGATCCGCGCAGACCCCCAACGTGTACGTGACGAGCAATCTCTCGCCCACGCCGGCGGTCCCGCCGGGGATGGCGGGAAAGCCGTTGGCCGATTCCTGACGCTTCAAGTCCAGCGGGAATTGGCAATGGTCGGTGGCGAGCCAGGAGATCTCGCCGTCGGCCAGGCCGGCGCGCAACGAGGCCGCGTCCGCCTCGCTGCGCAGCGGCGGTGACATGATCGCCGTCAGGGCCGAATCCTCGCTCTCGGCGTAACTGGCGTCGGTGCGGAACAGATATTGGGGACAGGTCTCGGCGCTGATGTCCACACCCACCGCCCGCGCGCCGCGGATCAACTCCAGGCCGCCCGCGGTGGACAGGTGCACGATCGTGAGCGGGCAGCCCGTGTCCGCGGCCAACAGCATGGCGGTGCGTACGGCCTCGATCTCGGAGGTCGGCTGATGAGCGGCGGTATGCCAGGACGGCCCGGTGTGTCCGTTGCCGACGAGCTGCGCCTCGGCCTCGGCGTTCAGCTCGCCGTCCTCCGCGTGCACCAGGAGATGCGCGCCGAGGTCGCGAAGCTGCCGCATGAGCAGCTGCATCTCGTCGGCCGTGAGCATCAGGCGTCCCTTGTAGGCCAGGAAGGCCTTGATGGTCGGCACGCCCGCGGCGACGATATCCTCCAGTTCGATCAGGCGCTCGGGCGTGATCTCGCGCATCGTCATGTGCAGTCCGTAGTCGCAGAGACAGGCACCGTCGGCGGCGTCGCGCCAGCGTGCGAGAGACCAGGGCAGGGGCTCGTCCTTGGCCGGATTGGCGAAGTCGATGACGGTGGTCGTGCCACCGCGCAGGGCGGCCTCGCTGCTCTCGCGCCACCCGCAGCTCGTGATGCCGGGGCGTAGCGGCATGCCGAAATGGGTGTGCACGTCGACACCGCCGGGCAGCAGCCACAGGCCGGCGGCGTCCACGTCGTCGGGGGTGGGGGCGCTATCGTGGGGCCGCGCGACGACCTCGGCGATGGCCGAGTCCTCGACGCGCACGTCGGCCTCGTGCGGGCCGTCGCCCGTGATCAACGTGGCGTTATGTATCCAGAAGGTGTTATTCATGGCGCAAACCTAAGCGGCGGCCGTCGGGTCCACAAGTCGCCGTGTCAGTGTCTGGGCTGGACCGCCGGTCCGGCCTGGACCTATAATTGCCACCGACGCCAGCGCTTGGTTACGCCTCATTCCGCAGGAGAGCCCATGAAACGCATCTCTTCCAAGATCGATACCGCCGACAAGACCTTCCGGGAAAACGCCGAGCAGAACCGGACGATGGCCGAGGCCCTGGCCACGGAGTTGGCGCACATCCGCGAGGGTGGCAGCGAGCGGGCGCGGGAGCGTCACCTGTCCCAGGACAAGCTGATGGTGCGCGACCGCGTCGAAAGGGTGCTGGACCCGGGCACGCCCTTCCTGGAACTTTCGCCTCTGGCGGCCCACGGTGTATACGGCACGGATGTGCCGGCCGCGGGCGTAGTGACCGGCGTGGGCACGATCCACGGCCGGCAGGTGATGATCGTGGCCAACGACGCCACGGTCAAAGGCGGCACCTACTATCCCCTCACCGTCAAGAAGCACCTGCGGGCCCAGGAGA
>CAYMCR010000095.1:0-9551 GCA_964389015.1 uncultured Fibrobacteraceae bacterium | reverse complement strand
GAAAGGAAACAAGGCCCATGGTTAGAATGACTTGACCAAAGTTAAAGGTGTAAATCGGTGGGGTGGATCAGTCGCCGCCATCCACGGGCACGGGCTCCACCGCCGCGTTCCCACCATCCGCCTCATCATCATCCCACAGACGATACTCATCCCCGAACTGCCCCAAAAACTCCGGCCCAAGCGCACGACCCGTCACGTAGACCGGCAGCAGGATGACCGTCCCGAGGTAGGGGATCGCCAGCAGCAGCCAGCCGACACAGCAGGTGATCAGGCCGACGGCCATGACCGCGATTCCGACGCCGATGGCCAGCGCCAGGTAGAAGAGTGCGAAGAGGATCATGGGCACGGTCCGGGCCTGCAGCAGGGGTAGGAAGAGCCGCCAGCCCTCCAGGATGGTCACGCGCCGGCGGTACATCACGGGCACTACGAACTGGTCGGTCCAGAAATTGACCAGGGCCGCGGCGATGCCCAGCACCATGCCGACCATCGCCAGCAGGACGGCCGCGAGAATGCCGATGCCGCGCCAGGCGCCGCCCTCGGCTATGGGCACGATCGTGAACAGGGCGGGCAGCACCAGGGCGATGGCCATCACGCCGCAGACGATCTGTACGCCGATGCGCCACAGGAACAACGAGTCCGCCAGTCGGCCGAACTCGCGCCACGGCTCCGACACCTTGGCGCGCCGGTGGACCACGTTGTCCAGGAACATGAACTCGCCGCGCGAGCTGAGCCAGGCCAGCAGCAGGGCGAAGGCCAGCCCGAACACGATCAGCATCAGCATGATGCCCGCTCCGATACCGCCCAGGCCGAACCAGTCGAAGCCGCCGGAGTCCCAGAGGTCGACGCCGTGACGGATGACGTGATCCGCATCGTCGACATCGATATCGGCGCCGCCGCGCCCCCAGTTGCTGCCGCCCAGCCCGGCGTTGTCCCACAGACGCGCCAGCCAGGCAGTGAAGCCCAGCACGAACCAGACCTCCAGGTTGAAGGGACGGAAGAGCATGGTCTTCATGCGCGACTAGGCGCGCTGAAGCGGGGCGGTGTACTGGATGGGCATGGTCGGCCTCCACGGCTGATGTCCTGTGGTCACGGGCCCATTCTTCCCGTATCGTTCCCCAAACGCAAGTACGGGTTGTCGTGTTGCAACCGCGAGGAAACGATGGGTGAGTTCTACGCACTGATGTGCGCCGTGGTCTGGGCGACAGCAGTCATCTTCATAAAGCGATCGGGCGAGACCATTTCGCCCTTCGCGCTCAACCTGTTCCGGGTCGGCATCAGCTCGGTGCTCCTGGTCGTCACCGTCTACGTGGCGGGCCAGGACCTGCTGCGGGACACACCGCTGGAGGATTATCTGATCCTGATCGCCAGCGGCGTGATCGCCATCGCCCTGGCCGACACCATGTTCCACAAGGGCCTGAACATCATCGGCGCCGGCGTTACCGCCATCATCGACTGCCTCTACTCGCCGTTGGTGATCGCCTTCGCCTTCCTGCTGCTCGACGAGCATGCCTCCGTCATCCACCTGCTGGGCATGACGCTGATCATCGGCGGCGTGCTGCTCGCCTCGCGGATCGAACCGCCGGCGGGACTCGACCGTCTCACGCAGATCAAGGGCATGTTGTGGGCCGTGGGCTCCATGGTCGCCCTGTCCCTGGGCGTCGTGATGGCCAAGCCGGTGATCGAGCATTCGCCGGTCCTGTGGGCCACCACGGTGCGGCAACTCGGCGCCCTCGCGGTCATGCTGCCGGTGGCGCTGGCCTCGCCGCGGCGCGGCGACTACCTGCGCACCTTCAAGCCGCGGCGCGACTGGCGGTTCAGCCTGCCCGCCACCGTGCTCGGCTCATACGCCTCGCTGTTGTTCTGGCTGGCGGGCATGAAGTATACCGAGGCCGGCACCGCCGCCATCCTCAATCAGACCAGTACCATCTTCGTGCTGATCTTCGCGTCGCTGTTCCTGCGCGAAGCGTTCACCCGGCGCAAGTTCGCCGCCGCCTCCCTGGCGATCTTTGGTATCCTGTTCGTGACCATCTTCTGACCCGGAGGCCGACATGTCCCGCTCTGCTGCTCTCGCCCTGACCTTGACGGTTCTCGCCTCACCGCTCGCCGCCTCCTCCCCCGAATCGGATGCGGCGCCCGTCCCTCTGACCATGGAGCGGATCACCGCAGCGGCCATGGTCGACAGTTCCGCCTACCGGCTGTTGGAAGAGCTGTGCGACGTCGCGGGCCCACGCTTGAGCGGTTCGGCGAACTACGAGGCGGCCGTCGACTGGGCGCTGCAGCATCTGCACGAGGCGGGCCTCGTGAACGTGAGGCGGGAACCGGTGACGGTGCCCCACTGGGTGCGCGGCGACGAGTCGGCCTGGCTGCTGGCGCCCCACGCGGCGCGCCTGACCATGATCGGCCTGGGCGGCAGCGTGGGCACGCCGCCGGGCGGCCTCGAGGCCCACGTACTGGCCGTGCGCGACTTCGACGAGCTGGCAGCCCGGGCGGACGAGGCCGACGGCAAGATCGTCCTCTTCGACCCGCCCTGGGAGGGCTATGGGCGAACGGTCCAATACCGGACCCGCGGCGCCATCGCCGCTGCACGCCACGGTGCGGTCGGCTGCCTGATCCGCTCGGTTACTCCAGCCATGGATTCCACGCCGCACACCGGCGTCATGCGCTACGACGAGGGAGACACCATTCCGCGCATCCCCGCGGCGGCCCTGTCGGTGGAGGACGCCGCCCGGCTGCATCGCCAGGCCGATCGCGGTCTGCCCGTGCGCGTGCGCCTGGAGATGGCGGCGCAATGGCATCCGGACGTGGAATCCGCGAATGTGGTCGCCGAATTGACGGGCCGCGAGCACCCGGAGCAGATAGTCCTGGTCGGCGGGCATCTCGACTCATGGGACGTGGGCTGCTGCGCCCAGGACGACGGCGCCGGCTGCGTGATCACCATGGAGGCGGTTGCCCTGCTGCAACGCCTGGGCCTGCAGCCCCGCCGCACGATCCGCCTGGTGCTCTTCGCCGACGAGGAGATGACCCAGACCGGCGGCAAAGCCTACGCGCGCGATCACGCGGACGAGCTGGCGCACCACGTAGCGGCCCTGGAATCCGACTCGGGCGGCTATCCCCCGGCGGGCTTCACCGTGCGCGGCGACTCGCTGACGATCGCCCGCCTGGCGGGGATGGCGGCGCCCCTGGCGGACCTGGGCGCCGACAGCGTGTCCGAGGGTTGGGGCGGCGTGGATATCTCGTTCCTGGCCGACGCGGGCGTGCCCCTGATCGGCCACCGGGTCCACAACGAAAACTACTTCGACGTCCACCACAGCCCCGCCGACACCATCGACAAGGTGGACCCGCACGACCTGCAGCAGAACGTGGCGGTCGTGGCGGCGATGTTGTGGGCGCTGGCCGAATCGTCGGCGGCGCTGCGGCATTGACCGGCGGCGGCGGCCGGTTCATGATCGGCTCGACCTTGTCGAAAGGAATCGCTATGCGCCCCCTGCTGCTCCTCTGTCTCTTCGCCCTCGCGCTGCCTTCGCTCGCCACCGCCCAGACCGCCGGCCACGAGGACCTGGACGCCAAGCTGGACCGGATCATCGACACCCTCGACGACTTCCGCCACCGCCTGGACAGTCTCGAGAAACGCATCGACGACGGCCTGTGGTTCGACCGCGTGGGCGACGTCGCGGCCATCGACAAGGTGCGCCTGTGGGGCCCGCCCCGCTGGAAGGAAGAATCGCCGACCGCCATCGGCGCCGGCCAGCCCCTGAAGTTCTGGGCCTACGTCTTCATCCCCCGCGACCTGGACCGGTCGCGCAAGGCACCCCTGCTGGTCTTCCCCCACGGCGGCGTACACGGCGATTTCACCACCTACTACACCCACATCGTGCGTGAGCTGCTGGCACAGGGCTATGTGGTCGTGGCGCCGGAATACCGCGGCAGCACCGGCTACGGCCGCGGCGTCTACGAGAACATCGACTACGGCGGGCTGGAGACCGAGGACGCCCACGCCTGCCGCGCGTACGTGCTGGAGAACTACCCCTTCGTGGACGATGATCGCGTGGGCCTGATCGGCTGGAGCCACGGCGGTCTGATAGGCCTGATGACCGTCTTCGACCACCCCAGCGACTACGCCTGTTGTTACGCCGGCGTGCCTGTCAGCGACCTGATCGCGCGTCTGGGCTACCTGGGCGAGGACTACGCCGCCCTCTACTCGGCCGACTACCACATCGGCCAGACCGTCGAGGAGAACCTCGAGGAGTACCGCCGGCGCTCCCCGGCCTGGAACACCCACCGGCTGAAGACGCCGCTGCTTGTGCATTCCAATCGCGGCGACGAGGACGTGAACGTGATCGAGGTCGAGCACCTGATCAAGGCGCTCAAGGCCGAGGGCAAGGAATTCGAGCACGAGATCTACGACGTGCCCGGCGGCCACAGCTTTGACCGGCTCGACACTCAGCAGGCCCAGGAGATCCGTCTCAAGATCTACAAGTTCCTGGCCAGGTATCTCGAGCCTGGCAGCCCGTTCGCCGATGTGAAGGCGCTGCACGCGGCGGGTTACAGGTAGCCGATTCCAGAGCGGGTGACGGGGCGACTGCGGTCGCTCCCTTTCTTTTATTACGCCGAGACCGGCGGTCAGCGCGACCCCGGCGTAGATTGTGGAACCATGAACACGCGCCTGATACTGAAACGTTTGATCGGACCGACGGCCGGCGGCGCCGTCGGCTACGCCGTCTCCTATCTGTCCACCTGCGCCGGCAACACCTGAAACCTGACGGGCAACCCACTGGTCGCCGTCATCTTCGGCGCCGTGGTGGGGTTGGTCCTGTCCTCCGGTGGAGGGAAAACAGCGTAGTTGCAACGAGTTGGCTAACGGTTATTGACGCTGCCGGTATATGTTGATACTCTGATTTCAGATTGCCCCGCCACAACCATACCCAGAGCAGGAGGTCGACCTATGCGCTCACTGCTCCTGTCTTTGTTTGTTCTGGCCTGTATCGTTTCACCCGCCGCCGCCTGGGAATACCTCTGGTGTTTCGAGGCCGATGAGGTGCGGGTCGAAGTCGATCCGGCCACCTCCGTCGTGACCATCCTCCACGAGGCGGCCCTGTACAACTGCTGCCCCGAGCCCATCTACTACGACGTGGAATTCGGTGACGCCACGCTGCTGGTGGTCGAACACGCCCTGATCGAAGCGCCGTGCGACTGCGACTGCTGCTTCGAACTCGGCGTGGAGATCACCGATGCCCCGCCCGGACCGTGGCAGGTCCTGTTCCGCTGGTTCGATCTGGAGACCGGCGGCTGGGTCGACTGGCACGGCGAGATCGTGGTGCCAGACGTCGGCCAGGGATCCGACCCCGGCGAGGTGGCGCTCCTGAACTCGGGATGTCTCGACACCTCGGGTGTGCCGGCGCATTCCACGGACAGCCTGACCTGGAGCGCCGTCAAAACCTGCTACCGCTGAGAGGGGATCCGACATGAGCAAGTATCTGATCATGGCCGGTGTGCTGTTGCTCTTGGCTGTGCCCGCCACCGCCCAGTTCGGCCTGTGGTGCGAAAACGCGGACGTGGTGCGCGCGGAAGTCGACGGTTCCACGGTGACTGTCATCCACGAGGCGGCCCTGTACAACTGCTGCCCCGACCCGTTCCAGTATGACGTGACCTGGGAGAGCGACCACCTGGTGGTCACCGAGACCGAAGTCTTGACCAACCCCTGCTTCTGCGTCTGCTGCTTCGACCTCTACACGTCCGTCGAGAACGTGCCGCCGGGCGACTGGACCATGTGGTTCCGCTGGTACGACTACGAGACGAACGACTGGCAGCAGGTGGAAGTGCCGTTCACGGTGGAGGACGTAGGACAGGGCGGACCGGTCGCAGCGGGCGCGTCCGACGGCTCGGGCTGTCTGACCTCGTCGGGCGTGGACGACACGCCGCAGGCGACGACCAACTGGGGCTGCATCAAGGCCATCTACGAGTAATCGGTAAGGTGGATGAGGCCTCGAAGCCTCACCCACCTTCACCACCGGGCATGCGATTCACATAATACGGCGGTTCACGCCTTATGCATGACCCGCCGCAGAACCTCGAACAGGAGGTTGATCCATGCGCTATCTGCTCCTGTCTTTGTTCGTACTTGCCTGCATCGTCTCGCCCACCGTTGCTCAGGATTACCTCTGGTGCTTCAACGCCGATCTGGTGTTTCTCGAGGTAGAGGGCACCACGGTGACGATCTACCACCATGCGACCGTGTATAACTGCTGTCCCGACCTGTTTGCGTACGAAGCCACATGGGAAGAGGACCACTTGGTGGTCACCGAGACCGAGGTATTGACCATCCCCTGCATTTGCCTTTGCTGTTACGACCTATCTACGACGGTCGAGAATGTGCCACCCGGCGAGTGGATCATGTGGTTCCGCTGGTACGACTACGAGGCCCACGACTGGCTGCAGGTGGAGATGCCGTTCACGGTGGACGACGTGGACCAGAGCGGACCGGTTTTCGTCGGTGCGACCGATATCTCTGGTTGCCTGACCACATCGGGCGTTGATGACACGCCCCCGGAGACGACCAACTGGGGCTGCATCAAGGCCATCTACGAGTAATCCGAAAAGAAAGGCGGACCGCCGGCCGGCTGGTCCGCCTCTTCGTGTACCCGCTTCCGAATCAGTGCTGATGGTCGTGGCCGTGACCGTGGTCGTGACCCTCGCCGCCCTCGGTCGCCATCCACTTGGCGTACTCGTCGATGGTCCGCTGGCCGTGCGTGAGGATCATCTTCACGACGTCGGCATCCTGGCTGGAGAAGACCGCGACGTGGGTGTCTCCGGACGTCAGGTAATCGATGCTGGCGCCGGCCATCATCAGCGCGCCGTAGGACATGCACATGCCGCACATGGGCATCTGCTCGCCGGCCTGCAGCCTGGCGCCGGTGGCCTACATCTTGGCCATCATCTGCTGGTGGCGCTCCGCGTAGGCCGCGGGCACCGTGGTGATCTCCACCAGTCCATTGGCGAAGAGCTGATTGTCCCACGTCATGTTGGCGAAGAGTTCGGCATCCTCGGTCAGGTTCTTGCACATGCCGCAGTTGTCCATGTCGAACCAGGCGTCGGCGGGAGCGGCCTGGGCGGCAGCGGCCGTCAAGGCCAGCAGCAGCACCATCAATTTCAGAGTCTTCATCGCATATCACCCTTGAGTTAATACGTCATCATCTTACCGAACGGTCGTCTCCACCGGCACCGGCGCCTCTGCTCCTTCCGACTCCTCGTCGCCGAGCAGGTAATGATCGAACCATGACAGTTCGCGGGTCTCGTAGTCAAGCATGTGGCTGGGGCGGTTGATGCCGTGCCCCTCCCCCGGGTACAGGACCAGGCGACTGGGCACGCCGTTGAGTTGCAGGTAGCTGAAGAACTCGACCGACTGGCGCGGGTCCACGGGGAGGTCATCCGCGCCGTGCATCACCAGCGTGGGTGTCCGCAGGTTCGCGGCGCGAGAGGCCGGGCTGTGCTCCCACATGCGTTCGAGATCGCCGGCCCAGGGCTGACGGTAGCTGTCGACAAAGAGCTGCGGATTGCTCTGCCCCATGGCCGACACGTAGTTGAAGATGCCCGCGATCGAGACCGCGGCCCGGAACCGGTCCGTGCGCGAGACGACGTTGTTGGTCGACAGGCCGCCATAGCTGTAACCCGTAAAGCCCATGCGATCGGGATCGGCGATCCCGCGCTCGATCAGGGCGTCGCAGGCGGACATCAGGTCCAGGTAGTCGTCGGTGCCGAAGTTGCGGTAGACGCCGCGCAGGAAGTCCTCGCCGTAGGCCGTGCCGCCGCGGGGATTGGCGATGAAGACCGCGTAGCCCCGGTGCGAGAGCACCTGCCACGGATAACGGGTGGTCCAGGTGTTGCCGTAGCGCGAGAACGGGCCGCCGTGCATCTCCATGACGAAGGGGAACGGACCGTCGTCCGGATCCTGGCCGGGGGGCAGAAAGAGAAAGCCCTCCACGACGACACCCTCGTGGCCGGGCAGTTCGAGACGGATCGGCGGCACTAGGTCGTACGCCGCCACCACGTCGTCCGTGTTGTCGATAAGGCGCGCTTGGCCTGGCTTGCCGGCCCAGATGGCGCCCGGGCGATGCAGTTCGCTCTCGCGAAACGCCAGCACGCCGCCGGCCAGGTCCAGCTGGCTCACGTTGCCGGGCAGGTCGGTCAACTGTGTCAACGCACCGCTGCCCACGTCCAGGTGGAAGACGTTCATGTCGCGTCCGTCGGCCACGCGCAGGTAGATGCGGCGCCCATCCTCGGACCAGAAGGGCGGCTCCGCGGGTGTGGAGCCGTAACCCGACAGGCACTGCTGGGTGTCGCCGGTCAATGCCGCCTGCTCGCCGGTCTTCATGTCCCGCACGAAGAGATCCTTGAGGTTGAGATAGGCGCGCAGGTCGTCGGCCCGGTCCATGTAGAAGGCCAATTGCCCGCCGTCCGGACTGAAGGCCGCCAGAGAGGCGTGCCGGTCCGGATCGCTCACGAGGGTCAGGTCACCGGTCGCGGCGTCCAGCAGACCCACGCGCTGCTCCTCGTCCACCAGGCCGGAGAAGCGTTCGTTGTAGGTGACGGCCAATCGCTTGCCGTCGGGCGACCAGGCCAGGTGTTGGGGATTCAGGGGGGCCCGGGTGAGCTGGCGGGGTTCGGTGTCGGCGGGGCCGTCGGGCAGGACGTCCACGAGCCACACCTGGTCGAATTCCTCGGGATGCTCCAGCCGGTCGTAGACGGTCCAGTCGGCGCGGTCGTCGTCCTCTTCGTCGGTGTCGCCCTCGTCACCGTCGGCTGCGTCATCACCGGCGGCTTCGTCCTCCTCGTCGGCCGGCGGCACCAGCACCGCCAACGACGCGCCGTCGGGCGCCCACCAGTACGCGCTCAGGCCGTCGGGCAGGTCGGTCACGGGACGGGGCTCCGAACCGTCGAGCGGGTTGATCCAGACCTGGGTGGCCTCGTCGCGATTGGCGCGGAAGCTCAGGGTGCCATCGGGTCGCCAGGCCAGGCCGGAGATCCGTGCGCCGTCGAAGGTGATCTGGCGCGTGGCACCGGTCGGCACGTCCGCTATCCAGAGATAGTACTGGTAGGCGTCCTCCTCCAGATCGCGGCCGCGCCGCAGGTAAGCCACATGCGCGCCGTCGGGAGACACCGACGGCGAGGTCAGCACCGGCACCTCCAGAAAAGCCTCGATGGTGAACGCATCCTGCGGAGAGTCGGTCGAGGCGGCGAGGGTCGGGGACGTCACCACCACGAGAAGAACGGCGGCCCAGAGTCCGAAACGTACGGTGAATCTATTCATCTTTCCTCCCGGTAATACCGGCATGTTCTGTCGGGGAACGTTCGATCCGCCCGCGAGGATAGTCCATGGACGTAGCTGCTGTCTTTCCCGAAAAATCGGACCCGTCACGTAAGACCCAGGGAGCCAGTAAAACAACGGGTCTAGTTCGCGATCTCCGATCCACACCAGTCACAGTGGTAGAATTATGAAGAAGCTAGCATAAGCGGGAGACCCCCCGGCTCTGCCGGGGAGGCACTCAGAGTTTGAC
>CAYMCR010000094.1:0-9691 GCA_964389015.1 uncultured Fibrobacteraceae bacterium | reverse complement strand
CGTTATGAAATGGGGGTCAGAGGGAGAACCCTGTCCCGTTTAGGACAGCAGTGTTCCTTGATATTAAACGATTTACCGAATCTCCTTTTCGACTTGGTATCTGCTGTCCTTCCGGTATGATGATTGCCAGTGTATCATCGCAACCGATTTGCGGGGCTACAACCATGAAACGAGTCTGCATGAACCGGCGAAGCCACACGCTTGGTACTACAGTCGCAATTGTCTTTCTGACAATTGGTTGCGCTGCGTGCTGTCTCGCCGACGAAGATGCCCGGCCCACATCGCAACCGCCCGAGAAAGACGCGGCCGTTGAACCGGGTGTGGCGAGAATACTCACCCTGGAAGACATCGAACCACGAGGAAACACACGGACTTCCCTCTCCGTGATCGAAAAGCATCTCGGACTCGCGCCCGGGGCGCAGATCGATCAGGAGAGCCTGCTGGGAGCTGTGAACAGGCTGCGCGATTCCGGCCTCTTCGACGCGGTGGATTACTATACACGCCCCGGTCGCACGCGCGGCGCGCTGATCCTGGTGCTGGAGGTGGTGGAGCGCGGACCGGATCTGCGTCTCGGCACCGGCAACAGCGACCTGGACGGCTGGTATCTGATCCCGGCCGCGCTGTCCCTCGACAACCTGACCGGACACGGCGAACAGGCCGCTCTGCAATTGATGTTCGGCTATCGCATGACAGGAGTGACCGCCCATTACCGGCGCGGCACGGCGCCCGGTGACCGCACGTTCTGGGGCGCGGAAATCCGGGCCGTCGCCAACAGCCGCATCTATTTCCAGGACGGCGTGGAATACGCCCACCCCGTAGCGCGGGGGGGCATGAACCTGCATCTGGGCCGCCGGCTCGGCCGCAGCTGGAGCCTGTCGGCGTCGTTGCTGATGGAAACCGCCGACGCCGATTCGACGGGAAAGGTCTGGCGCGACGATGACGTGAGCGGCGCCGCTGAGGGCGACGACATCCCCTTCGCCGAACTGCCCGCGGGCATCGCGGCGGGCGTCGGCAAACGGGAGCGCACCACCTGGCGCGCGGACCTCGTGCTGGACACCCGCTCACCGGTTTACCGTGCAGGCTCTCCCGCTGCGGGATTATGGGGACGGCTGCGACTGGGATACACGATCCAGGCAAAGGGTGATTTTCCCGCCGCGAGTTGCGACCTGCGCGCCTACCGCTCCCTCGGGGCCGGCGTGCTGGGCCTGCACGGACGCGCGGCTTACGTGGGCGTCGACGCACCCTTCTACGACCGGCTTTACCTGGGCGGACTCTATACGGTACGGGGTTTTCCGAGCCAGTCCCTGACCGTTCCCGCAGGCGACGAATGGATGTGCCACGGTTCCGCGGAATACCGTGCGCCTCTGCTGGGCGACGCGGCCCGCCCGCGCCTGGTCGGTCTTCTCTTCGTGGACGCCGGCCGCAGCGGCGAGCCCGGCGGCGCCAGCAGTCGCACCGCGGTCGGCGCCGGCTGGGGCTTCCGCCTGCGCCTGGGTTGGCTGGGATATCTCGGCACCGACTTCGCCGTGCCCCTGACCACCTCGCCGGTTGACGAGTCCTTCCACGGTCACGTCTCGTTGGGATGGAGCTTCTGATGGGCGAAGGCCGCAGCGCGCATGCCCTCCAGATCTGGCTGTCCGTCCTGCTGACCTTGTTCGCCGCCACCGCGGGCGCGGCGCCCCTTATCACCTCCGTCGCGCCGCTCGGCAGCGAAGATCTGCTGTTCTGCAGGCTGACGACCGAGGGGCTGCCGGGCGAGCGCATCGTCTCCACCCTGCGCAGCGGTCTGGTCTCGGCCCTCGAATTGAAGCTGGAGGTCCTGCAGGACGGCGAGCGTCCGATGGCCGCCAATCACCTCATGATGCGGCTTTCGTTCGACCTCTGGGAGGAGGTCTACGCCGTGAGCATGGCGGGGCACGAAGCCAGGTTCCCGGATCTCGAGAGCCTGCGCGCCTATCTTGCCGCCATGCCGCCGCTGCCGGTGGCGCCGCTGTCCGCACTGGCCGACGCCACGCCGGCGGTAGTAAGGGCCGGGTTGCGCCTGCACCCCATCGCACCAGACACGCGCGGACGGATGGGGCAGATGATCTCCGGCGAGCAGTCCGTCCGGGGCGGTCCCGGCGACGCCGTCCAGGAGGTCTCGATCAGTCTGGGCCGGTTGATACGTTTCTTCTACAAGGGGGACGACGCGGACATGGACATCACTTGCGATTCCGCGCCCTTTCGACCCGGGGAGTTGAAGCATGAGCCGCATTAGGACGCGACTGATGATCGTCATCCTGGTGGCGGCCCTGCTGCCCGCGCTGCCGATGTCGCTGGTGGTTCGCAATCTCCTCGAACGCAGCATGAATCCCGCCCTGCAGCAGACACTCGTGGACGGCCTGCAGGCAGGCATGGAGGGGTCGCGCGAGGAGCTGCTGCGGCGCAAGTACGCTTTCGCCGAAGCGGCGGACCGCCTCTGGAGGCCTCACCTGGCCATGATGAATCCCGCCGCGACCACCGGCCAGATGTTGCTCGACGAGCAGGGGCGCTGGCTCGAGCAGGCGGCGATCGTGCCCGAACTGAACGAGGCGTTGACCACCCTCGGCGGCGACCCGCAGGTCGTGGCTTCCTATCTCGCCATGAAAGTGCGCACCGCTGACGGACGTCCGGTGGTGATCGCGCAGATCCTGCCGCCCGAACTCGTGGCTCGAGCCGACAGGATCACCGACGCCATGGGTCTGCTGGCCGCTTTCCAGATCGAGCGTGAGCCCATCCTGCGCAGCTACATCCTGCCCTTCGTATTGGTCTACGGGGCTTTGATTCTCGCGGCGTTGGCCGTGGCGGTGGTGATGGCCGGCCGGCTCGCCCGTCCCCTCGAAGCCGTGGCGGTGGGCGCCGCGCGCGTCGCCGAGGGGGACCTGGAGACGCGCGTCGATGCCGACGCGGGCGGCGAGGCGGGCGTCCTGGTACGCGCCTTCAACGAAATGGTCGCAAGGCTCTCGCAGCAGAGGCGCGAGCTGTCGCGGCTGGAGAAGGCGGCGGCCTGGCGGGGCATGGCCCGTACCCTGGCCCACGAGATCAAGAACCCCCTGACGCCCATCCTGCTGGCCGTCCAGGAAACGCATCGCAGTTACCGGGGCGACGACGACACCCACCGCGAGACTCTGGCCGACTGCGAGAGCATCGTCGGCGAGGAAGTCGACGGCCTGCGCCGCCTGGTCGCCGAGTTCTCCGACTTCGCGCGCGCACCGCAGCCGCAGCTGGCCGACGACGACTTCGCGCCCCTGGCCGAGGATCTGGCCCGGCTCTACGGCGAACGGCTGAAGCTCTCCCTGGACGCCCCGTCCCTGCCGGGCCGCTTCGACGCCAAGGAGCTGCGGCGCGCCCTGGTCAACCTGATCGACAACGGACTCAACGCCTGCGCCCAGGCGAACGTCGAGTCATGCGTAACGCTCGCGGCGCGCAGTGTGCGGGGAGACGGCCTGATACTGAACGTGGTCGACGGCGGCGTGGGCATCGCGCCCGAGCACCGCAATCGCATCTTCGAGCCCGACTTCTCCACGCGCAAGGAGGGCATGGGTCTCGGCCTCGCCATCGTGGACGGCATCGTGCGCGGTCACGGCGGCGAGATCGAGGTCGACAGCAATCCCGGCGCGGGCGCGGTCTTCACGCTGCGCATCCCCGCCGGCGGGAAGGAATGACGATGTCACGCATATTGATCATCGACGACGAGAAGAACATCCGCCGCACCTTCGGTATGGTGCTGAAATCCGAGGGCTTCGAGGTGGCCGAGGCCGCCAGCGGCGAGGAGGGCCTCGACGCGTGGCGCGCCGACGGCGCCGACGTGGTGGTCCTGGACGTGCGCCTGCCGGGTATCGACGGCCTCGAGACCCTGCGCCGCCTGCGCGCCGAGAATCCCGCCCAACTGGTGGTCATGATCTCCGGCCACGGCACCATTTCCACCGCGCTGGAAGCCACACGCGAGGGCGCCTTCGACTTCCTCGAGAAGCCCTGCTCGCGCGAGCGCGTGGTGCTCGCCGTCCGCAACGCCTTGCGCATACAGAAACTGGACGGCGAGGTGCGCGGCTACAAGCAGCAGGAACGCAGCCGTCACCTGATGATCGGCGAATCGGACGCCATGCGCGCCATCCGCGACCAGATCACCCGCGCCGCCCCCACACCCGCACGCATTCTCATCCGCGGCGAGAGCGGCACCGGCAAGGAACTGGTGGCGCGGGCCCTGCACGAGGCGAGCGACCGGCGTGACGGCCCCTTCGTCAAGGTCAACTGCGCGGCGATCCCCGAGGAGCTGATCGAGAGCGAACTGTTCGGCGCCATGAAAGGCAGCTACACCGGCGCCACCGCCTCGCGCGACGGCAAGTTCATGCAGGCCAACGGCGGTACTCTCTTCCTGGACGAGGTGGGCGACATGAGTCTGCGCGCCCAGGCCAAGGTACTGCGGGCCCTGCAGGAGGGCGAGATCGAGAAGGTCGGCGGCAACAAGACCCTCAAGGTGGACGTGCGCGTGCTGGCCGCCACCAACCGCGACCTGGAGGAGGACGTGCGCGGCGGGGGGTTCCGCGAGGACCTCTTCTTCCGTCTGAACGTGGTGCCCATCCACGTGCCGCCGCTGCGCCAGAGACGGGACGACGTGGCGCTGCTGGCGACCCATTTCCTGACACGTTACGCCGAGGAGAACAGCCTGCCGCCCCGCGAGTTCAGCCCTGAGGCCCTGAAGCTCCTCGCGCAGCTGCCCTGGCCCGGCAACGTGCGCGAACTGCACAATGCCGTCGAAAGGCTGGCGATCATGGCCGCGGGTTCCGAGATCACGCCCGACGACCTGCGCGCCACCGGCCTGCTCGACGCCGCGACCGTCACCGGGACCGCCGGCGCGGGGGAAGATACGCCGAGCCCCCTCTCCCCCGCGTCGATCCAGGGCCTCGGCGGACTGGTCAAGGCGAGGCAGGCGTTCGAGGCCGCCTGCATCCGCGAAAGCCTGGCGCAGACGGGCGGCAACGTCTCGGGAGCCGCCAGACTGCTCGGCATCGACCGTACGAACCTGCACAAGAAGATCCAGGCCTACGGTCTGGACGGCGAAAAGCAAGACAAGGAAGGGAACCCCTCGTGAACAGAAGCATCCTGCCGCTCACGATCCTGGTGATCGCCACCATCCTGACCGCGGGCGTCGCCGCGGCCCAGGACGGGCGCTGGCTGATCGGCCTGGACGGTCTCAGCAGCCACGTGGAGGACAACGACGAGGAAGACAACATCTCCATCGAGGAACAGGCCGGCGGCGCCGCCCTGCAGGTCGGCTACCGCTTCAGCCCCTCGTTCATGCTGCGCGTCTACGGCGGCGGCGCCAACCATCCCACGAGCGACCCCAACATCGAGATCCGCTTCATAGGCTCCCTGCTCGAGGGCGTTTACCTCTTCGGCGACGGCCACGCCTTCCGTCCCTACCTCTTCGGCGGCATCGGCGGCTTCAAGCTGGAGTCCCAGCAGGACGCCCTGCTCTTCGCGGTCGAAGGGGCCGGCATCAGTTTCGGCGGGGGTGCCCATTACCTCGTGAGCGGCAGCGTGTCGCTGCACGGCTCGGTGCGGTTGGAAGCGGTGAACTGGAACAAGGCGAGCGTCACCTACTCCGGTCCCGGCGGCGACATCGCCATGGAAGCGCCGGTGGAGGACTCGGGGTTCGCCTCGAAGGTGACCTTCGGGGTGGCGTTCTGGCTGTGACCCGCAAGAACGGGCGGCCCCTCCCGGGGCCGCCCTGCCGTCTTCCCTCGTCGATGATGTTCGCCTATTCCCCGTCGCAGTCAACGTCGTACTGCTGCTCGTCCCAGCAGGCCTCCGCGCCGTCGTTGTAGTCGGGCACCATCAGGCTGCCGGATCCGTCGGACTCCAGCCAGCGGATGAACCAGACGTCGGCGCTGTCGCCCTCGCTGTAATCGATGCGGTGCTCGCCGTCGGCCTCGGAGAAGGTCAGCTCGTCGCCGGCGCTCTCGTCGAGCAGGGCCACCACACGCAGGGTGTTCGACGCGGGACGGTGCTGCCAGTGCAGTTCGGCGGCCGCCGGGTTGCCGGCCTGCGCGGCGTCGTAGAAGGTCCAGTCGCCGGTGTCGCCGCGGTCCTGGGTGGTGCCGTCGAACCACAGTACGTTATCGAAGCCTTCGTCGAGCGCGGTCACGCGCATCTCCCAGTCCACGTGATCGTCGGCGATGGTGCCGCGCAGCCTGATCTGCACTTCCTCCGCACCGTTGACGTAGGTATAGACCCACAGCCACGACCCGTCGGGCTGGTAGCTGGGCACGGTGTGGATGGCCAGCGAGAAGGCTGCCACCGGCGGCGCCAGGGCCACTTCGGTCATGGCCGTCACGACCACGGCACGCAGATACGCGTTGAAGAAGTTCTGGCGGGTGAGATCCTTGTCGAGATCCTTGCCCTGGTCGAAGAAGCTCAGCTCGATCTGCAGCTTCGACGCGTCGGGCAGCGTGGGCGCCTCGGCCTGGGGCTCGGGGTTCGGACCGAGAGGTGTGTCTTCGCTGCAACCGGTCAGAGCCAGGATGCTCAGGGCGGCCATCAGCAGGAACTTGTTGCGGACGATGTTGCGGAGTTTGTTGCGGGTAATCATGTCTCGTCTCCTTGGTGAGTGTCCTCGTTCTCCGTTGATCCCGACCACTGCATCGAGCATGCCGCGATACACACGGCCAGGTCGACTGACGCAACTTATTGTCGTGACATGGGATGCACGCTGTCAGCGGCACGCGGCTGCCCGCCCGGGACATGTGGCGGAGGTTCACACCCGCGGCGAAAGGTAACGTCGGCACGGGGCGTCGAACATATCCGTCACGCCGCCGTAGAGCTTGCTGTCAATCGACCGCCACCCCTGATAGGCTGACGACATGATCCGCAAGCTGATTCACAAGATCACAGGCGTGCGTGAGGACGAACTGGGCGTCGCCCTGCTGTCCTGCGCCTTCTTCTTCTGCATCCTGGCCGGTTATTACGTGCTGCGCCCCTTGCGCGAGGAGATGGGGCTGGCCGGCGGCGTGGACGAACTGCCGCGTCTCTACCTGGCCAACCTCGTGGTGATGCTCCTGGCGGCGCCGCTGTTCGGAGCGTTGCTGAAACGCTTTTCACGCCGGCGTCTCGTGCCGGCCGTCTATCGCTTCTTCATGCTGAACCTGGTGGTGTTCTTCGCGCTGGCGCAATGGCTGCCCGCGGGGATGCAGATCGGGCTGGGGCGAATCTTCTACGTCTGGATCAGCGTCTTCAACATGTGGGCGGTGTCGCTCTTCTGGGCGACCATGGCCGACCGCATCGACCTGGCGCGCAGCAAGCGCCTGTTCGGTTTCGTCGCCGTGGGCGGCACCGTGGGCGGGATCGTCGGCGCCGGAGCGACCGCCCTGCTAGTCGAGTCGGTCGGCCGCGTGAACCTGATTCTCGTCTCGGTGGTCATGCTCGAACTGGCGGTGCGATGCGTGCAGGCGCTGTGGCGACGGCCGTCCCTGCGCCAGGACGCGTGCGCCGCTCCCTCCCCGGAACCCCAAGGCGGCATCCTGTCGGGCCTGACCGCCATCGTCCGCTCACCCTACCTGATGGGCATCGCGGGCTTCATCGTCCTCTACAGCCTCAGCTCCACTTTCATCTACTTCGTGCAGGCCCACATCGTGCACGACGAGACCACCGAGCGGGTCGCCCGCGCGGTCCTCTTCGCCCGGATCGACCTGTGGACGAACCTGCTGACGCTGGTATTGCAGCTGGGATTGGCGGGCCGGCTGATCTCGCGCATCGGTGTCGGCACCACGCTCCTGCTGCTGCCGCTGGCAACGGCCCTCGGTTTCGCGGTGCTCGCCTTCGCGCCGACCTACGGGGTCGTGCTGATCTTCCAGGCCGTCCGGCGGGCGGGCAACTACGCCCTGGCGCGACCGGCGCGCGAGACCCTCTACACGATCGTGACCGTCGACCAGAAGTACAAGGCCAAGAGCTTCATCGACACCTTCGTCTATCGCGGCGGTGACGCCGTCGGCGCCACGGTCTTCAACATACTCGACAAGGCGGGCGCCGGTATCGCCGGCGTCTCGTTGACGGCCATCCCGTTGGCGCTGATCTGGGGAGGGGTCGGGGTCGTGCTCGGCGCCGCCCAGCAGCGACTGGCCCACATCAAAGGAGTAGACCAGTCATGACCATAAACCGACGTGACTTCCTGAAGACAGCCGCCGCGGGTGGTGCTCTGGCCGGCCTCGGCGCGCTGGCGCCCCGGGCGGCGCAGGCGGCCTTCACCCGTGCCAAATGCGTCAAGCGGCTGAGGATCCTCGTACTGGGCGGCACGCGCTTCCTGGGACCGCACACCGTAAAGTACGCGCGCACCCGCGGTCACGAGGTGACGCTCTTCAACCGCGGCCGCTCCAACCCGGATCTCTTCCAGGATCTGGAACGTCTGGTGGGCGACCGCGACGGGCAGCTCGAGGCGCTCAAGGGCCGCGAGTGGGACGCGGTGATCGACACCTGCGGCTACGTGCCCCGCATCGTCAAGATGTCGGCCGATCTGCTGCGCGACCACGTCAAGCACTACGTCTTCATCTCGAGCATCAGCGTCTTCGCCGACTTCAACGAGATCGGCCTGGACGAGGACTCGGCCGTCGGCAAGCTCGAGGACGAGACGGTCGAGGACGTGACCGCCGAATCCTACGGGCCGCTCAAGGCCCTCTGCGAGCAGGCGGCGGAGACGTCCATGCCGGGCCGCGTCAACAACATCCGGCCGGGTCTGATCGTGGGCCCCCTGGACCGCAGCGACCGGTTCACCTACTGGCCGGTGCGCGTCTCGCAGGGCGGCGAGGTGCTGGCGCCCCACGCGCCGGACGAACCAACCCAGGTGATCGACGTGCGCGACCTGGCCGAGTTCATCATCGACAGCATCGAACGCAACATCACCGGCGTCTACAACACCGTCTCCCCTCCCGGCGAGATGACCATGGGCGAAATGCTCGACACGTGTCGCCGGGTATCGGGCGCCGACGCCACCTTCACCTGGGCCGACCAGGATTTCCTGGCCGCGCAGGAGGTCCAGGCCTGGAGCGACCTGCCCTGCTGGATCCCCAAGGACATGGAGGCCGGCGTGGGCACCATTCGCGTGGACCGGGCCCTGATCAACGGACTGACCTTCCGGCCCCTGGCCGAAACGATCCGCGACACCCTCGACTGGTGGCGGACCCTGCCCGAGACGCGCACGCTGAACATGCGGGCCGGGCTGAAACCAGAACGCGAGGCGGAGGTACTGGCTGCGTGGCACGCGCGATGAGGCGGGCCGGCGCTATCCTGCTGCTGGCGGCTATGCTTCTTGCGCAGACCCCCGGCGAAGCGGAGGCGGCCCGGACACACAGGGGGCAGCAGGCCCGCGGGCAAACCCCTCGGGAGGGCGTCTTCGGTCCCACGCTGGCGGTCCGCTGGGGCGCCCCCCTGGGCTGGTCGGGGCGAGTGACTTTCCTATTCGGGGAACGACATATGATGGATGACCTGCCCGTAGCCCGCGGCACCCTGGTGGGCTTCGAGGCCGGCAAAGGCGGCGTCAGGCTGAGCGTGGGCCCCACGGTCTGGTATCATCTGATGGGTTGGTTTCCCTACGGCGCGGTGTTCGGCAGCGCGATCAAGGCGAACCTGGTGCACACCTGGGGTAGCCCGCACGAGGTCGCCCCAAACACAACCTACGTAG
>CAYMCR010000093.1:0-10012 GCA_964389015.1 uncultured Fibrobacteraceae bacterium | reverse complement strand
GCTGGCGCAGGCCCATGGCGGCCTGGATGTCGGTCATGTTGTACTTGAAGCCGGGCGTGACGATATCGTAGCGCCAGCTACCGGTGCGGTCGTTGCGCTTCCAGGCGTCGCGGTCCATGCCGTGCAGGCTCGCGATGATGGCCCGGTCGATCATCTCCGGTGCGCCGGTCAACATGCCGCCCTCGGCGGTGGTCAGGTTCTTGGTCGCGTAGAAAGAGAACGAGACAGGGTTGTTACCGGAGCCGATCCAGCGCCCCTTGTACTTGGCCGGGATCGCATGGGCCGCGTCCTCCACCAGCAGCAGGTCGTGCTCGTTGCAGATCGCGTGCAGGGTGTCCATTTCACAGGGATGTCCGCCGTAATGCACCGCGATGATCGCGCGGGTGTGTTCGGTGACCGCCGCGCGCACCTGTTCCGGGTCTATGTTCAGCGTGTCGGGTTCGATGTCGACCAGTACGGGGCGCGCGCCGGTGTGTTCGATCACCGCGACGGTCGCCGTGAAGGTCATGGGCGTGGTGATGACCTCGTCGCCGGGGCCGAGACCCGCCACTTCGAGCGCCGTGTGCAGTCCGGCGGTGCAGGAGCTCAGGGCGAGGGCGGCCGGCGCGTCCAGATAGCGGGCGAATTCCTGTTCGAAGCGTTTGGTCTTGGGCCCGGTGGTGATCCATCCCGAGCGTAGGCTGTCCACGACCTCGGCGATTTCTTCCTCGCCGATATAGGGGGGCGAAAAGGGCAGGAACTTCTCTCTCATGTGTGCTCTTTTCCGGTTCCGGAGTGTTTCTGGCCGCGTCGGCGGCTTCCTTGCCGCACCCGCATCATCCATACGATACTGGCGTTTAGCGTCATGTCCAACAATTTCGAGAACCGAATTCAACTCGTTAAAAAAACTTGTCCTGTCGAGTTACAGCTGTTTATCATGCGTTAATCACCGGTGAAGGACCCTTGGCGCTGGAGGGGCAGGAAGCCCCGCACACGTCGCGCCGTTACCCAGCGTCGTCGTGGTATGCCATTTGCATGCCACGACGGGAAACAGACGGATCTGATACGCCCGGGGGGGCTCCGATGATCAAGCGAATAATCGATATTGTTATTTCGATGACCGGCCTAGTGTTGCTGGCGCCGGTGTATGCCCTGATCGCCTTGGTGGTCAAGGGGACCAGCCCCGGTCCGTCCTTCTTCTGCCAGGATCGTCTAGGCCGGTACGGCCACCGCTTCCGTATCTACAAGTTCCGCTCCATGGTACGCGATGCTGACCGTCTCGGCGGCCAGCTCACCGTACGCGGCGATGTCCGCATCACCCCGTTCGGCCGCTTCCTGCGCCGCTACAAGCTCGACGAACTGCCCCAGCTGCTGAACGTGCTGCGCGGGGAGATGTCACTGGTCGGCCCGCGGCCCGAGGTGCCCGAGTACGTCGATATGTTCCCCCAGAGCTATGAGCGCATCCTGCAGGTCAAACCTGGCATCACGCATTCCACCACCCTGTTCTTCCGCAACGAGGAACGGCTGCTCAGCCGCGCCGTGGATCCCCGCGCTCTCTACGTGGAGCGCGTCATGCCCTACAAGATGATGCTCTACGTGGAGGAGATGCGGCGCCAGAACTTGTTACGCGACATGCTGACCATCATCGACACCCTCCTGCGCATCACCCGCACCGTGACCATGGCCGAACTGGATTCCTTTGCCGACCGCCTGCCGCGCGTGGTCGAACCGGCGCGGATGGTCGCGAATCTGGGCCCGGCCGGTGTCGAGACCGAATACGAGCGCGAGCACCAGGTCGATGCCGTCGTGTCGCTGGCCATGCGGAGCACGGAGACGGTGGCGTAGGCTATACCCGCAAGACATTTCGAGCTTGACATCACCCATTGAATTACGCACAGTGCGTTACGCGAGGTGCGTAATATGATCAATCCATTCGTATACGGCGGCGTGGTCGGTAGGGGCAGTTTCTGCAACAGGCGACGTGAGCTGAAGGATCTAATGAGGGCCATGGAGAACGGCGAGCGGCTGTTCGTGTTCTCCAAAAGGCGTATGGGCAAGACCTCGCTTGTGCGCTTGGCTCTCGACAACCTTCCCAAGCGAGGATATCTCGGTGCCTACGTCGACCTCTGGGCGACCGACGGTCCAGGGTCGTTCACCACGACCATCGCCCGCTCCGTAGCCCAAGGTCTGGGCTCGACGACCGGCAGGCTCCTGATATCCGCCAAGGAATTTTTCGGGCACTTGATGCCGGCTGTGACCGTGGCGCCTGATGGGTCTCCCCAGGTCACATTCGCTGAGCGTGCGTCGCGCCTGGATGGACCGACGATCGAGGAAATCCTCGCTACCCCGGCACGGATTGCTCGTGAACGAGGATGCCGTGTCGTTATCGTGCTGGATGAATTCCAGCGCATTCTCGAATACGAGGACGACAGCGTCGAGCGCATCCTGCGCAGCGTGATACAGAATCAGCCGGAGGTCGCGTACATCTTCCTCGGGAGCCGCAAGCACCTTTTGCAAGAGATGGTCCTCGATCAGAATCGTCCCTTGTATCGCTCCGGCGGTCATTATCCGCTCGGTCCCATATCCGCGGAGCACTGGGTACCGTTCGTGCGCAAGAGATTTACCGACAGCGGGATCAGGATCGATGATGAGGAGATCCGGCGGGTTTGCGTCCTCACCGAAGGACACCCATTCTACACTCAGCTTCTTTGTCACGCCCTCTGGGAGCTGGCTTTTGGCCGGAAAAGCGTCGAGCCGCGCTTGGTGGAGAAGGCTCTGGTCATCCTCCTGTCCAGGGAGGAACATGTTTATGCAGCACTTTGGGAAACGCTCACCATGAATGCCCGCAGGGTTCTCCTGGCTCTTGCGGAGGAAAGCGGATCAACGGCGGTTTACAGCGGCGACTTCCGGAAACGTGCGAATCTCAAGTCATCTTCGAGTGTTCAGCGCGCCGTTGGCACTCTCATGGAGCGGGATATCATTGATCGTGAGGGATCGGAGGTTGTCATCACCGATCGTTTCTTCAAACTGTGGCTCAATAGACAGAGCTGTGTGTGAACTGAGGGATGATGAACATGCGCTTCGCGACCCGTCTTGCCCCGCTGCTGCTGGCGTTTGCTTTCTGCAGTTGCACTACCGGCCCCTCGGCCGACGAAGTCTTCGAGGGCCTCGCCAACAACTACATCGACACCATGTTGCGCATGGACCCCGAGGCCGCCACCGCGTATGGCGATCACCGCTTCGACCATATGCTGACCGACAGGTCGGATGAGGCCGCGCAGGCCAGGCGCCACGTGGCCGCCGCCTACCTGGACTCGCTCACGCGCGTCAAGGAGGATCGGCTGAGCGAGGGCAACCGCATCGATCTGGCCATCCTGCGCAATCATCTGGAGGGGACGGTCTTCGCGGTCGAGAAGATCGGCGCCCACCGCTGGAACCCGCTCCTGCACAACGTCGGCGGGGCGATCTACGGCCTGGTGGCGCGGGACTTCGCGCCGCTGCGCGAGCGTCTGCTGGCGGTCAAGGCGCGTCTCGAGGCAGTGCCCGGGGCGTTGGCCGTCGCGCGCGAGATCCTCGACGACACGCCGCGCGTCTTCACCGAGACCGCCATCGACCAGAACCGGGGCACCATCAGCCTGGTGCTCGATGACCTGCAGCCGTTCCTGGATCAGGAGCCGGACCTGCGCGGCGAATTCGTCGGGCCGCGCGCCCGCGCCATCGCCGCCCTGGAGTCGTACGGACGCTGGCTCGAGGAGGACCTGTTGCCGCGCTCCGACGGCGAGTTCCGCCTGGGGCGCGACCTGTTCGAGAAGAAGCTGCGCCTGACCCTGGAATCCGACTTGACCCTGGAGGAGATCCGCGCGTCGGCGCTGCGCGACCTGGACGAGACCCGCGACGCCATGCACGAGTTGGCGCTGCCCTTGTACCGCGAGTTCTATCCGGAACGCGCGGACGCCGCGGAGCTGCCCCTTGCCGAAATAGTGGGTGAGGTGCTGGACCGTCTGGCCGACGACCACCCGACCGCCGTCGACATCGTGGCCCAGGCCCGCGCCGGCCTGTCCCGCTGCACGGACTTCGTCGCCGAGCACGACCTGGTGACCATGCCGGAGGATCCCGTCGAGATCATCGTCATGCCCGAGTACCAGCGCGGCTTCGCCATCGCCTACTGCGACGCGCCCGGCCCCCTGGCCGGCAACGAGAAGACCTTCTATTCCATCGCGCCGCCGCCGGCCGACTGGACCGCGGAAAGCAAGGAGTCCTACTTCCGCGAGTACAACGACTACATGCTCGAGGACCTGACCATCCACGAAGCCATGCCCGGACATTACCTGCAACTGGCCCACGCCAACGCCTTCACGGCGCCGACGAAGGTGCGCTCGCTCTTCAGCAGCGGCGTCTTCGTGGAGGGCTGGGCCACCTACGCGGAGCAGCTCATGGCCGAGTACGGTTACGGCGGGCCGCGCGTGAAGCTGCAGCAGCTGAAAATGCGCCTGCGCCTGCTCATCAACTCGATCATCGACCAGGACATCCACTGCGGTGACATGACCGAGCAGGAGGCCCTGGACCTGATGATGGGCATGGGTTTCCAGGAAGAAGGCGAGGCTGACGGCAAGTGGCGTCGCGCCCAGATGAGCTCCACGCAGCTGTCCACCTACTACGTCGGCAACATGGAGATCAACCGTCTGCGGGGATTGGCCGAGGAGCAGCGGGGCGACAAGTTCAACCTTAAGACATTCCACGACGAACTCTTGTCGTACGGGTCGCCGGCCCCCAAGTACGTACAGCGGTTGATGGGGTTGTGATGAACAGGCGCGACGCCGCTCATACTTGCCAAATCGCGGCGTCGCGCCTGTTCATCACAACCCCTTCAGCCGGAACCTAGGGGGCCGGACCCCTACGGACAGATCGCTAGGGGTTATGTGAACAGCGCTGCGGTGGCTGTGCAGGGACGCGCCACCGCGATTTGGCACGTATGAGCGGTGGCGCGTCCCTGCACAGCCACCGCCGAGGGGAGTTAACATGAACCGCTACCCCGACCTGCTCGCAGAGGTCCGCACCATCCTTGGCCGGGAACATCGAGCGGAGGTCAAGATGCAGAACATCGTGTCCCTGCTTCATGACAATGTCGAGGGCTTCGACTGTGTCGCCTTCTTTCTGCTCGATCCCGACCATAAACGCCAGCTCATGGTCGGTCCGCAGGCGGGCGCGGGACTGGACACCGAAAACCTGGTCATCGGGCAGGGCATATGCGGGCAGGTCGTCGAGCGCGGCATCTCGATCGTCGTGGACGACGTCGCCGAGGAGCTCAACTACGTGGCCGGGCATGCCGACACCCGCAGCGAGATGGTCCTGCCCATCTTCCGGGGGGGGCGGGTGATGGCCGGGCTGGACATCAATTCCTTCCGGCTGGCCCGCTTCGGATCCGACGATCGCCTGTTCCTCGAAGAGGTCTGTCTGATGTTGACCGATCAGGTCTGACCGTGAGCCGTCCTGCGACACTCAGCCGTAGTGGGCTGTTCAATCTCGCCGTCGTCTACGTGGTATGGGGCAGCACCTACCTGGCCATTCGCCTCGCGGTGCGCCCGGAAGGCGGCTTCCCGCCCTTCCACCTGGCTCTGCTGCGCGTCGTCGCGGCCTCGGTGATCCTCTTCGCCTGGGCTGCGTTGCGCCGTCACACCCTGCGTCCCAAGGCACGCGAGTTGATCGTGCTGGCCGGTTCCGGTCTGCTCCTGTGGGTGGGCGGCAACGGTCTGGTGACCTGGGCCGTGCAACGAGCCGACTCGGGGCTGGCCGCCCTGGTGGTGGCGGTGATGCCCATCTGGGCCGCGCTGATCGAAGCGGTGATCGACCGCCGCATGCCTTCGTTCAAGCTGGCCGGTTCGCTGCTGATCGGCTTCGTGGGAGTGGGCGTGTTGTCGTGGCCTGTAATCCGGACGGGCGACACTGCCGACCTGTGGGCGCTCGTGGCGCTCTTGATCGCGCCGTTGACCTGGGCCGCCGGCTCGATCTGGGTGGCGCGGCGCCGGCCAGACCTGTCCATCCAGGCCATATCAGCCTGGCAGCATCTGCTGGGCGGTCTCGGTTTCGTGCTGGTGATCCTGTCGCTAGGCGAGTCGTGGACGTTGCCCAGCGGCGAGGCCTGGCTGGCGTGGGGCTACCTGACGGTCTTCGGATCGGTGATCGCCTTCACCGCCTTCGTGGCGACCTTGCGCCTGCTGCCCATGAAGGTGGCCATGACCTACGCCTACGCCAATCCGGTGATCGCGGTGTTCCTGGGCTGGCTGGTCATCGCGGAACCAGTCACGGGTTGGACCGCGGCGGGCGCGACGCTGGTGCTGGCGGGTATCGCGGGCGTGTTCAACAATCGCTGACCGACTTAGGGTCCGCGCAAGAATAACTACCCATTTTCGCATCCCATCTTCGGGTCGTCTTCGGCTCGGACTCAATCACGAAATCCTCGACGTAGCATAGCTACGCCTGCGGTTTCGCTCAATCATCCGAACCGAAGCCAACCCAAATCTGGGCGCGAAAACTGGGAAGTTATTCTTACGCGGACCCTCACCTGATCAGGGTCATCTTGCCCGTAGCCCGGGCCTCTCCCTGCTGAAGACGATAGTGGTAGACGCCCGACGGCATCTCGCGCCCGGCGTCGTCGCGACCGTGCCACGACACCTCGTGTACACCGGCCTCCAGATGTTCGTTCAGAAGGGCCGTCACACGGGCGCCGGACACGTCGTAGACGGCCAGCCGGACTCGTCCCGCCGTCGGCAGTTCGAAACGAACCGTCGTGCTGGGATTGAAGGGATTCGGATGGCATGAGGCGACGAGACGGTCGCGCGTGGCCGGCACGTCGGTCGTCGCCACGAGCCGCATCAGCTCGATACCGTCGCCGGTGCCCAGGTTGCGGCTGTACTGCATGTCGACCGGATCGTTCCAGTGCTCGTGTACGCCCAGGCTCGCCAGGCGCGCCACGTCGCCGGCGTGGTCGGGGTCGTAGAAGGTGCCGGAGGGCGGGTCGTGGGCCAGGGCCGCCTCGTGCAGATAATCGTCGGCGCCCGCCATCTGGGGGTACAGGCGCGGGTCACCCTCCAACTGCATGATGTCCAGGCAGACCGACTCGAGGGCGACGGGATCCTGCGCGGCGAAGAGGCTCGACGTCCAGTCGTCACCGAAGGGATCGTTTGCCCAGCGCTGGGGCGCGAGGTCGTAGGGATGACAACCGGCGTAGAGCCCGTCGACCAGGTAGAGCACGGTCTTGCCGCCCAGGTGCGCGTGTCCCATCAGATCGACCAGCGCACGGTAGCTGCCCGTGTCCGGTGTCCGGTAGGCCAGGCTCTGGTGCAGGCCGAAGTAACCGTCCTCGACGGGATACCTGACGAAGGAGCCGTAGTGGTTCTTGGCGCATAGCGTCACGCCGCCGCCCGAGTGGCTCTTGAAGTTGGCCAGGTTGATGAAGTACGTCGCCTGGGCGTACGACTCCAGGATGTAGTCCTGCTGATAACCCGAGGGATGGTTGCTCCAGTATAGCGGAACGGACGAGTTCTGCGCGGCGACCCGCGGGTGTTCGGGCGTGCCGCCCTGGTGATCCAGGTAGTTCACGTCCGGGAATTCGCCGGCAAGCATGGCGTGGTACTGGTTCGGGAACAGGGCCAACGGATCGCCGATGGTGAGATCCGACTGCGCCGCGCCGACCTCGTGCACCAGCCGTCGCAGCAGCGCCAGCATGACCTGCGGCGAGGTGTTCATGTAGTCGAGGTAGGAGGTCAGATCGTAGGTCTCGTGATCGGTGCCGCCCCATCCCGGCAGGTAATGGCAGCCCACGAGATTGACCTTGATGGTGATCTTCTCGCCGGGCGTGTAGCCCACGTCGCCGCGTCCGTGCTCGAGGTTGTAGTGCCGGATCAAGGCGTCCCAGGCCGCGGTCTCGTCCGGCTCGCCGGTCAACTCCATGATGGTCCGTGTCAGCATGTGCTCGACGACCGTCTGGTCGGTGTGCTCGGGCGTCCACCAGTAGCCGTCACCGGGACCCTCCCAGTCGGTGGCGTCGCGGTCGTGATACCACACGACACGGCCGGGATGGATTCCTCCGGCCGTGCCGAGGGGCGCGTTGGCCTGTTGCGGCGCGGCCAGCGTCGGCGTGCTCGGCTGCGTCAGCCACGCGACCGCGCCGACGAGCAGGCCGAGGGCCAGACAGGCGACGGCCGCCACACGCCGTTTGCCGGGCAGCAGCGCCTTGCCGCGGCGCAGCAGGTAACCCGAGGTGAAGATGCCGACGACCCAGAGCACGAAGGCGCTGGCCAAGGGGAAGGCCGCGCGCTGGCAGGGATAGGCCGCGCGCGAAGGCTTGGGGATCACGCGGATCAGGAACCAGACCAGGGCGAGAAAGCCCGTCAGCAGCAGCAGTACGCGCGCGCCGAAGCTTCCCTGATCGCCTGTCCTGTCGTCCGGCCCGTTCATGAATGGCTTTCCGGTTGGGGTCGGGCCGATTGTTGCACGCAGGCCCAGGATTCACAAGTCGGTGCCATCGAGCTGTGCTAGAATCGAACCCAACCACGGAGATGCCATGACCACTCTCACACTCGCCAAACCCCACCGCCGGACCATCCTGCTGGATGTGCTGCTCGGCGCGGCCGTGGTCGCCGTACCCACTCTCTCCCACGCCACGGCCTTGCCGCTGTACCAGCTTGATCCGATGCGCATGCTGCTGTTCGCGGCCATCCTTTTCTCGAGCCGCCGCAACGCGCTGGCGATCGCCCTGTGCCTGCCGCTGCTTTCGCTGGCGACCAGCGGCCACCCGGTCTTTCCCAAGGTGATGCTGATCCAGGGGGAGCTGGCGCTCAACGCGGCGATCTTCTACGCGTTGTGGAGTCGCTGGGGACGCTTCGCCTCCGTGGCTGTCGTGTCGATTCTCGTCTCGAAGGCTGCCTACTACGCCGCCAAGTTGATCCTGGTCAGGGGCGCGCTGCTGGACGGTGACGTGGTTGCTACGACCTGGGGTTGGCAACTCGTGGTTCTGGCGTTCATAGCTTTGGTTGGTCGTTTGATACACGGCAGGTTCGGCTCGCGGATGAGCTAGTGGGGTGATGCTTGGTCGTGGGTTTGCTGGATCCGCTGAGCTGTTGAAGTTGCATTGATTCCTGTACGGGACCGGGGGCTTTTCGGCGCGCATAAATCATGCCCACCGAGGTGTGTAACTTGTTATATAGTTGATGGTTAGCGCTTGACGGACGGGTGTAATTCGACTATACTGTCCCCATCGATTGCAACCGTTTCGACCTCCCGCGAAACGCTCGTTTTCCGGGAGGTTTCTTATGTCCGCCACTGACATTCACGCCCGTCTCGAAGCTGCGCTGCGCGAACTCCAACTTGCTGAGAAGAACGCCGTCCTGTTATTCGGTGAGATCTTGCGCCGCAAGCTGTACCGGGACCTTGGCTACTCATCCATACAGACCTACGCCGCCGAGGCCCTTGGTTTCACACCGAGCAAGACCTCGCAGTTCGTACGGTTGGCGGGGGCGCTTGATGAGCTGCCGCGGCTGCGTCGGTCGATTGCAGCTGGTGAGCTGGGTTGGACCAAGGCGCGGGAAGTGGCCAAGGTAGCTACGCCTGAGAGCGAAGAGAGATGGATCACCGTAGCAGAGCACTCGAGTAGTCGCAGTCTGGAACAGAAAGTGCGGACTGCGCGGCAGCGGACTCGGCGGGCGGCGCGGGTGGACGATCAGCCGGTGTTGGATCTTGCCGAATCGTCGTCGGTCCCGGAGCTCGTTGATGTGCCGGTCACGGTGAGTGTGACCTTCACGTCCGAACAGTACGCCCGCTACGAGGCTCTGCTCGAGACTATACGCAAGCGGGCCGGCCGCAGCGAATCGACAGTGCGGGGAATGAACCGCACTGAATTGTTGCTAGCCGCACTGCATGATCTGGCTGAGGACCACGGTTCAGAAACCACCGCCGTCTCCAGCCCACCCTACCAAGTCGTAGTTTACACGGGATGGCATAACTAAGGTCAGCCCCAATTTGATACCATGGGAAG
>CAYMCR010000092.1:0-10063 GCA_964389015.1 uncultured Fibrobacteraceae bacterium | reverse complement strand
AGCATAGCACATTCAGGCCATTATGCGAATATTAAAGTTATACATTGTACTAGGCACCGGCTGTTCCGAAGAGATAGCCGCTCCGCAACAGGACCAGGCCTCATCAAGTCTCGACGATCAACAAACCAATACGCTCGGCGGGCCGGCCATGGTCATCGACCCCGGCACGGGTCGAGTTCAAATCCGCCGTCCTTTCAATCCCATAAACTTCGGCGACGGCACCAGAGCCACCAGCACGGTCACCTCTGCAGGCATCACCACCGAACTGATCGAAATTTCGAGTGGTACGCTGCTGGCCGAGCTGATCTGGACATACGCCGACCAGAGCCTGGTCATCGACGTGCCCGGGGTGACTTCCCTCACCGCGGACGGCGCGGATGAGGCGACTCCCTTCGGCTGTAACGTGGGCTTGTACTACGTCTACATCAACGCGACGGCCGCCCTGGGCGACGGCAAGGGCCTGCTCGGAGGAGATAAGGACAATCCCGGCTGCGACGGCATTCCCGACATCCTGGAAACCGAGTGCATGCTGGATTGCTGCGAGATCCACGATCAGTGTTATGCCGACAACAACTGCACCGCCCGGAGCTGGCCGCCCGGACACGGCCAGGGCGCGGCATGCACCCAGTGCAACATCGATGTCGTGATCTGCATGGTGAAATGTTTGCCGTGGTGGATACCGGACTGGATTTTCGAGCACCTGATCGAACCTATCATGGAGTGAGTCGGGATCATCCTACCGAAATCGGGACAGGGGGGCCGAGCGTGAGCTCGGCTTCCCCTATTCCGGGATCCGGTTGACCGGTAATAGCCGGCAACGCACAGGCCGCCCAAGAAGAACGAAACCGTCACCCTGAAGATGGTCTACGACCGGGTGGAGTGAGCGGCGAGGGTGGTGAACCGAGATCCGGCGTCGTCGCCGCCAGGACCGCCCGCAGCCGTTCGCCGAAGCCGGGTGCCGCGGCCGCGGGCAATCTCCCCATGAACGTGCGATGGTCACGGCCGCGCCTGTATTGCGGTTCGCGGGGGGGGTGGGCGAGGTATCTCTCCACCAGATCCAGGTCGGGGTCCGCCAGCAACGTGCTCGCGTAGTAGACGAAGCCGCGGGTGCGGTAGATGCAGGAGCCGCCGACCTTGCGGTCGTCCAGCGTCAGGTCGCTCACGCCTTCGCCGCGCACACCGGGAATTCCCGCCGTAGCGAGGCCGCCGGTCAACCAGTCGGTGATGACACCGAAGGCGGACGTCACGCCCCCGATGCCGGACATGGGCGCCGCGAGGGAGACGACGAGGTTGCCGGGGTCCAGCACCACGGCACAGCCACCGCCGCGCCGCCTGTAGACCGGTATGTCGTCTGCGTGGATCGCGTCGCGGCGCAGCTCGAGATCGGCCTTGCCGCCGCGGCCGATGACCACCTCCACCTCCCGGCACGATGAGATGCGCACACGGGGGCGCGTATCGTGCGCGGTCTGCACGATCAGATCCTCGTCTCGTCGCCAGGGCGGATAATCGTCGTGTGGGAGTGATTGTGGCATGGCGACAGGATACAGACCGAGCGGGCGGGTGCCGTCGTCCCGGCTCATTTGCCTGTGCGATGGATGTGCACCGCGGTTCCCGCCGCCACCTCCGCCGCCTCCATGAGCGCTTCGCTGAGCGTGGGATGCGGATGGATGGTGTCGGTCAGGTCGGCCAGAGTGGCGCCCATCTCGATGGCCAGCGCCCCCTCGGAAATCAGCTCGCTGGCGTGCGGCCCGACGATGCCGATGCCCTGGATCAGATCGGTGCCCGGCTCGGAAATGACCTTCACGAAGCCTTCGGTGCGTCCGATGGCCTGCGCGCGGCCCAGGGCGGACAGGGGGAAGCGACCCACGTTGATCTTCACCCCCAGATCCTCGGCGCGCCGCTCGGTCAGCCCGCACCAGGAGATCTCGGGGTCGGTGAAGACCACGGCGGGGATTGCCCGGTTGTCGAACTCCACCTTGTGTCCGGCGATGGCTTCCGCGGCGACCTTGCCCTCGCGGCTGGCTTTGTGGGCCAGCATGGGGCCGGCGGTCACGTCGCCGATGGCGTAGATGTGCGGTTCGGCGGTGCGGCACTCGCCGTCGGTCTCGATGACACCCTTGTCGTCGACGACGACCTCGGTGTTTTCCAGGCCGAGATCATCGGTGTTGGGCCGGCGCCCGATGGCCACCAGGACCCGGTCGTAGGTCTTCTCGTGGATCTCGTCGCCGTGCTCTATCGTCACTGCGAAGCGGTCCTCGACGGGGGTGATGGACTTCACGCGCGACTCGACCATCACGTCGTGGACGCGCTTGGTCACCTGCTTGACCATCACGTCCACCAGGTCGTGGTCGGCGCCCATGAGCAGGCGCGGGAAGAACTCGACCACCGACACCTCGCTGCCCAGCCCCGCGTACACCAGCCCCAGTTCCAGGCCGATGTAACCGCCGCCCACCACCAGCAGCGTGCCGGGAACCTCGGACAGCTCCAACGCATCCGCGCTCGACCAGACGCTCGGGTCGATCCCGTCGGGCAGCCGGTTCAACGACGAGCCCGTAGCGACGATGCAGTTGGTAAAGCTCACGGTGCCGACGGCCTCGATCATCAGGGTATGGGCGTCCTGGAAGCGGGCCCGTCCGTGCACCAGCTCCACGCCGCGCTTCTTCAGCAGGGACTCGATGCCGCCCGACAACGTCGCCACCACGCCGTCGGTCCACTCGCGCAGCTTGCGGTGGTCCAGCTTGAGGTCGCTGAAGGTCAGGCCGAGTTGCGCCGCCTCGCGCGCCGCCTCGCCCAGCTCGACGGCGTTGATGAGCGATTTCGAGGGGATGCAGCCCTCCAGCAGGCACGTGCCGCCGGGACGCTCGCGCTCCTCGATCACCATCACGTCCTGACCGAGGTCGGCCAGTCGCAGCGCCGCCACGTAGCCGCCGGGCCCCGAGCCGATGACCACCGTCTCCACTTCCTGATTCAGGCTCCCCATGACCATGACGGTCCTCCAGTAGTGTTCTGCCGCACATCGAATGCAGCGTTACCGGGACTACAAGCGGCCATCTGCCGCGTTGCGGTCGCTTGAATTAGCCCGGCTAGTCCTGCGCTCCCGCGCCTTGCATCTGACCACTCGTAGTCCCGGTAACGCTGCATTCGATGTGCGACAGAACACTAGGTATCGAGCAGCAACAGGTTCGGGTCGGACAGGTTGCGCACCAACTCGCCCACGAAACGGGCGGCGTCGGCGCCGTCGGCCACGCGATGGTCGAAGGCCAGCGTGAGCGGCAGGATCTTGCGGATGACGATCTCGCCGTCGCGCACCACCGGCTTCTCCTGGACGCGCCCCATGCCGAGGATGGCGACCTCGGGATAATTGATGGTCGGGATCAGCGCCGTGCCGCCCAGCGGCCCCACGTTGGTGATGGTGAAGGTGCCGCCCTGCATGTCCTCGATGGGCAGCTTGCCCTCGCGCGCCAGGTTCGCCTTCTCGACGATCTCGCAGGAGATCTCGTTGATGCTGCGCGTGTCGGTCCCCTTGATGACGGGCACGACCAGGCCCTTTCCCGTGTCGGCCGCGAAACCGATGTTGTAGTACTTCTTGTAGATGATCTCCTCGCTGAAGGGATCGAGACTGGCGTTGAACGACGGCGCCGCCTTCAGGCCCGCGGTGATCGCGCGCACCACGAACGAGAGCAGCGTGAGCTTGCAGCCCTCCTTCCCGTCGCGCTTTTCGCGCATGCGCAGCCGGAAATCCTCCAGCTCGGTGACGTCGGCGTCGTCCATGTGGGCGACATGCGGCACCAGGACCATCGAGGTGGTCATCTTGCGCGCCACCTTGCGGCGGATCGAGCGCAGCGGCTCCTTCTCCACCGGCCCCCAGACCGTGAAATCGGGCAGGGGCTCGATGTCCACGAAGGGCAAGGCGCTGCTCGCGGCGGCCGCCATGCGGGTGACCGCGGCGACTTCATCGGGTTCGGCGACGAGCGGCGCGGGCGCGGGCGCGCCGGAAGCCGCGGCCTTCACGTCGTCGGGCATGATCCGGCCGCCGGGGCCGGTGCCTGCCAGGACGTTGATGTCCACGCCCAGTTCGCGCGCCAGGCGGCGCGTGGCGGGCGCGGCCGGCACTGGCCGACCGGGCACCGCGCTGCCGGGCTGGGTGGTCTCCGCGCGCGCGGCTGGCGGCACGGCGGCGGCTGGTTCAGGCTCCGCCGCGGGCAGACCGGCGGGCATCTCCTCGGCGGCGCGACCTGCCGCCGCGGGCGCGGCATCGGCGACCGCCTCGCCGCTGCCGTCGTCGATCACGGCGATGACCTGGCCGGTCTCGACCACGTCACCCACTTCACCGACGACCGTGACGATCTTGCCGCCGCGCGGCGACGGGATCGTGACCGCGGCCTTGTCCGTCTCCACGTCGACCAGCGGCGCGTCCTCGGCGACGGTGTCGCCGGGCTGGACGTGCCACTTGAGCACCTCGCCCTCGTGTATGCCTTCACCCAGGTCGGGCAGCTTGAACTCGAACATGGATCTCTCCTTAGAAGTCGAGTGCTTCCTCGATGCCCCGGCGGGCGCGGCCCACCGTCGGCATGTAATGCAATTCACGGCTGAAATACGGCGTGACCACGTCGTAGCCGGTCACGCGTTGCACCGGCGCCTCAAGATACATCAGGACCTTGTCGTTGACCGTGGCGATGATCTCGCTGGCGACGCCGAAGGACCGCGGCGCCTCCTGCACGATCGCCAGGCGTCCGGTCTTGCGCACCGACTCGGCGATGGTGTTCCCGTCCAGGGGCGCGATGGTCAGGAGGTCGATCAGTTCGATGCTCGCGCCGCGTTCCTGCTCGAGCTCGACCACGGCTTTCTTCGTGGTGTGCATCATGGCGCCCCAGGCCACGACGGTGATGTCGTCGCCCTCCTGGACGACCTGGGCTTGCCCGATCTCCAGGGTCTCCGTCTGCTCGGGCACCTCCTCGCGGAAAGCCCGGTAGGAACGTTTAGGCTCCATGTAGACCACGGGGTCGGGATCCTCGATGGCCGCGCGCATCAGGGCACGGGCGTTGCGCGGGCCGGACGGGATCACGACCTTCACGCCCGGGAAATGGGCGTAGGTGGCCTCGCGGCTCTCGCTGTGGTGCTCCAGGGCGCGCACGCCGCCGCCGTAGGGCAGGCGCATGACCAGCGGCACGTTGAACTGCCCCTGCGTGCGCGCGCGCATGCGCGAGGCGTGCCCTTCGAGCTGGGGGATCATCAGGTAGGAAAAGCCGGAGAACTGCATCTCCCCGACCGGCCGCAGGCCCGCCATGGCCATGCCGATCGAGGTACCGATGATGCCGCTCTCGGCCAGGGGCGTATCGATGACGCGCGCCTCGCCGTACTTCTCGTGCAGTCCGTCGGTGACCCGGAAGACGCCGCCGTCGACGCCCACGTCCTCGCCCAGCACGACCACGTTCTCGTCGGCGGCCATGGCTTCGTCCAGGGCCAGGTTGATGGCTTGCACCATGTTGAGCTTAGGCATCGCCGGCCTCCTTCCGCAGCTCGTTGAGGAACGCGGCCCGCTGCTCTTCGATCAGGTCGTGCCGCGTGCCGAAGACGTGGTCGAACGGCGCTTCGAGCGGGAAGTCGGTCTTGGCCTCGAAGGCCTCGATCTGTTCGTCCATCCTCGCTTTGAACTCCTTCTCGAGGGCCGCCTGGTCCGTGTCGCTCCAGAATTTGCGACCTTCCAGGTACTTGCGGAAACGGACCAGCGGGTCGCGCTGCCACCAGACCTCTTCTTCATCCTTGGACCGGTACTTGTACTGGTCGTCGGCGGTGGTGTGCATCATCAGACGATAGGTGACGGCCTCGATCAGGGTCGGTCCCTCGCCCCGGCGACCGCGGTCGAGCGCCTCCTTGGTGGCGACGTACATGGCCAGGGCGTCGTTGCCGTCCACCTGGATACCGTGCATCCCATAAGCGACGGCCTTCTGCGCGATGGTGCCCGACTTGGTCTGCTTCGACCGCGGCACCGAGATCGCCCACTGGTTGTTCTGCACGACGAAGACGACCGGCAGGTTCCAGACCGTCGCGAAGTTCAGGGCCTCGTGGAAGTCCCCCTCGCTGGTGGCGCCGTCGCCCGTGAAGGCCAGCGCTGCCGACTCCGGCTCACCCTTGAGGCGCATGGCATAGGCCAACCCCACCGCGTGCAGCGGCTGGGCGCCGACGACCACCGAGACGGGCAGGTTGCGCTGGTTGGCGCCCTCCTCGTTGACGTTGCCTTCCTCGTAACCGTTGAAGTAGACGAGCTGTCGCAGCAGGCTCTCGCCCCGCATCAGCCGGGCGCCGTGTTCGCGGAAGGCTCCGACGAACCAGTCGCGCGCCTCGGCGGCGAACATGGGCGCGCAGTGGGCCGCCTCCTGGCCCGTGCTGGGTCCGAAGGTGCCGATGCGGCCCTGGCGCTGCAGGTTGAGCATCCGCTCGTCCGTGAGACGTCCCCAGACCATGTGACGGTAGAGCTCGACGAGCGCGTCCCGCGAGAGATCGGGCTCGAGTTCCTTGTCCACCTTCCCCTGCTCGTCCAGGATCTCCAGTCGCGAGATCTGGAACGAAGCGACTTCCTGCAAAGGCATGGATCTTCCTTTCGCGGCCCCGGCGGCCGTGTGGCTGATATGTTCCGGCAGACCCTGGCGACCGCCACTGTGGGCGAAGGTGCGGTCGGATATCGGGAGTCGGCTGAATGAGCGTTCGGTACGGGCCTCAGTATCGTAAAACACGACAAAAACCGCCACTGATTATCATTATCGATTGCCAGCGCCGATTTCAATGGCCAGATCCACCGTCATTATCTATTGTTTAACGGCGACTCGCGTCTTAATAAAACTGCACGTCTTATTGAGTTATAAGGAGTTCCGTCGTGTTGAACGAGAAGATCCAGGCAGTGCTCAACGTCCAGATCCAGGCCGAGTTCTTTTCCTCCTACCTGTACCTGTCCATGTCGGCGTGGTGCGAGGACAACCACTTCGAGGGCTTCGGCCACTGGATGCGCATGCAGGCCCAGGAAGAGCTGTTCCACGCCATGAAGATATTTGACTACGTCAACATGACCGGCGGCCGCGTGCTGCTACAGGCCATCGACCAGCCCGAGACCGAATGGGCGGACCCCGTGGCCATGTTCGAGGCCGCGCTGGCCCACGAGAAGTACATGACCGGGAACATCAACAACCTGGTCGGCCTGTGCGTGCAGGAGAGCGACTTCGCCGCCCACGCCATGCTCCAATGGTTCGTCAGCGAACAGGTCGAGGAGGAGGCCACCGTCGACACGATCCTCGGCAAGTTGAAGCTGATGGGTGGACAGGGGGCTGGGCTGTTCATGCTGGATCAGGAGCTGGGGGGACGGGTGGCGCCGGTGGCGCCGACCGCCGGGTAGACTCCGCGTTCCGGATAACGATACGGCCCGCCGGAAACGGCGGGCCGTCTTCATGCGGCCCCCTGATCGATTCCGTGAGAGAGATAAGAATCCACCAATATTACTCCTGGTGCCGAAGCGATTCGTAATTATTTGTATTTATCTGCCCGTTTGTTGAAAACCCCCTCCCCTGGTTGTTCCAAACATATCGGACATTGGCATGAACCAGAAACCAGGAGGCAACCATGAAAGACCTGACCCTGAAGAAAGTGCTGTTGATCGCCGTGACCCTGAGTTTGATGGCGGCCTTCGCGGTCGGCTGTTCGGAGAACAGCACGGTGACCTCGGTTCCGGACAACCAGCTCGATGACAAGGCGCTGTCCGGTGGTAGAGGTAGCCCCATCGGCCCCGTGAATCCCACGGATCCCATCCAGACGATCCCCCCCCAGGAGATGACCTGCCAGGAGATCGCCGATGCGGTCTACGTCGAGCTGATGAACCTGCTTTCGGAGTGGGGGGAGGATCAGGAATGAGAGCCGCACACGCATTGATCATCGGCCTAGTTCTACTCTCCTGCGCCATGCCGGCCCTTGCTGCTGAGGCCGTTCTGGAAATCAGCTGCGAGGCCAACCAAGGCCACTGGTACGACACGGACTACACCTTCACCCTCTATGACGACGGCAGCATGCTGGTCGAAACATCGTTCGGCTCCGACGTAGGTTACGTCCAGATCCCCGGAGAACTCATTCCGTCCGGGATGGGGTACACCGAGGTCGATCTGGGCACCTTCGGCTCTTTCGAGGAGATGATCAAGGCCGTCGCCCAGAGACTCGCCGGATACATCATGGGCGGCTGGAGTTCCGCCGCACTCATGGAGCTGATCTCACTGCTCGGGCTCTGAGCGCGAATCGATTTCCGACCGGCGCGACTGATGTCGCCAAACGCCGCGAGAGGAGAAGGACATGAAAAAGGTAATAAACATTGTTCGCATGTTGCGGGACCGCACGACCGGTTGCCGCGGCCCCCACAAGCCGTCCCGGCGCGTGACCCGGGGGCTGATCCTCGGGCTCGCCCTGATCGTTCTCGGTAATATCCCCGCGCAGGCGGCGGATGCCGTGTTGACGATCTATACCGAGGCCAAGACCAGCTCCTGGTATGATCGGGATTACACTTTCACCCTGTACGACGACGGAACCCTGTTGGTGGAAACATCATTCGGTCTCAACGTCGGTGAAGTACAGATCCCGCCGGAACTCATCCCGCCCGGTACCGGTGAGACAGAGGTAACCTTGACCGCCCCCGGCGGAGGAGCCTTCCCGACCCTGAACGCCCTGATCATGGCGGTGGCCAACCGGCTCTTCGCCTACCTGGTCGGCAACTGGTCGGCCGAGGCCCTCTTCAATCTCATCAACGGTTTGTTTTCCCTCTGGTAATACATCCCAGGAGGAATCAGGCACGGAAGCCGGGCGTCAGCCCGGCTTCCCTCGCGTTTTGGGATATAAGTTGTGTGCACCCATTCCGCAGCCCCGAATTCGTACTTCATGGTCACCGACGGATTGCGGGGTTGGAATCGACTGAGACGACTTCACACGTGTAAATCGGCGCCTCGACACCGGTCGGCCATTGTTAGGCACGGCACAGCCGATTCCCCCCTGGCACCCAAACCCGATTCGATGCATCCTGACCTTGATACTCGGCATCCGCTCCACGACCCAAGGAGCCCCACGTGGAAATCAAGCTGACCTTCTGCGGCGCCGCCGGCAACGTGGCCGGCTCGCGTTGCCTGACCCACGCCGCGGGCGGCAACCGCATACGAGCGCGAGTGGAAACGGTCGTCTTGGCCTAGGCGTTGCCGCAGTCGGCGCGGGAAGGAGAGGCGTGAACGCGAACCGGCGCATCCTCTGGCTGACGATCTTCGGGATAGGTTTTGGCTGGGTCGAGGCCGCCATCGTGGTGTACCTGCGGGGGCTCTTCTACCCGGAGGGATTCGCACTGCCCCTACGCCCCCTCGCGACGGACATACTGCGTGTCGAACTGGTGCGCGAACTCGCGACCCTGGCCATGCTGGCCGCCGTGGCCATGCTGGCCGGCCGCACGCGCTGGGGGCGCGCGGCCGCTTTCGGCTTCGTCTTCGGCGTGTGGGACCTGGTCTACTACCTGGGCCTGAAGCTGTCCCTGGGCTGGCCGCCGTCACTCACCACCTGGGACGTGCTGTTCCTGATCCCCTGGCCCTGGCTCGGTCCGGTCTACGCCCCAGCCACCATCGCAGTGCTGATGATCGTCTTCGGCGCCTGGATCCTGCGCCTGGAGGAGGACGGCCACCCCCTGCACGCCGATCGCGCGACCTGGGCCTTGGCGTTGACCGGTGCGGCGGTGCTGCTGGTCACCTGGCTGCACGATCTGGATGCATCCCTGGGCGGCGCCATGCCCCGGCCCTACCCGGTGGCTCTGTGGGCGGCGGGTATCGTGATGCTGGCGGTGGCGGGGGGGCGGTTCGTACGGCGCGCATACTCCCAGATGGAGTGAGTGGCGAGCGACGGTTCCTCCGCCTAAGAGAAACATAAGATGCGTAACTGGACCTACCGAGTACCTGCGATCACTGAAAGTAGCAATATACTGGAATTTTCGCTCATCCCTTATTACACCCTAAATTGAGCGATTCCCTAATTGCCCACCTGAACTGAGGCCGGGTTTCCG
>CAYMCR010000091.1:8611-10080 GCA_964389015.1 uncultured Fibrobacteraceae bacterium | reverse complement strand
CTCGAAGAAGCCGGCCATGGGCGGCGGCAGCACGTAGCGGGTGACGCCGTCGCGCACGATGTCCACGAGCATGGCGCGATCGGCCAGGGCCTCGAGTAGGCGCCGCGCCGCGGGGACGTCCATCTTCCAGATCTTCGCCGCCTTCTCCGCGGTGAAGGGCTTCATGGGGATCTGGGCGAGCAGCGCGGCCTCGCGCTCGTCGATCAGCATCTTGAGGATGTCGAAGAGCCGCTCGGAGGGGGGCGCGCCCTGGGGGAAGCGGTTCAGGCGCTCGGTGAAGCTCTGGTAGCCGGACTTGACGGTTCTGTGGGCCATGTCGGTTCCGCCTCGGGGGAATGTGCGTCCACCCCCATTGTAGCGCGTAAGTCGGTTGGTTGCAAAGAGTTCTTGAAGGAGCCGCCGCAACCGTGCTTCCGCCGGGTGGGCGAGGGATCAGGTCGACGACATGCCGTCGCGCAGGGACTGGGCGGCCACGCTGTCCTGGATGGCCGCGGCCAGTTGCTTGAGGCAGACGCTGCGCCGGTAGTACACGCCCTGGACGGTCTTGAAGCCCGTGACGGCGCGCAGGCGCTCCATGGAATAGCCGCGCAGGTAGAAGCCCCGCAGGATGATGCGGCACAGCCGTCCGAGTCCGTTCACGGCTTCCTGCAGGTAGCGCCGGGCCTCGTCGGCGAGCAGCCGGTCGAGGGCGCTGCGCTCCGGGCTCTCCATCCACTCGAGCAGCAGTTCGACGGGCGCCTGGGGGCGCCGCTTGCGCCAGTTGGCCAGGTTGCGGCAGCGGTTGCGGGCCACCGTGATGGCGAAGCGCACGAGGTCTCCCTCGAAGCCCTCCCCTTCGCGGACGTAGCGGAAAGCCACCGTCAGCGTCTCCTGCACCACGTCGTCGGCGCCCAGGACGTCCAGGGGCATGAATCGCCGCACGGCGGTCTGGACGGGCGCGCGCAGGGCGGCGTAGAAGCGCTCCTCCGCCGCAGGATCGCCGGCCACGACGCCGTCCAGGACCTCGTCCAGGACGGGATCGCCGACGCTCTCGCCTTTCCCCGTCTGCTTCAACGTTGTTCCACCACATGGATCGGGGATATACTGCCCCGGTTACCGGTGCCACCTGGCCCGATACTAGGACAGCGCCCCGCATCTGTCCACAGACCGGCCCTCATCCAGGCGGACCCAGCATGGCCACGGTCCAGATCAACATCCCTTCGATCCTCGGCCGCGCCGGCCTCGCCGTCGCCTGCGTCGCGACGCTCCTCGCCTGCGGCGGGTGCGGCGGAAGCGATCGAGCGGCGGAAACGGCCGAGCCGACCTCCGTATTCGATCTCACCGGCGTCCCGCTTTCGAGCCGGCTCGCGACCGCCCTGCACGAGGACGCCCGGGCCGCCGGGCCCGACGACGGGCCGCCCTGGCGGGACTGGGCCGCGGAACTGGCCCTCTGCGACGAACTCGTGATCGGCGTCCAGCGCCCCGCCGCC
>CAYMCR010000091.1:0-8511 GCA_964389015.1 uncultured Fibrobacteraceae bacterium | reverse complement strand
CGCCGCCTGGCGCGGACAGCCGCGCAACCTGCTCTGGATCCAGACGGCCGTCCGCTACGAGTACCTGATGCATCGCGCGGCCGAACGGGACGCCATCATCGAGGGCCTGGACGCGGCCTCGCCCGCCGCGGCCTTCGCCCGCGGCAACATCCTCTACGGCCGCGGCTCCCGCGGCGAGGAATTCCTCGCGGCCGCCGAGCGCGCCGACGAACTGGAGGGCCTGGACCGTGTCCTACTCGAGTTGAAGCTGGCCATGGTCGAGTCCGACGGGGGCGATCCCCTGCGCGGCGTGGACCGCCTGCTCGCGGTGCTGCCCGACAGCGGCCCCGGCGGACCCTGGCTACGCATGCGCCTGTGGTACGACATCGCCCGGTACCTGTGGCGCGCGGACCGCCTGGACGACGCGCTGCACGCCGCCGAGGCCGGCCGCCTCGCCTGCGAGGCCACCGACAGCGACAGATGGCGCGGCCGCTACCTGATCCTGTGGGCCGGCCTGCGCAAGGCCCGGCGCGAGACCGAGGCCGCCCTGATCCTCTTCGAGGAGAGCTCGCGCCTCGGCGAGACGCGCGACCTGCCCTGGATCTTCCAGAACGGCACCGCGCGGGCCGCGGGCCTGTGCAGCGACATCGGAGACGCCGCGCGGGCCCTCCGCTTCGACCGGCGCGCCCTGGCCCGCAGCGTCGCCATCGACGACTCGCTGAACGTGCCGCGCTGCATGATCAACATGGCCGACGATTTCCGCATGCTGGGCCGGATCGACTCCTGTCGCGTGTACCAGGAGCTCGCCCGCGTCTGGGTCGACGCCTACGACGACGTACGCAATCGCGCCCATTTCCCCATCAAGGCCGCAGAGTTCGAGTGCCAGCTCGGCAATTACGCCCTGGCGGATTCGCTGCTCGAGCTGGCGCGCAGCCGCTCCCCCGGCGCCAGCCTGCCCATCGACGAGGCGACCCTCCTGCTGCGCATGATCGAGCAGGGGCTGGAGATGGGCCAACCCGACGTGGCCTACCGGGCCATCGGCCGCCTGGCCGAGCTGCGCGACGTCCTCCACGACGACCAGCCCGACCAGAACCTGGTGGCCGGCTACGAGATCGCCACCGCCGAGTTCCTGTCCGGACAGGGCGAATACGTGCTGGCCGGCGAGGCGCTGGCGCGCGCGCGGGCCGCCGTCGACCGCGGTGGCGGGGAGAAGGCCTGGCACACCCACCGTTGCGCGGGAGACCTGGCCCTGCGCCGAGGCGACCTGCGCACAGCCGAGACCGAGTTCTCCCACGGCCTGGATCTGGCCCGCCGCATGGACAACCCCGGCCTGGAATCCGCCAGCCGCTTTCACCTGGGACATTGCCTCCTGCAGGACGACCGCCCCGCCGAGGCCCGGGCGCTCTTCACCGTCGCCGCTGACAGCGGACGCTTCGGCGGACGGTTCCGCCAGCGGCTGGAGACTCTCGCGCTGCTGGGCCGCTCCCTGTCGCGCGAGGGGCGTCCCGCCGAGGCCGAGGCTCAGCTCCGCCGGGCCGAGTCGCTGCTCACGCCCCACACGCCCCCCGACCTGGCCGCCCTGGTGCGCTACGAACTGGGCGGCGCCCTGGCCGCCCTGGGCGCGCGCGAGGACGCCCTGGCCAACCTGCGGGACGCGAAGGACCGCCTCGACGCCACGACCCGCGCCTCGTCCGCCGAACTGCAGGCCTTCACCGGCAGCCTGCGCCGGGACATCGTCACCGCGCTGGTGGACCTCCGGCTCCACCCCCCGGGCGCGTCCCCGGGGCGGGACGACATCCGCTCGGCCCTGTCGCTGGCCCTGGCCCTCAAGTCCATCACCGTGGACGACCTCGCCGCCGACGGCGCCTGCGCGGCCGCCTACCTCGTCGGCCGCGTGCGCTCCTACCTGTGGATCGTGGGGGGGGATCGAGCGGACGTGCACGAGCTGCCCGGCCGCGACGAGCTGGCGCGGTTGACCGGTCCCGTCCTGGCCGACATGACTTCGCCCCTGCGGCGCGTGGACGGCGCGGCCCTGGCCCGTCTCTCCGACGTGCTGCTGGGCCCGGTGCTGCCGGCCTGGGAGCCGGACCGCCTGCTGCGCATCTCGTCGGACGACCTGCTGGCCGCGCTGCCCTGGGGCGCGCTGTCCGTCGACGCGGCGGGCACGCCGGCCCTGGCGCGCGGACCCATCATCGAGGCGGAGACCCGGCGCGCGGCCGCGGGCGGGACGTCGGCTCTCGCGGCGGGCGCGGGCCCGGTGCTGGCCGTGGGTCTCGACGGCCACGCCGGCGAACGCGACGCACCCGGGGACCTGCGCCATGCCGAGGTCGAGGCACGGACGGTGGCGGCGCTCTGGCCCGCCTCGCGCGTCGTCCTGCGCACCGGCGCTGCGGCGTCCTGGAACGCGCTGGCCCCGGAACTGCGCGACGCGAGCGTGCTGCACCTGGCCACGCACGCCGTGGTCCACCAGGGTGCGAGCGAACGGGCCTCGCTGCGGCTGGCGAGCGACGCGGGGAGCGCGCCGGTGACCCTGCGCTCCCTCGCCGATCTCGACCTGCAGGCGGACCTGATCTACCTGTCCTGCTGCGAGGGTGCCCGGGCGAGCCGGCCGGGCGCGGGCCTGACCGGTTTTGCGCGGGCCTTCCTGGCCGCCGGCGCGCGCACCGTCGTGGCCTCGGCGATCCGCGTGGACGACGAGGCCTCCGGCGAACTGGCCCGCCTCTTCTACGCCGGCTGGCTGGCGGGTGCGGACAAGGCATCGGCCCTGCGCGCCGCCAAGCTGGCGTTGCGCGAGGCCAGGCCCGAATGGGCCCACCCCTACTACTGGTCGTTCTATAGGATCATCGGCGAGGCCGGTTGACCGTCAGCCTACTCTGGCCACGACTTGCCGCCGCCGCCGCCGCTCCCGTTCTCCAGCCCCCAGCGCGAGAAGTGCAGGGTCTCGAAGACGAGCTCGGTGCGCGGGTCGCCGCCCTGCGGCGAGAGCATCTCGTGGTCGGAGTAGAAGTAGGTCCAGTCGGGATCCCCGCCCTCGCGCCAGAAGTGGAACTTGTGATAGCTCGGCGTGTCGGGGATCCAGGGCGGGAAGCAGAAGGTGACCTCCACGGGCCGCGAGAAGGTCAGGCTGTGCGGCTCGAGGCGGTAGACGGCCGGATAGTCGTAGTTGAGGGGCACGCCCGGGTAGTAGCGGGGCACGTGAATCGAGATCTGTACGGGTGTGATGATGGGATCGACGAGCAGGTAGTCGTTCCCCCCGTGATGGCCCCCGTTCACCAGACCCTTGTTCAGGGGCTGCGGTTCGGCCACCTCGACCTGGCGGCGCAGCAGGGCCCTGGGCGGGATATCGACCGAGAAGACGAAGCCCGCGGGCCAGGAAGCCGGCACGCCGGAGACCACGCCCCCGGTCACGGGATTGACGGTGCCGCTGATGACGTCCCAGTCGCCGTGGTTGCTGGCCTCCCACAGGGCGGCCAGGTAGTCCTGGACCCAGTCCTTCTCGGTGTCCGGAACCGGATCGTCCGTGCGGACGGGCTCGAGCGAGTTGTCGTCGCAGCCGACGCCGACGAGGATCAGGATGCTGAGCAGGATGATGATCGATCGCTTGTCCACCTCGAACCCCCATGTGTGTCGTTATCTCGTGCGGGCGTCTCTTCTCGTTGAACAAGGATGCGCGCGGGTTTTCAACATCGACCTGCGATATTTTGAAAGAATGATACCATTCCCGACCGAATCTCGTCAAACGGCCGCGAGCCGACGTCGCCGGAGCAGCGGCGCGCCCACCGCCAGGGCGGCCAGCCCCAGCACACCGAGCACGTGCACGGCCGGCGGCGCGGCGACGACCCTGTAGGCGAAAACCTCGGCCGGGCCCGCTCGGCGGAAGGACACACTCACGCCGCCCAGCGGGGCGAGATCGGCGGGCACGGGCTCCAGCAGCACCCGGAAGCGACCACGGGCGGGCAGGGCCGCCTCGGCCGGCAACCGGACGCTCGCGTCGTCGGCACGGCCCCGCCACCCGTAGTCACCGTCGGTCTGCGTGATCTCGAGATTGTATGCGGTGGCACCGGCGATGGGCCGCCACTTCAGGTCGGGCGTGTCCGCTCCGAGCACCTCCCCCTCGACCGGGCGCAGGAAACCCGGCCCCGGATCCTCGGCCCGCGACAGGCCGGGCGCCCGGGGCAGGGTCGGCGGCAGGACCAGAACCAGCGCGAGCGAGGCCGCCAGGGCGAGACCGCCGCAAGCGGCCATCAGGCCGTCGGGGCGCCGCCAGCGGTGCGCGTCGCGTGCCGGCTCCACCTCGACGACGAGATCTCCTTCGGCGCCCATCTCGCCGAGACGCGCATGCACGGCCCGCTGCAGGCGGCAGTCGTCGCAGACCCGCAGGTGGCGCTCCAGCCGTTGCTTCAGCTCGTGCGCGACGTCGTCCGTGTCCAGCTTCCAGAGCTGTTCGCCCAGATCGGGCTCCACGCACTCGAAACGATGGTCGTGATCCGTCTTTCCACTCATGTCGGCTCCCTCGTCGTTTCCGGCGGGCGGGGGGGAACGCTCGCTTCCCTTCCGCTGAGGGAACACGAGACGGCGGCGCGTTTCAAGAGGAACCAGGCGAAGACAATCCGGCCCGGAACAGAAACATGCCAACCTTTCCCCCCGCGCGTGCGTCTAAATGGGGGTGCACGAAACATGAACCGGGAGGACGAGATGTCGAGACATCGCATATCCGCCGTAGCGGCCGCGCTCCTGGCGGCGGCCCTGTTCGCCGCCCCCGCCGCGGCCGGCGTCCGCTGGCACAAGGCCATCGAGGGCTCGGGCGACCTCGAGACCCGTTCCTTCGACCTGAAGGAGATCCGGGCCGTCGAACTGGAGGGCGCCATGGACATCGAGGTGGTGTTCGGCGACAAGCAGTCCGTCGAGGTCACCCTCGACGACAACCTCTTCGAGAACCTGGAACTCGACGTGAAGGGCAAGACGCTGGTGATCGGCTGGGACGAGGAGTGCGATGCCGACGACGACTGCCACATGACACTCACCCTGCTCCGGCTGGACGCGGTCGCCATCAAGGGCGCCGGCGACATCGAGATCGAGGGCTTCGCCGGCGACCGCTTCGAGTACGACCTGCACGGCGCCGGCGACCTGGAGATCGACGGCGAGGCCAAGGAGCTGGACATCACCCTGAACGGGGTCGGCGACGTGGAGGCCGAGGACCTGGAGGCCGAGCACGTCAAGGTGCGCCTGAACGGCGTGGGCGACGTGGAGGTCACCGCCACCGAGAGCATCGACGCCAAGGTCAGCGGCGTCGGCGAGATCGACTTCTGGGGCAAGCCCGACGACGAATCGACGCGGGTGAGCGGTATCGGGGACATCAACCGCAAGTAGGCGGCTCGTCACCTGACGAGCACGACACGCATCAGGGACCGCTCCGGTCCCGCCTGCAGTCGGGCCAGGTAGATCCCGCTGGGGAGCGCCTGGCCCGCGTCGTTCCGGCCGTCCCACACCACTTCGTGCGCCTTCGCGGCCAACCGTCCGCCGTCCAGCAGCCGCCGTTGCCGGCGTCCCGCGACGTCGTACACCGTCAGGTCCACCGGCGCGGCGCGGTCGAGCGAGAAGCCGAAGACGGTCCGCGGATTGAACGGGTTCGGCCGGGCCGTCAGCGCGCGGGTGAGCCGCGGCGCCGGTTCGACGGCGGTACCGCCCTCCACGTCGACCGTGAAGAAGCCGGCGGGCGCGTCCTCGGGCAGGGCGGTCTCCATGGTCAGGGCGTCGGTGTTCGCCCGGGCGGTGAACCAGTAGTCGATGTCCTCGGTGAGCGGGGGCAGCTGGGCCCGCCAGACGCCGCCCGAGAACTCGGCCACGATCGTCTCGCGCGTCCCGCCGGCGGGCTGGTAGTGCAGCTCCACCTCGCGGTCGGTGAAGCGCGGGTTCAGCCGGCAGTCGAGCAGCGGTGCCTCGCCGTACGCGACCGTGGCCAGCGGCTCGTGGAGGATGACCAGCGGGTTGGCGTCGTGCAGCGTGTTGCAGATGCAGTGGATGGCGCCCAGGTACTGGATCACGTCGCGGCAGTCGATGCCGATGATCTGGTGATCCGGCAGGCACTCGGCGTAGACCTGCAGCGCCGGCGCGTCCCACTCGGTCTCGTAGGTGGGGACCAGCACCTTGTCGTTGAGGATCAGCGAGTTGGTATAGGTGCGGTTGTAGTTGTAGATGCCCTCGATGGGGTTCATGGGCAGGCGGCGCACCTCGAAGTCGCGCCCGTCCAGGTTCTTCAGATCGTCGAGGGCCGCCGCCAGGTCGTCCAGGAAGGCGGCGTCGTCCCCCACCGCGTCGGCGGGATCGGCGTACTCGCCCACGACGAAGAGCGTGTCGTTGAGTAGCTTGACGAACATGTCGCAGTGCCCGGTCATGTCGCCCTCCATGGTCCCGAAGACCACGAGGGATTCGAGCCCCAGGTAGTCGGCCATCTCCTGCTCGATCTGCGGCCAGGACCACCCCGAGTTGTGATTCGTCAGGTTCTCCGAGAAGAAGCCCATGCCGTTGCCGTCGGTGATGTGATTGCCCCCGTGGTGGACCAGGTTCGACCGGTACCAGGGCAGGCCCTCCTCCTGCGCGATGTAGACCGGGATCGCGTCCACGGAGCCGCCCAGGCCGTAGTAGTAGTCGCTGATCGCGAGCTCACCGTCGTCGTAGGCGCAGAACGGACCGTAGTCACGGATCCACACGCTCCCGTCGGCGGTCTGGAAGAAATCCACGTTGGCCATGTTGACGCCCGCGGCGCTCAGGTAGGCGTTGGCCTGGACCAGTTCGGAGGAGCTGTTCACGCAGCAGAACACCCGGTCGTCGGCGGCCACGGCCCGGCACATGTCCGTCAGTTCCTGGGCGTGCCAGCTCGTCCAGGAGATGATCATGGCGTCGGCGCGGCAGAACTCGGCCGGATTGACGATCTCGACGCCCGGGGGCGGAACCTTGGGCACGCGCGGACGGGGATCGCGCAGATCCTCGGGCAGGGTGTGCAGGCGGGAAGCGGGTATCTCCGGCGGCTGGGCCGGGACCGTGGCGGCGAGTAGCAGGACGACGGACGCGAACGCGACGATACCCATGCGGGCTGGATGCATGGTCGTTTCCCCCCTGAAGGCGTTCCGGACGCGATCGCCGTGCGGGCGGCGCGATCGGCGTCCTCTTCCCCCTTCCCGACGGGATTATACCACAGAAAACGGCCGTCCGGCGGGCGGGCCCGCTTCGGACGGCCGTGTCGGCACGCAGGGGATCAGCGCGTTCCGTAAAGGGCCTTGATCTGTCCCCAGCTCGCTTCCTCGTTCGCGACGGGATCCGTCAGGCCGACCCAGAGCTGGATCAGGTTGAAGTTGCCCTGCCCCAGATCGGGCGAGCGACCCGCGCCCCAGCCCATGAGTTCGCCCTGGGTGAAGGTCGCGCCCGCGTAGTCGGCGAGGATCAGATCGCCGTCCACGTAGACGTCGGCCAGGGCGTCGACAGGATCGTAGGCCACGGAGATGTCGTGGTAGCCGGGACCCGAGCCCTCCACAGGCACGTAGATGCCGTCGTCGCTGATGGACGTGCGGATGTTCAGCAGCAGGTCGCCGTCTTCCTGGTTGCCGAAACGCACCTCCCAGGTGCGCACGCCGTTGCTGTACTTGAAGAAGGGCGAGCCGTGCGGATGGTCGGGCACGTCCACCGCGCGCACGATGCCGCGCATGACGAAGCCGGTCGTGTTGCCGGCCGACACGTCCGCCGGGGGAACGCCCTTGATGTACCACAGGCAGGAGCCGGTGGTGTTGTCGTCCACGAACCAGGCGGGCGTGCCGCCGTCGTCGATGAAGCCGGCGCCGACGCCGGCGCCCCCCGGACACTGGGTGCCCCAGCCCTCGGCGGTCGGGTCGCCGCCCGCCGCGTATTCCACGGACAGCACCTGCGCCGAGGCCGCGGCGGCGATGAGCAGGAACACGAGCAGTACGGGAATCCTCGTGTAGCGTGATGTCATCTTCTCTCCCCTTCGATGTGTATGGACATGTCTCCCTCTCTAAAGAAGAGTTATATGGTGCACTATTTTGAAAGTTCCGTCTACAAGCCGCGCCGGATCTGCTATGAGTGGGGCATGCTCTACGCGATGATCTACCGACCGGGCCCCGCCCACGATCCCGACGCCACCGCGGCCACCCCCGGCCCCCTGGCCGACCACGTCACCCTCATGCACGCGGTCACCGACTCCGGCCGCATGGTCATGGGCGGCCCCTTCACCGACGGTCCCGGCGGCATGTCGGTGGTCGAGGTCGCCTCGCGCGCGGAGGCCGAGGCCATCGCGCGGGACGATCCCGCGGTGCGGTGCGGTTTTTTCAGGGTGGAGATACGGGGGTGGGACACGAGTGATCGTCGACGAGAGAACTGAGACGGGGTAACACCTGACGATGCTGACCTCCGTGCCGGCAGGCTACATCCGGCCGGTTCATGCTATTGATCGTATTCGCATCGCCTATGCCAGAACGAATGGAGTCGGACATGCCCGCAGCGGGTTCGGGTTCGGGTTCG
>CAYMCR010000090.1:0-10191 GCA_964389015.1 uncultured Fibrobacteraceae bacterium | reverse complement strand
AAGAGGACGGGACCGACACCTGGCCGTCCGCGGCGCCTTTCTACTACGAGACCTATACGGTACTGGCTCCGGCCGGTCCGGGGGACGGGCCGGCGCATTTGCTGCTCACCGAGGTGTGTGTGCAGGGCTCCGACCACGAGTTCGTCGAGATCTTCAATCCGACCGACGAGGCCGTGGATCTGAGTGACTACTACCTCACAGACGCTGTATACGAAGATCAAGGCTACTGGCGGCTGCCGGAGGGCAACCCCTCCCAGTCGACCGTCGGTGGTGGCGATTACTTCGATTTCCAAGCCAGATTCCCCGACGGCGCCATGATCCAGCCGGGAGAGGTCTTGACCGTCTCCATGGCCGGCAGCGACGCCTTCAACGCTTCCTGGGGCGTGGATCCCACCTTCGAAGTGCGGGAGGACGGCGGCTCGGCCGATGCGATTCCCGACATGCGCGAGGTATTCGCGGGCAGCCTGGTCGGAGACCCTGACAACGACGGCAACGCCACGTTGACCAACAGCGCCGAGATCGTCGTCCTCTACTACTGGGACGGCGCCAGCGACCTGGTCACAGACATCGACATGTTCATGTGGGGCTCGAGCACCAGCGCCCGGGTCTTCCGCAACGGCGTGACGATCGGCTCGTCCACCTACGCGGACGACACCCCCATGGCCAGCCAGGACGAGTTTACGGCCGCCCACGACATCGGCGGCAGCTTCCAGCGCCTGGACGACGCCGAGACCGGTGAACCGGCCACCGCCGGCAACGGCCCCGACGGCCACGACGAGACCGGCGAGCCGCTCAACAGCACCTGGCTCGCCGCCACCGGCACGCCGGGAACACACGGGGGCAGCGTCCTGATGATCTCGGGCGTGACCCGGGATCCCGGATCTCCCGAACCCGACGACACCGTGGTGGTCACCGCCGATATCACGGCCCAGGAGACCCTCACGACCGTCGCCTTGCACTACCGGAGCGATGCCGGTCTCTTCACCGAGCTCGCCATGACCGACAACCTGGACGGCACCTGGAGCGCCACGATTCCCGGCTTCCCTCTGGACACCGTGGTCGACTACTACGTGGAGGTCGCCGACGACCTGGGCGGCACGGCCGTCTGGCCTGTCGGCGCTCCCAGCACCCTGGCCAGCTACACGGTCTCGATCTTCGACCCGGGCGACTACCCGCCGCACCTGTTGTTGACCGAGGTCTGCGTCCAGGGCAGCACCCACGAGTTCATCGAGGTCTACAACCCGACCGACGAGGCCGTGGATCTGGGGGACTACTACCTCACCGATGCGGTCTACAACGACCAGGGCTACTGGCGGTTGCCCGAGGGCAATCCCTCCCAGTCGACCATCGGCGGCGGTGATTATTACGACTTCCAGGCCCGTTTCCCCGCCGGCGCCATGATCCAGCCGGGCGAGTCGTTGACCGTCTCGCTGGCCGGGAGCAGCGACTTCAACTCGTCCTGGGGCATCGATCCCGACTTCGAGATGCGGGAGGACGGCGGCTCGGCCGACGCGATCCCCGACATGCGCGAGGTGTTCGCGGGTAGCCTGGTCGGCGACCCCGAAGACGACAGCAACGCCACCCTGACCAACGGCGCCGAGATCGTCGTCCTCTACTACTGGGACGGCGCCAGCGACCTGGTCACCGACATCGACATGTTCATGTGGGGCTCGAGCACCAGTGCGCGGGTCTTCCGCAACGGCGTGACGATCGGCTCGTCCACCTACGCGGACGACACGCCCGTCGGCAGCCAGGACGAGTTCACCGCGACACACGAGATCCTGGGCAGCTTCCAGCGTCTCGACAGCGGCGAGACGGGCGAGCCCACGAGCGGCGGCAACGGCTCGTTGGCCCACGACGAGACCGGCGAACCCCTCAATTCGACCTGGGTGGCCGCCGACGGCACGCCCGGCGAATACGAGATCGCCGATCTGGCCATCTCCGCGGCCTCGCTCTCGCCGTCCCGTCCGCAGCCCGGCGAGGACGCGACGGTCACCGTCTCGGTGACCGCCGTCGTCGAGGTCTCCTCGGTCACACTCCACTACGCCGTCGACGGCGGCGACTACGAGGACGTGGCCTGCACCGACAGCGGCGGCGGCACCTGGTCGGCGGTCATCCCCGGACAGGCCGAGAACGCCGAGGTCGCCTGGTATGTCACCTCGGCCGGAGCCGGCGGCGAAACCGCCGTCTGGCCCGAGGGCGCGCCGGGCACGGTCGAGTCCTACACGGTCGAGATCATCGTTGCCGGCGAGGGCCTGGCGCGACTGCTCCTGACCGAGATAGCGACCATCGGCAGCGACGCCGAGTTCATCGAGATCCACAATCCCAACGATTTCGATGTGGAGCTCAAGAACTACTACCTGACCGACGCGGTCCACTACACGGACCAGGCCTACTGGAACCTCCCGTCCGGCAATCCTTCGCAGGGAACTGTCGGCGGTGGCGACTATTCCGACTTCCACGCCAAGTTCCCCGACGACGCGGTTCTGGCCGCCGGCGGCACCATCACGGTGTCGGTGCCGGGCAGCTTCGCCTTCGGCGGCGTCTTCCCGGACAAGCTGCCTCACTTCGAGCTGTTCGAGGATGACGACTACGCCGACAGCGTACCGGACATGGAAGAGGTCTTCCCCGGCAGCATCAACGGCCAGCAGAATCCGACCCTCACCAACTACGCGTTCAACGAGGCCAACAGCTACTGGAACGGTGAGGTCGTCGTCCTTTATTTCTGGGACGGCATTTCCGACCTGGTGACCGACATCGACATCTTCATCTGGGGCGAAGGCCAGTCGTACAGCGCCAGCAAGGCCGGTATCTCGATCGGCTCCAGCACCTATACCGCCGAGGCGGCGTATCCAGACCCCTTCATGGCCGAGCACGCCCACCTGGAGTCGTATCAGCGCGTCGATCTCGACGAGGGTACGGAGGTCCAGACGGGCGCCAACGGCTTCGAGGGGGCCGACGAGACGAGCGAGAACTTCTCGGACACCTGGACGGTCGGTGCGGCGGATCCCGCCTTCACCACGCCGCCCGAGGGGGCCAATGTGGTGTCGCTGTCCGTACCCGCCAGGACGTTCCTGCCCAAGTTGAACGAGAGGCTGAAGATCGACTTCACGACGAAATCCAATTCGGAGACCGTCCTGCGTCTCTTCGACCTGGAAGGCCGTCTGGTCCGCACGCTCTACGACAGCCGTTTCGACGGCAGCGCGACGTTCCGGTTCTGGGACGGCCGCAACGACACCTTCGAGCTGGTCAAGGCCGGCATGTACATAATTCACCTGCAGGTCACCGACGAACAGACCGGCGAACGCACCGAGAAGACCGCGCCCGCCGTGGTCGCCACGCGTCTGAGCAATTAGGAGGAGTCAGGAATGAAACGGAGACTCGTTACGACAATCGCCGTCCTGGCTCTCGGCCTCTTCGCGGGGCCGGTCCTGGCGGCGTTCGACAACGTGGATATCAGCCCGCGGGCGCGGGGGATGGGCGACGCCGCGGTCGCCGTGGCCGACGACGCCTTCGCCCCGTACTTCAACCCGGCCGGCCTGGCGCGCATCACGGGCGCCACGCTGGGCAACAGCTACGTGAAGCCCTACGGCGTCAGCTTCTACGAGCAGATGTACCTGGGCGGCGTGATACCGGGCACCGAGACGCTGGGCAACTTCGGCTTCGGCGTTCGCCGTTTCGGGGCGGAGTACGAAGGCGTGACCCTGGGGACCGAGACGACCTACACCCTGGCCCACGGGATCATGCTCTTCGAGGACCTGCACTCGTCGGTGAGCGTGGGCAGCGCCCTGAACTTCTACAGCCTCGAATACGGCACGACGGTCACCGATATCGAGCCGGGTTCGGATGTGGTCGGCGGTCTCGACGTGGGGCTGCTGGTCACGTTGCACCGGCGCACCCGCATCGGCATCATGGTCAAGAACGTCAACAACCCGCAGATCGGCGAGGACAACGAGGAACTCACCTCGCGTCTGCACGGCGGCGTCGCCTATCTGCCGTACGACGGCGTGACGACGACCTTCGAGTTCGAGAATACGATCGACGGGGAGACCCAGTACCACGCCGGCCTCGAGTTCGCCGTCTTCAGCGACTTCTTCCTGCGCGGCGGCGTGATGACCGACCCCAACAAGATGACCGGCGGCTTCGGCTACAAGTACGAGGGCTTCATGGTCAACTACGGCTATTCCTCCGGCGGCGGCGTGCTCGAATCGAGTCATCAGTTCGGCATGACCTTCGCCTGGGGCGGTGAGACGCCGTGACCCATTACCGACTCCCGCTCCGGCTCGCGGCCCTGCTGCTGGCGGTCATGACCGCCGGCGGCGCCCTGGCTGCGCCGACGGGACTGGTGGATCTCAACCGGGCGAGCGTGGAGGAGATCCTCCAGCTACCCGTGGATGAGGACCTGGCCCGTCGGATCGTCGACTACCGCGATTTCGTGCGGTACTTCAACAACGTCTACGACCTCATGGAGGTCGAGGGCATGACCGCCGCCAAGCTGGCGGAGCTCAAGCCCCTGGTGGCCACGCTGCCGCCGGATCCCCTGGACGCCAGCATCGCGCGTCTGGCCGCCTCCTACCGCCAGGTGCAGCGTTACCTGGGTCAGGAGGGCGCCAGCGAGGGGCTCGTCGACGAGTACCTCGACATGATGCGCGAACCCAAGAACGTAAACGACCTGGACCTCTTCGACCTCCAGTCGTTCCAGAACGTGTCGCCGGTGGATGCCAAGAACATCCTCATGGCGCGCGAACGCCTGGGACGCTTCGAGAACGACCGCCAGTTGCGCCGCAGCGACGGTCTGCGCTACTGGGCTTTCCGGAATATCCGGGATTTCGTCGTCTACAACGACGAGGACCGCCTGGACGAGTCCGAACAGGTGCGCGGCAACTACGAGGTGCGCTACTTCGACACGCCGTACTTCGGGGATGATGTGGAGGCGTTCGGCGAGCCCGTCCTGACCGAACCCCTGGTCCCGGGTCAAGCTCCCGTGATCGAGTATCCGGCCGGTTCCGGCGATCCGCACATGACCCAAAAGCTCCACCTGAACCTCTCGGGCGGCTTTCGCGCCGGCGTGTTGACCCATCGCGCCATGCACGAAGAATCGTGGCACGAGACGTTCAAGGGCTACTATGGCGTCAACGACAAGAAGTTCGGTCCCTTCCATCTGAAGCGCCTGTACTTCGGCAATTTCCGTGTCGCTTTCGGCCAGGGCCTGGTCATGGACAACACGGACTTCATGCAGTACCGGCGTACCGGCTTCGGCTGGAACAAGCGGCCCATCGGGGTGCGCGGCGACCTGAGCCGCAGCCACGAATACGCCCTGACGGGCGCGGCCATGGAAGGCAAGGCCGGTCCGTTGCACGCGACGGTCTTCTATTCCCGTGACCGCAAGGACGCCATCCTCAATCCGGACGGCACGGTCAACCAGTACGTGACCATGGATCCCCGTCCGGGTGCCGACTGGCTGGCCGACCACATGGCCTTCGAGCCGGGGCAAAGCTACGGCCTGGGCGTGCGCCCCGACACGCCGACGCTCATCGCCCGCGACGCCTTCGAGGAGAACGTCACCGGCGGCAACATGAAGGTCATGCTGGGCAAGGCGTCCTACGTGGGGGTGACCGGCTACGAGGCGCGCTACGATCGGGCCTTCTGGGCCGATCCCGTCACGCTGGTGAACACCTACGCCATGGACACCCGCGACCTGCTCGAGGCGCGGGACAGCGAGATCTGGTCGGGCTACACCAGCGTCTTCGCCGATCCGGGCGACAGCACGCGCACCGAGCACAAGTTCCGGCGCGTATACGGCGCCGAATTCCAGACGGTTCACGAGAACGTGTCGCTCCAGGGCGAATACGCCGTGCTGCAGGACCCGCGCAACGGGTTCCTGAGCCGGAACAAGGACCGCGACGGCAACGTCATCAAGAATCCCGACGCCCTGCTGCTCAACGCCTACGCCCAGTGGGACGACCTGCACCTGCTGGCCATCTGGCGGGACTACGACGTGGGCTTCGATAACCCGTACAACCGCGGGTTCGCCAACGACAACCGCTACGAGCAGACCATTCTCGATTCGCCGTTCCGCCTGAACGACGGTCTCTACTCGTATTTGTCCCTGAACACACCGCAGCCCAAGCCCGAGCGGGGGGTGTTCCTGCAGACCCGCTACCGGGTCAGCCGCAACCTGATCATCAGCGGCCTGGAATTCGATCAGTGGGAGCGCAAGGCCGACGGGGCCGACATGCAGCGCTACACGCTCAAGGTCGAGTATCAACCCAAGTTCAACATGCGGTTCAGGATGCGTCATCGCTACAGCAGCCGTGCCCAGACGAACCCCAACGACGTGCGTTGGTTCAGATCCTGGGAATCCCGCTTCGAGATGATCACCCTGTTGTCCAACTACAACCGGGTGAAGCTGATGTACATGACCAGCAACGTGATGTTTCCGCCGCGTCCGCGCCTGGGCGGCACCGCCGAGGCCGGGGATGAGCCCTACGTGAACGACGGCACGCCGGGTGTCGGCACGGCCGCCATTCCCACCCATGCGTTCCAGGCCATGTACGAGCATCACTTCACGCCGACGATGAAGCTGACGCTCAGTTCCGAGATGTACAACGGCTTCCTCTGGAACTTCGAGGGCAACGAATTCATCGTGGTGGACGGGCGTGGTTTCCGTAACTGGGCCAAGATCGCGAGTCGCGTTTCCGAGCGTCTCCTGTTCCAGCTCAAGGTGACCCGCGACCACAACCTGCCGCGTACCTACTTCGACGTACGCGCCTACCAGGACGAATACGGACTGGACATAGAGAACAGCTTCGCGCCGCGGGACCTGACCTCGTTCCGCATGCAGATGGACTACACCTTCTGATGAAGGAGAACGATAAGATGAAACGCATTAGCATGATCCAATCGGCACACGGCCTGGCGGGTATCCTGCTCGTGGGGCTGTTGGCGGTCCAACCCGGCGCCGTGACGGCCGGCTCGGTGCTCGACATGCCCTACGGCTCGCCGGCCGGCACGCTGGGCGCCGAAGTCGACGCCATGGCCGGCACCGGTGCGGCCTACTATCGCGGCGGTCTGTCGGCCCGGTTCAATCCGGCCCTGCTGTCGGCGGAGCACGCCCACCGTCTGGACGGCTCGTTGTCCCTTTACCAGGACCACGAGGACCGTTTCCAGCCGCTGTGGGACAGCTTCGAGAGCTACGTCACCGACACGGCCATCGCCAGCCAGCGCAACCACTACTTCGACTCGGGCTTCGGCGCCGCCCTGCGCGCCACCCGGGGCCTGGCGGTGGGTGCGTCCCTGAGCACGCTCTACGACTTCACCTACGATTTCGACGAGGAAGTCCGCGATCCGGTCAACCAGCCGGGTTCCGATCCCGACGACATGATCCTCGAGGAGCGTAGCTGGCGGTCCGGCGGTCGTCTGCGTGTCCTGAGCCTGGGCGTCGCCATGAGCACCCCCGACGAGCGTCTCTCGGTGGGCCTCGCTGGCAACTATGCCTTCGGCACCCGCAAGCACGAGATCACCCGGCGGTTCTTTCTGGACCAAGACGACAGCTCCAACGAATACCGCGAGCAGTGGCTCGAGGGTACGAACGCCGTGCTGGGCGTGCGCATCAAGGCCACGCCTCGACTCGAGATCGGCGCGGCCTGGGAGTCGCCCCTGAAGGTGTCGGGCGAGCTCACGGAGCAGACCGACGTCTTCGCTGTCGGTGTCGACACCGTGGCCACCTCGGCGTCGGCGCGGGACGCCAGCATCGAGTATCCCAACCGTTACCGGGTGGGCTTCACGCTCTATCCGCGCTCGGAGCCCCGAACGGTCTTCACGGCCGAGATGATCTTCTCCGAGTGGACGCAGCTCGAGGACAGCGAATTCCCCGCGGACGCCCAGCCCCGTCTCGAAGACGTGGTCGACGTTCGCATCGGCGTGCAGCACACCTTCTACAACGACGTACCCCTGCGTTTCGGCTTCCGTCGCATGGACAGCTACAGCGACCACGAGGCCGGCGCGACCTTCTTCACCTCGGGCATCGGCGTGCCGTGGCAACGCGGTCTGTTCCACGTCTCGGTAGAGCTGAGCAAGGTGACCAGTCGCCAGGAACACCTGTTCCCCTACGAGTTCCCCGATGATGAGGCCTACGACGAGATCTACACCGCCGAAACGGCGCGCGTCGAAGATACCCGGTTCCGACTGGGAGCGGGCTTCACGTATCTGTTCTAGACTGTCGTCGGAGTCCATTCGAACGCTGAGGAGACGAGGATCATGTACGGCAAGACGAAGACGACGCTGATGCTGCTGGCCCTGGCCGGCGTCATCCTGATGATACAGGCGGCGACGCCCCTGGGCGCCACCGAGGAACCCATGCGTCTGCACCTGATCTGGACCAACGACGTGCACGGCCATATCGCGCCCGAGGAGGCGCGGTTCATGAACCCCAACTTCCCGCCGCCCCTGGGCGGGGGCGCGTCCCTGGCCAATTACGTGGCCCAGGTGCGCGAGGAGGCCGAGCGCAACGGCGAGCCCACCCTGATGGTGGACGTGGGCGACTTCTTCCAGGGCACGCCGGTGGGTACCAAGACACGGGGCGACGCCGTGGTCGAATACTTCAACACCCTGGACTACGACTGCATCGTGCCGGGCAACCACGACTTCGACATGGGGCGCGACAACTGCCAACGCCTCGCCGCCGACAGCGAGATGCCCTGGCTGGCCTGCAACCTGCGCGACGAGAGCGACGGCGAGATCGTCGACTGGGTGCAGCCGACCATCATCTTCGAGCGGGGTGGGCTGAAGATCGGTTGTATCGGCGTCATCACCACCGGTACGGTCGCCATGTCGTTTCCGCAGAACATCGAGGGCCTGATCTTCGACCCCATGGTCCCCGCCATAGAGAAGTATCGCGACGAGCTGCTGGCCCAGGGCGTGGACCTGATCGCCCTGCTCATCCACGAGGGCTTGCCCTACGACCCCGAGGCCGGCTGGAAGCGCATCTCCCAGGAGTCCGAGGTCGACAGCGACCAGCAGGACGCCCAGGGCGGCGGTTTCGGCTATGTCCACGGCGGGGCGATGAACCTCATGGAGATGGTCAACGCCGTCGAGGGCATCGATATCGCCGTGGGGGGACATACGCATCGCGGCTACAACGAGCCCTGGATCGACCCCATGACCCACACCATGTGCTTCGAGTCCTACGGCAACGGTTCGAGCGTGGGACACGCCATCCTGCTGGTGGACCGGGAGACCGGCACCCTGATGGGATACGACACGCCCCACGACCGCGGCACCCTGATCACCCTCTTCGAGGACGAACTTTGGCCCGAGGAGACCATGGCTGCGGCCCTGAAGCCCTACATCGACGAGGCCGAGGCGGCCATGAACCGGGTGATCGGCAGTTCGTCCGTGAACCTCACCCGCGGCGGTCCCGGATCCAACCTGGTCGGCAATCTGGTGACCGACGCCATGCGTCTCTACTTCGACGCCGACTTCTCCTTCCAGAATCTCGGCGGGTTGCGTGCCAACGTCCCGTCGGGCGACATCACCGCCAAGGACGTGTTCAGCATCCTGCCGTTCGGCAACGAACTGGTCGTCGTGAAGATGGACGGCCGCATGATCCGACGCATCGTCGAGCGCAAGGTCCGCGGCCAGTCCGGCGGTATCTGCACGTCCGGCGCCCGCATCCTCTTCAACCGCAACCGCCCCAACTGGGACCGCGTCTGCGAGCTGGAGATCGGCGGCGAACCTCTCGATCCCGACCGGATCTACGACGTGGTCTGTACGTCCTTCCTCATGGAAGGCAACAGCGGCCTCGACTTCCTGACCACCATTCCGGCCGACCGGATCAATCTGACCCAGATCACCACGGCTGAATCGGTGGAGCATTACTTCTCCCTGAACAGCCCGGTGCGCCCGCGCATCGACGATCGCTGGGTGGAGGACCGCACGGCGGAACCGGCCTCGTATCTGGAAGCGCTGGGCGATCTTCCCTGATTTCAGAAAGCCCGTCTCGACTCGACCCAGACCCGGATCATTCACGCGGACCGACGCCCGCAAGAATGATCCGGGTTATCTCTTAAGGCGATGCGATTGCGACCGAAGGAATGATCGTCGGGCGATCACGGTGCCCGGCCCAAGACGACCAGGACGGCGGGAAGCGGGGAGTCCGCCTTAGAATAGCAACCGAGGAGTCGGCAGTGA
>CAYMCR010000089.1:0-10793 GCA_964389015.1 uncultured Fibrobacteraceae bacterium | reverse complement strand
GCGCTGGAACTGCTGGAGTGTACCCAGTAGGGTGCGGTCAGTATTTTTAGTAAGTCCTAAATTGAGCGATTCCCTAATTGCCCACCTGAACTGAGGCCGGGTTTCCGCGCCGGCCCCCATATTATCTTCCAGGTGGCCGTAGCCATACGCACCCAATCCCCAAACCCCGCGCGGCCGCCCGGGCCGTGCCCGAGGTGCGTCACAATCCAGCTCCCGAAGCCATGATCACCGAGTTCCAGGACTACGGCATCAACTACCGCCTGGAGTTCTGGACCACCGAACTGCAGTGCCACAACCCCATCGACGGCGCCGTGAACCGCAACATCTGGTACCAGTTCAAGCGCAAGGGCATCGAGATCCCCTTCCCCATGAGCGACAAGCTGCTCAACGACTTCATGGCCGTGGTCTACAAGCAGCGCAAGCTGCCGCCGGTCGAGGAGGACGTCGTGGCCGCCGTCATCGACCTGTGGGAGAGCGATCTCTGTTCGAAAGTGTTCGTGGACACCGAGGGCAAGCCCCTGCTCTCGCGCGACGACCTCGAGATCGTCGCGCCGCTGGTCAAACGACAGCCCTACACCCACGGCGAAACGCTCTGCGCCCAGGGCGACGCCGGCGAATCGTTCTGGGTCGTCGCCAGCGGCAAACTGCAGGGCAGGGTGGAGCACGACGGCCACGTCGCGGCCGAGTTCGCACTGGAGCCCGGCGCCGTGGTCGGCGAGATGAGCACCCTGACCGGCGTGCTGCGCAGCGCGACCATCGAGACGGCCGAGAGCGCCGAGCTGCTGGAGTTCGGACCCGAGGCCTTCAAGGCCCTGCTCTCCCTGCACGCGGAAATCCCCGAGCGCCTGTCCGAGCTGGCCGCCGACCGTGCCGCCCAGAACCGCGAAGCCCTCGAAGAGCTGGCCAAGCAGCGCGACGACGGCGAAGAGGTGGAGCTCGAGCAGAAGGGCATTCTCAGGCGCCTGCTGCGGATCGTGGGGCGGTAGGAGCGCAAGCTAGTAGTAGAAACAATATAATGACTGATATATCCATCAATATATCCGGATTATGGGAATATTGATGTCTATGGCCAACATACGTTAATTACTTGATGACAATATGAGGTTTCTTCGTTATATTGACGTCCAGAATAAGCATAAGTGACCGATAATGCCATTATTGATGGCTGGAGGCGTCATAATGAATCTCTACGGCATGAGCGATCGAGCCATACTCAAGGACATCGGAAGCCGCGTCAAACGCAGAAGATTGGACAGGAACATGTCTCAACAGAGAGTGGCCGACATCGCAGGGCTCAATCGCTCGACCGTGAGCGCTCTCGAATGCGGAGCACCAGCAAGTCTCCCCACCTTGATTCAGGTACTACGCGCCTTGGAGGCCCTGGACGAACTGGGCCTTCTTCTGCGCGATTCGGGTCCCAGCCCTTTGCAACTGGCCGAGCTCAAGGGCAAGCAACGCCGGCGGGCGTCACGCAGGAAGACACGAGGGGATAAGGGAGGCGCGAATTGGTAGACAGGGTCGATACCGCTTTCGTGAAGATGTGGGACTTCGTCGTCGGCGCCGTCTCCTGGGACCCCGAGCGGGGCTTCGCTACTTTTGAATACGATCCCGGATTCTTGGACCGGGGCATCGATCCGGCCCCGCTGAAGATGCCCCTCGCGGAAGCCCGCGCCGGATCCGCGCGTTTCGCCTTCCCGGTCCTGGCAGGCGACACCTTCCTGGGCTTGCCGGGTATGTTGGCCGACGCCCTGCCCGACAAGTTCGGAAATCGGATCATTGACGCCTGGCTTGCGCGGCGCGGCCGAACCCGCGCGGACTTCAGCCCGGTCGAGCGACTCTGCTACATGGGCCGCCGAGGCATGGGGGCGCTGGAATTCGCCCCCCCCATGCAAGCCTCCCTGGAGAGTTCGGTAGCCGTGGAAATCGACGACCTGGTCGAGCTCGCCCAGGCGGTGGTCGATGAACGTACGCGACTCACATCAACCGTCGGTGAGGATCCAGCTGCGGCCCTGCTGGATATCATACGCGTCGGCACCTCTGCCGGCGGCGGACGTCCCAAGGCCGTGATCGCCTACAACGATCTGACCGGCGAGGTACGTTCCGGACAGATGGACGCGCCAGCCGGCTTCGAGCATTGGCTGCTGAAATTCGATGGTGTTCGCGACGATTCACTGGGCGACCCTGCTGGCTACGGTCTAGTTGAATACGCCTACTACCTGATGGCGACTGCGGCGGGGATCCACATGTCCGAATGCCGGCTGCTCAGGGAGGGTAGTCGCGCGCACTTCATGACCCGGCGCTTCGATCGACCCGGCGGCGGCCTGAAGCAGCACATGCAGTCGCTCTGCGCCATAGCGCACTTCGACTTCAACGCTCCCGGTGCCTACTCCTATGAGCAGGCCTTCCAGGTCATGCGTGAGCTGCGGCTGCCCCACGAGGAAGTCATGCAGCTATTCCGTCGCATGGCTTTCAACGTCTGTGCACGGAATCAGGACGACCATACCAAGAACATCGCCTATCTGATGAACGGCGACGGCGAGTGGCGGCTGGCCCCCGCTTTCGATCTCACCTATGCCTACAACCCCGTCGGCAAGTGGACGAACAAACATCAGATGTCCATCAACGGGAAGCGCGACGGCATCACAAGAGAGGATCTGCTGCACGTGGGCAAGGAAGCGAGCATCCGCAACCCGTCCGCCATACTCGACGAGATCCTCGATGCAGTCGGAGATTGGCCGGATCGCGCAGCGAAGGCCGGTGTGGACGCAAAACGGACGGAACTCATCGGATCGACACATCGCCAGCTCGGGTAGTCCCCGCCAACTCGCTCAACGTCTCGAACCTGTAACCCGCAGCCAGCAACTCATCGGTGAGGATGTCCGTCGCCTCGATGGTCTGGCCGCGATCCGCGCCGATCCGCCAGCCACCGTCGTGCAGGATGAGGATGGCGCCCGGTTCGATGCGGCGGCGTACCCGGCGCAGGATCACCTCGAGTCCGGGCTGGCGGGAATCCTGGGGATGGATGCTGCCGATCACCGGTTCGTAACCCAGTTCACGCGCGGTGCACAGGACCACGTCGTTGATCCAGCCCATGGGCGGACGCATGAAGCGCGGCCGGCGTCCCGTGACCCGCTCGACCAGTTCCCCGCAGACCTCCAGTTCACGCCGGATCAACGGCGGCGGCAGGATCGACAGCGGGACGTGATGATCCCCGTGGTTGCCGATCTCGTGACCCGCATCCGCGACCCGCGCCAGCACATCGCGGAACCGGCGCACGCGTCGTCCCACCACGAAGAAGGTGGCGCGGATGTCCTTGGCCGCGAGCAGGTCCAGCAGCCGCGGCGTGTGCCGGGGATGGGGACCGTCGTCGAAGGTCAACGCCAGGCGCTTCTCGCGCGTCGCGACCGAGCAGAGCAGGCGCCTGCCCAGATAATCGCGCACCGACGTCACGTCCAGCAGGCTTGGGCTCACGCGTCTTCCTCCAGCGAGCACATGTATTCGCCGAGAGCCGCGTCCAGCTCGCGGATCAGTTGCAGTCTCTGCTGCCGCAGTTCCTGCAACCGGACGCCCTGGAGCAGCTCGAGCCAGGCCAGACGCATCATGCGGCGGCGGTTCTTCATGCGGCGCGAGAACTCGCGGGCGAAGAGCCCCGCAACGGGAAAGGTCACCATCGCCGCGGCCGTCCCCCAGACCCCGAGCCACCCGTTGACGAGATAGAGCAGCACCACGTACCAGGGCACGAACAACGCGGCGCCGACCGCGAACTGGTACAAGTGGACCTTGGTGAGGTCGGGCGCCAGCCGGTTGGCAAGCCGTTCGGTGAGCTTGTATGGGACGAGGTTGCCCGCCGCGCCGTACAGCGCCAGCAGCAGTCCGGCCGCGCCCACGGCCACGAAACGCCAGATCTCGCCGCGTACCGTGGGACCCCGTTCGGTGCGCAGCATTTCGTCCTTCAGGCGCAGCATCCGGCGTTTGCGGTGGTATCGTCGCATCAGCCGGGACAGCCCCCAGATCACGTCCGGACTGCGCTCGTAGAAGTAGTCCAGGGCGCGGCCGATCTCCCGGGTCACCTGCTGGTCCCGCTTGAAGCGCGTATCGCCCGGGATCACCAGGCCGTCGCGTTCGAGCAGCTCCCCCTTGTAGACCTTCTCCACGTCGCTCACCAGCTCGATGAAATCGACGTGCTCCACGTTGATCACGCGGCGGCGCAGCGAGTCCTGCAGCTCATCGGTCAGCCGGTTGACGGTCGTGACGGGATCGTCGAGATATCCGTCGCGATAGTCGGCCGCGACCAGGGGCTTGCCGAAGCGCACCAGCACCCTGCTGCGGAAGCGGCGGCGGCTCTCGAAGTTCAACCCGACCGGTACGATCGTCACACCCAGCTCCCAGTCGGCCTCATGTTCGGCGCTCAGGGCGATGCGGGCGGTGCCGGTCTTCAGCTTCTGCACGCGCCGCTCCTCGGCGCTGGTGCCTTCCGGGAAAATGCCGATGGCGCCGCCCTCGGCCAGCAGCCGGTGGCAGGCCGAGAACATGACGACGTTCCGGTCCGCCGCCTCGCTCACGTCCTTGGGCCGGTAGACGGGTATCACACCACAGCTACGCAGGAACCACGACTGGAGTCGGCTGCGGAAGAGGCCGCTGTGCGCCACGAAGTGCAGCATGCGGCCGGCGCCCAGACCGAGCAGCAGCGCGTCCGTGACCGAGTGGGGATGGTTCGAGGCGAAGATGATCGGCCCCGTCGCCGGGATGTGGCCGGCGCCCGAGATCTCCAGCTTGCGGAAATAGACCTTCACGCCGAACTGCACGACGGCGCGGGAGAGACGGTAGAGAAGAGGGTCGTGTTTCGTGATGGTTGTGCCCTCGAAATTGTGTTTTTGCCGTAGCCGAAGATCCGCACTGGATTATCGCCTGTAACTCCAATGTTTTCAACAGGGAGAGCTGCTGGATATCGAAAAACACAATTTCGAGGGTACGAACAAACCCCGGTCGATGAACATCGACCGGGGCTTGGCCTCTCGCATGGTGGCCGCTACTCCACCATCAACATCTTGGTGATCGCGGCGCTGTCGCCCGACTCGACGCGGCAGAAGTACACGCCGCTGCCCACCCGCTCACCGCTGTTGGCGCAGCCGTCCCAGCTCGCGCTGCCGGTGCCGGCGACGGTGACGCCGTCGAGCAGGGTCCGCACCAGACGGCCGCTCACGTCGTAGACGCGCAGGTGGACGGCCCCGGGCCCGGGCACCGTGAAGCGGATCTCCGTCGCTGGATTGAAGGGATTGGGATGGTTGCGCACCATCAGCCGGCCCACGAACGGTGTGTCATCCACCGGGGCCGCGGGATCGTAGTCCTGCGGCGTCACCGCGGCGGCCAGGGGATTGTTGAACCAGGTCTGGCAGGTCGTGCCGGAGAGATCGCCGTCGGACGAGATGTAGGTCTTGGTCTCCGTCTCGTGCGTACCCACGACCGGGTCGCTCATCAGCAGGCCGATGTCGCCGTAGGAGACCATGTCGCCGGTGTCGGCCAGGCCATCGGCGCTGCCGCCACCGGCATTGTCGTGGTGGTAGACGTCGTTCACGTCGGAGAGGCCCTGGAAGTCGACAACCTTCACCAGAGCCCCGTCGGCGACGCCGATCTTGACCCACAGGTCGGACATCTCCTCGTAGGTGAGCGGGGTGACGGCGGCGTCGGGCGCGCCGTCGACCGGCAGGCTCGCGTTGTACTCGCTGGACTCGACCGCGCTCGGCACACCGGGAACCAGGTCGTAGGACTGGCGGATCAGATTGATGCCGCCGAGCAGGGGTACCTCGAACGTGGAGCGGGGATTGGTCATGTACGCGCCGTAGTAGTGTTGCGTGCCCGACCAGCTCGACGCCACGCCCAGCACCTCGAACTCGGACTCGGTGTGGCGGATCACCCGCACCGGCCCGGTCACCGTCTGGTGGAGCACCGGCGTCATGTCCTGCTCGGTACGGACCCAGGTCTGGAAGAGGAAATAGCCGCGCAGGCGGGTCTTCTCGCGGTCCATGTAGTCGTCCGAGTAGCCGGCGCCGTCGCGCAGGCGCAGCTCGTCCCAGAACCAGAGGGCATCATCGTAGCCGGAGAGGTAATCTTCGGCCGAGATCTGGTCCAGGCCCGCGTCGTAGGCGATGTGCGACGCGGTCAGGGTGTCCGGCAGGGTTGAGGAGCGGAAGAGATAAGCGATCGTCGCGTCGCCCTCGACGGAATCGGTCACGGTGATCTCCAGCCGCGGGTAGGTCTGCGACTCGGCGTCGTCGACCCACGCGGAGGCGAGGGCCGCGCCGCCGCCGTCCTGGGGCTGGAAGACCAGCTCGTCGTTGGCGTCCCACAGGCCGTCGTCGGTCCCGAAGTGTGAGCCGGCGGCGTCGCGCTCGTCGACCTGGGCGGGGATCTCGTACCACGTGCCGTCCACGTAGGCGAAGAGGTGCAGCTCGGAGACGGGCGCGCCGGTCAGGCCGGGCAGGGCGTCGCCGGTGAACAGCACCGGCTCTGCGGGCCGGATCGCGGCCTGCGCGTAAACGGCCAACAGTACGAATGCGGTCAGGATCGAAAGAGTCTTCACGATGTCCCCCCATGGCGTTGATGTACGTCGGTGCCTCCAAACTATACCATAAAACGACGCCCTTTGACACTACTCGACTTACACGGTATGATGCCGTTTCGTCCAGCCTCCACTACTCACGGGAGAAAACGATCATGATCACCTATTCCGTCAGCCCCGCCGGCGAGAAATTCGCCATCCCCGCCGACAAGGACTACGCCAAGGAGATGCAGCGGCTGCAGCGCCAGGTCCGCAAGGCGCGCGCCAACGGGCAGGAGATCGTGGTGGTGATGGGCGTGGGTTTCGTGGGCGCGGTGATGGCGGCCATCGTCGCGGATTCGGTCCATAAGAAGGGCAAGCGGAAAGGCCAACCCAGCAAGTTCGTCATCGGCTGCCAGCGGCCGAGCGTGCGCAGCTACTGGAAGATCCCCCTGCTTAACCGCGGCGAGTCGCCGGTGAAGGCGGAGGACCCCGAGGTCGACCCCATGATCGCGCGCACGGTCAACGAGAAGAAGACGCTCACCGCCACCTTCAACAGCGACTGCCTGAAGCTGGCCGACTGCGTCGTGGTCGACGTGCAATGCGACTACACCAAGCGTGACCTGGGCAACATGCGCACCGGCGAGGCGGACATGGCCGCGCTCGAGGCCACCATGCGCACCATCGGCGACAAGATACCGCCCAAGTGCCTGGTGCTGATCGAGACGACCGTGGCGCCGGGCACCACGGAGTTCGTGGCCTGGCCCATCCTCAAGAAGGCCTTCGCCAAACGGGGCATGAAGTCGACGCCGCTGCTGAGCCACAGCTTCGAACGCGTGATGCCCGGCCGCGAATACGTCTCCTCGATCCGCGACTTCTGGCGGGTCTGCAGCGGTTGCAACGCGACGGCCCGCAAGCGCGTCGACAAGTTCCTGCGCGAGGTGCTCAACACCGACGAGTTTCCGCTGACGGTCATGGACCGGCCCATCGAGTCGGAGACGACCAAGATCGTCGAGAACTCCTACCGCGCGACCATCCTGGCTTTCCAGCACGAGTGGAGCCTCTTCGCCGAACGCAACGGCGTGGATCTGATCAAGGTCATCAAGGCCATCAAGATGCGTCCCACCCACAACAACATGATCTTCCCGGGACCGGGCATCGGCGGCTACTGCCTGCCCAAGGACGGCGGCCTGGGCTACTGGGCGTACAAACACATCCTCGGCTTCGAGGACGGCGACGAGATCTTCAAGATGAGCACCACGGCCATCGACATCAACGACACGCGCGGCCTGCACGTGGCCACGCTGACCCGCGACGCCCTGCGCAACATGGGCCGCTACATCGCCGGCGCCGACGTGCTGATCTGCGGCGGCAGCTACCGCCAGGACGTGGGCGACACGCGCTACAGCGGCTCGGAACTGGTGGTGCGCCGCCTGGCCGAAATGGGCGCCGAGATCCGCGTGCACGATCCCTACCTGGAACACTGGGCCGAACTGGAGGACCAGGACGTCTACCCGGCACCGGGCCATTCCTGGGCGCGCTTCTTCCGCAACCAGGACGGGCTGAAGGAGATGCGCGTGAAGCAGGACCTGGCCGGCGCGCTGAAGGGCGCCGAGGTGGTCATCTTCGCGGTGCCCCACGAGCCGTACCTGGAGCTGGAACCGGAGCAGGTCGTGAAGATGGCGGGCGGACCGCTGGCGGTGATCGACTGCTTCGGCATCCTGGGCGACGACGACATCCGTCGCTACTTCGAGCTGGGTTGCGAGGTGAAGGCGCTCGGTCGGGGGCACATACAGCGCGTCAAGGAGGAGGTGCGGGCGGCGGAGAAAGCGCGGTTGAAGAAGAGGGCGAGGAAGTAGAGACTGTGACCGACGGGACGGCCGGCGCTCGCCTGGCGGGCGTCGGCTTCGTCGTATCCATCACCGCACGTGCACGATCTTGGTCGAGACGCTGTCGCTGCCGCTGGTCAAACGGAACAGATAGGCGCCCGAAGCGAACCGCTCGGGACGCCAGACGACCTCACACGCTTCCGGCACGAGACGGCCCTCCCAGATCTCCCCCACCAGGCGACCCCGCGCGTCGTACACCTGCAGGGCGGCCCAGCGTGGCGCCGACGCCGCCAGCGCGAACACGAGGCCGCCGACGGTGTCCCTGGCCACGTGGTGCAGCGAGAGACCCGTCGTCGCCGCGGCGCCCACCGACGTCGCCGGCAGAAAGGCCTCCAGACCGGGCAGGACCTCTCCCGTCTCGTCGAACAGCGCCACGTTCTCCCAGGCCGAACCGAAGGTCGGTGTGGTGATCCACTCCGGCGCCCAGTAGAAGACGCCCCGACCGCGTCCGTCGGGCACGTCCGCCACCATCGCGAAGACGGTCTCCAGGAAGGCGCGCTGTCCCGCGGGCGTGTCGGGGTAGCCGGGCAGCAGGTGTTCGGGCAGACCCACCATGTTGTGCGTGTCGTCGAACCAGCCGAGGGTCCAGGGGTAGGCGGTCTCCACCACGACGAGGTCCTTGCCGTAGCGCACGGCGAGATCGTCCAGGTTGGCCTCCAGGTCTTCGAGCGAGCCGTGCCACCAGGGATAGTAGGACAGGCCGATCAGGTCGAAGTCCACGCCCTGGTTGATGAGGTTGCCGAAAAACCACCGGCAGCCGCCGTTGTCGCCGCCGCGGTCGCTGTGGATCATGATCTGCGGTCCCGGCGCGGGCGCGAAGGCGTCGGTCACGCCGTCGCGGGCCGCGCCCAGGAGCTGGGCGAGCTGCGCCCACTGCTCGGGCGTGTTGAAGGCGCCGCCGACCCGACCGTCATCCCAGAGTAGGCCGGGGGTGATCTCGTTGCCGAGCTGCACGATCGTCGGTGGCGTGCCCTGGGCGCGCAGGGCCAGCAGCACGTCACGGGTGCGGATGCGCACGCTGTCAACGAGGGCCACGAAGGGGAACGCCGCCCAGGCGGCTGGCTTGGTCTGGTGACCGGGATCGGCCCAGGTGTCGGAGTAGTGGAAGTCCAGCAGCAGGTCCATACCGGCCGCGTGAGCGCGCTGGGCCATGGCCAGGGTGTCGTCCAGGTCGCAGTAGCCCTCGGCGGGGGTGTGCCAGAGGCGCAGGCGGATTGCGTTCATGCCGTGGTCGGCGAGGATCGCGAAGAGATCGCCAGGCTCGCCGCCGTCGGTGTAGACGCCGCCGTGGTCCTCGATCTTCGGCAGGGAGGAGATGTCCGCGCCGCGCCAGGTCACCTGGCCCGCGCCGGGCAGGGCGAGGGCCAGCAGCAGGAGCACCAGCACGGATGTACGCATCATGCACCTTTCAGGCTCGCGGCAGGTAGCGGTCCTGCGCGTTGAAGACGATCATCGCCTGGTACCCCGCGTGCACGGTGGCGCCGTCGGTCTTAACGTACCTTGATTACTTTTCGATCAAGCGCGTCGCACCCAGCATATGCTACAATCAGGTATTCACCTGTTTCTTCGAAAGTGATCGCTCTTTTCAACACAGCTACGCCTTGGAGGCCAACTCTTTCAAAGCAGGATGTTCCATCAGTCAAAATGTTTCTCTTGTCGATCTCCACCCACCCAGACCGAGTACGCTGATTGATCGCAAAGCCAACGGGGCGAATGCAGGATCCCATTGAGAAAGAAATTACACCCCGTATCGGAGAGCCGACGGGAACCACAGATCCGGTCGAGGCTTCTGAGTGAAGCGCAATGCTAACTTTTTCTCGCCCCCCCACCGTGGGCATCTCGTCGAAGAACGAAACCAATATGCCCGCAATTCCTGGGGCATGGGCAGCCTTCAACAATCCGCTGATTGCAATATCACTCGCCAACTCTTTGGAAAATCCCGGATCATCTGTGGAGTAAACGGCAAAAAACGCAGCTTCGGTGTTCTCACAAACGGAACGGCAGGTTTGACCTGATACGCTTATTGGGACAAGTAAATAAACAGCCACTACCGCTAATGTAATGTATCTAGCACGAGATAACATTTCAGCACCCCCTAATCGGGGACGGCGGACAGGAAGAATCTCCCCCATCCCTGAACAGCCATTTTACTTCCCCCCCCCTTGCTGTCAATCGGAATCATTGAAGCTGTAGTTGATGCGCTTAACGGGTGTAAAGCTGGTGTAACCCCAATTCGCATATGGGGCTATGCACTTTACTCTCGTTGCCCCTACATGTTGTGGTTTTATGGTGAAGAGCCTTTGGCCCGAATTTGAGAGTGTCCTAAACTTAGTTGAAACTTGATGCGGCCTCCGGCCTCTGGTAAA
>CAYMCR010000088.1:0-10802 GCA_964389015.1 uncultured Fibrobacteraceae bacterium | reverse complement strand
GAAAGGAAACAAGGCCCATGGTTAGAATGACTTGACCAAAGTTAAAGGTGTAAATATGCCATACCGGCCACAGATGTTTATCGGAATCCTTAATGAACACGTTCGAGGTTGCATGAGGACCCAGCTACTGGCACCCTAGAAGATGGAGATGAGAGGGTTGCTTCGTCCCGGGAGACGTCATGACCAGAGCAAAGCTGACCCTGCTGATCACCCTGACAAGCATTGCGGCCGGCACCGCTCAGGCTCAGAGTGTCTTCCTGGACAGGGGCGAGAAAAGCGGCCTCTTGTCGATGGGGTACAGCCACGGGCGGGACGCCCACGGCGTGATTGGCGGTTTCGGCTTCTCGCCCAATGGCGTGGTGGACTTGATCGTGCAGGCCAATCGTCACAGCCTGGACGACGATCAGACCACCTCGGGTCTGGCGTCTGGCGTGCGGCTGTTCTTGCTGAAACCGGAGCTCGAGCGGAACATGCAGATGAGCGTGGGCTTCGCCTACGGATTCGGCTCCATTTCGAGCACCCGTTACGATGGGTTCTCTGCCGCTTGCCGGCTCTACCTGGGTGTCTCGGAGGAGAAGAAGGCGTACGCGTATCTCGGGATCTCTTACACCTCGCTCGAAATCGGAACCCACCGCAGCGGCAGGACACGGAACTCCAATGACACGTCGATGCCCGTCGAGTTCGGACTAGCCTTCAGCATCAGCGAGTCGTTCGTCGGCGACTTCGCCATGATCCACGCGAATTCTCAGGCTTCAGTCAGCGTGGGATTGGGAATATTGCACTGACGCCTAGAGCGCCTCCCGCACCACCCCCACCACATCCGCAAGCTGATCGGCCACCCGCACGCCCGCCTGCGCGAACGCGGCGAGCTTGCTCTCGATGGTCCCCCGCCCCGCGGCGATGATGGCGCCCGCGTGTCCCATGCGCTTGTCGGGCGGCGCGTTGCGGCCGGCCAGGAAAGCCACCACCGGCTTGGTCACCTCGCCGTCGATCACGAGTTGGGCCGCGTCCTCCTCCAGGCTGCCGCCGATCTCCCCCACCAGCACGATGACGCGCGTGTCTGGATCCTGCTCGAAGAAACGGACCATGTCGGCGAAGGTGGTGCAGACGACGGCGTCGCCGCCCACGCCCACACAGGTGGACTGGCCCAACCCGGCGGTCGTCAGACGGCGCACGATCTCGTAGGTCAGGGTCCCGCTGCGCGAGGTGACGCCGACGGGACCGTCGACGAAATAGCGCTCGGGCAGAAAACCCATCTTGCAGTGGACTCGGGGACGGATCAGGCCCGGCGTGTTGGGGCCGACCACCTGCGCACCGGTCTCCCCCGCCTGCTCCACGATGGCCAGCGTATCGTGCAGCGGCACGTGTTCCGGCACCATGACCAGCAGCTTCAGACCGGCGTCGAGGGCTTCACCGGCCGCCGCGCGGACGGCCCCCGCCGGCACGAAGAGCACCGACGCGTTCGCCCCGGTGGCGCTCACGGCCCCGGCGACGTCGTCGAAGACCGGCACGCCGTCCACGTCCTGCCCGCCGGCGCCGGGCCGCACGCCGGCCACGATCGCGGTACCGTAGGCACGCATGAGATCGGCGTGATGACGGGCCGCATCGCCGGTGAGGCCCTGCACGATCAGGCGGGTCTCTCGGTTCACCAGCTCCCTCATGCCGCACCTCCCCGCGTGACGGCCAGGCAACGCTCGACCGCGTCCTCGATCTCGTGGACCGGTTCGATGCCCGCGTCGCGCAGCAGGCGATGACCCGCGTCCTCCAGGCTGCCCACCATGCGGACCACCAGGGGTTGTGCCAGCGGATGGTCGCGCAGGAAGGCCAGCAGCCCCTCGGCCAGCATGTCGCAGCGGTTCAGGCCGGCGAAGATGTTCACCAGCCAGACCTTGGGCGGTCGCGCCCGGTGCAGCAGCGCAAAGGCGTCGTAGATGCCTTCCGCGTCGATCTGGGCGGTGTCGAGGAAGTTGGCGGCGGTGCCGCCGCGGCGCGTGATCATGTCGAGGATGGTCATGGTCAGCCCCGCGCCGCTGCTCAGGATGCCGATGTCGCCTTCGAGATCGATGTAGGTCCACTTGCGCCGGCGCGCTTCCTCGGCGAGGGGATCGGCGGCGGGAATCCGGTCCGCGAGTTCCTGCAGCTCGGAGTGCCGGAACAGCGCGCTCTCGTTGACGTTGAGCACCGCATCGACGGCCAGCAGGCCAGTCGGCGTCTCCACCACGGGATTGATCTCCACCATCTCCGCCTCGTGGTCCCGGAAGATCCGGTAGAGCAAGGCGAGCAGGTCGGCCGCGTCCGCGCCCAGCTTTTCCGCGACGGGTGCGAGCATCGCCGCCGACGGCTCGGTGAGAATCGAACACGGGATGCGCAGCAGGGCTTCGGGATCGGCGTCGGCGACCCGCTCGATCTCCACGCCGCCGGCGGTACTGGCCATCAGCACGGGGCGACGGGTGGCGTAGTCGACAGTCACCGCGAGGTAGAGTTCGCGCAGGATGTCGGCGCGCTGCTCCACCAGCAGCGTCACCACCGTCTCGCCGCGGACCTCGGCGCCGAGGAGGCGCGCGGCTTCAACGCCCGCCTCCTGCGCATCAGCCGCGAAGCCGATGCCGCCGACCTTGCCGCGTCCCTTGACGCCGAGCTGGGGCTTGAGGACCACCGCGCCGCCCAGTTGTTCGGCGGCCTGCACGGCCTCGTCCACCGTCGTCACCACTTCGCCTTGCGGCACCGGTATGCCGTAGCGGGCGAAGACGTCCTTGGCCTGGTGTTCACGCAGCTTCACGCCGCCTCCTCGTTCGTGATCGATGCGGACCTCGACAGCCGCGAGTGTTCGTCACCAGAGATGATCCGTCAAGACTCCCGGCTGAAGCGAATCCTCACACTCGTGGCCATTGCACCCAGACATGGCGACCCGCACCGTCGAAAAACACCAACGCGACATATCGCTTAACCGATTATTTGACAAGACGATGGAGCATCAGGCCGCAACATGGCGCACAATATGCAACCGTGATCTCGAAACCGGGGGAATCCTCTGCGACAGGAGCTGGACATGAGATACCGAAACCACATCCCGCACACCCTGCTCATCGTGGGTTGCCTGCTGATCCTGGCCCTGGCGACGTCGGCCGGCGCAGAGACCGTCGAGCGCACCGGAGGCGAGTTCCGCGTCGGCGTGGGGGCCGCGCCGGTGCAGACCCTCTTCGAACTCTTCACCGACATCACCATGGCCGCGGTGTCCCTCGGCACGCTCGATCCGTCCACCGAGTCGGAGCACCCCACGGTCTTCGCCGAGTACGTGAAGCCCATGGGCGAACGGTCATGCCTGATCGTTCATTTCAACATCGCCAGCTACGAGAAGGAGTATCTGATCGAGAGCACCGGCCAGCTCGCCGGCAAGGTCTCGGACGACTTCTACACCCTGATGCTGGGCGCCAAGCACTACTACGTGCGCAGCGGTAATTTCGGGCTCTACCTGGACGCATGGCGGGCATCTCGATGTTGCGCTCGACGACGGACATTGACGAGGTGGAGGCGGACGACAGCATCCTGCTCGCCTACCAGTTCACGCCCCTGGGCCTGCGACTCGGCGGAGCGGCGGCCCTGGATCTGGCTGTGGGACTGGGCTACAAGGGTATCCTGACCATCGGCGTCGGATACGAGTTCTAGCCCGGATCATTCGACGCGCGGGAGGGTCTCGGTCAGCCCGCGCGTCCGTGCGTCCACGGGGATCATCCCCGGCGGCGCTCCCTCCGTCAGACGCATCCCGACCTCGCCTTCCAGACGGTGCACCGCTCCTTCGGGCGTGGTCGGCTCAGCAGCCCCACGCAGCAGCAGGACATCGATCTGCCCGTCACGGCAGCGCACTACCAGGTCGGCCCCCTCCAGCAGGAGCTGGCCGCGCTCGGTCCAGATCGCCAACCGTCGGCCGAGGATGCGGTCACCGCTGCTCAGGACGACCTCTCCCCGCTGCACGGCGAGCGTGCGGTGACGGCCGAGCCAGCGGGCCGGCGACGACGGCAGACTGATGGAAGAGTTGGCAAAAAGGCGCAGGACGAGCAGATCACCCAGGCTGAGAACCAGTTCGCTGTCGCGGTCGGTGTCGATCATGGTGGGTCCCAATTCCTGCCCGGGCTGCAAGCCGCCGGGGAGGAAGCCGCCGCGGGTCAGCCGGATGCGCGCGGGATCGCGGACCTCGACGACCTCCCAGTGCGCCAACCGTTGCGTACCAACGACGACGAGCGCCAGGCCCGTGAGCAGGACAACGGCGACGCCGAACAGGATCCGGCTGGTGGTCATGCGGCTGGACATCCCGACACCTCCAAGGATAGCCCCGAGCATAGTACCCACGCCGGCGGTGAGCCATGTGTATCCGTGGATTCTCCACAACACGACGGCCCGCCCCCTCGGGGACGGGCCGTTTTCTCTGCCGCCTACTCGTCGCTCAGATCAGCAACGGCGCGATCACCAGCGAGATCACCGACATCAGCTTGATCAGGATGTTCAGGCTGGGGCCGGACGTGTCCTTGAACGGATCGCCGACGGTGTCGCCGACCACGGCGGCCTTGTGGGCTTCACTACCCTTGCCACCGAAAGCGCCACCCTCGATGTGCTTCTTGGCGTTATCCCAGGCGCCGCCGGCGTTGGACTGGAACAGAGCCATCAACACGCCTGTCGCGGTCACGCCGCACAGCAGTCCGCCCAACATCTCGGTCCCGCCGATGAAGCCGACCGCTACGGGCGTCAGCACGGCGATCAGACCGGGAACTATCATCTCCTTGATGGCCGCGGCCGTGGAGATGTCCACGCACTTGCGGAAGTCGGCGGTTGCCTTGCCTTCCATCAGGCCGGGGATGTCACGGAACTGGCGACGGACCTCTTCGATCATCGAAAAGGCGGCTCGCCCCACCGCAGCCATGGCGAAGGAGCTGAACAGGAACGGCAACATGGAACCCAACAGCAAACCGACCAGGACCACCGGCTTCAGCAAGTCGATGGTTTCCAGGCCGACCGCGACGCGGTAGGCGCTGAACAGGGCCAGTGCGGTCAGGGCTGCCGAGCCGATGGCAAAGCCCTTGCCGATGGCCGCGGTGGTGTTGCCCACCGCATCCAGCTTGTCGGTGCGTGCCCGGACTTCTTCGCCCAGGCCGGCCATCTCGCTGATGCCGCCGGCGTTGTCGGCGATGGGTCCGTAGGCGTCCACAGCCAGCTGGATGCCGGTCGTCGAGAGCATACCCAGAGCCGCGATAGCGATGCCGTAGAGGCCAGCGACCTCGTGAGCGACCAGGATCACGATCGACAATACGAAGATCGGCAGCATGGTCGACTGCATGCCCAGGGCCAGACCGCCAATAATGTTGGTGGCCGCACCGGTTTCGGAGGCCTTGGAAATTCCCTGAGCCGGCCCGCGGTTCTCGGCCGTGTACAGCTCGGTGATGAGGCCGATGGCGATGCCGCCGACCAGACCGGCTATGGTGGCCCAGAAAACGCCGATGGCTTGGTAGGTCACACCTTTGTAGACCCAGGATTCAGGCAACATGCTGGTCGCGGCGAAGTAGGTCACGATCAGCATGAAGATGCCGGCGCCGAAGGTGCCGGTGTTCAGAGCGGTCTGGGGGTTGCCGCCCTCGCTGGTGCGTACGAAGAAGGTGCCGATGATCGAGACCACGATGCCGGCCGCGGCCAGCACCAGCGGCAACATGACGGCGCTCAGGTTGACCGTGCCATCAGCGCTGTCGCCCAGAAACGCCACGCCCAGGATCATCGAGCCCACGATCGAGCCCACATAACTCTCGAAGAGGTCGGCGCCCATGCCGGCCACGTCGCCCACGTTATCGCCCACGTTGTCGGCGATCACGGCGGGGTTACGGGGATCGTCCTCGGGAATGCCGGCCTCGACCTTGCCGACCAGGTCGGCGCCCACATCGGCGGCCTTGGTGTAGATGCCGCCGCCCACACGGGCGAACAGCGCGATCGAGGATGCACCCAACGAGAAGCCGGACAGAACCTGCAGCACGCGGGCCATGCCCCAATCGATGCCGAAGGTCTTGTCGTAGACCAGGAACAGAACGCTCAGGCCGATCACGGCCAGGCCCACCACGCACATGCCCATGACGGTGCCACCACTGAAGGCGACGGCCAGGGCCTTGTTCAGGCTGGTGCGGGCCGAAGCGGTTGTACGCACGTTGGCCAGCGTGGCGATCTTCATACCGAAGAAGCCGGAGAATCCGGAGCAGATCGCGCCGAACACGAAGGAAACGCCGATCAGCCAGTGGGAGTTCTCCAGACTGGCGTTACCCCAGGCCAGCAGCACGCCCACGATGAAGACGAAAATCGCCAGGACCCTGTACTCGCGGCCCAGGAACGCCATGGCGCCTTCCTGGATATGGCCGGCGATGGTCTGCATGGTGTCGTTACCGGCATCCTGTTTCTTGACCCAGGCCGTCTTGAACAAGGCGAACAACAGCGCTAGTGCGCCCGCCGCCGGGACCAGATAGATCATGTTGCCCATGTGAGTTTCACCCTTCGTCACGACGTTGAAGGAAGGGAGCAGCCGTCTCCGCGCTCCCGCCGCGAAACCATTCTTTTCGCGGACATACAAAGAGCGATCGAACCGTACAGTGATCGCCCTGAATCGGCTTTCGACGATAATGAACATATTCTATCTGGGCAAGATTTATCGGTGAATCCCGGACATGAAGAAGGGGGTGCCCGGTCGGGTCACCCCCTCGCATTACCTATTCCGGAGCGATGATATCACTTGCCTTCGATGCCCACCAGTTCCACATCGAAGATCAGCGTGGCGTTGGGTGGAATCACGCCACCAGCCCCGCGAGGGCCGTAGCCCAGGTCGGGCGGGATGATCAGCGTGCGCTCGCCGCCGACCTTCATACCCTTGACACCCTGATCCCAGCCCACGATGACACGCCCCTTGCCCAGGGGAAATTTGAAGGGCTCATTGCGGTTGTGGGAGCTGTCGAAGGGTTCGCCGACCTTGGCGCCGTCCTCATAGAGCCAGCCCGTGTAGTGGACCGTCACCTTGTCGCCGCTCTCCGCGACGGCGCCCTCGCCTTCCTTAGTGTCGATGATCTCCACGCGCACGACGCCCAGCAGTTCCACCTCGAAGAATAGCGTGGAGTTGGCGGGGATGTTGGGACGCTCGACCGTGCCGTAAGCCAGGTCGGGGGCGATGGTCAGCTCGCGCTTGCCGCCGGTCTGCATGCCCGGAATGCCCTCGTCCCAGCCCTTGATGAGCTTGCCGACGCCCACGGCGAACTTGGCGGTTTCGCCCCGTTCGACGGAGCTGTCGAAGGGTTCGGGGGCTCTCTCGCCCTCTGTCAGCACCCAGCCGGCGTAGTGCACCTCGACGACGTCGCCCTTGGCGGCGGTCTCGCCCTCGCCGGCGACGATGTCCATATAGGTCAGGCCTTCCATGAGTGTCACTTCCTGCGGTCCTTCCGCGGTTTCGGCGTCTTCCTTGCAGCCGGTCAGCGGCAGGGTCAGCAACAGCAACGCCAGGGTTGAGAAGATCAGGGAACGTTTCATTGGTTTCTCCCTTAAGGATCGGTGTTTCATCCGGGCCGCTCGGCCACGGAGCCGTGCCAATATAGTCGTGACCGGCCTCGGTTCCAACGTCGAAACCGACCGGCGCGACTCACCGGGTGTCGGAAAATATCTCGCGGCGGTTGAGGAACAGGTATTCCCAGACCAGAGCCAGGGCCAGAGAGCCCAGGAAGCCCATCAGGGTGAGCAGTCCCATCGCGCGCTGCTTGCGCGGGCGCACCGGGTTCTCGCTGACGATGATGGTGCCGATCGTCTCCAGGGGTGTCAACAGCTCGAGCCGCGATCGCTGCACTTGGATCCGGTCCTCGATGCCGACCAGATCCTGCCACAGGCTGCGATCGCGATAGATCTCCATCTCCTTGATCTCCGACACCAAGTTCGACTTCTGGGTGGCCAGATCGTAGTTCTTCAGCAGCAGCTCGCTCTCGTGCTTGAAATCCTGGATCTCGTTGGTATGCCGCAGTTCCGTGGCCTCGAGCTGGTCCTCCCACATGCCGGTCTGCATATCTAGGCTGTTCATGAGCATGCGTCCGGCCATGGCCGTCTTGTCCTGCGCCAGCTCCCACCAGAGGAACGGCAACTGTTCCGTCGCGGGCACCGACGACAGCGTGGAGTCGAGGTCGCCCTGTCGGTTCTCCTTCGCCCGCATGCGCTCCAGGTAGTAGGACATCTCCCGCAGGCCGGTGAGCGTGGTGTCCACGCCCGTCTCGAGAATCCCCGCCTTCGCGCTGCGCAGGCTTTGCCTGGCCAGATGCTCCTTGACCTGCAACTCGAGACGCTGCTGCTCGATCTCGATCCCCGCCAGTTCCTGGCGCTTGTGGTCGATCCTGAGATCCAGCAAGTCCTGCTCGATGTCGATGTCGTCTCTGTCGTGGTCCAGCGTCTCGATCTCGTTCTCGAGTTCACGGCGCGCCAGCGACAGGTCGTTGCCCAAGACGTTGATCTCCGCGTACTCGTTGAAGGTCTCGATGGACGAGGCGAGGATCAGCCCGGCCTGTTCCCGGGACGTGCTCAGCGTGTTCAAGGTGACCACGTTGCCGCCCTGGATGCCCACGCCGCGGGGAATGAACTCGGCCATGATGTCGGGACGGTAGGAGCCCTTGGGATGACCCAGTTTCCGCCCGACACCCTCACCGTACAAGCCGCTGCGGTACCAGCGGACGATGTCCTTCAGTTGCCATGAACGCCGCGGCTCACCGTTGGTGGAATAACTGGTGATGCCCGGGCGTACCGTGGCGACGGCTCGGTACATCGGATCCGTGATCGCCACGTACACGATACCCGCCGCGAGACCAGCCAGCGTGAGCAGCAGGATCAGCAGCCGGCGCCGCCAGAGAATGTTGAGGACGCTCGCCAGGGAGATGACGTCGCCCATGGGTCGGGGAATCCCTCCCGCCGCCTGGTCCGTGCGCTCGTTGGACACGATGCCTCCTAACCGATCAGCTTGGCGAGGGCCGCCGCCGAATCGCCCTCGACCTTTTCGTGCAGCGACTTGCCGTGCGAGTCCATGGTCACCACGACCGGGAACCGCACGGCCTTGAATTCCCAGATGGCCTCCGGCGACCCGAATTCATCGAGCAGGTGCACGTCAGGCACCTCGACCACCTTCTCGGCCAGCACCTGTGCGGCGCCACCGATGGCGTGGAAATAACAGGCGCCGACCTTGCGGCAGGCGGCCAGGGTCTTGGGCCCCATACCACCCTTGCCGATCACGCCGCGGATGCGGTACTGCTCCATCAACGGCCCCTGGTAGGGCTCCTCGCGGATCGAGGTGGTCGGGCCCGCGGCCTTGACGATCCATTTGCCCTGCTCGCGCACGACCACCGGCCCGCAATGGTAGATGATCGAGTTCTTGAGGTCCACGGGCGGTTTGCCGCCCTCGTGCAGGTATTTGTGCACCGCGTCGCGACCGGTGTAGAGCATGCCCGTGATCTCGACCACGTCGCCCACATGGAACTTGCGTAGCTTGGCTTCTGTGAACGGAGCTTCCAGAATCATGTCCGGTCCTTTCTAACTGTACAGCCAACTGGTGACCCTGCCCGCTTCGGACAGCTTGCAGCCGTCGCGCCGATACGCCCAGCACATGTATGAAACCGACACGTAGAACGAGGCCGGCACGCGGTTGCGGGCGGTCATCTTGATGCCCAAGACGGTGGTGCCGCCGCCGAAGCCCATGGGACCGATGCCCAGGCTGTTGGCCTCCTTCACGAGCCGCTTTTCCAGGCGCGCGAGGGTGCGGTCGGGGTTAATGTCGTCCAGCGTGCGGAAAAACTGTTCCTTCGCCGCCGCGAAACCGGTGGGGCGGTCGCCGCCGACGCATACGCCCAGCACACCGGGGCCGCAGCCCTTGCCCTGGGCGCGATTCACGGCATCCAGCACACAGCGGCGGACGCCCTCGAGGTCGCGCCCCGCGCCGAGCCCGGCGTGGGGCAGCGCGTACTGCACGCTCACGTTCTCGGAGCCGCCGCCCTTGAGCATCAGACGCACGGTCATGGCCTTCGCGGTCGTCTCGTGGAAGTGGATCACGGGGCTGCCCGGCCCGAGGTTGGTGCCGGAGTTCTTGCCGGTGATCGAATCCACGGAGTTCTGCCGCAGGTAGCCGACCTTGGTCGCCTGCACTACAGCCTTCTCGAAAACGCGGGTGAACTCCCGCTCGCTGATCCAGCGCGGGCGGTCCACGTAGCAGACGATCGTGCCGGTATCCTGGCAGATGGGCTGCGACTTGTCCCGGGCGAGCACGACGTTGTCCCGGATCACGCTGAAGGCGTACTTGGCGGTGGTCCCCGCCTTCTCCTTGCGCCAACCCTTGTCGACCGCCCGCACCACGTCGGGGGGCAGTTCGCAGGAGGTGCGCCGGATCAATTCCAGCAGACGTGACTGCAACAGCTTGGCGTCCATCTCTACTCCTTGGCCGTGTTGTCTGACGATTTGTCCGCGGCAGAGTGTAGGGGGCGAGTCGCTTCAACACAAGGTGGATGTGTTGTTCGTGTGGGGCGACGCTCTGGGTCCGTCCACCCAGTTCCGGGGGGCGCTCGCCTGTCACATCCTGTGACAGGCTTGCTCGACTTCCGGGTCCTTCCGCCCTCCTGGCTCCAGGACCCTCCAGACGCCCCCGGAACTGGGTGGACGGACCCAGAGCTTCGGCACACGAAGAACACAACCACGTGTCGAGGACTCGACAGAGTTATTAGCCTGAAGTTCCAAGCCAAAGCCAAGACTAACAACCGGCAAAGCAGTCACTT
>CAYMCR010000087.1:0-10854 GCA_964389015.1 uncultured Fibrobacteraceae bacterium | reverse complement strand
CGCACTCAGCGTGCTGGTGAGGTGTGTCTTGACAGCCTGCCCCATAGAAGGAAAACAACCGCATGTTTGCCGCCCCGTCCTCGGTATTAACGGACTAACATATCGCGATACCAGAAGCTCCGGATGTCCGGTCTGCACGAGGAAGCCCCGCCGCTCGAGGAGCGGCGGGGCTGTTGTGTGCGATCCGGTTTGGCTTACCTGAACAGGCTCTTCACACCGCTCCAGTTCGCATCTTCTCCCGCCACGGGATTCTGGTTGGGGAACCAGATGGTGGCATGTTCAGGCGCGGTGATGGTGACATCGTCGCACCAGTAGCCGTCCCCGGCGGCGGCGCTGTACATGCGGAACTCCACCATCAGACCCTCGTGATCGGGATCCGTGCCGTCGAAGTTCCACGTCCAGGACAGTTGTTCCCAGCCGATCCCCGCCGAGAAGGTCTCGTTGCCATAGGCCGATCCCGAGTAGCTCAGGTAGTTCGTGTCGGTGTAGTGGCCCCAGATTCGCGAACTCGGATACCCGCTCGTGGTGTCGTAGGTCCAGAAGCTGGCCGTGACCTGGTCGCCGTCTTGCAGATCGGCGATCAGGGCGATGTACATCTGGGGCGTGCCGCTGAGGGGCTCCTCGTAGCCGTAGAGAGCGTTGCCGCCGGTGTGGACGACGTCGGTTACGTTCGCCGTGCCACCCACGTTGCCGTCGGTGCCGAAGACGGTGGAGATGCCGTCTTCCCAACCGAAGGACAAGGTCTGTTGGGCCATCGCGCCGGGAGCCGCCACGGCGATCAACGCCATGATCGTCAATAACCTCATGCCATCTATCCTCCTCGCCTCGAAGTTCAGGAAGCCGGTAGAATACACCCTACCATTTTGACATATAATCATGAAATTAGCAAGTTTTCGTCAGGCATGGCTGCGAGAAAGCCCCGCCGCTGGGTAGCGACGGGGCTTTGTACGATTCAAGCGAGATTCTAGCGCGATTAGCGGTAGAGGCTCTTCAGCCCACCCCAGGTCCGCAATTCGTTCGCGACCGTCGGGCAATCCGAGGCAAAAACGTCTTCGCAGGCGTCGGAAACGACCACGTTGTCCACGCGGACAATCTCGTTCTCGGACGAGTCGGACTGGCGCAGCGCGAACTGGGTAACCGCGTCGCCAGGATCGGTTCGATCTTCACCGAGAATGGAGGTACCATCGTACGAAGTCGTATCGAGCCAGAGCTGAGCGATATTATCGTCCTGGTTGTAACGCACGACGACATGGTAGTCGACACCAAAGGTCAGATCCGCTCCCCAGGTCGCGTCCGCGGTCGATTCGTCCGAGGCGATGCCGACCGAATAGTCGCCGGCGCCGGACGGCGCAACGACGTCCATGCGGGCGCAGAAGGCGGTGCCGTCGGTCTTGAAGTGAGCGAAGTACTCGTAGTCCGTCCCGCCGGAATACGGGGCGCCCAGGTCATCGACCGAGAAGTCGAAGGCGAAGTAGATGTCTCCGCCCCCCGTAGGCGTGATGGCGAGGTTCACGTCACCGGAGGGAGTGCCGTGCTCGACGACGGCTTCACCGCTCGCGACCATGAAATCGTCATTGCCGCTGTGGTATGCCCAGCCGCCATTCGGGACCAAGAGACCGTCAGGATAGCTGAAGTCCTCCGAGGCGAGGATCGCAGCGCTTGCGCTGCTGGCGATCAGCGAGAGCGCCATGGCTAACATTAGAAATTTTTTCACGTTGTTCTCCCTTGAGGAAAAGGTAAAAACCTCACGAATTTTGTATATCGTAGCATGTTGCGAGATGGAATACAACAACCTAATGAGAAACCCAATCAGCAAAAATATAAAAAAGGCTGAGATGACCTAACTAAACAGCAATTTCGTGATATTCCGTTCTAGTTGTATGCGTTAGGGGGCAAATCAGCGAATTATGAAAAATATTTATCAATATGCGACTCCAAGCATGCTCCCGGTCTTCAGCAGCACGAACTCCGTGCTGGAGAAAGGCACTTGCCAATACCCTCGGGCTCATCTTCAGGTCCAACCCACTTGTGTCGATGGTAAGGGGAGGCGTGTTTTCGAGTGCGCTTGCTCCAGGTGCGTGTCATGATCACCGGGTCGGATGCCCGACCGCCGAGGAGAGACGATGATCAGGATCGTCTACATAACCGTGACCTTGTGTCTGCTTGTTGGATGTGCGAGTGAGCCTCCGTCGGCGCACGATGTTTCGACGGCGGCCACGAGGGCGAGAGACGTCCCTGTGATCCTCACCGCGACCGGCTGGCTGGACACGTCCGATACGAAGGTCCAGGCCAAGGCCGAGACCTGCCACATGCTGCGGACAGCCCTCGCCGATTCGACACATTCCTGGCTCTGGCTGGAGATCGATCTGCCAGAACATAGACACATCCGGGTCCTGGGGCGCGGCGCGCTTGCCTTAACCCTGATCGACGGCGACGGCACCAACGAGGTCCGGGACGCCGGCCTCTTCGTGGCCCTGAGCCACGACGCCAACACCTTCCTCAACTCCACGAGCGGTCCCATCACCATCCGGTCCGGCCATGCGATCGCCGGTTCCGGCCGTGTGAGGTTCCTCGCCAGGTTGCCCGCGGTGGACACCTCGCGTACAGTTGTCGATCATGTGACACCGGTACCGCAGCTCTGGACCCTGAAATAGCGAGGCAGACGCCATGGCGTTGAACTGGGAAGACATCCGTTATCGCGGCGACATGCGCGACGTGCAGGAGCTGTACGACAGCTACCGCATCGGAGACTACCTCGAGGCTTTCGAGGAGAACCGCCGCCAACAGGACGAGGGAGTGCGAGAGAACCTACTCAAGCACGGCATCCGTCTGACCGGGCAGCTATCGCCACGCATCTTCCGCCTGCACGCCGAGGCCATGGCGGCGCTCGAGGTCGCGGGCGAGGCCGAGATCTTCTGCCTGCCCGACCGTGACATGAACGCCTTCGCTGTCCTGGACATCCGCGAGGAGCGGACCCATTCGCTGATCGGTATCACCGCCGGCGCGCTCGAACATCTCGAGGACGCGGAGATCAGGTTCATCCTCGGCCACGAGATGGGCCACTTCCTCTGCGGCCACAACCGGCTCAACGCGGTCTTCTCCATGGACGAGCGCAACCCTTCGGCCACCGTGCTGCCGCCCTTCGGCGAGAGCCTGTTCCTGCGCTGGCGCAAGAAGGCCGAGGTGAGTGCGGACCGGGCGGGCCTGCTGGTCTGCCGCGATTTCCACGCTGCCGCGCGCTCGCTGTTGAAGGTCACCTTCGGGTTGTCGGAGAAGAACCTCAACCTGGAGATCGACGCGCTGGTCGCCCAGATCGACGAGATCAGCGGTTCGGCCGAGATGATCGAGGAGGCCTTCGCCTCGCATCCGCTGCTGCCGATCCGCCTGAAGGCCCTCGAGCTGTTCGCAGGCAGCGCGCGGGCCAAGCGCAACGGCTGCGACGCCCTGCCGGCCAACCTCGACGACGACGCGCTCGAGGATGGCGTGGACCGCCTGGTCACCCTCAGCCGCCGCTCCCCAACCAAGCCCCTGGACGTGGCCATGATGCACGTCCTGGCCATGGCCGGCGTGCTGGTCCTGGGGGCCGACGCCGACGTGAGTGACGAGGAGGTCAAGCTGCTGGTGCAGCAGCTGCATTCGATCTTCACCGACGAGCCCGAGGACGTCATCGTCACCGATCGCGAGGAGATCGAGCGCCGCCTGCCCGAGGCGTGCCGGGTGATCGTCGAGGAGGGGGACGACGACGCGAAGCAGTTCCTGCTGTCGCGCATCGCGGAGATCGCGCTGGCCGACGGGGCGCTCATGGACCGTGAGGCCGAGGAGATCCACAAGGTGGCGAAGATGCTCGAGGTGCCCGAGAAGGTGGCCTACGCCATCATCGTCGGCGCAGCGCAGTCGGTGGGTTTCCGGGCCGACGTCAAGCTGAACCGCATCGCGGCCCAGCTGCGGCGGTCGCTCTCCGGATGATCCGGGTTAGTCGGGCAGCGAAGCCAGTAACGCCTCGTTGTCGGGGAATTTCTCCAGTGTCTTGATCATCGAACCCAGGGCGTCGCGCGGGCTGCGTTCGGCCAGCATGCCGCGCATCCTGTTGATGCGGCGCACCGTGGCCTCGTCGTAGAGCTTGTCTTCGCGGCGGGTGCCGCTCTCGGTGATGTTGATGGCGGGGAAGAGGCGCAGGTCCGCCAGCTGGCGGTCCAGGACGAGTTCGCTGTTGCCCGTGCCCTTGAACTCCTGGAAGATCAGCTCGTCCATGCGTGAGCCCGTGTCCACCAGGGCGGTGGCCAGGATGGTCACCGAGCCGCCGTGCTCCACGTTGCGCGCCATGCCGAAGAAGCGGCGCGGCGTCTCCATGGCACCCACCTCCATGCCGCCGGTCATGACCCGTCCCTTGCCGCTGCCGGCCAGGTTGAAGGCGCGCCCGATGCGTGTGAGGCTGTCGACCACCACCACCACGTCGCGCCCGCATTCCAGTTCCACCTGGACGTGGGCCATCATCATGCGCGTCAACTCCACGTGCTCCTGGTACGGCTGGTCGTTGGTGCTGGCGAAAACGTCCGCCGCCACGCTGCGCCGGAAGTGGGTGACCTCCTCGGGGCGCTCGTCCACCAGCAGGGCCAGCACACGCGCGTCGGGGTCGGCGTGCTTGATGGCGTTGCAGAGCTTTTCCAGGATCGTGGTCTTGCCGGCCTTGGGCGGCGAGACGATCAGGCCGCGGGTGCCCTTGCCGACCGGAGCGATCAGATCGACGATGCGCATGCTCATGTCGCCGCAGTCGGCCAGGTGCAGGCGTTCGTCGGGACTGACGACCGTCAGATCCCGCATGGGTGTCCGGCCGGCGAACAGTTCGGGCGCCAGGCCGCAGACCTCCACGATGCGGTCGATCGTGTAACCGTTGCGCGATTTCTGGAGGGTGCCGGTCACCTCGGCGCCCTCGATCAGCTTGAGGCGGCCGGCCAACCGGCCAGGCACGGTGATCACGGTCTTGCCGGGGCGGAACGAATTCTTGGGGTCGCGCAGCACGAAGCCGGTTTTGCGGTCCTTCTTGAGCACGCCGGTAATGGTTTCAGACATGAAACAGGATCTCCGTTGATGTGTGTTGGGGGTCGTCCGGGAAACATAACCGCGCGGAGGTCAATCGTCCAGACGCGGCTTCTTGCCGCGCTGCTTTTTCAAGGCGCCGCGGCGTTTCTTGTCGTCCACGCGCCGCCGTCGGGAGGCGGCCGTGGGTCGGGTGCGACGGCGCGGCTTGGGCCGTACCGCTGCGCGGGCGATGAGCTTCACCAGGCGATCGATCGCGTCCTGCCGGTTGCGCTCCTGGGTGCGAAAGCGGCGCGCGTCGATGATGATCACGCCGTCGTCGGTGGCGCGCCGGCCGGCCAGGCGCAGCAGGCGCTCGCGCACGTCGTCGGGCAGCGACGACGACCCCACCGCGTCGAAGCGCAACTGAACCGCCGTGGCCACCTTGTTCACGTTCTGTCCGCCGGGCCCCGACGCACGGACGAAGTCGAACTCGAGTTCGTCGTCGCGCAGGGCGATGGTGTCGGTGACCTGGATCATCGTTCGCCGATCGCTCAGGCCTCGAACCCGATGTACTTATCCGGCGGCACGTTGCAGACCGGGCAGCGCTCGGTGGGCTCGCCGAAGACCGTGTGTCCGCAGACGGGGCAGATCGACACCTTGGTCACGTCGATGTCCTTCCCGGCGTCCACGAGCTGCTTGGCCTCGCGGTACATGTCCTCGTGGATCTTCTCGGCCTCCAGCGCATAGCGGATACTGCGCTGGGCGCCCTTCTCCTCCTGCAGCTCGGCCACGACCTGGTAGGCCGGGTACATCTCGGTCACCTCGAAGTTCTCGCCGGCGGCGGCCGCTTCGAGGTTGGCCGGCGTATCGCCGATGCCGCCCAGTTCCCGCAGGTGATTGATGGCGTGCACCTGTTCGGCGAAGGCGATCGCCTTGAACAGCAGCGCCACCTTGGCGTAGCCGTCCTGCTCGGCCTTGGCCGCAAAGGCCAGGTATTTCATGTGGGCCTGGCTCTCGCCGGCGAAGGCATCCTTCAGATTGGTCTCGGTCATCGTGCGCATGGTCTGCCTCCCTATGGCATCTGAATCCAGGTGTCAGGATGCCCGATTCTCACGGACGGGTCAACCGTTCGCCAGCTCCCGCAGCTCGGCGGCGCTCACGCCGCACCAGTCGCCGAACTCGTAGGGTTCACGTTCGGCGATGGCCGCCGGTACGCGGTCGACCAGCCGGTCCCACGCGGCCTGGTCCAGCGTCTCGATGAGCGCGCAGAACGCGTCCGCATCCGCACTCGGGGCCAGGTAGCGGCGGTACATGGCCACCATCGTCTGCAGCATGGGCAGGTAGGGTTGCAGGTCGGTGGTGGTCGATGCCGCCTCCGAATCGATCCAGGCCACCGGGACCTTGTGGATGGAATGCGGGCGGCGCAGCTCGGTCCGCAAGAGCAGCTCGATGTCGAAGGCGAACTGCTTTTCGAGGGTGTCGGCGGTGATGTCCCGTACGGTCCCGGCGCGGAAGGCCTTGAAGCCGCATTGGGTGTCGACGACCTCGCGCAGGGGTGGGAAGAGCCGCTTCCAGAGGTAGATGAACAGCTTGCCGCGCACGTTGCGGGTGCCCTTCTTGACGGCCACCGAGGTCGGCTCGCGGCGCGACCCGATGGCCGCGTCGGCGCCGCCGGCCAGGATCGCGTGGACCAGGAGGCCGGCCTGACCCAGGTGGGTCGACAGGTCGGCGTCGGTGAACAGGATCACGTGGTTGGGCCGCTCCACCTGCGCGGCTTCCCACAGGCCGTAGAGGATCGAGCCGCCCTTGCGGCTGTCGTCGGGGCTCGTCAGGGAACCGACCGCGGGATGGTCGCCGCCGCAGGCATCGCGCAGATGAAGGACACGCCCGTCCGCGGCCGGGTCCTCGCGCAGTATATCCGCGGCAATGCGCCCGCTTTCCTCTGGGCAGCTGTCGTCCACGACGGTCAGGTCCCAGGTGGCACCAGCCAGCCCGTCGCAGAGCCAGCGTAGCTGACGGATCTTCTCGCGCAGGAAATCCTCGCCGTGCGCATGCTCCGCGCGGGTGAGAACCCGTGTGTGCTCCTTGTAGACGGCGAAGACCACCGACAGGTGCATCGGCCCCTCGAGTTCGCGCAGCAGGGTGCGGGAACGGGCCAGCTTGACCGCCAGGTGCGCCATCAGGGGGATCTCGTCCTTGCGTCCCGCCCACGTGCCTTCGAGCTCGGCGAGCGCTTCAACGCCCCCCGCCCCGTCCGCGATCTCCTCGGCCAGCTCGCGCACCTGCCTAAGGTGCGCGGCGTCCGTCAAGTCCAGTTCCCGCGGGATGTCCTCGATCAGGTTTCGTAATGTCATCAGCACCTCCAAGGCCCACCATACCCACTCCTCAATCCTTGCTCAATGGGAAGGTTCAACAAACGTTCCAGCCTGATCAAGAGGATGGGGTGCACGGGCCTTTCACGGGGTGTCGGGAGGGGCTAGAGCCCCGGACGCCAAGCGAGCCGCTCGCCTGAAGCGAGCGGGGAGCGTCCCCGTGAAAGGCCCGTGCACCCCATCCTCGTGTTCACGACTGGTTCGTTATGTTGAAACCTTCTCGTTGGAATTACGTCTTGACGATGGCGCATGAGTGCATTATAACACTAATGCACCCCCAAGGAAACCTGAACCAGGAGCCCGGATGCCCTTCGTACTCGACCCCCACAGCGGCGTGCCCGTCTATCGACAGCTGATGGACCAGGTGCGCTACCAGATCGCGGGCGGCCTGTTGCGCCCGGGGGACGAGTTGCCTTCCATCCGTGCCCTGTCCGAACCCCTGGGAGTGAACCCCATGACCATCAGCAAGGCCTACAACATCCTGGTCCGCGAGGGGCTGCTGGAACGGCGGCCCGGTAAGCCCCTGCTCGTGCGGGAGCAGGCGGCGGCGGACCTGCGTCGCAGCCAGTCGGATCAATTGCGGGAGTCGTTGCGGGCGCCGGCCGCCATGGCCCGTCAGTTCGGCATCGATACACGAGAGGCGCAGGCGCTCTTCCGCGACCTGCTGAAGGAGGAGTGATCGTGAACAGGATCGTGGAATTCAAGGGTGTGCATCGGTCCTATGCCAAGGACACGCCGGTGCTCGACGGCATCAGCTTCACCGTCGACGGCGGCGAGGTGATCGGCCTGCTGGGCAAGAACGGCGCCGGCAAGACCACCTTGCTGCACGTCGCCATGGGCATGCTTGAGGCGCAGGACGGTCAGGCGCGCGTTTTCGGCCTGGACCCGCGTCGCGACGCCGTGGAGGTCAAGCGACGTATCGGCTTCGTCAGCGAGGATCAGGCGCTGCCGTCGTTTTTTACGGCCAACCAGGTCATGGATGTCCACCGTGGGCTTTTTCCCACCTGGGACGAAGACCTGGCGCGCGAGCTGATGGAGCGCTTCGCGCTGCCGACCGGACGCAAGGTGGGCAAGCTGAGCAAGGGAGAGGCCCGCCAGCTGGCGCTGCTCTGCGCCGTGGCGCACCGGCCGGAACTGCTGGTCCTGGACGAGCCGGCCGGCGGTCTCGATCCGCATGCCCGTCGCGAATTTCTGGAGACCTCCATCAAGCTGCTCAACGAGACGGGTACGACCATCATCTTCTCGTCCCATCACATGACCGACGTGGAACGCATGGCCAGTCGTCTGCTGATGCTGCACGAGGGGCAGATCTGGATCGACAGCGAGTTGGAGGACATCCGCGAGGGCTATTGTCTGGCGCTCCTGCCCGCCGACATGCCGCAGGCCGGCGCGCAACTGCTTGCCCAGCCGCGCTGTCTCTGCGTGCGCGAGCGGACCGACGCCGTGCGCGCCGTCTTCGAGATGGGGCCGGACGAATGTCGCGCGCATCTGTCGCGGGAGCTGGGCTTCGACCACGCGAACTGTCGGCCCCTGCCCCTGGAGGAGATGTTCATCGAGCTGGTGGGAGGGATGTCGTGATGCGCTCCCTGCTTGCCCGCAACGCCGCACTGCGCGCCGCGCCCATGTGGTTGCTCGTGATGCTTGTCGGCGCCCAGGTCGTGACCGGCGTCTATGGGTTGCAGGTGTACAGGACCGGCGAGATGACCTACACGCCCCTGCTGGCCGGCGCCTGGGTGCTGCTCGCGGTCTACCTGACCTGGGGACAGGTCAAGCACCGCTGCACGCGCTTCGACCTGGCGTTGCCGCTGCCGGCGCGGGAGCTGTGGAACGCCTCGCTGCTCGGTTCGACCCTGGCGGTCGTCCTGATGCTGGCGATGATCCTGGCGGTTGTCGCGGGGGTCTTCGCCCTGACGAAATCCCTGGAGGAGCTCGACACGCCATGGGCTGGCGGGATGGCCCGCGTCGCGTCGATCCTGCTGGCGGGTGCCCTGTGCGGTGTGGCCTGGCGTAATGCCCGGTACTCCGAGCTGGCCAGCGCGCCCGGCGGGTGGCGGCAGGTCCTGTTCGTGTTAGCCCCGTTGCTGTCGCTGTTGGCGCCCATGCTCCTGTTGCAGCATCTGCCGCTTCTGCTGGTGCCACTTCTGCTCGGCGGCGCCGTTCTGCTGATCGTGTACGCGCAGCGCCGGATACCGTCGGGCTATGTACTCTCGCCCCTGGCGACGACTGGCAGCTCAGTAGCGCCGGCTCCGGCGGCGGCGGTCCGAGCGCGTCCCGCCCGTGGTCTGCGAGGGGCCTGGCTGATCTACATGATGATCGTGCGCTCCGCGCCCAAGGGGCCGGCCCTGCTGTTGCTGTCCACACCGTTTCTGCTGCTCTTCGGGGCGCTGCTGGCGGGTTTGCTGCAGAAACTGGTGCCCGACAGTGACCTGCGCTTCGCCTATCTGCCCATAACCGCCTACATGGCCCTGGCCTTCGTGGCGCCGGTGCTGGCCAACCTGCGCACGGTGGACGCCTTGCCGCTGGGTCGCCGCAGCCTGCTGCTGCTATTGACGCTACCACCCCTGCTGCTCATCACGGCGAGGTACCTGGGCGGCGTGCTGTGGATCGGGGCGCGGGATTTCGAGATGCCGCGGCTCGTCTACGTTGAGGAGAAGGAGAACTACGGCCTGCGCGTACCGCAGTTCATGTGGCGCATGGCCTGGGACGGCGAGGCGCCGCCGGCGGTGGCGCCGTGGGGGGAATCGCATCCGGCCATGACCATTCCCGTGATCAAAAGTGCAACCCCGGTCATCTATAAACCGTACACGACACCTGTGGGCGCCTCGCGCGAGTACGTGGCCTGGCAGATCTGGCGGGCGGCGAGAGCGTCCTTCGGTACGACGCTGGCGCACGAGGAGATCGCCGATCGCTATCTGTGGACGGATTTCGAGGGCAAGGTGCGTCTCCAGGACGAGTTCCTGGAATTGCCCCGCCCAGGCTGGGTGCGGGTGGCTACGTCCACGGGATCGTTTTTGCCGGTGACGAAGGCCCTGGTGTCGGTCATGCTGTACATCGGGATCGTGTTCTACACCCCGGGTGTGCGGGCCGGCGTCTCGAAGGCGCGGCGTAACGTGCGCATGTGGGTCCTGCTGGGCGTGCTGCTGCTGTTACACATGGCGCCGCATGTCATGGCCCTCACCCGGGTAGCCCAGCCCTGGGTGCTGGAGGCGGCCGGCGTGGACGTGATGATGAATATCGTGCGGGCGGTGCCGGGAGGCATCATCGGCGTGTGGATTGCGGTGCTGCTGGTGAGTGCGATCACCTTCGAGTTCGCAGCGGCGGCCTTCAAACGGGTGGAATCGCCCGTGGCGCCCGATACCTGCTTGTGGGACAACCTCGGCAAGGGAGACAGACAATGATACGGATGAGTTCACTCTTGTCCTAAACAAATGTAATATTGACGAAGCCCCCCGTGGTTATGGGA
>CAYMCR010000086.1:0-10855 GCA_964389015.1 uncultured Fibrobacteraceae bacterium | reverse complement strand
AAGGAAACAAGGCCCATGGTTAGAATGGCTTGACCAAAGTTAAAGGTGTAAACCGACTCCACGCCGATAATCGATAACTCGTGTCCGAGTGCGCCGTCGCCACGGACATGTTGGGCGAAACCGGCGTTCCATCGGGCAACATTCTGCCGGGCAGAGGTCGCCCCCATTGTATCCCCCCCCCGATTCTGCTATCCTATATGCGATTCTCGAAAGAAATGCGTCTGTGAGGGAGACACCATTCGCTCATCCCCCCCGCCGCCAGATGCCTGCACTCGGGCCAGAATTGGTCTGTCCGGTTCCGGTCACGTCCCTGACCAAGGAGAAGCCGACATGTTGCGTAGGCTCGCTACACCTCTGTTCCTGTTGCTGGCGCTGACGGTCGCGACCGTTGCGCCCGCGGCCGAGATCACCCCCGATCTGCGGGCCGCCCTGGCCGGCAAGGCGGACGGCGAGACCGTCCGCGTGCTGATGATCCTCGACGACCGCGCCGACCTGACCGTCCTGGACGCGGAACTGGCCGGCGCCGACTTCGAGACGCGCCGCGCCGCCGTGGTCGACGCCCTGCGCGGCCACTTCGACCGCGTGCATGCGGGAACACTGACCCGCGTCGAGGCCGTCGCGAGCCGCGAAGCGCGGGTCAGGGCCCTGTGGCTGGCCAACGCGATCGCTTTCAACGCCGACGCGGCGGCCGTCGAGGCCATCGCCGCCGACAAGGCCGTCTCCGGCGTCATGCATCACGACAAGAGCTACGACCTGCTGGCCGACGTGCTGGCCTGCCGCGACAGCAAGCCGGCCGAGGAAGCCGCGGCCGACGCCACCAACCGGGCCACCGCCTGGAACGTCAGCTGGATCGACGCTCCTGAAGCCTGGGCCCTGGGCTACACGGGCGACGGCGTCGTCGTCGGGCACATCGACTCTGGTGTCTACCTGACCCATCCCGACATCGCCAACAACCTGTGGACCAACACCGGTGAGATCGCCGGCAACTCGATCGACGACGACGGCAACGGCTACGTCGACGACATCCACGGCTACGACGTGGGCGATGACGACGGCGATCCCAACGACGACTCCTGGGTGCCCGGACACGGTACCCATACCGCCGGCACGGTGGCCGGCGACGGCACCAACGGCACCGCGACCGGTGTCGCACCCGACGCGCAGATCATGGCCGTCAAGGCCTTCATCTTCGAAGGCACCGGTACCCTGGGTATGATCTGGGACGGTTACCAGTACATACTGGCCAACGGCGCGCGAATCATCACCATGTCGCTGGGCGTGCCGGGAGATGTCTCGACCACGATCATGCGCATCGAGCGCGAGACGATCAACACGCTGCGCATCGCCGGCATCCTCGTCTTCAACTCCGCCGGCAACGACCACTACTCGTACAACCCGCCCATCGAGGTGGGTCTGACGGCACGCTGTCCCGCGCCCTGGAACCCCATCGCCGGCACGCCCTACACCTCGACCAGCAGTGTGGTGGCCGTGGGCGGCACCGGTTATTTCAGCGACGCGGGCTACGGCTCCTCGTCACGCGGTCCCGTCCACTGGGGCGACGTGGAGCCCTGGTTCGACTGGCCCTACAACCCCGGCGACGGACTGATCAAGCCCGACGTGTCAGCGCCCGGCGTGAACGTCAACTCCCTGACCATCCCCAACGGTTACTCGGGCAACAGCTGGAGCGGCACGTCCATGTCCTGTCCGCACGCCGCCGGTCTCGCGGCGCTGATGCTGCAGAAGAACCCGAGTCTCTCGCCCGCGGGCCTGGACTCGATCATGGAGCAGACTTCGGTCGATCTCGGCACGGCCGGCAAGGATAACCAGTTCGGCTCGGGCCGCATCGACGCGGACGCCGCGGTGAGCGCCACGCCCTTGAGCACCACGCCGTACCTGCTCTGGACCGGCTTGGAGGTCCTGGACGACACCGGCGATGGTGTCATCGACGCGGGCGAGAGCTTCGACCTGGTCTTCACGCTGGTCAACAATAGCACCACCACCGACGGCACCGGCGTCATGGGCAGCCTGGCCGTCCTGGCGGGCGAGCCGGCCGTCGTCGACGACGCCTCCGGCACCTTCGGCACCATCGCCCAGGGCGGCGGTACCGGCGACAACGCCGGCGACCACTTCTCCCTGACGGCCGACGCCGGCGCCGTGCAGGGGGACACCTTCGACATGCTGTTGACCATCACGGCCCAGAACGGCTACCACAGGGTCTTCGACCTGCAATACTTCATTGGACTGCCCGAGTTCCGCACGCACGACGTGGGCAACGTGATACTGACCGTCACCGACATGGGCTCGCTGGGCTACATGAGCGCAAGCCAGACCGAGGGCGAAGGCTTCGGGCTTCCCGATGAGAGCGGGCTATACGTTGGCTCTTTCTGGGGCGGCATCTCACAGAGCTATATCTGCAACCACGACTACGACGAGGGTTCGTACGACTGGGTGGTCACCGAAGTCCCGAACGGACGCGTGAACGACCTGGGCGACGTCATCTCCGACCAGGACTTCATCGCCGTCTACGACGACAGCGGCCATTCCAGCCCCCGGGACGTCACGGTGACCCAGGAGAGCTTCGCCTTCGCCGATGCGCCCAACGACGACTTCGTCGTCCTGCGCTACACGGTGCATAACGGCGGTGTGACCACGTTGTCGAACTACTACGCCGCGATCTTCTGCGACTTCGACATCGGCGATGCGGGCGCCAACACCGCCTGGACCGAAGCAGCGCGTCGCGTCGCCTACGTGATTACCCACGCCGCGTTGCCCCACTTCGGCATCGTACAGCTCGGCGAGACGACCGTGTCGAACCTCTATTGCGTCAACAATCCAAGTGAGGTGTATCCGAACTCGTTCATCACCGACGCCACCAAGTTCAACATCGCCGACGGCACACTCATCAGGGAGACCGGACCGACCGATGACGACTGGTCGGCCGTGAACGCATCCGGGCCGGTGGACATCCTCGCGGGCGAGGACGCGGTCTTCACCTTCGCGCTGGTCTGGGGCGAGGAACACGGCGACTTCCTGGACAACGTGGATGCGGCCCTGGCCGTGGACATCAGCGGCTCGACACCGGTGGCCGAGGGCGCTTTGCCCGGCACCTTCCGCCTGGCCCAGAACACGCCCAACCCGTTCAACCCGCAGACCACCATCTCGTTCACGACCGAGCGCGCGGGTCACGTGCGCCTGGGCGTCTACGACCTGAAGGGTCAGCTGGTGACCACCCTGGCCAACCGCGACTTCACGGCCGGAGTCCACCGTGTGGTCTGGAGCGGCCTGAACGACCACGGCGATGCCATGCCGTCGGGCATGTACCTCTACCGGGTGTTCAACGACGGCAAGACAATGACCAAGAAGATGATGCTGGTGCGCTAGCGCGGTATCGTACTCGAAGAAGACAAGGCCCCCTCCCCGAGCGGGAGGGGGCCTTGCTATTCGATGTCAGCGGCGGCAGCCGACCGTCACACCGCCTCGGGCTTGCGCGCCACCACGTAGTAGTTCATGTCCTCGGGACGCCAGCGACCCAACGACAGGATCTTGCCCGCCCAGATCAATCCCTCGTAGACAAGCGCGAAGGGCATGCGGATGCGCTCCTGGGCCCAGCCCTCGTGCAACATCGCGCAACCGGCGAGCTGTTGGCGCAGGTTGCCCGGCGTGGCGCCGAGTTTGAGCGTGGTGGGGAAGGGCGGGATGCTGCGCCGGTAGACCAGCTTGTAGGCCAGCTCGTGGAACCGGAAGGGCGTCAGCTTGGTGATCAGCCCGCGTAGCGACCACAGGTTCGGCACGCCGATCACCACGATGCCGCCGGGCCGGGTCCAGTCGAGCAGGTTGCGCACCGTGCGCGCCGGGTCGTCCAGGTGCTCCAGCACGTACATGCTGACCACGGCGTCCCATCGCCGGTCGGTCCGCCAGGTCTGCACGTCGCCCAGGAAGCGCTCCTGCACGTGATCGTTGAGGTCGAGTTGCTCCTGGGATATGTCCAGGCCCGCGATCACCGCGTCGTCGGGATACGAGAAGTGCTTGAAGCGACCACAGCCGGCCTCGAGCACCGCGGCGGGACGGCCGAGTCCGTGCAGGTGAGCGTTCATGATGTTCTCTATCGCATCGAGTGCGTCACGGGTCATGGTCGCCACGCCGGTCTCCCTTCCGCTGGTCCGGGGCGGCATTCTATACCGCCCGCGGACACCGCGATAGTCAAAAGTGCTCGGCGTCGATCGTCACTGCAAACGCCTACCCCAGCGCTGCGGCATGCTCGCGTCGTGGGCGATAGCATCGTTGAACTCCTTGCAGCCGGCGTCGCGGAACGCGGGGTTGGGGCTTTGGGCCTGCGCGTGCGCCAGGTTGCCGGGGTGGATCCAGTCGAGAATCGGTGTGACGCCCTCGTACCGGGAGATGGGCTTGGTGTAAATCCAGCCGTCGCAGAAGTCGGCGAGTTTGAAGTCGTCGTAGCCGTGGCGGTAGACCGTGCAGGTGACGCGCAGTTCGCCGAACGGCCCGCCGGCCAGGTCGAAACCGACCGGTCGGGGACCGCTCGCCTGCATCAGGACGTCGATGGCGCCGCCGGCGGGATGGCGCATGCGGCTGCTGTAGCCGTCGTCTCCGTGCCACGGCGAGTGCAGGCATATGGTCACCGCCCGCTTGCCCAGCACGTTGTAGACGTGGTTGCCGCAGCGCGGGTCGCGGTCGAAATGCTTGAACTCGCCGTCGATCACGATCGGCTGGCGGTAGGCGGTGAAGGCGTGGTGCATGCCGCAGTGGACGAGCACCTTCTCGCCGGCGGTGACGGCGTCCAGGATCACCTGCGCCCAGTCCCGCTCGGAGGAGCCGCCCCAGACCTTGCGCTTGACCTCGCCCCTGTCGCGGTCGGCCCGGGTCTCGATATGGCTCCAGTCGGGCGAGTTGTTGATGCCCAGGATGCGTAGCGGCGGCGCGTCGGCCGGCAGGTCGCGGTTGAGCCGCCAGGCGGCCTTGTAGATATCGACGTATTCCTGATAACCCCACCAAACGAACTGCCGGAAGGTGATCTCACGCGCCAGCGTTTCGTTCCAGGCCGTCGCGTTGAGCAGGGTGTCGATGTCCGCCTGGTCCTCGCGTCGGCCGAACTCGGTGGCGAGCACGCGCACGCCTCGGTGGTAGAGAGGCTCCAGGAGCGACTGCACGAACAACACGTCGTGCTTGACCCTGTGCATTTCGCCCAGGAACACCACGTCGTGGTCGTCGAACTGGCCGGCCACGTACGCCGCCGGCTTCTGGCCGTTTACTCGTAACCAGGTCGCCAGCTCGGCCTGTCGAGCCGGCGCCAGGGCCGGCGGCGTCTCGGCCCTCAACGCGTGCACGATCCCGGCGCCGAGCCCCAGCAGACCGATAACCAGCGCCGCGGCCAAGCCCGACATCACTTGCTTCCTGCTCATTCCGTACCTCCCGCGTTCGATGTGACTTTGTTCACATCGGTAGACGCGTCGGTGCGGATTTTCTTCACGTAATAATCAAGCGGGTGTGCGCCTGCCCTGCAGCGCCAGTCCGCCCACGATCAGCAACAGCCCCAGCGGCGTGGCCCCGCGCACCGCTTCACCGAGGACGAACTGGATGAACAGCAGCGATACGAACGGCGACAGGAAGATCAGGTTGGCGATGCGTGCGGTCGAGACGGTCAGCCGCATCGCCGTCAGCCACAGCACGAAGGTGAAGCCCATCTCCACCGCGCCCACGTAGGCGGCGCCCAGCAGTCCGTGGACGTCGGCCCGCAGGTCGGCGAAGAGCAGCGCGTAGAGCAGGATCAGCGGCGTGCCGGCCGCGAAGTTCACGAAGAGACCGACCGCCGGGTCCAATCCCGAGCGCGCGTTGCCCAGCCAGTAGAGGGCCCACAACACCGTGCTGCCCAGGGCCAGCGCCACGCCGAGCGGATCGTCGAAGCGCAGGGCAGCCAAGTCGCCGCCGGTGGCGATGACCACCACGCCGCCGTAGCAGACCAGTCCCGCCAGCAGGTCGCGCCGGCCCAGCTTGTGTCCGAGCAGCGGCACCGACAGCCAGGTCAGTGTCAGCGCCCAGGTGTAGTTGAGCGGCTGGGCCACCTGGGCGGGCAGACGGTCGTAGGCGGCGAAGAGCACCAGGTAGTAGAGCAGGGGGTTGAGCAGTCCGAGGGCCGCCGCGCGCGCCAGTTGGCCGCGGGAGGCGGCGCGCAACAAAGTCCATTTGCCCTGGAGGGTGACCAGTCCCGCCAGCACGAGCAGCGACATCAGGCTCGCGTAGGCGAGCAGCTGTACGGGTCCGAGATGGCGCAGGGTCAACTTGAAGGCGGTCGCCACCGTCGACCACAGCAGCACCGCGGCCAGCGCACACAACGTGGCCTTGCGCTGGTCAGTCACGGCTCACAGGTCCAGGCGCTGCAGCACTTCGGCCGTGAGGCGCGCGTCGTTGTAGACGAAGAAATGCACTCCCGGCGCGCCGCCCTCGATCAGCCCCCGCGCCTGCGCGAGTGCGTGTTCGACGCCGATGACGCCCGCCTCGGCGGTGTTCTTGGCGGCGGAGACGGCATCCACCAGTTCGTTGGGCAGGTCCACGTGGAAGTTGCGCGGGATGTTGGTCAACAGGCCCTTGCGCCCGACGACCTTCAAGCCGGGGATGATCGGCACCGTGATACCCGCGGTGCGACACTGCTCGACGAACGCGAAATAGGGCGCGTTGTCGAAAAACATCTGGGTGATGATGTAGTTGGCGCCGACGTCCACCTTGGCCTTCAGGTGCTGGATGTCGTAGGCGAGGCTGGGCGCCTCGAAGTGCTTTTCGGGATAAGCGGCCACACCGATGCAGAAATCGGTGGGCTGGGCCTCGGTGAGCTTGTGGAGGTAGCGGCCGCCGTTCATGTCCACGATCTGGCGCACGATGTCCGCGGCGTACTTGTTGCGTTCGCCGCGACGGATCTCCTTCCAGTCGGTCGTGTCGCCGCGCACCGCCAGCACGTTGTGGATGTCCAGGAACGACAGCTCGATCAACGCGTCCTCGGTCTCCTCCTGGGTGAAGCCGTGGCAGAGCAGGTGCGGGACCGTCTCCACGTTGTAGCGGTATTTGAGCGCGGCGCAGAGGCCGAGGGTACCGGGGCGCTTGCGAGTGATGTGTCGCGCGAACGACTCTTCGTTCAGCTCCTCGAACCAGGAGTCGGCGGCGTGGTTGGTCACGTCGATGAACAACGGGTCGAACGGGATCAGCTGATCCACGATCTCGGTCACGTCGCTGATGCTCATGCCGCGTTCGGGGGGCGTGAGTTCGAAGCTGAAGAAGGGGTCGCGCCGAGCGGCCAGGGTTTCGCCTATTTTCATGTCCGTCAATCCTGTTTAAGATGTGTGACGTTGCCACCGATGATAACAGCGGTTTCTGTATTGCGCATCATTCCACTTGGGGGCGTGAGCTGTGAAGGAATTCCTCGAAGCTCTGCACGAACGCGTGCTTGTCTGCGACGGTGCCATGGGCACCAGCATCCAGTTCCGCACGCCCACGCCCGACGACTTCGCGGGCCACGAGGGTCTGAACGAGTGGTTGAACCTGACCCGCCCCGACCTGATCGCCGACATCCATGACGATTTTCTCAAGGCCGGCTGCGACGTGGTCGAGACCAACAGCTTCGGCGGGTTCTCCGTGTTGCTGGACGAGTTCGACCTGGGCGCCGAGGCGCTGCGTCTGGCGCGCGCCTCCGCCGAGATCGCCCGCCGCGTGGCCGACGATCACGCCGCCGACGGCCGTCCCCGTTTCGTGGCCGGCTCCATGGGGCCCGGCACCAAGCTGCCCAGTCTCGGTCACATCACCTTCGCCGACCTGTCCGCCGCCTACGAGCCGCTGGCCGAGGGCCTGGTCGAGGGCGGTTGCGACCTGTTGCTGATCGAGACCTGCCAGGACCCGCTGCAGCTGCGTGCCGCACTCGCCGGTGCGCGTCGCACCTTCGCACGTCTGGGACGCCGCGTGCCCGTGGGCCTGCAGATCACCGTGGAGACCAACGGCGCCATGCTCCTTGGCACCGAGCCGACCGCCGCCGTCGCCGCCGTCCTGCCACTCAAACCGGATTTCATCGGCCTGAACTGCGCCACCGGTCCCGACATGATGCGCGACCACGTCCGCACCCTCTGCCGCCGCAGTCCCGTGCCGGTGAGCGTGATGCCCAACGCCGGTCTGCCGCGCAACGTGGACGGCGAGATGGTCTACGACCTCACGCCCGAGGGCTTCGCCGCGGCCCTGACCGGCTTCGTCGAGGAGTTCGGCGTGGGTTTCGTGGGCGGCTGCTGCGGCACCGAAGCACGGCACCTGCGCGCGCTGGCCGCGTCCATCGGCGACCGCAAGGCGCCGGCCCGCGACGCCGAACCCGTGGACGCCTTGTCGAGCCTCTACCAGGCCGTGTCGCTGGACCAGGAACCGCGCCCGCTGATCGTCGGCGAGCGCACCAACGCCAACGGTTCGAAGAAATTCCGCCAGCTGCAGGCGGCCGACGATCTGGACGGCATGGTCGCCATGGCGTTGGCGCAGCAGCACGAGGGGGCGCACGCCCTGGACGTCTGCGTGGCCTACGTGGGGCGCGACGAGGCGGCGGACATGGCGGCCTTCACGTCCCGCTTGAATACCGAGGCCCAGTTGCCGCTGATGATCGACTCGACCGAAGCGGCGGCCGTGGAAGTTGCCCTGGAGCGGCTCGCCGGCCGCAGCATCGTCAACTCGGTGAACCTCGAGGACGGGCCGGACCGGGCGCGCCGGGTGCTCGCATCGTGTCGCGACCACGGCGCGGCGGTCGTCGCCCTGTGCATCGACGAAGAGGGCATGGCCCGCACGCCGCAGCGCAAGCTGGCGGTGGCGCAACGGCTGGTCGAACTGGCCGCCGAATTCGGTCTGGGACCGCAGGACATGCTCTTCGACGCGCTCACCTTCACCCTGGCCAGCGGCGATCCGGACTACACCGCGAGCGCCCTGGCGACCCTCGATGGCCTCCGCCTGATCAAGGCCGAGATTCCCGGTGCGCGGACACTGCTGGGCGTGAGCAATGTGAGCTTCGGCCTGAAACCCAAGGTGCGGCGCGTGCTGAACAGCGTGTTCCTCCAAAGGGCGCTGGACGCGGGCCTGGACGCGGCCATCATGCACGCCGGCAGGATCCTCGGCGCCGGCGACGTGCCCGCGGAGCTGCGCGACGCCTGCGAGCGGCTGATCGACGGGGACGCGTCAGCCCTGTCCGTCCTGCTGGAATCCGAGGGCATGGCGGCCAAGCGCACGGTCGCCGCCGATCTGCCCGTCGAGGATCGGTTGCGGGAGAGGATCATCGCCGGCGCCGGCGCCGGCCTCGAGGCCGACCTGGACGAGGCGCTCGGCGTCCACGACCCGCTGGCGATCATCAACGACATACTGCTCGCGGGCATGCAGACCGTGGGCGAGCTCTTCGGCGCCGGACGGCTGCAGCTCCCCTTCGTCCTCAAGAGCGCGGAGACCATGAAGGCGGCCGTGCGTCACCTGGAGCCGCACATGGAGCGCGCGGACGCCGCGGCCCGCGGCCGCTTCGTCATCGCCACCGTGCGCGGCGACGTGCACGACATCGGCAAGAACCTCGTGGACATCATCCTCACGAACAACGGCTTCAGCGTGGACAACCTGGGCATCAAGGTGCCGGTCGAGCAGCTGATCGAAGTGATCCGGCGGGACGCGCCCGACGTCGTCGGCATGAGCGGCCTGCTGGTCAAGTCCACCCTGGTGATGCGCGACAACCTCGAGGCCTTCAACGCAGCCGGCATCGACGTGCCGGTGGTGCTCGGCGGCGCGGCCTTGACGCGGAAGTATGTGGAGGGGGATCTGCGGCGTGTCTACCGGGGCCCGGTCTACTACGCGCGTGACGCCTTCGACTGCCTAACGCTGGTGGGCTCGGTGAGCCGGGGCGAGGCGCCGAGGGCGGAGGTGCGCGGGGAAGAGGGCGCCGCAGGACGAAAAAGCGAGATAGTTGACATGTCAACTATCTCCGAAATCGCGCCCGCCGAGGTGCCGGCCCCACCCTTCTGGGGCACATGCGTCACCGCCGACATCGACCTCGACGAAGTCTGGCGCCTGCTCAACCGAGCCGCCCTGGTCAAGGGCCGCTGGGGCTATACCCGCGCCGGTCTGCCGCGCGCCGACTACGAGCGCCTGACCCGCGAGGAGATCGAGCCGGCGCTGGCGCGCTTGCAGGACTCGGCCCGCGCCGACGGCTGGCTCCGTCCCGCGGCAGTCCACGGCTGGTTCCCCGCGGCGCGCGACGGCGACACGCTCCTGGTCTGGGACGCGCCGGACGACGACGAGCCGCGCTGGCGTCTTGAGTTCCCGCGCCAGAAGAAGGCGCCCGGCCGCTGCCTCACCGACTACTTCCATCCAGCCGACCAGAGTCGCGACGTGCTCGGCGTGATGGCCGTCACCATGGGCGCCGAAGCCACCGCACGGTGCCGCGAGCTCTTCGCTGGCGACGACTACCGCGAGTATCTGATGACTCATGGTTTTGCGGTGGAAAGCGCCGAAGCCCTGGCCGAGCTGGTCCATGTCCGTATGCGCGCCGAGCTGGGCTTTGCTGGGGATGATGATCCCGATCCAGCGGGGCTGATCAAGGGGCACTACCGCGGGTGTCGTTACAGCTTCGGCTATCCCGCTTGTCCCGAGCTGGACGACCAGCGTGTGTTGGCCGAGATGCTCGACTGGGGGAGGATCGGGATTGCGTTGACCGAGGAGTGCCAGCTCGATCCGGAGCAGAGTGTCAGTGCGCTGGTGGTGCATCATCCTGGGGCGGGGTATTTCAAGGTTTGATGGGTGTTAACCTGGGGTGGGGGATTTCGAGTCCTACCCGGGGAGCCACGTATTTTCT
>CAYMCR010000085.1:0-11057 GCA_964389015.1 uncultured Fibrobacteraceae bacterium | reverse complement strand
CGCTTTGAGCGGTTCACAATGAAGGCCCCCGGCTATGCCGGGGGATGATTACTTGCACGTGGCGGTCCGGATACGGAGCCGCGCTGGTGGGCGTAGTGGTGTCGGTGCTTGCACACAGATCTGTGCGCTGATAAACACTCGCCGGAAGTTCGATTTTGCCGCATAGTCTGTCCATTCCACGCCGTTCGACGATCGGAAATCGATGCTCGACGCCCTCATCATCCTCGGCTACTTCGCGGCTGTCATGATCGTGGCCGTGCGCGCGCGCCTGCGCCGCGACGCCACACCCGAGCAGTACTTCGTCAGCGGCCGCAACCTCCGCTGGTGGTCGATCGCCGCGTCGACCATCGCCACCAACCTGCACGCGGGACACTTCCTGGCGGTCATCGGCTCGGCCTACGCCTTCGGGCTAGCGCAGGCCAACTTCGAACTCAACGCCGTCCTCGGGTTGATCGTGGCGGCCTTCATCTTCGTACCGCTGTATCTGCGCGAACGGGTCGTGACCATCACCCAGTTCTTCGAGCGCCGCTTCGGCGCGAAGGTGGCCACCACCTACTCGCTGTTGATGATGTTCCTCTACGGTACGCTGTACCTGGGCGCGGCCCTGTTCTGGGGCGGCTACGCGCTGGAGATCCTCTACGGGGACGCGCTGCAGGCGACCGTGGGCGGCGCGCCGGGCCTGCGCATCTGCGTGATGATCGTGCTGCTGGGCGGCTTCTCGGCGACCTATACCTACTTCGGCGGCCTCGGCGCCGTGGTCAGGACCGACATCATCCAGTTCGTGCTCCTGCTGGGCGGCGGGTTGACCGTCACCTTCCTGGCCGTCGGCGAGTTGGGCGGTTTCGGCGAGCTGTACGCGACGGTCGGCGACAGGATGCACCTGCACCTGCCCAACTCGCACAAGCAACTGCCGTGGCTGGGCATCGTGGCCATGCACCTGCTCAACCTGCAGTACTGGGGCTGCAACCAGGTGATCCTGCAGCGGTCGCTGGCCGCGCGCAGCCTGCGCGACGCCCAGGTCGGCCTGCTGGTCGGCGGCGCCCTCAAGTTCTTCACCGCGGCCATGCTGGTTCTGCCGGGCATCGCGCTGGTAGGCATCCTGGGCGAGGAGAACGCGCTGGTCGATCCTGACCAGGCCTACCTGCGCGTGGTGGAGCTGCTGCTCTCGCCGGGGGTGAAGGGGCTGGTGCTGTGCGGGCTGTTCGCGTCGCTGATGAGCAGCGTCGATTCGATCTTCAACTCCATCTCCACGCTGTGGTCGGTGGACATCTACCAGCGGCGGCTGCGGCCGGACGCCACCGACGCGCAGGTGGTCGCCGTGGGCCGCCGGGCGATCCTGGTCACCCTGGGGATCGGCGTGCTCTTCGGTTTCGCCTTCGCCTACGTCAAGCTGGCCAATCCCGAGTTTCCGCTGGACCCGTTCTTCAAGAAGGCCAGCTACTTCATCAAGAACGGCTTCGTGGTGCTGATCGCCTCGGCGGTTTTCCTGGCCAAGCCGTCGCGTCGTCTGGTGCTGGCGGCGCTGGTGCTGACCATCCCGATCACCATCGCCCTCAACCTGGTGTTCGCGGCGACGCCCTACCTCATCCTGACCAGCGTCATCATCGTCTCCGCGTTCCTGGTGGTGGCGGTGCCGACGGTCGCGCGCAACGGGTGGCGGCCGGGGGGGGAGCGGCTGGTGCGGGTTGCCTCGCCGGGGATCGGGTGGTGCGGGGTTGCGTTGGGGGCGCTGCTGGTGGCGGCGCATGTAGTCTTTCACTGAAGAAGCCGTGCTTGCCTCTGTGCTTCTATGCCTTTTTATTTATAGACAATCCAGATCCAGAAAGACCTATCAGGAGGTCGGAGCATGAACGTCCATCACCAGCCACGATATCGGTTCTCGTGTAAATCCCATGCCCGAGTAATTTACCGCACCATCTTGGCCATCGCCTTGACCACCGTCAACCTTGTCCCGAACGCGGCCGCCGACCCGAACGACAACTGGTCGGACATCTTCTGGCGAGGGGACCTGGACGGGACGATCAACGCAGTGGCCAGCTACGGGGGACAACTGGTCGTCGGTGGAGAGATCTACGCCTTCGGCTTGACCGGTGTCGGCTCCAACGTCGCCTGTTCCGACGGACATGCCTGGTCCGAACTGGGAAGTGGGGTCACGGGTACGGTTCTATGCCTGCAGGTGTACGGGCAGGAACTCTATTGCGGGGGACTCGTCGATCTGGGCGGCAGTACCCAGGCCTTCCTGAAGGTCCTTTCCGGGACGCAATGGACCAATGTTGGAGCGCCGCTGGCGGGTGCGAGTGTCGAGGATATGCATGTGGTCGACGGGGAGCTGATCGTGGCCGGAGCGTTGTCGCAGGTCGCGGGGCAGGCTGTCAGCAACGTCGCCGCCTTCGACGGGAACGGCTGGCGCGCCCTGGGCACCGGCCTGCTGGACCGGGTGACCTGCTTGACCTCCGATTCCGGCATGTTGTTCGCCGGAGGCGAATTCACCGCCTTCTGGGGTTCGGTCACCGATTATATCGCCCAGTGGACGGGGGCGAACTGGGCCTCGGTCGGCGCCTCGCTGGGGGAGGCGCCGAATGCCATCGCCTGGCACGGCGGCGAGCTGTATGCGGGTACCGGATACCTGCAATCCTGTGATCCCGGCGCGTCTGCGCCGCTGCGGAAGCTGGTGGGCCCGGTCTGGGAAGACGTCGGCGGCGGTCTGTTCGACGACCGAACCGACTGTTGCCCCGCCGGTTCGGATCCCTGTGCCAACGGGGTGCGCGATCTGCTGGTAGCCGGGGACAAGCTTATCGTCGGGGGACACTTCACTCAGGCGGGTTCCGGCCCGGGGGCGTTGTCGGCCGGGTACGTCGTCGCCTGGAACGGCGCAAACTGGGAGAGCCTCGACGGTGGGATCGTGGGGTACGCGACCTTGCTGCCCTTCAATCGAGTCGAGGTGTTGGGCTTGCACCGTGGATCCGTGGTGGCGGGCGGTGATTTCCAGTCCGCTGGCGGGGTGCCGGCCGTCTCGGCGGCACTCTGGGCGCAGGACCACTGGCTCGCACCGGTGGATTCTGGCGAGGGGATCCACAGTCGAGTGCGGTCGCTCTGCGAGTTCGACGGTGATCTGTTCGCAACCGGCGAGTTCAACCTAGTCGGGTCCGTCGGCACCCGGGGCATCGCGCGGTGGGACGGATCGGGCTGGCATGCGGTCGGCGGCGAGATCGACGGCGATGGCCTCGGCACGGCTCTGGTCGAATACGGGGACGAACTCATTCTGGGAGGAACCTTCCAGAGTGTCGGCGGGGTGGCTGCGGATAACATCGCGCGCTGGGATGGAAACACCTGGTCACCGCTCGGTACGGGTCAAGCGGTCGACAACGGAGTCGCCGCCCTGGCCGTGATGGAGGGCAACCTGATCGTCGGCGGCACATTCACGTCTGCCGGTGGGGTTCCTGCCAATCGGATCGCTCTATGGGACGGTGTGAACTGGCATCCCCTGGGGACCGGATTCGACGACGGTGGTGTGACCGCCCTTGTCGCCTTTCAGGATGACCTCATCGCCGGCGGAAGCTTCACGTATGCCGGCGGCAGTCTTCGCCAGTACATCGCCCGCTGGGACGGTATCGGCTGGCAGAGCATGGGTGTGGCCAACTGCCCAGTCGCGGCCCTGATAGCGGAAGGTACGTCTCTCTATGCCGGAGGTTGTTTCACGTATATCGGCGGCACCAGTGTCTACGGTGTAGGGCGCTGGGACGGCGTTCGCTGGCATGATATGGACGGGGGTTTCTACGATACGCTATGGGGTTTCGCATTCGTCAAGAGCATGACCTTTTACGAGGGGCGGCTGGTCGTGGGCGGGGCCTTCGACAGAAGTTGGGGCGGCCAGTGGGTCAATCGTATCGCTTTCTGGAACGGCACCCAGTGGATGCCGTTCGGAAGTGGCCTGACCGGCCTGGGGGCTATGATGCACGGGGCGACCGCCCTGGGGGTCTGGGACGGGGATCTCTACGTGGGGGGGGATTTCGAGTATGCCGGGTTGAAGGCATGCTGGGACATCGCAAGATGGCGGTCGGAGACCACGCCGGTAGAGAGCGCGAACGGTCCATCACCGGCGGGTTCCTCGTTCCTGGAGCTGATGCCCAATCCGGCCAATCCACAGACGGTGATCCGATTCGAGCTGCAGGCGAGGGCGCCTGTCCGCTTGGATATCCATGATGCGCGGGGTCAACTGGTGCGACGGCTGCTTGGCGAGGAACGTGACGCCGGGCAACACAGTGTGACGTGGGACGGGCAGGATCTCCGAGACCGGCCGGTGGCGACGGGGGTCTATCTGGTGCGTCTGCGGACGGGTCGCGAGGTCAGGCTGGAGAAGCTGAGCCTGGTTCGGTGATAGCCGGGGTGGGCGGCGGCCGCGGAGTTTCCATTGTCCTGCTGACTGTCGATCCCGCCTGTTGGCGGTTGACCAATCACGAACGTTCGGTCATGTATTATCCGTATGAGGCGTATCCGTCGAAGACGGCCTTCGAGTGGAACCGTCCGTATGGAGGTATCCGATGCTCAAGCATATCCTATTACTTGTTTCGGCTGGTTTGCTGATCGTGGCGGTGGTCGCAACGACGGCCTGCGCGGACAACGTGCTCGAGATCGCCGTGATCAAGGAAGAGGGCGACGGCGGTTACGTGTACACCGTCGCCTTCTTTGCCAACAAGGAAGACGCCCAGACCTGCCAGCTCACGACCGTGAGCGGAACGTACACGCTCGAGATGTTCTACGACGGCTTTTCGCCGGAAAACGATTACTGGCCGGCCCACCTGAAGTTGACCTTCACGGAACTCGCCTCTGCGATCTCCGGCTACTGGACCCTGACCTGGGACCAGGGCCTGGCGACCGAGACGGTCGCCGAGATCGACATCGGCATCCTGGAGGAATCCGATTTCATGCCGGTGCCGGTGATCACCGTGCCCGCGGACGGCGCCACGGACGTCGCTCCTGACACGGCCATCGAATGGACCTACGACGCGAGCGGCCCCTGCACCGCCCAGACCGATTTCCAGATGGTGTTTCTCGCCGACGCGTATCTGGTCGTCTTGTCTTCCCCGGAACTGGCCTGCGAAGTCAGGTCCTGGACGCCGGGCGAACAGCTCCACGACGGCCAGTGGATGGCCCAGGTGCACGACACCGTGGCGGCCCGCTTCACGGCCGACGGCATCGGCGGTCCCGTCACCGGCGATCCCTGGATCCTCGACAACGAGGATTGGCTCGATCTGCAGAGCGTCGGCATAGCCGACTTCGAGGTGACGACGGTGATCACGGAGACACTCAGCTTCGGTGACGTCAAGGCGCTGTACCGCTGAAAGCGAGACGAGTATGCCGCTGGACATCGATCTCATCATGGAGCGGGCCGCCGCTGCGGCCGAGGCGTTCCTGGAATGTGACCAGGCGACCACCGACCGCATCGTCCGCGCCGCCTACGAGGCCGGCTTCGACGCGCGCGTGGAACTGGCGGAGGTGGCGGCGGCGGAGACCCGCCTCGGCGTGGTGGCCGACAAGGTGATCAAGAACGTCATCGCCACCTGGCTCGTCCACGAGGACATCAAGGATCTGCGGACCGCCGGCGTCATCAACGAGGACCACGACCACGACATCGTGGAGATCGCGCAGCCCATGGGACCGATCTTCGCGGTCACGCCCATCACCAATCCCACATCGACGACGCTCTTCAAGGTCCTGATCGCCCTGAAGTCGCGCAATCCGCTCATCATCAGGCCCCACGGCGCGGCCAAGAAGTGCTCGATCAAGGCGGCGCGGATCTGTTACGAGGCGGCGCTGGCCGCCGGCGCCCCGGAGCATTGCATCCAGTGGGTGAAGCGCTCCTCGCAGGAGGAGACCTTGGCTATGATGGCCCACCGCGACACGGCCCTGATCCTGGCCACGGGTTCGGTGGAACTGGTGCGCGCGGCGCATCGATCGGGCACGCCGACCATCGGCGTCGGGCCGGGCAACGTGCCGGCCTATATCGGCAAGAGCGCCGACGTGCCTTTCGCCGTGGAGCAGATCGTCAAGTCGAAGACCTTCGACAACGGCACCGTCTGCGCGAGCGAACAGGCGGTGGTGATCCGGGCCCTGCACGCCGCGCAGGTCCACGAGGAATTCGCCGCCCGCGGCGCCTACTTCGTGACGGGTGATGAGGTCGATCGGTTGTCCGAGGTCGCCTTCAACTCGGCGCAGCAGATCATGCGCACGGAAGTCATCGGCCAGCCGGCGACCCGCATCGCCGAGATGGCCGGCATCGACGTGCCGCCCGAGACCACCCTGCTGATCGCCGAGCTGGACGACGTGGGCCTGCATTCGCCCCTGTCCCACGAGATCCTCGCGCCGATTCTGGCCTCCTACACCGCCGAGGACCTGGAGCACGCCGTCGATCTGTGCCGCCGCATCAACCGCCATGGCGGTCTCGGACACACCGCCAGCATCTTCTCGCGCAACGAGGAGATGATCGAGCGCTTCGCCGAGGAGATGAACGCCGGGCGTATCCTGGTCAACACGCCGGCCTCGCAGGGGGCCTTGGGGGGCACCTACAACGCCCTGCAGCCGTCGCTGACGCTGGGCTGCGGGTCGGGGGGCAAGAACATCACCGCCGACAACATCTCCGCCCGCCACCTGATCAACATCCAGCGGGTGGCGGGGTGGAAGGTCGCGGCGTGCGTGGAGAGCGAGCTGGACCACTTGCTGGATCCCGCCTTCACGACGCGGGACCTGGAACGCAACTGCAAGGGCGGCTAGCGCACCACCGTCACCTTCCGCGTCTGCAGATCCTCGAATCCCGGACCCTTCACGCGCAAGCGCGCCAGGTAGTGGCCGGCGGCCGCTTGCCGGCCCGCGGCGTCGCGCCCGTCCCAGCTCATCAGGTGGTCGCCGGCGGGCAACTCCTCGCGGCCGACCAAGCGCACGCGTCGACCGCGTGCGTCGATGATCTCCAGTTCCGCGATCGCCCGCACCGGCAGGCTGAAGGCGAAGACGGTTGACGAGGAGACCGGGTTGGGATGCGGCGCGCGGAAGTGCACGCGGGCCAAGCCGGGCTCGCCGTCCTCGACGCCGGTGGCCACGTTCTCCGGGCAGTCCGAACAGCCGGTGCGCTTGGCGTCGTGGCGTGACATGGGCCACGATTTGATATCGCCGGCGGGGCCCTGGCCGATGTCCACCGCGTAACAGGAATCGTCGGTGAGCCAGACGATTTCCATGGTGCCGTCCTGGTCGAGATCACCTATGGCGGGGGAGTAGCGGATGGGTGCGTCCGCGGCCGTGGGCCAGCCGGGATAGCCGCCACCGGTATTGGTCAGCACGTCCACGCGGTCGTCCTGGGTGCCGAATATCAGGTCGATGTCGTTGCCCACCAAGCCGACAATGGGTCCGCCCGACATGACCGCCGGCGGATATTTCGGAAAGCCCAACGCGCGGTAGCCGTCATCCCGGTACAGGTACACCCCGCCGCAGTCGCTGGTGAAGGCCAGATCCTGCTCGATGTCCTCGATGATCTGGGCCACGGCCACTTCGCCGATCCCGCAGAGGTCGCCCGGGTCCACGGGCCAGCCTGGCATGTCCAGGCCGGTTTCGTTCAACATGTGGACGAACCCGGACGTGGTGGGAATGACCACTTCCTGATCGCCGTCCAGGTCATGGTCCTTCAAGGTCACGGGTCCCGACGTGGTGTGGAGTATGTCCGTCCAGATGGTCGACGACGACCGCATCTCCTTGGCGACCACGCTGGTACCGAAGACGAAGACGGCCTCGGCGATCCCGTTGCCGTCCACGTCGCCGATGGCCGCTGGTGCCGTCACGGACCCTGAGCCCGAATAGAAAATGGTGTTGGCACCCGGCGGCGGGAACCCGTCGGGCCCCAGGAACATCAGCGCGCGCCCGCCGACCGCGACCACCGTATAGGGATTGGGTGTGCCCATGGCGCCGATGGACACGTAGGCGGGGCCGGTCATGCCGGTGGAGGTCCATTGCAGCGCTCCCACCGCGTCGTAGGCCCGGACGAATTCGCCCTCGAAACCGACGATCACGTTGGTCTCGCCACTCGGGCCGACCGGCCCGATCGCTACGGGAGCGCCGCCGGTCGGTTCCAGGACCAGATCGACGGGCCATCCAGGCAGCTCGGTGCCGTCGTGGTTCACCGCGTGCAGGTACCTGTCGTCGGTCGTGAAGACGATTTCCAGGTCGTCGTCGCCGTCCACGTCCGCCACGGCGGGCGCGCCGGTGGGGGCGCCGGACAGGGCGACGGGAAATCCGTCCAGGGGCACAGGGTAGCCGGGCGCGCCGCGCCACTCGGCGTCGAAGAAGAGATCATCCACTGCGCCGCCGCTGACGTAGCGGGTCCACACTGCGGCCGCGCCCGCGCCGTTCGGGTCGATGGCCAGGCCGACCTGGTAGACGTAATCATCGTAGGCGGCGAAGCTGTCGACGGGCGACCAGTCCGCGGGATCGGCATGGGGTGCGGTCTGCAGGCTGGGCGCGTTGCCCGTGTCCAGGCCCGCGAAGACCCAGCGCGTTCCCGCCGGGTCGTGGGCCGCCTCGTGCACGCTGCTCATGGATTGCGTGATCACCGTCGCGGCGAAGGTATCTCCCTGGTCGTTCGAGGTCAGCACGCCACAGTCCAGTCCGAGCTCGTAGCTTCCCATGTCCTCGGAGCGGTCGTATGTGATCGCAACGTAAACGTCGGCGAGGGAGGCGGCGATGCGCGCGTTGTGCTCCTCGATGCCGTTGGCCGGGCTGGTGAGCGTGCGCAGACTTTCCCAGTTGGGCAGACCCCCGTTGGCGTAGTTGGGGACGCGGCGGTAGCACACGCAGTCGTTGAAGGCGTCGACCAGCGACGCGTAGTACCAGGTCACGTGCACGTAGCCGCCGTTGCCGTAGGTCACGTCGGGTCGGTAGTAGCCGCGGTTGTCCGACGGCACGGTGGCGATCTCGTACTCGCTCTCGAAGAGGACGCCCTGGTTGACGCTACGCACGAACCAGATGTCCATGCCGACGCCGTCGTCGCCCTCGGCGACCACGTACAGGTAGTAGGCGGAGAAGGCATCGTCGTCGATGAAGAGGCGGGGCCGCCCGAAATCCACGCCGGTCTGCGACATGACGGTCACTTCGGTCGAGAAGTCGGCGGTGGCCGCCGTCAGGGGCGAGGAGACCATGCAGATGTTGTTATCGGTCACACCGGGCAGGTTGCGCTCGTAGACCACGAAGCACATGTCCGACGAGCCCTCGGCCACTTTCAGACAGGGATAGCTAAAACCGTCGCTGCTGCCGGGAACGAAGAGCTCGCCCCACAGCTCCCACGTATCGCCGCCGTCGCTCGAGCGATGGACGCGGATGGACCAGCCGTCGGCGGTGGTCTGGTCGGCACCGGCCGCGTAGATGGTGCCGTCGCTCGCCACGTCGACGCTGCAGTGCAGCAGGACCGACCGCGTGTCGATGACTATGGGCACGCCGCCGGCCTTCTCGCCGGCCGCGGCCTTGTCGGGCAGGCGCAGCGGTTTCTCCGCCAGACGGATTGGCCCGCCGCCGGGCAGCGCCAGGTGCTCGGCGCTGGTGGTCACGCCCTGTCCGCCGCCGGGCGGGGTGGGCACGAATTCCCGGGCGAAAGCGGCGCCGGTCAACAAAGACAAACAGATGCAGATACAAACGGCGATTCGCATGGTGGCTCCCCCATCGGATCTTGCCAATTCAACGCGAAGAACAGCCATGTAATGACAGCACATTTTCGCCAAGCAGATCGCGAGGCAGGCGTGGACCAAGCCACCGGTGTCATGTCTTCACCTTATAGCCGAAGAGACGAAGGCCTGAGGTAAATCCCTGCTTCGAGGGCGTCTGTAGGGTCCTGGAGACAGGAGGGCGGAAGGATCCGGAAGCCGAGCGAGCCTGTCACAGGAAGTGACAGACGAGCGTCCCCCGCAGCAGGGATCTATCTCAGGCCTTCGTCTCGCTCCGCAACCTCATCACCTCGCGCGCGATCTCCTCGATCGCCATGTACGAGGCGTCGAAGCTGCGCCAACCGAACCTGTCCATCAGGTCGCTGGCGTGGCGGATCTCGCGTGCGACCTCGCGCTTGTCCACATAGTGGACGGTGTGGGCAAGGCCGAGGTGGGCGGAGCGGACCTCGCGTACGGTCATCAACCGCGACACGTTGATGCGCAGGCCGATAACCTTGCGGGGGTCGAGTTCCTGTAGCTCCCGCGACGGCATTTGATCGGCGATCAACGGTACGTTGGCGGCCTTGTAGCCCTGGTAGGCCAGGGTGAAGCAGGTGGTGCTCTTCGAAGCGCGTGAGACGCCGACGATCACCACGTCGGCCTGATCCAGTTCGTCGGGTCGCTGCCCGTCGTCGTGGTGGAGGGTGTAGTCGATGGCCGTGTGACGGTCGAAGCGTTCGTGGTCGGAGGCATAGAACAACCCCGGCTTGGCCAGCGGGTCGGTCGTGAAGACGTCGTACAGGGCCGAGAACGCCGGTCCGAGCAGATCCACGAGCGGTACCAGCAGTTGCTGTGCGCGCTGCTGGATCTCTTGCCGGGTCTCGTCGCTGACCAGGGTATAGAAGACCGAGGCATCGCGCGCGACCGCGGCCGCGATGACCGAAGCCACCTGTTCCTTGGTGCGCACCTCCGGCCACAGGACGATCTCGTAGGCCTCCGTGGGGAACTGGACCAGCGCCGCTTCGAGCACCTGCTTGCAGGTGGCGCCGCGGCCGTCGGAAACGACGAAAAGGGTCGGGGTAGGCGTATCGAACAACTCGGCATCTCCGGGGTCCGGGACATCCGTACTGGGAACCCGCTCAGGTTATCGCAGCAGGCGTGCGTTGTCCGCACGAAAAAGGCGCCGCCGCAAACGCGACGGCGCCCATATGGGTTCGGCTTGGGCGACGCTGGGTTGGCCCGCTCGGGGCGTGCAATCCCTCAGCCGCTGGCCGTGGGGTCCCCTCAACGCGGGGGCGCCACCTTAGCCGAGCCGTGTCTATCAGAACCTAAATTGAGCGATACCAAAGCTTGAAAGACCCCACCTGCTGAGCTAAAGTA
>CAYMCR010000084.1:0-11483 GCA_964389015.1 uncultured Fibrobacteraceae bacterium | reverse complement strand
TTCTGTGGTAACTTGTTGGGATTATTGGGCTAGGCTATAATGGGACAGGCTCTATCCCTATGAAAATATGATGACGCCTTTCGAGAAGTTGAAATCGCTGCCTGACGCAGAATCTTATCTCAAGGAAGGAGTGACTTTCAAAGAGTTGGATGACATCGCCGGCTCGATCAGTGACAATGAGGCCGCCAAGAAACTCAACCAGGCCAGGGATAAACTTTTTCAGGTCATTTTCGAACGGGGTAACAGGGTGACGTAAGAGGTTCTTTCAACCCGGGGACGGATCTCCTTCAGGCTCATTTCTCTATTGGAATATACTCCGACTCGTCACTCATCGATCCACATATGACATGGTCATTTCACAATCCTGCTACCACATACCCACCGGTTCCACATCCAGCATGACGTCCAGCCCCCGGGTTCGTGCGCCAAGGCGAAGGGCGCAGTCGGCCAACCAGGCTTTCTCCTGGTTGGACAGGCCGCCCTTGAGCAGCAGCTGGTAGCGATAACGGTCGTGCAGGCGCGGGAAAACGGCGGGCGCCGGCCCCAGCACCTCCACCTCGGGATTGCGCAGACCATTCCGGATCAGGTCGGCCAGCGCCGTCGCGGCCGCCGAAACCTCGCCGAGACGGCGGCCGGTCAACGCCAGACGCAGCATACGGCGGTAGGGCGGATAGCCCACTGCGGCACGGATCGCCAGTTCCTCGGCCGCGAAAGCCACGCTGTCCTGGGCGGCGGCGTGGCACAGCACGGGATGATCGGGTTGCCAGGTCTGAAAGACCACCGCACCGGCCCCGTCGCGTCCGGTGCGACCGGCCACCTGTGTCAGGAGCTGGAAGGAACGCTCGTGCGCCCGGAAGTCGGGCAGCGAGACACCGTCGTCGGCCGCGAGCACACCCACCAGGTCGACGCCCGGGAAATGATGCCCCTTGGCCACCATCTGCGTGCCGACGAGTATGTCCGCCTCACCCTTGGCGAAGGCGGTCAGGATACGGGCGTGGCTGCCGCGGCGGCGGGTCGTGTCCTGGTCCAGGCGCAGGATTCTCGCTTCGGGGAAATGAGCCGACAGAGCCAGTTCGAGTTTTTCGGTGCCGCCGCCCGCCGGCAGGAAATCCGCTCCCCCGCACGCAGGACAGGCGTCGGGAGTCGGCCGGGAGTGGCCGCAGTAGTGGCAGAGCAGGCGGCGCGGACGCAGGTGCACCGTCAAGCCGATGTCACAGTGGGGACAGGGCACGGCTTCGCCGCAGGCCGCGCATTGGAGCACCCGGGCGTAGCCGCGTCGATTGTAGTAGAGGATAGCCTGCCGCCCGTGCGCCAGCGTGCGCTCGAGACGACGCAGGAGCTTGCCCGAGAAACCGTCCCCCGCCCGCTCTTCGCGCATGTCGACGATCTCCACCGTCGGCACCTCCCCCACCGGGCGGTCTCTCAATTCGACCAGGCGATAGCGGCCGTCTTGCGCGTTGCGCACACTCTCGAGGTCGGGCGTGGCCGAGCCGAGGATCACGAACGCGCCCGCTTCCCGGGCGCGGACGAGGGCGGCGTGCCGGGCATGGTAACGCGGCTTCTCCTCCTGTTTGTACGAGGTCTCGTGCTCCTCGTCCATGACGACCAGACCCAGGTCCTGCATCGGCGCGAACAGCGCGGAACGAGGTCCCACCACCACTTTCACTTCGCCGGCGGCGGCCGCTTCATGGACGCGGCAGCGCTGGCCGGCGGACAGGCCGCTGTGCAGGGTCGCTACCGCGTCACCGAAACGCGCGCGGATCCGCGCTTCGGTCTGGGGTGTGAGCGCGATCTCGGGCAGCAGGTAGATGGCGGAACGGCCGCGGTCCAGCGCCTGGGCGATGGCCCTCAGGTAGACCTCCGTCTTGCCGCTGCCGGTCACGCCGTGCAGGAGCAGCACGCCGTAGGCGCCCCGCTCGAGGTGGTCCCCGGCCGTGTCGACGGCGCGTGACTGATCGGTCGTCAGGACGATCCGACCGTGATCATGCAGGGGATACGTGTCCGGCCGGTGCGACGTGGCGCGGGCCTTGGTGCCGGGAGACGGCGGATGGAACAACGGTACCAGCTCGCCGAGCGGCAGGGCGTAGTAGCCGCTCATCCAGTCCAGCAGGCGGCGTCGGTCGTCGGTGATGGCGTAGGCGGGTCCGAAACACTTCGTCAGCGGTCGGAGCCGATGACCCTCGCGCTCGACGATCTCGCCTGGCGTCCGGCTCACCGAGATCACCAGGCCCGTCACCGCCTTGCGACGGCCGAAGGGCGCGGCGACCAGGTCTCCCGCGCGCACGGGATCCTCCCAGGTCTCCGGGATCAGGTAGGTGAAGGTCTGCGGCAGCGGTACGGGCAGGGCCACCTCGGCCAGCGACGTGCCGCGCGCGCTCTCGTGCTCTCTGGTCAACTGATGCCTCCGACCGGAGAGGATACACGCGGGAACGCCGGGTAGCAACGCCGGTGCTGTGGTTAATAGAGAGGAGGAATAGTAGGGACGTCGCGACGCCTGGTCGCGACGTCCCTCTCCCCTGCGAGCGGAGCGTGCAGGGTGGGTCGGCCTACTTGGCCACGCCCAGGTACTGCTGGACGGTATCGAGCAAACGTTGCGGACTGAAGGGCTTCGTGATGTAGCCGTCGGCCTTCACCTCGTCGCCGCGGGCGCGATCTTCGCGACTGTTGCGGGCGGTGAGCAGGACCACGGGGATGTCCCGGGTATGCACGTCCTCCTTGAGACGACGGCACGTCTCGAACCCGTCGAGCCGCGGCATCATGATGTCCATGATGATCAGATCGGGTGACTGTTCCGCCGCCACGCGCAAGGCTTCGTCGCCGTCGGCGGCCTGCAGAACGCTGTAGCCCTCGGCGTCCAGACTGAAGTCGAGGATATTCAGGATGTAGGGTTCGTCATCGACGATCAGGATCTTGCGCAACGTTTCGCCTCCAGTGCGTACTCAGTTTTCGAAAACCCCCGCGTCTTACTTCCTGCAAGATGCGGTCCACCCGTCAGCTGACCGGTTCGAGCTTGTGTTCGGGCTGGCTCGTCTTCCCGGGTGCACGTTCCGGATCGACGGCACCCGTCGCCAGGGAACGCGCTTTCTGGATCTCGGCTATGCGATCCGCGTAGTTGCGGGCCTCATCCACGTAGATCGCCACGCAACGCGGACAGAACTGCCCGCCCGCACGCTGTTCCATCTCCGCGAGAGTCTGGTCCATCGACATGGCCCGCCGGTATGGCCGTCCCTGCAACATGGCCGTCATGCTGTCGGCCAGGGCCAGCAGCCTTGATCCGAGCGGAATCCCGTCCCCGGACAGCCCCTCCGGATAACCGCTGCCGTCGTAATGCTCGTGATGGTACAGGACCACCTCGTGCACGTCGGCCGGGGCATCCAGCGACTTGATCATCTCCAGGCTGAAGTGGACGTGCTGCTGGATGATCTCCCACTCCTCGGGTTCGAGGGGAGGCGTCTTGTGCAGGATGTCGTCGGGAATGCCCGAGAGTCCCAGATCGTAGGTCTGCAGGGCGAAGGCCAGCCCCATCAGATCCTCGTTCTGCAGATGCATGCGCTGGGCGGACCCGATGCAGATCTCGTGGCACACCTCGGCCAGTTCGTCGTGCCGCGCCCTGCGGATGGCGATGCTCTTGCGAAGCGCCTGGCTGAGGTCGGCGAATTCCCGGTTGCCGCGCTGCTGCTCGGAAACACGCGCCAGGATGTGGCCCAGGCGCACGGACAGGACGTTCAGCAGCAGCTTGTCCCGCTCGGTGAACCGATTCCCGTCGAGACGGTTGTTCACGTTGACCACGCCGACGATCTGGTCGTCGCGCCGGATGGGTGAACTGAGCAACGAACCGGTCTCGTAGCGCGAACGGGAGGAGTCCGCGAGTATGCGCTCGTCCGTGGTCACGTCCTCCACGAGGACGGTCTCGCCCTCCTTCCAGACGTGCCCCGCGATCCCCTCGCCGCGCTGGAGACGGGTGTCCTGCACCACGGCGTCCTCGAGCCCCATGGCCGCCTCGATCACGAGGTGCTCGCCGCCCTGGTCGGGCACCATCAGCGACACGATGCGCACGCGCATCAGCTCGCCGATCCAGTGGATCAGCCTCTCCGCGAAGTCGGGGACATCGCCGAAGATGGTGTGACGACCGTTGTTTGTGCCGCGCCTGATGATCTCGTCGCGGCGCGGCAGCAATGCGTTGAAGCGCACGCCACGCGGTTGCACGCGCTCACCCCAGATACGGCCGCCGTGGCGCGCCACGATGTCGCGGCAGATGGACAGGCCGATACCCTGGCCGCCGTGTTCGCGTGTCGAGGAGCCGTCCACCTGGTAGAACCGGTCGAAGATGTAGGACATCTTGTTGTCCGGGACCCCGATGCCGTTGTCCTCGACCACGATGCGCACGGAGGACACGCCGTCCATGACGGACATATGCACCTTGCCGCCGCTCGGCGTGAACTTGAAGGCGTTGTCGATGAGATGGCGGATGAGCTGGCGAACCAGGTCGGCGTCCACACCGAGCAGTATCTCGTCACGATCCAGATGGACCGAGAAGTCTATGTTCTTGGCCTCCGCCTGGTTGCGGGCCGCCCCCTCCAGTCCGCGGACCAGGGCCACCAGGTCGGCCTGATGCCGGTTGAAGGTGACCTGCTCGCGCTCCATGCGCTCGAGGTCCAGCAGGTTGTTGACGATGCCCGTGAGCTTTTCGCTCTCGTGGTGGATCACCTGCAGGAACTCGCGCTGCGCCTCTTCCTCCATCTTGCCGCGTCCGTGCAGCAGGGCCTCGCTGTAGGCCTTGATTGACGTCAAAGGCGTGCGCAATTCGTGACTGACGTTGGCTACGAAGTTGTTCTTGAGCTCGTTGTGGTAACGCAGACGGTCCGCGGAACGTGTCAGCTCATGGTTCTGGCCGTGCAGACGCGAGTACAGCTCGGCCGAGGCGATGGCCGTCGCGGCCTGCTGGGCGAAGAGCTCCAGCATCTGGATGCACTGCAGGGACGGTATCTTGCGGTCGACAGGATCGTCCACGCTCAGATAGCCCACGATCTCGCCCTCGGGCGAGGTCAGGGGGATGATCAGGGCGTCTTCCTCGTTCCACTCCCCTTCCTCGCGCTCACCCAGATCCGGCACGTAGCCACCGGCCATGGCCTGGTCGGCGCCCTCCATGTCGTGCTTGATGAAATAGCTGTTGGACACCTGGAAATGGGGCAAGGCCATCTTGCGGAACTCCGCCAGCGAGATCAGCGTGTGCCGCAGGTACTGCACGCCCTCCTCGTCGATGCCCGCGAAGGCGCGCGCTTCGAAAGTGCGTTCCGCCAGATCGTAGATGCGCAGCAGGACCATGCGAAAGCCGAGGGATTCGCGCACGGACTCCGCAACCTCGCCCAGGAGGTGGTCGGGGTCCCGATAGGCATGGATACGGGCCGAGATCGCCAGCAGGCTCTCCAGCCCGCGGACGCGTTCCTGTCTGTCCTTCAAGTCGCGGCTGCTCTGCTTCACGCGCCAGATCTGCCAGCACATGCCGGCGGCCAGCAGCAGGATGGCCACGGCGTAGGGCCACAGCCCGCCCGGGGCGGCGGCAACACCGGAGGGTACTATGGCCATCACCTCGATGATGCTGTTCATCTATCCTGTCCTCTCAGCCAGGGGTAGCCGGCCTTGGTCGCGATGGCTTCACGGATCTCGTCGACGAGCTTGCTCATGACGAACGGCTTGTCGAAAAAGAGATCCGCGCCGGCTCCCAGCATTTCCTGCTTGGTGGCGGCATCGGTCCGGGCGGACAGCGCCACGATCACCGTGGTGTCATAGCCGGGATTGCGCCGAATCAGACGCGTGGTGTCGATCCCGTCGAGCTTGGGCATCATGATGTCCATGACGATCACGTCCGGCGCGAAACCGGTGACCTTGTTCATGCAGTCGATGCCGTCGCGGGCCAGGGCGACTTCACAGCCCTCGTTGTGCAGGGCCTGCACCAGCAGGCTGGCCAGCGCGCCCTCGTCCTCGACGATCAGTACTTTCAATCCGTCCATCATCCGTCCTTCACTCCGTCCTAAACTCCGTACTTAATTCCGTACTTAATTCCGTACTTAAACAGTCTTCCGCGCGGCTACACCCGCACTATCATTTCTTTTCCGAGTGGTGTGCGGCCACCACGGGCTCCACGACACCCCTCGCGCCACGACGCTCGGCGACGACGACGCTGCCCGGTTGCGCTTTTCCGTACTGCTTCAATTCCGTCGCCACGGCGTTCAAGCGGCCCACATGACCGAACCGGCCGTCACAGTCGGTGATCACGGCCACGGTCAACGAGACCGGCGGGAACCGCTTGCTGTCGCCGTTGCGGTCCGGCAACTCGATGTAGCCGCGGCTCCAGTCCTCGGGTTCGTAGAGGTCCCGGATCCTCTTGTCGAATTCGGTGATCAAGCACTTCGCGAAGCTCTCGGCCTCGTCGGCCTCCGCGATGGCGACGAAGTCGTCTCCCCCCACGTGGCCCAGGAAGGCGCCGCTGCCCAGTTTCATGACCTCCTGGGTCAGGATCGTGGCCAGCGCCGTGAGAACCCGGTCCCCGCGCGAGTAACCGTAGTAGTCGTTGTAGGCCTTGAAGTGATCCAGATCGCAGTAGCAGAAGCCGAAGGTCAGTTCCTTGTCCAGACGACGGCGCAGTTCCTTGTCGATGGCGCGGTTGCCGGGCAGGCCGGTCAGGGGGTTGGCGTCGCGCTGATTGCGGCTCAGCTGGAGCATGTTGCGCACCCGCAGCAAGAGTTCCTCGGGTACGAAAGGCTTGACCAGGTAGTCGTTGGCGCCGGCCTGCAAGCCGCGCACCTTGTGATCCGTCTCGCCGTGGGCGGTCAGCAGGATCACCGGCAGGTTGTGGGTCCGGAACTGGCCCCTGATCTGTGAGAGAACCGTGAAGCCGTCCATGTCGGGCATCATGATGTCCAGGAGGATCAGATCCGGCAAGAAATCCTCCAACATCGCAAGCCCGTCCGTACCGCAGGAGGCCTGGATCACCCTGAAATCCGCCTGCTCGAGCATGTATGTCAGAATGGTGCGGATGTGTAGCTCGTCGTCGATGACGAGAATCGTCTCCGTCGCCCTCATGAACCATCCATTCGTGCAAATTGAATGCCTGCCGTCCCTTGGGAACGTGACCATGCGCAGGCACGCAAAGCTCGTGCCATCATGCTCCTTGACCGGATATCATCGGGAATGGTGCGAAGCAGTCGTGCGGGTCAGCGCCAGGATTCGAGCGGACGGCGCGCAAAGCTGTCCAGGGTAAGGGGATCCGACAATCCAGACGACAATCGCGCATGACCGGCGTAGGCGATCATGGCGGCGTTGTCCGTGCAGTATACAGGTTCCGGTGGCAGGAATTTGAGCCCCATTCTGGCCGCTTCCGAGGCGGTTCTCGTGCGCAAGAGGCTATTTGCGGCCACGCCCCCGGCCAGATAGACGGCCCGCACGTCGTGGTCGCGGGCGGCTTGGCAGAGACGCGTCACCAGGACGTCCACCACCGCCTCCCGCAAGGCGAGGCTGACATCGGCAACGTCTTGATCCGACAAGGGTTGCGGCAATTTGGCCACCTCCGTGCGTACGGCGGTCTTCAAGCCGCTGAAGCTGAAAACCAGCCGAGGATCGCGGGCCAGCGGCCGCGGAAACGAGAAGCGGCCCGGGCGGCCGTCCTCGGCCCGGCGGTCGATGGCGGGCCCGCCCGGATAAGGCAGCCCCAGGAGTTGCGCAGTCTTGTCGAAGCATTCGCCGGCGGCGTCGTCCAGGGTCCAACCTAGACGCTCGTAACGGCCGATCTCCCGCATCAGCACCACCTCGGTATGTCCGCCGGAGACGACGAGCACGGCCGCCGGCAGCACCATGGGCTCGGTGAGCTGATTGGCCAGGATATGACCCTCGATATGATGGACGCCGATCAGGGGTTTCCCCGTCGCCCAGCAGATCGCCTTGGCCGTCGACAGGCCCACCAGCAGGGCGCCGATCAGACCGGGCCCCGCCGTCACGGCGACGCCGTCCAGCTCGTGGGGCTTGATCTTCTCCCGTTCGAGCAGGACATCCACCAGGGGGAGCAGGTTGACCAGATGGGCGCGCGAGGCCAGCTCCGGCACCACGCCGCCGAAGTGATCGTGCAGGTCGACCTGGCTCGAGACGAGATTCTGCAGCACGCCCGACGCGGAGTCGAAGAGGGCCACGCTGGTGTCGTCGCAGGACGTCTCGATACCGAGCACCCTCACGCGAAAACCTCCAGCTCGGCGAAAGCCTCACCCAGGTTGTCGGCGATCTCGCGCGCCAGCAGCGTACGCCGGGAGCCCGCACCGGCGCTCGCCAGTTCCCCGGCGCGGCCGTGCAGCCAGCAGCCGAGCAGGGCCGCCGCGAAGGCCGTCGCACCCTGGGCCAGCAACCCGCCGATCAAACCGGTCAGCACGTCACCGGTACCACCGTGCGCCAGGGCGTCGTCGCCGGTCGGATTGATCACGAGGCCGCCGTCTGGGGACGCGATCAACGTCGGCGATCCCTTGGCCATCAGGACCGCCTGCCACCGCCGCGCCAGCTCCGGCACGATCTGCAGCCGATTCGCGCGCAGCTCGGCGGATTCGAGACCGGCCAACCTGGCCAGCTCTCCGGCGTGGGGCGTCAGGACGATCTCCTGGTGGGCGAATTGCGGTTCGCGTTGGCAACGCGCGAAGGCCGAGAGACCGTCGGCGTCGACCACCAGCGGACGATCCACGGCGCCGAGCAGGTCCACGAGCCAGGCGTCGGTCTCCGGGTCGTCGCCCAGACCGGGTCCCACCGCGAGGGCGTCCTGGCGCGTCGTCAGATCCGACCAGGCGGCCGGCGCGAGCGGCGAGATCGTGCCTGCAGCGCCGGTGGGCAACGAACGGATCAGGGCCTCGGGAACGAAACCGAGCGCCGTCGAGGCGAGATTCTCCGGCAGGGCCAGGGTGACGAGGCCGGCCCCCGAGCGCAGGGCGCCCAGGCCCGCCAGCAGTGCGGCGCCGCCGAAGCGCCGCGAACCCGCCACGATCAGGGCCGTGCCGGCGTCGTACTTGTGCGCGGCGGACGACCGCGGCGGCAACAGGTCGGCATAGTCCGCGGGCAGGAGATAATGAAGATCGTCGGTATGACGCGCGCACGCTTCCTCGTCGAAGCCGATGTCCACGATCGAGAGGCGTCCCGCGTGATCCCGGCCGGGCGGCAACAGCAGACCCAGTTTCGGCAGCCCGACCGTGATGGTGGCATCGGCGTGGACCGCGACCGGAGAGACCTCACCGCTGTCGCCGGCCACACCCGAAGGGACATCCAGGCTCAACACTGCGCAGGGACCGGCGTTGACGGCCTCGAAGAGGTCCGCGTAATCGTCTCGTACCGGCGGCGTGATGCCGGTACCGAAGACGGCGTCGACGATCAGCTCCGACTCGACGCCGCTTTCAAAGGCCCGCTCGGCCCAGCGGTCCGGCGGGATCGTGGCACAAGTCACCGACGCCGGCAGGCGGTCGAGATTGGCGCGGGCGTCCGGCGAGAGGGATTCCGGTGCCGCGAGCAGCATGACGTGGACCTCGAAGCCGAGATTCTCCAGGAGCCGCGCCACCACCAGCCCGTCACCGCCGTTGTTGCCCTTGCCGCAGACGACCGTGATCAACGACGGCGGCGACAACTCGGGAAACTCCCGCAACAGCTGCCAGGTCATCTCGCGCCCGGCGCTTTCCATCAGCGTCAGCCCGGGTACGCCGCCCTGGATGGTTTCACGGTCGATCTCGGCCATCTGGGCCGCCGTGGCGATCCGCATTTCAGGTCCCCTCCCCTGCCTCGTTGAGACGATCGATGACATCGAGCAGCTGCGACAGATCGTCGACCTCGAAATGCGCCCCCGAATCGGTGGTGCGCGCGCGGTCCGACGACCCGTAGGTGTCACCGTAGCGAGCATAGACGGTGTGCAGCCCGGCGTCGAGGCCGCCGACGATGTCGCGCTCGGGCCAGTCCCCGATCATCACCGTTTCGCTCGGCGACACGCCCAGGCGCTCCAGGGCCATCTGGAACGGTACCGGGCTGGGTTTGGTGTGGCCGGTGTCGTCATGGGTCAGGACCACATCGAAGACATGCAGCAGACGGAGGTAGCAGAGCCGCAACCAGGCTTCGAAGCGCGGCGCGTCGCTGACCACGGCCAGCTTGTACCCCCCCCTCACCAGCGCCAACAGCGTTGGACGCACGTGGGGGTACGGGACGAGATGCGCCTCGCGGGCATGGCGATAGGCGACCACCCCCGCCGCCAGGACACGGTCGTCGACCTTGCCGGTCTCCTCCTCCAGAAAACGGTTGAACACCCGCTGGTGCTCGATGCCGACCTCATCGTAGATGGCGAAGATGCGGTCGTAGACCTGTTGCGGTTTCAGGCCGAGGCCGGCGTCGACCATGGCGTCCGCGGCGGCGCGGATGGCCCTGCTCTTGGCTTTCATGAAATCCGTGAGCGTGTTGTCCAGATCGAAGATCACGGCCTTGATGGCTTGGGCGTCGTTTGGCTTCTTCATCGCTTCTCTTTCCTTTCGACTTCGCTCACAGCATATTACAGTGTCGAGGACCGGCTGCCAAGGCACCGGCGCATTTCACGGAGGAGTAATGCGATGACGGGCCCGGACCGAGACCGGCCGGACGACCGCTTGGGCTTGTCCCATCCGGGCACGATCTGGTCGAACTGGAGCACCCTGCGGTTGACGATGATGGCCGTGCTATGGAGCGCCGCCAACCTCGTGGCGCAGACGATCACCTACACCTACACCGGCGACATGTTCGCGGCCGTGGGTACCGGAGGCCTGCTCGTGCTGGGGCTGGCCGTCATGGTCGTCAAGAGTCAGAACGGCTCCCTGTCGCGTGATTTCGACCTCGATCGCCCCCCGACCGCCACGGCCCTGCTGGCGCTGCTGGCTGCGGTGGCCGCCCTGTTGCCGACATCCTACCTCGCGGGACTCTCCTCGTCTCTGCACCCACCCTCGGACGAGTGGATCGCGTTCTTCAACGATCACTTCCCCACCTCGACACCCCGCATCGCCATCGCCATCGTGGCCGTGACCATCTGCGGACCGGTCGCGGAGGAACTGGTTTTCCGGGGCCTCGTCTATCGTATCAGCCGCCGGTATTGGCGCTTCCTGCCCTCGGCCCTGGTCTCGGCGCTGATCTTCGGCCTCGCCCATGGCGAGCCCTGGTTCCTCTTCGGACTCGTGGGCCTGGGAGTGCTGCTGGCCCACATCTACGAACGGACGGGATCCCTGACCGCCTGCATCCTGACCCACTCCGCACACAACAGCATCTCTCTGGCCTTCATGTTCATCCAGGGCGGCGCGATCGACCAGGCCGCAACCGAAGCCGCCATCGACTGGCTCGGGCTGATCGGATCTTGCATCGCGCTTGCCACCATCATCTACCTGTATTCGCGCCGGCGTCCCTAGGCTGAAGTTCCAAGCCAAAGCCAAGACTAACAACCGGCAAAGCAGTCACTT
>CAYMCR010000083.1:0-11527 GCA_964389015.1 uncultured Fibrobacteraceae bacterium | reverse complement strand
CCACGGCGAGAAACACTACATCTTGTACCGGGGAGAGTCAAGTGCATAGCCCCATCAGCTTATTCATGGGATTCCCTTCGGTTGGACCGCTGCGTGTGCGAACAGGCGTGCAGTATGCATCAAGGCCGCAAGGGAATCAAGCGGTGGGGAGGGGGCGCTGTGGCGCCCCCTCATGGTATCAGTGCTTCCAGGCGTCGGGGAGCAGATCCGGCGCGAGGAGCAGACGGGGGGCGCCGTGTGACGCCGCGATCGCCCGCAGGAAGACGATTTCCGGCGATTCCCGCGTCTCCGTGGTCTCGGTCGCGAAGAAACCGGCCGGCGAAGGCGTGGGCAGGTTGATCGTCAGGCCGGGCAGGGGCAGGCTCAGCTTGGGCCACTCCACCCAGGGCCGCGGCGGATACTCGTGCAGCAGGACCTCGTCGTCGGGGGCGAGGCCGGCGCGCCGGCGCGCGTGATCGATGGCCGCGGTCAGGCCGCCGATCCCGTCGCACAGGCCGTGGGCGACGGCGTCGCCACCCATCCAGACCCGTCCGCCGCCCAACTCGCGCACCCGTTCCTCCGTCAAGCCGCGGGCCGAAGCCACCGCCGTCACGAAACGGTCGTACATAGTCAGGATGCGGTCCTTGGCGATGTCGTGTTCCTCGTCGGTGAGTTCGCGGTACGGTACGGTGAAACCGAGTGGATAACGGACCGAGCGGAAGATGTCGGCATGAGCCCCCCGCGAAACGCCGTCGGCGTTGAGACCGGCTTTCTCGTGCATCTGCGCATCCCAGAGCCAGCCGCCTATCACGCCGATGGAACCGGTGATGGTGACCGGCGTGGTCAGGATCTCGGTGCCGTTCATGCTGATCCAGTAGCCGCCGGAGGCCGCCACGTCGCCCTGGCTGATGACCACGGGTTTGCCCGCGTCGCGCAGCATGGTGACGGCTTCGGCCACGAGGTCGCTGGGCAACGGATCGCCGCCCGGGGAATCCGCCCGCAGCACCACGGCAGCCACCTCCGGATCGTCGACCAGGCCGCGCAGGTACCTGCCGGTGGCGCGACCCCGGATGCCGGTGTCCATATCGCATTCGCCCACGGCGTAGACGACGGCCACGGTGGGAGGGCGGCCCCAGCGCTCGTCGTGATGGCCGCGCAGGAGCGAGGCGTCGGGACCGACCAGGACGGCGTTGCGCTCTTCGCGCAGCCATTCGCCCAGCTCGTGCCAACGGGCGATGCCGTCGACCAGCCCCAGGGTGACGGCCTCGTCGGCGTAGAGCAGGACCTCGTCGTCCACCACGCGGTCGAATTCCGCCGGCTCGAGACCGCGCCCGGTACAGGTCATATCCTGCATCCACGTATAGACCAGATCGACGATGCGCCCGCGCTGCTCGCGGTCGGCGTCGGACATGTCGGTGCGCGAGAGGACTTCCACGGCGGTCTTGTGGTCGAAATACTGCAGGGCCGTGAACCCCAGGCCGAGCTTGTCGAGCAGGTCGTACATGTAGGTGCGGCTCAGGTCGATGCCGTGGAAGTCGATCATGCCCTCGGGATCGATGGTCAAGCGGTCGGCGACGCTGGCCAGGGCGTAGAGGAACATGCCGGACCGGTCGAGATGCACATGCACTTCCTTGCCGGCGTTGCGCAGGCGGGCCAGCCGCTCGCGTAGTTCCCAGATCAGCGACGGACGGCCTGAGAATCCCGCCAGGTTCAGGGCCAGGCCGGAGGCCTGGTCGTCACGCTCGATCGCCTCTAGCACCCGCGACAGATCGAGCCAGGCCAGGCGCGTCTCGTCGAACAGGCGGTACTTCTGATAGGTGAGGCGCCGGTTCTCCAGGTTGAGGGCCACCACCCGGGCGGGCGGCGAGAAAAGACGCGGCGTCGCGGCTGGGGGCAGGGGCGCGCGCGGTGGGTCGGTCTCGAGCAGGTAGGTCGTGTGGACGCGGTTGTCGTTCCTGTCGAAGGTCGGCAGGGTGGTGAAGCTCTGGTTGCCGAGAGTGAGACCCAGGCTGTAGGTGGCGAGATGATCATCGCCGCCCGCGTCCTCGCGCAGGCGCACGCCCAGACGCAGACCGCCGATCGGTTGCACGGTCAAGCCGCCGCCCAGTCTTCCGCCGTCCCATTGTTCGCCGCCGCGCAGGACGTAGTCGCCGAAGACGGTCAGCCAGGGCCTGCCGAAGGGGCGCACGGCCAGGTCCAGTGCACCGTGGCGGGTGTCCGACTCCATGGATTCAACGCCGGAGAGACCCAGGGCGAAAGCGCGGCCCGGCCGGTATATCTGGCCGATCGCCAGGGCCTTTTCGCGCGGGACGTCTCCGGTGTCGCCCGTGGACCAGCGCCAGGCGATGGCGCGATGGTGGCGCCGGTCGCCCCCGGCGAGGCCGATCTGCCAATCGGTGACGCCGGCGAAACGTCCGGGTCCCGTCCAGACGGTGTTGTGGCGCACGGCCAGGCCCAGGGTGCGTCCCAGCGAGAAGCCCCAGTTGTCGAGATGGTGGTCGGGGCGGTTGGCGTCGTTCCACCAGAAAGCCGAGGACGACCTTTCGCCGGCCGCCCAGGCGGCGGGATTGGCGAAGGCCCCGGCCGCGCCGCCAGCCGCGCCGGGGGGCGCCGCCAGGTGATTGTCGGCGTAAAGGGGGTCGGCCAGTCCGCCCTGGGCGTCGGCCCGGGGCGCGGCACACGAGAGCGCTAACAGCAAGGTTGCGATAATCACTGGACGCAAGACTGGCCTCCTTATTGTATCGTGTCGGGGTCCGATCAAGCATAGCGTCGCCTGATGACCAAGACCAGAGAGATTAATATGCGCAAGAGCTGGCATGACGGCCTGGGGTCGACCGCTGCATGAAACGCAACGTGGAGATCAAGGCGCGCGTGCGCGACGGCGAGGACTTCGCCCTTCGCGCCGCGGCACTGGCCGGGGCGGGGCCGGAGACGCTCCCGCAAAGGGACGTCTTCTTCGAGGCGCCGCACGGCCGTCTCAAGCTGCGTCGCCAGACGGCCGGCCGCGGTGAGCTCATCTACTATGAGCGCGGCGACGCGGCGGGACCGAAGACGTCCAGCTACCTCATCGTGCGCACCGATGATCCGGACGGACTCGAGATCGCTCTCGCGGGAGCCCTGGGCGTGAGGGGCGAGGTCCGCAAGACGCGACGACTCTACATGGCGGGGCGGACGCGTATCCATCTGGACGAGGTGGAGCGGCTCGGCACGTTCATGGAACTGGAAGTGGTGCTCCAGGAGGGCGAATCCGCAACCGACGGCGAGGCCGAGGCCCACCGCCTGATGAGTCGACTTGGTATTGACGCCGGCGACCTGGTCGAAGCCGCCTACATCGATCTCCTGGAGCGTTAACGAGATGTCATTCTACGCCGAATTCGCCGCGCATTACGAACGCGTCTTTCCCTTCCGCGAACCGGTGCTGGCGTATCTGAAGCAGTGGCTGCCGCCGCCGCCGGCCCGGGTCCTGGACGCCGGTTGCGGGCCGGGGCACTACTGCGGCAAGCTGGCGGACGCCGGTTACGAGGCCGTGGGGCTGGACCTGGACACGGCGATGATCGCCGCCGCCCGTGCCGGTCATCCGCGCGCGGCCTTCCACGCCCTGGACCTGCGCGACGTCGCGGACCTGCCCGGCGTTCTGGACGGTGTCTTCTGCCTGGGCAACGTGGCGGCGTACCTGTCCCGAGCGGAACTGGGCGCGGTCCTGGCGTCGCTGCGCGACAAGCTGCCCGCGGGCGCTCCCTGGCTGATGCAGACGGTCAACTGGGATCCGCTGCTGGCCCATGACGCGTACGTTTTTCCCGATCGCGAGCTGGACGGACTGGTTTTCCAGCGCGAATACGCGGCCATCACGGAGGATTCGGCGGTGTTCCGCACGCGCCTGCGCCGGGACGACGAGATCCTGTTCACGGGGGAGGACATCCTCCATCCCCTGCTCTCGTCCGACTGCATCGCCCTGCACGCCGCGGCCAGCTTCGAACTGACGGCCCACCACGCGGATTTCGCGGGCGCCCCGTTCGCGGCGGATCGCCCCGGCGGCAACGTGATGGCCTATCGCTCAACGTAGCGCCGCGTCATCCAGCCAGTCCTCGTTGAAGATCAACTTCTTGCGCGACTGGAAATCCGAGGCTTTGCGGGCGTGCTCGCCGAACATCCCTTCCTGGAGCCAGGATCCCCGCATCGTATTCAACAGGCTGGCGGACCAGAGCAGGCGCGAGGCCAGCGAGGTGTCGGGCATGGCGAGGAACGAGTAGTCCGTGGCCGGCGGCAGCAGGGGCGGCAGCTTTTCCGCCGGCGCCGGGCGGGTCGTCCCGTCGGTCAGGTCCACGATGTATTTACGCCAGAGATCGCGCAGCAGGGTGGGTTCCGGGGCGGGCGCGGGCAGGTCGCGCTCCGGCTCGGCGAGCGGCTCCGCCGGGTCGAAGACCTCCACCTCGCCCATCACGACCAGCGGTTGTGACGCACTGCCGGTACGCATCAGTCGGGAGAGGTCGCCAATGGGATAGAAGCGCGCCGCGCCAGCCGCCAACAGGAACAGCAGGACCAGGGCTGCCGCCGCGCAGAACAGCCAGCGCCAGGGTGTGAGTAGCTTGCGCAAGGAACCTCCCGCACGAGCATACTACGATCGGGTCGGTCGTGACGCGAAGACGGCGCCCATCGCCGCGGGCGCCGTCTTCGTCATGGAGTATCGTCGATCACCTGTCGTTCCCGGCACGAGGTGCGGTAGAGACGCCTCCGGGACGGCGCGCTCGGTTCACTTCTGCTTGTCCTTCAGCTCCTCCAGCATGGCGCGCAGCTCCTCGACGTCGGCGCGCAGGTTCTCCAGCTCCTCGCGGTCGAACGGCGGGTGTGGCATCAAGTGCTTGCGGAGCATCTCCTTGCCCAGGAATCTCTCCGGCAGACAGTGCCTGCGCTCGATGAAGCGATGCGGTTCGTCGCCGAAGGCGTATGCGAACGCTCCGCCCTCGCGCTCGTCCAGGGTGGCCTTGAGAGTCTTGTTCTTGCCCCGGCGTCTGACGACGATCTTCACCTCGTCGCCTTTCTCGTGGCCCTGCACGGCCTTGACGGCTTCGTCAGGCTCGGTGACCCGCTCGCCGTCGATTTCCACGATGACGTCGTAGATCTGGAACCCGGCCGCGGCGGCGGGAGAGTCGTCCACGACCTCGGTGACCAGGGCGCCTTCTCCGTCCTTGACGTCGAAGTACTCGGCCTGATCGTCGCTGAGGCCGGAGAGGTGCACGCCCAGATAGGCCCCGTCGTCGACGAACCAGGCCAGATCGTGGTCACCGGCGCTCACGAAGTGCGTGTCCTCGAGATCGCCGTCGAACATGGCGTATCCGCCCAGGTGTTTGAAGTGGCAATCCTTGTCGTCGCCACTCTTGACGATGCAGATGTGACCATCATCGAGTTTCAGGATGCGTTCGTCGTCGGTGTCGGCATCGTATTCCTCGATCAGCACTTCCTCGCCGTCCTTGAGCTCCCAGACCTTCACATGGGCCTTGCCGTCCTCCTCGAGGACCTCGACCTTCATCTTCTTTTCCTCGTCGGCGAGGGCTGTGCCGGCGGCGAGCAGCGCCAGGCAGGCCAGCACCGCCAGGATCGTTCTCCACGGGTTCATTTCGAAGCTCCTTGTCAGGGGTTGGGAGCGGCATCTCCACCTCGAGTCGCCGCGTCCGCGGATTTGTTGACGCACCGGGTGCATACACATCCTGCAGAAAGGGGTTCCAGGTTGCCGGAAATAATCAGTCGCTCCGGAAAGGGCGCACCGCCGGCAACGCGTCACGAAAAGCGACGCCGAAGATGTCCCACACCGTCACGAACAACGCCGCCACGATGGGACCGACGATGAACCCCAGCACGCCGAACAGGAAGATGCCGCCCAGGGTGCTGAAGAGGATCAGCAGGTCATGCAGGCGGGTATCGCGCCCGACCAGCCGGGGGCGGAGCAGGTTGTCCACGCTGCCCACGACCAGGGCGCAGAACAGGGCCAGGCCGATGCCGGCGCCCACCCGGTCCGAAACCATGAGAATCACCGCCGCCGGCAACCAGACCAGCCCGGTGCCGATGCCCGGTATCACCGACAGCAGGACCATCACCGTACCCCAGAAAACCGCGCCGTCGATGCCCACCACGGCGAAGGCCGCGCCGGCCAGCGCGCCCTGGGCGACGCCGATCAGCAGCGTGCCCTTGAGCGTGGCGCGGGTCACCGAGGTGAATCGTGCGAGCATGCGCCGCTCGTCGTCATCGCGCAGGGGCAGGTAGTAGAGGACCCTGTCCAGCAGCGCCTCGCCGTCCTTCAGGAAGAAGAACATGCTGTAGACGAGGATGAAGACCTGGAAGAGAAAGCTCACGGTGCCGCGCGTGGTGGCCGAGAGGCTCTCGAACAGGAAGATGCCGGTCGAACCGACCACCTGGCCGGCCTTGGTCAGCAACTGCTCGCGGTAGGGCGACAGGTGCTCCTGGAACGGCAGCGCCTCCAGCAGTTCGGCCAGACGATCCGGTTGCTCGAGTTGACGCTCCACCCAGGGCAGGGCCGCCTCGCTGACCTGGAGGGCCTGTGTGGCCACGATGCCCAGGATCGCCAGCAACGGGGTGAGCACGGCCAGCACGAGGACGAGCATGGTCAGCAGCGACGCCCAGGTCTGCCGGCCGCGCAGGCGCCGCAGGAGACGTCGGTAGAAGGGGTGGGCCAATCCGGCGAAGATGCCGGCCAGCAGGATGGCCATCAGGAACGGCCGCAGCATGTTGACGAACAGCAGCGAGATGCCGGCGGTCAGCAGCAGCAGGAATCCCTTCTGGAAATGCTCGCGTTCCATCGTGATTCCTCAGTCCAGGGGCTTGCTGATGGTGAAGGCGCCGCGGATATCGTCTTCCGCGTAGCCCATGGCGGTATCCTCCGGATAGAGTTCGGCGATCTTCGCCGCCACCTCCGTCTCCACCGCGGCGCCGTGGCACGAAAGGCACGGTGCTGCGGTCGGGATGGCCTTCATGTACCTGAACGTCCGGTGCCCTTCCGTGTCCTCGCTGATGGTCCAGGCCTCCAGTTTCTTGATGTTCTCGCCCTGCTCGTGGCGCGCGGCGAATTCGTCCAGCGTGGCGCGCTCCCAGTCGTCGGGCGTGTTGCGCGGATTACGGGTACGCAGGCTGGTGCGTCCCACGAGCATGCCCTCCTCGATGCTGATGGTCTCGGCGATGGGCACCGCTTCGACGTTGCAGACCGTGAGGGCGCCGATGATACCGCCTTCCGCCATGGCCGACTCCAGTTTGGTCTTCAACGCGATGCCCAGCTTCATCATGGCGCGGCGGCTGGCGGTCGCGTACGTCGCCGTTTCATCGACGACCGGGTCGGGTGTCTCCTCCTTGGTCGTGCAGGCCGGCAGAGCCCAGACGAGGCACGCCGTCAGCAGGGCGGCCGTGATCAGCTTAGCGATTTGCATGTCATCACCTTTCTAGCTGGAAGTAGTTGCCGTTGATCAACATCAGTCGCGGCTCGGTCATCTCCTCCATGGCGAAACGGATACCCTCCCGGCCGAATCCGGAATGCTTCACGCCGCCGTAGGGCATGCTGTCCACGCGCATGCTGGGGATGTCGCCGATCACCACGCCGCCCACCTCGCAATGGGCGAAGGCGTGGCGGACCCTGGCCACGTCCCGGGTGAAGACGCCGGCCTGCAGGCCGTAGCGCGAGTCGTTCACGCGCGCGACGGCGTCCTCGAAGCTGTCGAACGCCTCCAGGGTGGCCACGGGGCCGAAGACCTCGCTCGCGTAGACGGCGGCGTCGCGCGGCACGTCCTCCAGCAACGTGGCGGTGACGAAGGGGCCGTCCTGCTCCCCGCCGCAGATGAGGCACGCACCGCCGGCGACCGCCTCGGCGATCCACGCGGCGACACGGTCCGCGTCGTCGCGGGTTATCAGCGGACCCAGGAAAGTGTTCTCGTCCAGGGGATCGCCGGTCTTCAAATCGGCTGCTTCGGCGGCCAGCCGCTCGCGCAACTCGGGGTAGAGGCTGCGGTGGGCGATCACGCGCTGCACGGAGATGCAGCTCTGACCCGACTGGTAGAAGGCGCCGAGGACGATGCGCGGCACCACGTAGTCCAGGTCGCTGCCCTCGTCCACGATGCAGGCCGCGTTGCCGCCCAGTTCCAGGGCGATTCTCTTGTGTCCGCAGCGGGTCTTGAGGTCCCAGCCCACCTCGGGGCTGCCCGTGAACGACAGCAGGGCGATGCGCTCGTCCTCGACCAACGGCGCGGCCTCGCCGCCGCGGCAGGGCAGGATCGAGAACGCCCCGGCGGGCAGGTCCTGGTCGGCGAGGATCTCGCCCATCAGGAGGCTGGAGACGGGCGTGCTGCTGGCCGGCTTGAGGATGAAGGGGCAGCCCACGGCCAGAGCCGGCGCCATCTTGTGGGCGGCCAGGTTCAGGGGGAAGTTGAAGGGCGTGATGAAGGCGCACGGTCCCACCGGAAAGCGCTTGATATGACCCTCGTAGCCGGTGGCGCGCTCGCTGATGTCCAGCGGCACGATCTCGCCGTGGATACGCACCGCCTCCTCCGCGGCGATGCGGAAGGTGTCGATGGCGCGTGTGACCTCCATGCGGGCGTCGCGGAGCGGTTTGCCCGCCTCCACGCAGAGAACGCGCGACAGTTCCTCGTGCCGCTCGGTCAAGGCCCGGACGAACGACTGCAGCACCTGCTGGCGCCGCCACGACGGCAGCGCGCGCATGGCGGGAGCGGCGGCCGCGGCGGCCGCGATGGCCGCATCGAGCGTCGCGGCGTCGGCCAGCGCGACGCTGGTGACGGTCTCACCGGTCACCTTGTGGACGACGGCCAGGTCGGCGTTGGCTTGGACCGGTGCATTGGCCAGGTAGAGCGGATAGCTGTCGCGGAACATGCGGTCGAACTCCTTCAGGGTCTCAGGCGACGGGGCAGCAACGCCGGCACCTCGCGCCGGTAACGACGGTAGGCGTCTCCGAACTCGACCAGGAGCTTGCGCTCCTCCAACCAGGTGCCCAGCAAAAGGTATAGCACGAAGACGCCGCGCCACGCCACGGTCGTCGTGGTGAAGTCGTCGTACAGGATCATCACCAGCAGAGCCGCTGCATAGTAGGGATGACGGACGATCCCCAGGACGCCGTCGCGTGACAACATCGGCGGCTCGGACGCCCGCCCCGCCCGCAGGTCGCGGATCTGCCCCAGACCCACGAACACCGCGTTGTCGTGGGCGCGCACACCCAGCCACCCGAGCCAGGCGGCGACAGCCAGACCGGCGAAACGCGGTGCCTGCCAGAGACCGTCCCAGACCCAGAGGGTCTCGCCGGGACGCTGACGGAATTCGAGCCAGCACCAGAGCAGGGTAGCCGTGCTGAAGAGGTTGTAGACCAGCCGGTGCCAGGCGGCCCGGGGCCCGCACAGGTGCTCGAGCCACCTCTCGCAGGCGTGGGTGATCAGCAGGGAATGCACCGTACACCAGAGCGTGGCGATGATGATGACGGACAAGATGTCTTCCATGTGCCCTCCGTCGAAGTTCGGCGTCATTCTGGACGTCCGAGCGCCCGCTGGCAAGAAAGACCACCGGGCGGGCATGCGTGTATTTGACGGGTTCCTCGCGCGGGTGTAGCATCCAGCCTGGAGTAAAGGGGGAGACCATCGTGACCCTGAATCATCTCATCGATCGCTGGCGTACCATCAACGCGGCGGAGCGCCGTCCCTGGGTGCTGTTCGAGCACGGCACCTGCGTGACCATTTCCGATCCCGATGACGATCTGATCGCACAGGCCGTCGGCCTGGTCGCCGGTCTGGCGGACGCGCCGTCCGGCAACCCCGTCCGGGGAGAAGTGACGCCCTGCGACGACCGCGGCTGGCTGGTCGATCCCGGGCACGCGTGTATCCGGACGTACGTGGAGAACGTGGCCCTGGCGGCCGGTGAGGGCGGCGGCGATCAGGACGTGCCGGCCGTGGCCATGTGGGGGTGGTCCCTCTGCGAGCGGGACGCCAGGGAAGTCGGTGTCGTGCACGTCGAAGATTCGCGTGCCACGCCCGACGAGGTTTCCATCAGGCGGGCGGAGGCCTGGGCGCATCTCGTGCGCATGGCGCAGCAGGCCGACCGCGAGGGGAGCGATTGGGAGCGGTACGCTCTACCCGTCGCGGCCGTGCAACTGCTGGACGAAGCCGATGAGGCGAAGCCACCGCCGCCCCTGGACGATCTGGAGCTCAGCCGGGACGTGCGCGAGACCAGCGAGGTGCTCGAGGAGATGATCCGGGACGTGTCGCCGCAGGAGGGGCCTTTCACCCTCTTCGCCGGCCTGCAGCCCGGGCAGCACGTGGACGCGGAGGTCCTGCAGGCCCCGTTCCTGGCGCGGCGCTTCCCGCGCGGGAGGGTGGTCTCACTCACCGGTTTCGTCTGTACCGCCGGTCGCACCGAACCGCCCCTCTACGCAGCCAAGGTCAGCGGCTCGATGCTGGCCATCCGGGTCAACCACGCGGCGCCCCTGACCAAACCCGGCGACGGTCCCGACGAATACGAATTCCTGCTGCCCCGCGACTGCCGTTGTCGCGTCATCGACGTCCTGGAGGAAGGCCTGTTCCCGGACGGCAGCGGAGACGGCGGCCGCAGCAAACGGGTGACCGTCCGGCTGGAGCAGGTCCTGACCTGATGGTGAACGCCATGGAATTCTTCGCCGGCTTCGCCTGGGCCCTGCCTGGATCCTTCGCCGACCCCCTGGAGAAATGCCGTTTCGAGCGCGGCGACGTCGTCTACGACGATCCCGCCGCCTACACGTGCGACTGGGCGGGTGCTCGCGCCGCCGCCCGCCGCATCGTTCAGGTCCGTCTGCCGCAGCAGGGCGACAGCGCAAAGCAGGACCAGGGCGCGGCCTCGGTCTTCGCCGACAACTGGCGCCACTCGGCCGAGATCGACCTGATCGAGACGGCGGACCTGTCCACCCGCACCATCGAGACCACCCAGGGCAGGCTCTACACATTCCTGTGGCGCGGCGATGAGGCGGTGCTCGACCTTGGCGTGTCGGAGCCGCCGCTGCCGTTGCTGGCTGGTGATATGCGGAATCTGCTTGAGGGGGCTGCGCCGCGGGTGGCCGCGCAGGTGGATGTCGAAGGTCCGGGCCAACTCTTCGTGACCCCATACGATCACGCCTCGAGCCGCCTGCGCGAGAAAGATCGCGGTATCCGCACGGCTATGGCAGCCCATCCGGGTTGCAAGGCCCATGAAGTGCCCGTGGCGGAAAAAGGCGCTTTGCCCACGCTGTGCTGGATGGCCTACTTGATTCCAGGCCTGGACGAAGACGGCGTCACCGAACTCCTCAAGCCGGCTCTCTACAACCCCCAGGGCAATCGCACCGGCAAGGCCGATCGCTTCGACCTGAAACGTCATGGGCGGTTGATTGCACTCGGACAACAGGGCGGACTGTTCTAGATCAGCGGGAACGGTTCCTCGGTTTTGCGATCAAATCGGTTTCTGCGTACCATCACGCCACGAATCCAAGAAGTCGTTTACACGGGATGGCATAACTAAGGTCAGCCCCAATTTGATACCATGGGAA
>CAYMCR010000082.1:0-11849 GCA_964389015.1 uncultured Fibrobacteraceae bacterium | reverse complement strand
GTAGTCGGCGGACGGTTACCAGGGGAAAGGGCCTTTGTTTTTACTATCCCCTAGTCGGCGGACGGTTACCAGGGGAAAGGGCCTTTGTTTTTACTATCCCCCTTTGTTTTTACTATCCCCTTCGATGAACTGGTCCCGGCTGATCGACAGCGCACCCTCGCGCAGGCGCAGCGGATACAGGTGCCAGGCGTTCTCGCATTCGTCGCGCTCGACCGGCAGATCGAAGGCGTCCAGCGCTGCGAAGCCGGCGTGGTAGCGCGCAACGATCTCCCGGCGACGGGCCAGCATGGCGTCCAGCTTGGCCAGCTGGGCCAACCCCATCGCGGCCTGCAGGTCGGTCATGTTGTACTTGTAGCCGGGCATGACGATGTCGTAGCGCCAGGAGCCGGTCTTGTCGGCGCGCTTCCAGGCGTCGCGGTTCATGCCGTGCAGGCTGGCCACCACGCCCTGGTCGATCAGTTCCCGCGAGCCGGTCAGCATCCCGCCCTCGGCCGTGGTCAGATTCTTCGTGGCGTAGAACGAGAAGGCGACCGGGTTCTCGCCGCCGCCGATCAAACGTCCCTTGTACCGGGCCGGAATCGCGTGCGCCGCATCCTCGACCAGCAACAGACCATGTTCGTCGCAGATCTCGTTCAGGGCGTCCATCTCGCAGGGATGGCCTCCGTAGTGCACGCAGATGACGGCCCTGGTCTTCGGCGTGACCGCCGCCCGAACCGCCGCCGGATCGATGTTCATGGTGTCGGGTTCGATATCGGCCAGCACCGGCGTGGCTCCCGCGTGCTCGATCACGCCGACGGTCGCGCTGAAGGTCATCGGCGTGGTGATCACCTCGTCGCCCGGCCCGATGTCGTTGCAGACCAGGGCGGTGTGCAGGGCCGCCGTGCAGGAGTTGAGCGCCAGGGCGCCCGGCGCGCCCAGATAGGCGGAGAACTCCGTTTCGAAACGCTTGGTCTTCGGTCCGGTGGTGATCCAGCCCGAGCGCAAGCTGTCCACGACGCCTTCGATTTCCTCCTCGCCGATGAAGGGCGGGGAGAAGGGTAGGAACTGTTCCCGCATGGCCTGATCTATCCTTGGTGCAGATTTTCGTTGGCTCTCAATTCAAACAAACACTCCGCATAGTATCGCCGAAATCATTCCGATTTGCAGCGAATACTTGTGATCCTCCAGGAGTAAGAACTACTCGCTCGCTACAGGATCCCGCTGGACTGCGAAGGTTTTCTGTGGTATAAGGTTAGCCTCTCGCGAGGCGATTCCGAATGGGATTCCGAATCTCACCCGGTGGTTCCGTTTTCGATTGTCGATTTCATGAAGGGGGAAATCTTGGATCAGCGTACTTTTCCCCCCTGTTTCCTCGTACTCTCGCTATTGCTTCCAGTCAGTGCTGCCGTTTCCCGCAGACCCAAATCGTGAAGAGAGAGAGCATGAAAACCACGAAGAACGTTATTTGCCTGCTGTTCGTGTCCCTGCTCACGCTGCAAGCCGTACCGATCCATGCCGATGACTTCAGCCGAGAAAAAGCCCCGCTGCGCCTGGTGATCACCGGCGGTGACGCCTCGCAACAGACCGCGCTGCGTAGCGCGCTGCTGCCGAAGCTGGAACGCACCTTCGACGTGATGATGGGGGAATCCGCGTACGCCGAGCACAAACTGGAGATCACGCTGGGTCAGCGGGCCGCCCCCACGTACAACCGCAAGTCCAAGATCCACTCCTGCACTTTCGGGGCGACAGCCTATTTCTACAAGAACGAGAAGTCGCTCACGGAAAAAGGTCTCGGTGTGGGAGTGAGCGGTTCGGCCACGGGTTCCAAGGATTCCGTCTGCGCCGGAGCGGTGCAGAGGGCGGCGGAAAACATCGTGCGGGAATGCAGAGTGTACTTTCCCATCGTGGGTTCGATCCGGGACATCGACGAGGGAATCGTCTACATCGACCAGGGTTCGACGGCGGGCATCGAGGTCAACACTTTTTGCGACGTGTACGATGAGAACGGCGACCATCGTGGAGTTCTGGAAACGATCCGCGTGACTAGCGACAACTCCGAGGCCCGCATCGTCAAGGGCGGGGGAAGCATCGAGGTCGGAAATACGGTCGAAACGCGCCGGATGCCCTACGACTTCGTCATCTCGGTGGAGATGTTCACGGTGCCGGTCGAAACGGAGATCGGACAGTACTTCGCCTCGGAATACGGGATGGTGGGAATTCCAGATCCGACCTCGGCCACGGGCGTTCGCCTGGGCTTCGGTGATTCCACGCACTTCAAGAACAAGACGGCCTGGTCCATGGGCGGAGGGTTCCTGATGATGGAGGGCATGACGCCCTTCTTCTTCGATGGCCAGTTCACCGTGGAACAGTTCCTGGTGTTCGATCGGCTGTCCACTTTCTGGAATTTCGGCGCCGGCTTGATGGCGATGTCGGGGGTGCAATACGTCCGGCCCGACGGCGTCGACTACGGGGACGGCCTGAAGAACGCCGATGTGACCAACGTCAACTGGCACGTCACGCTGCGCACGGCGGTGGGCCTGAAACTGCACCTGACGAAGCAGGTCTCCCTGCAGGCTTCCGTGGGTTATCACCACACCGGTCTCGGTGACGACTGGTCCAAGACGCTCGGAGAGGGAGAGAACGCCGAAACGATAGAACTGGATTCGACCTGGACGAAATACGACCACGTTTCCTTCCGAGGAGTCTGGCTGAACGTGGGCGTATCGGTGATGACATTTTGACGGAGCTATGAACGCGGCGGCTCGCGTCGCCGGGGAGCGCGAATATGAAAACCCAGTTTCAGGTCGCCCGGCACCTCGGGCTGCTGGTGTCGCTTCTATGCGTACTGGCATCCTGGGTAGCTGCCGCTCACGCCACGCAGCCGATCATCAACAAGCGCGAAAAAGACTGGATCAACGCCCTATCTTTCCACCCCGACGCCGGCACGATCGCCGCCGCGGTGCAGGGCCAGATCAATTTCTACGACAATCCGGCCGGTAGCGGTTCCGGCAAGGTGACCGGGCACTCGAAGTATGTGCAAGGCGTGGCGTTTTCGCCGGTGGGCGGCGCAATGTTCACGATCGGCTGGGACGGCAAGCTGATCCGGTGGCGCGTCGCGGGAGGCGGATCGGCCGCCTCGCAGAAGAAGACTCAGAATCTGGCCACACGTAAGCCCCAGTGCCTGGCGGTATTCGCCGACGGGACGAAGCTGGCCACCAACGGACAGAACGAGGCCGTGGACGTCTTCGATGCCACGACCCTGCAGCGCGAGACGGTTCTGAAGGGACTGAAGTCCACCTGCACCAGCCTGATCTCCGATGCGGCGCGCGGTCGCCTGATCGCCGGCGACAAGAAGGGCAATCTGGCGGTGTGGAACGTGGCGGACGGCACCCTGATCAAGAAATGGGGCGGTCACGGCAAGAAGATCACGGGGCTTGCGGTGGACCGCACGTCCGGCGACCTGTTCACCGGCGACGCCGAAGGGCGGCTGAAGCGCTGGCGGGCCGATGATCTCGATGAGATCGGCAAGTACGATTGCCACGAACCCGTGCGCGCCATGCAGGCCAGCCAAGACGGCCGCTTCCTCTACGTGGCGCTGAAATCGGGAACGATCCGCCTGCTGGACGGCCAGTTCGGCCAGGCCGCGCCGCCTCTGCAGGCCCGAGGCCGTCCGAATTGCCTGGCGATCGACCAACGGGGCCGGTATCTGGCCTGCGGCACGGACGCCAATCAGCTTCACGTGTGGGACCTGATGCAGATCCGCGAGGTCCAGATCGCCTATGACATCCCGGCTCATCTGGAGATCGAGGCCCACTTCGACGACGCCGGAGCGTTGATTCCCAACCACGCTCTGGACGGCGGCGAAAAGGTGGAACTGACCTGTCGGATCAAGAACGTCGGCGAGGGAACCGCCTACGATTCGCAATTGAACGTCTCGTGTGACAACTCGGACATCTCGTTTCCCGCGTCGCTGCGCCTGGGCGATCTGATGCCCGGCGATCAGAAGAGCGTCGTCGTGCCGTTGGAGGTGTCGCTGGAAGCCCGCGACGGCAAGGCCGAGTTCATCCTGCACGTGGCCGAGAAGAAGAAGAACGACGCCCGGTCGGCGCTGGGCGTCACGGTGCGCTACTTGCCCAAGCCCGAGCTGGCCATCACGTCGATCGAGCTGTACGACCGCGATTCGGGCAATACCTTCGGCGACGACGACGGCATCCCCGAAAACAACGAGACGGTCGAGGTGGAGGTCCAGGTAACCAATCGCGGTCAGGGCCCCGCCTGGCGTAACACGCTGGCCCTGACCGACCGCAATCCGGGCATCGTGGCGCTGATCGACGAGGTCGACCTACCGCCGATCCCGGCCGATGGATCGGTGACCGGGCGGATCCGCCTGAAGATCCCCAAGACCTATGCCGGCGGATCGCTGGCGATCGGATTGGAAGCGGTCGATGCCGTGACCGGCAAACGGGTGAGCCGGACCCAATCCTGGGCGGCCCAGCAGAACGTCCCCGTTTTGGCTGCGATCTGGGAACTGGATTCGCCGCTCCGCAACGGCGGCCAGGGCTCGCTGGTCCTCACGCTGCAGAACACCGGAAACCTGGACGCAGAGAACATCGACATCCGGATTTCCAACGACCGGGGTCTGACCGTGTATCCGGCCACCGCATCGCTCCCGGCGCTCGAGGCGGGCGGTCGGGCCAGGGAATTCCCGTTCACCATGGAGATCCCGGATTTTTTCGAGGATGCGCAGGTCGTGCTGCGGGCCGAGATCGCTCAGGCCAACTTCACGGGCACCACCGCCGTCCGGGCCTTCGACATCGAGCTGTCGCGGCCCGTGTTGAAGATTCAGGGTCTGCCCGAGACCCTGACGATCGCGCGAGGCGACAGGCTGTATCTGGATCTCTACGTGGCCAACGAGGGCGGACTGGACGCTCGTGACGTGAAGGTCGTCGTGGCCTCCGCGGATCTCGAGAATTACAGCCGGGAATTCCGATTCGACCGGGTAGCCGGCGGCAGCACCGAGAATCTGGAGCGCATCGCCTGGCGAGTGCCCACCGGACAGCCGACCGGACCGATCGAGGTTTCGGTCCAGGTCACGCAATCGTACTTCGGCCCGGTGAGCGCCACGGTCCGCGCCGAGATCGTGGCCGAACAGATCGCCCGGAACGAGGTACAGGCCACGACTCCGTCGGGCGGCGTACTGGCCGCAGGCGGCGGCGGGGGGGGCGGCGGCGGGAGTTCGGGCGGCGGCGGCGGTCGCGGCCGGAGCGGCGTCAAGCTCGCCTACAACGATCTGCCGGAGACGGTCTACGACCCGTCCCATGAATTCGAGATCATAGCGCAGTCGATGGAGGGAATCCGGAACATCACCGGCTTCGTGAACGGTCAGCGGATCTACAACCTGGAAAGCTCGCCTTCGGACCTGGAAGATCTGCAGGACGCGGGCAACATGTTCCTGAAGACCGAAATCTCCTTGCGCAACCTGCGCGTCGGCCAGGACAACGAAGTGGAATTCCGCATCATCCCGCAGGTAGGTGAAGCCGGCGTGTTCACGAAGACCATCCGCTTCGAGGAGATCGGATTCGCCGTGGCCGCGGAACTGGACAAGAGCATCGACGTGAACCGCCCCAGGAAGACCGGACGCAGGAACCCGAACGCTGTTGCCCTGCTGATCGGCATTTCCGACTACGCCAACGTCGGCGACGTGCAGTACGCGCGCCAGGATGTGCTTGCGGTCAAGCAGACGCTGATCAACACGTTGGGCTACGACGAACGCAATATCATCACGTTGCTCGACTCCGAGGCTACCAAGGGACGCATCGGAGCCGCCCTGACGGTCTCACTGAAGAACAAGGTGGCGGTCATGGACCGGCCGGACGTCTTCGTCTACTACAGCGGCCACGGCGCCCCGGGAGGAAAAGGCCAGAATCGAGGCTACTTCCTGCCGCATGACGGCCTACCCGGCGAGATGATGGTGGCGGAGATGGGTTACGCCGCCTCGGATTTCAACCAGGCGCTCGCCGAGCTGGACGCCGGCAGCATCACCGTGGCCATCGACGCCTGCTTCAGCGGCGTGACCGCGGTCGGTGAGATCACTCCGGGAGGTCGGGTCGCCGGCGTCGCCGCTCGAGGCCCGGTGCCCGGCCGCGACAACTGCGTCGTCTTTTCGGCCAGCTCGGGCGAGGAGACGAGCTGGTGGCACGAGGACAAGAAGCATGGCCTGTTCACCTACTTCTTCTTGAAAGGGCTGCAGGGAGCTGCGGCCGGAGAAGGCGAGCGGCTGACAGCCGGCAAGCTGCGCGATTACCTGGTCCAGACCGTACCTGCGACCGCATTGAGCATGGACAAGGAACAGAATCCCGATCTACAGGGATTGCCCAGCCAGGTGGTCTTGCCCAAGAAATGAACCGTTCACGAATAAACCCGAACAAGGGAGAGTACATGCTGCGCCAACCAATCGTAATCCTGCTCGTGCTGGCCTGCCTGCTGGCGCTGGCCGGCTGCAACAACGAGGCGAAGGTGGTAGTCGTGCTGGACGGAAATCCTGTCAAAGTCTGTGTCGAGGGCGATTGTCACGACATCGAAGGGGACGGATCCAAGACCTGGATCGTCAACTGGCAGACCAGTTGGAGTTACTCCCCGGAATCGTTTTCGGCCACCGCGGAAGATCTGCGGCAACCGGCGGTGATGGGATTCGAACCCCTGTCGTTCGAACTGACCGACGGTGATGAGTACACGCTGAACATTTCCAATCCGTAGTCGGCTGCGCCCGGCGACCTGTCGGCACCCGATCGACGAGACATTCGGATCCCACGGAGGTGAACGTGGCGCAAGACGAAACCAAACAGACGGCGGAAGAGGCGGAGCAGCGTCCGCCCGCTCCCCCGCGTCGTCGGATGCGGCCCTGGCGCAGCAAGTGGTTGTGGGCTCTGGCCCTGATCGTGATCCTGCTGCTGTTCGGGACCCGGCAATACGAACGGCTCGTCCTGCAACCTCCCGAGGACAACTGGCCGGAGATCACGCCGAACGATCTGCTCAGCGAGCACTGGTACGAGACTGATGAAGGCCGGCACTTGTCCGAGGAACTCGGTGAGATCACAGACAGTCGCGCCATGGAGTTCATCACCGGTCTGTACTACCGCGAGTACAAGCGCAGGTATTCTCCCGGCTACAAGAACACGCAGTTGATCAAGGTCGGGCCCGACCAGTTTCCCCCGCTCTGGGAAATGGTGACCGAAGCCTGCGCCACGCTCGGCGCCATCGATCACGATGTTCCGCCACCCACCGTGTACGTGGGCTGGACCGACGATCGAGACATGGAGATCACGAACTTCGTCACCCCCAGCCTGGTGATCAACAACGACTACCTGTGGGTCTTCACGCCCGAGGAGATGCGTTTTCTGGTCGCCCGCCAGATCGGCCATATCCACTGTCGGCACGTCTACTTTCTGGACGTGACCAAGGGCGCGCGGGCGTTGCTGGAATCGGCGCTGCCCGACATGCTGGGCCGGATGGTCCTGGGCGGCGCCGGCACCAAGCTGCTGGACTGGATGCAGGAGGCCCACATCACGGCCGACCGGGCCGGACTGCTGGTCACCGGAGACATCGACGTCGCCTGCCAGGCTTTGATCAAGCTGAACATCCTGTCCAATCCCGAGGTCTACTACGGCCCGCCGAATCCGGAAGCGTTCGCTGCTCAGGTCGGTCTGTTGACCAGTGACAGAGTGACGACCGCTGCGGCGGCGTTGGCCGAGATGAAGAATCCCAATCCGTTCCTGACCACGCGAGTGGGCGACCTCTTGCGTTTCTACGAGGCCAACCGATCGCTGTTCAAGGACCGGGAAAGCGAGCGAAAGATCGATGAATCGCGCTTCGATCCCGGTATCTACGACGAAGAAGACTCCGATCCAGGCGAGGGGGAATGACATGAGCACCTGTCTCGCGAATTGGCGGCCGATCGTACTGATCCTGCTCCTCGGCTCCATGCTGGCCCTATCCAGTGCGGTCGCTCAGGAATCGCAGGAGGATCCGAACCAGGGCTTCGACGACTGGCTCCAGGATTGGGAAGACGATCAGACCGAGTTCGAGGACACCCTGAAGGCCGAATGGGAAGCCTGGGCGCGCGCCGACAGCCTGGCCTTCGCCGCCTTCGCCCGGGAAGTGGGCGGCAAATGGGGCGAGGTCACCGTCAGCACGAAGAAGGACTGGGTGGAGTATGCGGACGACAAGGAGAGCCTGACCGCGGTCGACTTCGAGAAGGGCGAGGCCGTGGTCGCCGTCCTGGTCGAGGCGCCGACCGAGGAGATCCCTGAAGAGAACACGCTCGATCGCGCCGAGGCCGCCCTGGCCCGCCTGGAGGCCGCCGTTCAGAAGCTGGTCGCCGACCGCGGCAAGACGATGGACTACCCGGTGGCCCAGGAGCAGCCGCGCCCGCTGAGCACTGAGCCGGTCCTGACCGACCAGCTCGCCGATTCGGCCGGTCGGCCCGTGACTCCGGAAAATGCGGCGCAGTTCGCCAGGGAGATCGTCGCCGAGCAGCCGATCCGGCGCACGGCCGTGAAATCCGAGGACGGCGTCGCGCGGGTCAAGCTCGAGGTCGCCATTCCGCTGGTGCCGAAGCATCTGCGGGTGCGCGCCGAGAAGTTCCTCGTTCCGGTGCGGAGTTTCGCGAAGGAATACGGCCTGGACACGCGCATGGTCATGGCGCTGATCCACACCGAATCGTACTTCAACCCGAAGGCCAAGTCGCACGTGCCCGCCTACGGCCTGATGCAGCTGGTGCCGCGCTACGGAGCCAAGGACGCCTACCAGGCGGTCTACAACGAGGACAAGCTGTTGTCGGCGAACTACCTGTACGTTCCGAATCAGAACGTCGAGTTGGGCTGCGCCTACCTGGACATCGTGCTGAGCCGGTATCTGAAGAAGATATCGAATCCGGAAAGCCGCCTGTACTGCGCCATTGCCGCCTACAACACGGGCGCCGGAAACGTGAGCCGCACCTTCACCGGGGAGCGGAAGGTCGGACCGGCCGCCGAGATGATCAACGCGATGCAGCCGGACGAGGTGCTCGCCAAGCTGAAGCGCGACCTGCCCTACCAGGAGACGCGCGACTACATCACCCGCATCCTGGATCGCATGAAGTACTACGAGGAGTGGAAGGACTGAGAACGGACAGCCGGCCGCGGCCGGTTCGCGAAGATACGACCGAACGATCGAACAACTGGAAAGGGGATCCGACATGAAAACGAGAACGACGCTCTACCTGTTCACCGCCGTGGGGTTGATCTGGCTGGCCGGCTGCGGCGGCGGAGCGCCCGCGCCTCAGATCGCTCCCAACGACGTGAGCGCCGCCTGGCCGGGTTACATGGAGAACCTGCCCGACGATCCGTCGTTCTTCCTGGCCTCGGCGACCGCCACCAGCCAGGATCCGCAGATGGCCGTCTCGAAGGCCGAGCTGAATGCACAGGGCCAGCTGGCCACCCGCCTGTCGGCGGTGATCCAGGACCGGATGACCACGATGAACAAGGAGGCCGGCTCGGGCGACGCGGCACAGTTCCAGTCGAAGACCGTGCAGGCTACCGAGCGCTGCGTCAACCAGGTACTCAACGGCATCCGTACCCGGGAGAAGAAATACCTGCGCGAAGGCACGGGTTTCCGCGGCTTCGTCCTGGTCGAGATCCCGCGCGTGAACGCGGACGAGGCGCTGTTCGGCACGGTGAAGAAGGACGATGACCTGTACCAGCGCTTCCTGGCCTCCAAGTCCTTCCAGGACCTGGAAGCGCACTTCCGCTAGGCATAGGCATGTACGGGCACGGTATCCCTGAAGCGACGACTGTGACCGCGGGAACTCCGGTTCCCGCGGTCCGCGCGTTCCACACCCTGCTGTTTCTGATTCTTGTACTGCTGTTGTGGATGGCCTCGCCGCTCCACGCCGGCGAGTACGACGATCTGCCCTGGACCGAGGGCGAGGGCCGCGTAACATTCGAGACGATCACTCCGGTCGAGGCGCGCGAACGGGCGCTGGACCTGGCCCGCAAGGACGCTGTCGCCCAGGTCACGGGAATCCAGTTCACTTCCCGTACGGACCGCGTCCAGATCGAATCGGGCGCTCAGATGATCGACCGAATGGCCCAGAGTACGGCCGCAGAGACCCACGGTCTCATCGTCGCCGAGGAAATCCTCGAAACACCCATCGAGCAGATCGAGGGCGTGTTGCAGATGGTATGCCGGATCCGGGCCAAGGTGGAGATAGAGAACCGGAAGCCGGATCCGGCCTTCCGCTTGCAGGCTAGGCTGCTCGGTCCGGAAAGCCGCGTCTTCCGCAGCGGCGAGGAATTGGTGCTCGAACTGGAAGCCACGAAGGACTGCCACGTGACCGTGTTCGACGTGTCGACCGACGGCACCTATTCGGTGCTGATCCCCATGGAGCGACTGCCGGACAATCGCCTGTCCGCCGGCCGGCCGAAGACGCTTCCGAGCGATGAGGATCGCCGGCACTCGCCGATCATCGTGGGCCTCCGTCCCGACCGCGAAATGGAGGAAGGGTTCCTGTTCATCGTGGCTACGCGCGAGCAGCGTCCTTTTCTGTCGAACGAAATGACCGACCTGGGCGGGGAATTCGTCCCCACCGCAAGAGCCGATCTCGCCGATTTCAATCGCTGGCTGCTGGACATCGCACCCGACCGGCGGACCAAGGCGGAAGTGTTCTATTCAGTCGTACCCTAGCACGGCATGGGCGCCGATACCGGGAGAACTACCCATGAAGACACCGATCCTGACGGCGTTGTTCGCCCTACTCTGCGTCGCCCCCCTGCAGGCGGAGGTCAGCGTGACCAAGACCGCCACTGTCACCCTGTTCGGCGAGGGCTACGAGACGGCGGATGATGCCCGATCCGCCCTGCTCGCCCGGGCCAAGGAGATGGCGGTGCAGGAGATCTTCGGAGAATTCATCCGCTCGCTGAGCACGGTGGAGAACTTCTCGCTGACCTCCCATGAGATCGAGGCCACCTCGGTGGGGTTCATCCGTGTACGCGGCAATCCCCGCTACTTCTCGGGAGACGGTTTCGGTGAGGTGTGCGTGACGATCGACGCCTACGTGCGCGACGAGGATCTCGACACGTTGAACCCCCGTTCGTTGACCAAGAAGGTCGTCGTCGCCGACCCGAATCTGACGCTCAAGGAGGTCGAGCAGGAGGCCAAGGAGCAGGCGCGCGTGCAGGCCCTGATCGAATACGACAACAACCTGAAGAAGTACGAGACAGACCTCCTGTTGCCGCTGCTGCACGAGGTGAAGTTCACCGATGGTCACTTCATCGAAGGAACGACGGCCTATTCGATCGAGATGAGCGGGATCATCTATCCGCTCGAGGTGCTCAGCTTGCAGGGCAGCCGCCAGCCGTACGGGCCGGCGCTGCCCATGGTCGCCACGTTGCCGAACAGCGCGTTTTCTGCATCCAGCTACTTCAGGAACGCCGGCGACCACGGGCCTTGGCAAGCGAAGTACACGAGCACTGCGAAATCGAACTGGTCGGCTAACAAAAACGACGGTAACCAGTGGCTGCAGATCGACCTGGGCGGGCTGGCCCGCGTCCAGGCCATCGGAACCAAGGGACGCCACAACAACCTCGCGCAGTGGGTCAAGTCGTACCGATTGAGTTACAGCCAGGACGGCGCGAACTGGTTCTACTCCGAGGCCGATGGTGCTCACACGGTCTTCACCGGCAATACGGATTTCACAACGGAAGTCAGGCACACGTTGCCGAAGCCGATCATTGCGCGCTTTGTTCGCTTTCACCCCGTAGCCTGGAGCGCTCACATCCGGTTGATGATGCCGCCCCCCGGTTCCGCTTCCGGGCCGCGTCAGCTCTGTAACT
>CAYMCR010000081.1:0-12017 GCA_964389015.1 uncultured Fibrobacteraceae bacterium | reverse complement strand
CCGTGATGATGACCTTTTCCCAAGCTTCCAGCTCGGGTACGTCACCGCCTCAGCCATCCTGCTTGTTGGGCACGGGCACCTTGCTTCCTTTCTCACCGCCCAGGGCCGCCTGCAACATCTCCTCGCTGGAGTGGCAGCCCAGGCAGGTCAGATCGGTCTGCTCGCCGTCGCCCGGGCGGACCGGGCCGTTGGAGGTATCGTGCTCGCACCCCCACAGACAGAACAACGCCAGCAGCATTATAAGACTGACTGTGATGATTCTGTTCATCAGGCTCCCCTGTGTTGGCGCCGCGCCTAGGCCGGCGCGTCTTCTTTCAAGAGGCCGCGAGCGAAGATCGGCACATTATTGCAGATCACGCTCTCGGCCTTGAATTCCCGTTCGGACAGTATCGACCAGACACCGGTGTTCAGGGCACAGTCCATGACCATGCCCACGAAGCAACGGCTGGTGATGAAGGGATCAATGTCGCGGACCTCGCCGGCGGTCATCCGGCGGGTCAACTCCTCGGTCAGAAATTCGATGTAGGGCAGGCGCACTTCCTTGAAGAGCACCGCAGCGCCCGAACCGCTTTCCAGGCTGTTGTAATGCATCAGGCGCATCAGTTCGGGATCGCGATCGGCTAAGGCGAGGATATGTTCCGCCAACATGGTCAGGACCTCCTCAACCCCTTCCCGGCAAACCTGGGCCGCCAGGTATTTACAAATGTCGTACTGGAGCGCCTTGTTTCGGATCACCTCCGTGTAGAGGTAGGACTTGCTCTTGAAATGGCGATAGATGGCGGCTTCGGTGATGTCGCAGGAATGGACGATGAGACGGACGGAAGTGCCGTCGTAGCCGTGGTCGGAGAAAAGACGCGTGGCCTCTTCCAGGATCTGCTGGCGACGATTTGGGGAGCGTTTGCTCTTCGTCACTCCAGACCCTTTCGCTCAAGTAAGCTAACGTTTACCAACTTCACAAAGCTAATGCCCGTGAGTCCCCTGTCAACATCTGTTCGATCATTAACGAACAATCCCACTCCACTTCCCATCCAGCGGCCGATCTCGCCATCTCACCATCATTCAAGGAGTTACGGGGCCCCGTGGCACGAGGCCCCTTCGCCGTCTAGAAACTGCCGCTGAGCGACAACGTGTAGAGGTCCAGGATGTAGTCGTCCCACCTGTTCTCGTCGAACTCGTTGCGCAGGAAAGAGGCATTCAGGGTCAGCTTCTGCGCGAAGCCCCAACTCGCTCGGACCATGAGCCGGTCCAGATCCGACTTGAGATCGTCACTCTCTCCCGTGGCGCCGGCCTTGTCCTCGTAACGGATCCCCTCGTAGTGGCCCACGACCGTCAGATTGTCGGCGAGCTTCAGCACGGCGCCCGGTGCGAAGCGCAGGGTGGTGCCGTCGTAGAGCATGGGCGCCATGCCCGAGGTCGGATCGGGGCCGTCGGTCAGGGCGAATTCCTCGACGCCCAGGGACGCCGTACCCATGAGCGTGAACCGCTCGTGCAGCGACCAGTTGGCGACCATGTAGCCGCGCTGGACCTGCCAGGTGGTTTCCGCGCTCTCGAGATCGAGGCGGGTGAAGGTCTGGTTGATGGCCTGATGCCCCAGGTCCACGCGCAGGTTGTGCAGGGGGCGTGACTGCAGCGACACCTGCCAGCGGAGCTGCTCGCGCTCGCGATCGCCCATCCAGAAGAACCAGCGGTCGCCTGACGCCGTGTCCCAGGTGTCGAGCTGGGTTACTTCTGTCTTGCGCCAAACGACGCGCGCCTTGAGGCTCGTCCTGCTGCCCAAGCGGTAGCGACCGCGCAAACCGGCCTGCTGGTCGGTCCTCTCCTGGGCCGTGGTCTGGTAATCGCCCGCCAGACCGCTACCCGGCAGGTTGTCCATGGCCACGGTGTCATCCAGGTCGGAGGTCTTGTAGGCGTAGTGGAGACGCAAACGGGCCTTGCCCGCGGCGGTGGTGAGCACGGCCCGGTAGTCCTGGCTCCGACGGTCGCGGTCGGCGGCCTGGAGGATCGTGTCGTTCAGGTCGGTCCGGCCGTCCAGGTTCTGGTTCCGCAGACCGGCCGACAGGCGCAGGGTCGAGGTACCGCCCAGCCGCGTGATGAGACCGAGCTGGCCCGTGCGCGTGGCGGCGTCGCTGTCGGGCGCCAATTCCGTCGCCTGCCAGGTCTCGACCGGGGCGCTTTCGAGGTGGGTCGTAGTGGCGTTGCCCGTCAGACGCAACTTCTCGTTGACGTCCAGACTGGTGGCCAGCCTGGCGCTCCAGAATTTCTGGCTGTCCTCGTAGCGGTGGCGCGTATCGAGGGCGCGGGTGCCGTCGCTGCCGCGATGGATCAGGCGCAGGTCGCCGGCGAAGCCGCCGTAGGCGTAGGTGCCACCCAGCCAAAACTCCTGGGTCCAGACCTCGAAGCTGCGGACCGCGGGCGGGTTGTCGCCGGCCACGAACATGCCCCGTGCAAGGCTGCTCTTGTCGCCCGAGCGGCGGGTGCGTTTGGCTCCGGCCCTCAAGTCGAAGCCGTCCTGCACGTGATAGCGCACGGCGATCTCGCCGCGGTTCCAGTTGAAGACCGGCGCGGGATCCAGCGCGGGCGGAGCCGGATCGGCTGCGAAGCCCGGCGCCCGCATTTCGCTGGTGCCGTCGAAGAAATGATGGAAGCTACGGTAACTCACCTCGCAGCTGTAGTTGCCCGGATCCCCCAGTCTCAGGAAGACACCACCGGCCCTGCCCGACTCGGCGCCGTTGTCGCCAACGCCGCTCAGGCTGATCCGGTAGCCGTCGTCCCTGACCTTGCGCCAGGAAAAGAGGCCCGAGAAGCGATACTTGTCCACCCGGCGCCAGTCCTCGGCCGCCTTGGCGTCGTAGCCGTAGGCGTCCATGACGTCGATCGACGCCGTCCAGTGGGTCTGCAACCCGATCAGGTCGCCCGGGGGGGCCCAGAGCCGTCCGGCCTGGACCGGCAGATCGTCGGACATGGCCACTGCGCTCGTCAACAGGAGCGCCGCAACCAGGACCGCCATGGTCTTCGTGCTCGTCATCTTCATGACCGCTCCTTTCTAGTCCCTGAACGCCGGTGAGACGTTAGAGCCGTGGATCTCCGTGTGACAGTCATTACAGCGCGCCTCGCCGCCCAGGTAGGCGCCGTGGGGAACGTCCCCCAGCGCCCAGGCGTCGGCCGGGGCGAAGGTCGACTCGAAGTGGCATTGCAGACAGAGCGTACTGCTGTCGGTGGCCAGCAGCTTGTCGTGCATGGAACCGTGCGGTCGGTGGCAGGCGGCGCAATCCTCGCCGGCCACGCCCTCGTGTTCGAAGACGAAGGGACCGGCCATCTCGGTGTGGCAACCCAGGCAGATCTCGTTCAGCCCGTTCCATCCCGCCGCCGCGAAGCCGGCGTGGGGATCGTGGCAGTCGGCACAACCCACTTCCCCTTCCAGCACGCGATGCCGGAAGGGCAGGCGGAAGTCGCCGCTTTGCGCCGTGTGACATTGCAGGCAGAACTCGGAGCGATTGCGGAAGTGTGCGGCCGGCGTCGCGCTGCCGCCGAAGTGCACCTGGTCCGCGTGGCATTCGGAGCAGGCTACGCCGGTGCCGGCGTGGGGCCCGTCGTGCCAGTCCAGGCGACGGTTCGTGTGGCACTGGGTGCACATGTCGACGCGCCCGGCTTCGCCCAACGCGCCAAGGGCCTCGACGCCCAGGATGAAACCGTCACCCTCCTCGTCCACGTGCACGCTGCCGGGCCCGTGGCAGGCCTCGCAAGCAGAGACACCGCTGCCGGGAACCGTCAGCGCGTGGTCGACCGAGTGGGGCGAATGGGCGTAGAACTCGCCCTCTTCTTCGTGGCAATCGAGGCAGGTTTCCGATCCGACATAAGCGGCCCCTGCGGGCAACTCGAACCGGTCGAGGTAGGCGCCGGCCGGAGCCTGCGCCGCGACCAGGATGAGCAGCCCCGCCAACGGCAGGATGAGACGCTGCATGAGAGACCTCCGCACGAAAAGTAAACGTTCGTTGATCTGGAGCTACGATATGACGCACGCATGACAAGAACAAGATTAAGTTTCCAACAGGGTCACCCGGTTGAACAACCATCATTCCACGACCCGGTAGCACACCACTTCCATGACCGTCGCCTCCTCATCGTCGCCCGCGCTGATGCGGCTGCCGCGACCCCACTGGGCCGCGAAAGCGTCGGCGAAGCCGCGCACCACCAGCACGCGGTCCGCACCGGCGTAAAATACCGCGTCGTAGCGGCCGTCGCCGGGGCACTTCACTTGCACCTGTTTCACGAACACGCCGTCCCGGTCGAAGACGTCGAAGGTGCAGAGCACGCCGTCGGGCTGCTCGCGCACACCGCGGCTGCTGAGCGCCCACAGGCTGCCGTCGGCACGGGCACGCAGGCCGCGCAGACTGTAGACGAGGTCTGGCTCGTGATCGAGGATCTCCACCCGGTAGGGGATGCCGGAACCGCTGATGGCATTGTCGATCATGTCGTGGATGAGCTGGCGCTCCTCGGGGGTGCGGAGCCAGCGCTCGTACTCGCGCCCGATGACGCGCTCCAGCTCACCGTCCGACGAGTAGACGTTGATGACGTAGCGCTCGAGTTCCGGCGCCGCGTAGATCCGGCCCTCGGGACCGACGGCAGCGCTGTTGCAGAACCGCTCCGGCCGCACCGTTGACACCCGACACCGCGCCACCTACAGTCGCCGGCGTACCCGCCCACAACCGGAGGACACCCATGCGTATCACGATCTCCGCCCTCGCCCTGCTCGCCCTGGCGCCCTTCTGCATCATCGGCTGCAGCACCGACGACGGAGCGCCCTGCCCCGAAGGACCCGTCTTCACGCACCACGTCATCGATCCGGACTCGGTCGCCAACATCGATCCCCTGGGTAACCTGAATCCGCCGGGCCACGTCTTCCCGTCCGATCACGGCGGATACTACGTCGCCTCGCCGCCGGTGGACAAGTTGACCCACAGGGTGAACCTCTACGCACCCGGCGACATCCTGATCACGAACATGGTCGCCTCGGAACACATCGTTGCCGAGATCACCGACTTCGAGTTGAACTTCGAGGTCTGCAGCGACCTGTGGGGAAGGTTCGGCCACATCACCACGCTGGACGAGGATCTCTTCGGCAATACGGCCGACTACACCCAGTGGACCCTGGAGGCCGAATACACCACCGGTGGCGAGACCTACCGTCGCTGGTCGACAAACGTGAGGATCTCGGTGACGGGCGGCGACCTGCTGGGCACCACGGGCGGCGTCCCCAACCAGGGCGGCCTGGACTTCGGCATGTACGACCGACGGACCAGTCCGCCGACACCGGCCAACCCCGCGCGCTGGAGCGGCTACGGCTATCTCTACGCCCGGCTTTTCGTGGAACTTTACGAGGAGGGGCTGGTGCGCGACGAGCTGTGGGCCCTCGTCAACCGCGAGGACGTCCCCGGCGACGAGCACCCCGGCGGCTACAACATGCAGGACGTGCCGGGCACGGCCCACGGAGCCTGGTTCTTCCCGGGCGAGCCCAACAACCCCGAGGACCCGCACCTGGCGCTGGTGCAGTCGCACACCCAGCCATCACGGCTCGTCTTCTCGGTGGGCACCTCGATCCCGGCCGTCGGCAGCGGCGCCTTCGCGTTCGTGCCCGAGAACGACGGCGTGCTGAACCGGGATTTCGCGTCCGTCATGCCCGACGGCACGGTCTACGGCTTCGTGGTGGAGTGGCCGGACTATACGTTCTTCATCCAGATGCCGGACGCCGACACCCTCTGGATCGAGGCCCTGGACGGCGAACACACGGACCCGGCGGCCTGGGTCTTCACCGACGACAAGGTGGTGTTCAAGCGCTAGCGCTTGAGCCGGTCGCGGAATTTCTCGCGGAACTTGTCCAGCTTGGGCGAGATGACCATCCGGCAGTAGGGCTGGTTCTTGTTGTTGCGGTAGTAGTCCTGGTGACCCTCGCCGGCGCCGATGAAGGCATCGAAGGGCGCCACCCGGGTGACGATGGGATCGTCGAAGACATCGGCCGCGGTGAGGTCGGCGATCAGCTTCTCGGCGGCCGCGCGTTGCGCCTCGTCGTGGTGGAAGATGGCGGAGCGATACTGCTCGCCGACGTCGGCGCCCTGCCGGTCGAGAGTGGTCGGATCGTGAACCGAGAAGAAAACCGTCAGCAGTTCCTCGTAGGATATCTCGGACGGGTCGAACCTGATCTGCACCACCTCGGCATGACCGGTCCCACCGGCGCAGACCTCCTGGTAGGTGACGGACCCCTTGCCGCCGCCGGAGAAGCCGGACTCCACCTTCACCACGCCCACCAGCTCCTCGAAGACCGCCTCCAGACACCAGAAGCAGCCGCCGGCCAGCGTGGCCGTCTCCCTGTCGTTCGTCCCGGCCATCGTTCCTCCCGCACCGGCGAGTGACAGCGCCAGCGCCATGATGATGACTGTCCTCATGTCGTGTCCCACCCTTCCATCCCCGCGGGGAGATGCGCTGGCATCACACACAACACGCGATGGGTCGATTCGGCAAATCCGCGCCGACCTACGATGAGAAATACAATGCAACCTCTTGACGAATCGCTCGTAAATAGATACTGTACTAGTACAGATGGTACAGCGATAGGAGATCTCATGGCCTCGTCAAGACCACCCGCACCTGGACTGCTCGCCGTCGACCTCGAGGGTGAAACGCCCATCTACCGGCAGATCATCAACGGCATTCGCCGTCAGGTCGCCGATGGCCTGTTACCGCCCGGCGCAGCCTTGCCGTCGGTCCGTCAGCTGGCGACCGACCTGGATATCAATCCCAATACAGTCAGCAAGTCGTACCTGCTGCTCGAACAGGCCGGCATTCTCGTCAGCCGCAGCCGGATGGGTTACTACGTGGCCGAAGCGGCCCGCGACCGTGCCCTGGCCGGCGACCGGACCCGGCTGGACGAGGCCGTGAGCGACTTCCTCGCGGCCGGGCATGAATTGGGTCTGACCGACGAGTCCCTGTTGCAAGCCCTGGCGACCCACGTCGCCGATAACTCCGAGAGCGAAGACGACGGAGGTAAATAGAATGATGTCCTTAGGTGAACCAGTGTCCCTGTTCCTGGCGTCCGCAGACGTGGCCGGCATGAGGCTCACCAGCCTCACGGTGCTGGTCGTGTTGCAGATCGCGGCGTTCCAGTTCCTGATGATCCGCATGTCGCACATCCTGCCCCGCCAGATGCTGGGATCGGATACGGGCCCCGAATCCGTGGCGCCGGTGGTGACCCGCTATCATCACGGACTGGGCAACGGACGGCGCGTGATCGGCGTCCTGCTGATCGTCGCCGCCCTCGCGATCGTCACCGTGGTTCCTCTGGCCGAGACGGGTCACCGCAAGCTGGGCCTGGCGGTCGTCTCGCTGCTCTCGACGGCCGTCATGCTGGGCGGGTACGTACGCGACGTGCGGCGCGTACTCACATTGCGCAAGCTGCTGGAACCGGTGACCACGAGCACGGCCAGCCTCGAACGGCGTGAGCTCTCCTCCTTCTACCCGCCGCAGATGGAGATCCTGCCCCTGCTGGTCTTCGCGTTGACGGTCGCCATGACCGCCTGGCGCTGGCCGAGCGCTGGCGAAGCGGGTTTCTTCGCGATCATCGCCCTGCCCGTCGTCCAACTGGTCTTCATCGCCGTGACACGGTTCTTCGCGGGCTGGCTGGCCACCCGGCGCTGGCCGGTCGCCCAGGGCGCACTGGCCCAGGCGGACGATCCGGCCGCCGTCCTGGCCCACAACCGCGCGTACCGCCGTCAGGATCTGCGGGGATTCGTCTATACCAGGGCGGGCAGCGTGCTGCTGATGGGCGTCTGGCAGGGGCAATGGCTGCAGAAGTGGCGCGGCGAGCCGTTCCCCAAATGGCTGGTCGTGGCCGATGACGCGGTGCTGATCCTCCTGCTCGGGACCTTCGTGGCAGTGTTGTTCACGTTGCCGGGGATCCGTAAACGGACATAACGCCGCGGCTGGTCTAGCGATGCCTGGCGCGCCCCGAGCCGGTGCTCTTGACCTCCACAGCCGGGTCGCCTCCGTAGCGCACGCCGCCGCTACCGGAGATGCGGCAATCGAGTGAATCCTCCACGTACACGTCGACGCCGCCGCTGCCGGTGATGCGCACCGTCGCGTGGCGCGTCCTGAGTTCTGCCGCCTGGCACTCCCCCGAGCCGGTGATGTGCGCCGCAAATTGTGCCGTGACTCCCGCGTCGATCTCCACGTCGCCGCTGCCGGTCTGCCGCACGGTGAGTTCGTCCGCCCGGAGTTCGCCGATCGTCGCGTCGCCGGAGCCGGTGAGCCGCAGCGAACATTCGCCGGTCTCGAGACCCTTCAGGTCCAGGTCGCCGGACCCGGTGAGTTCGATGTCCATCCGCTTGGCTTGCAGGCGCGGCGCGGTGATGTCGCCGCTGCCCGTGCTGCGGATCGCCTCGAGCGCACGGACGGTCAAAGCGAAGCGGATCGACTTGGTCGTTCGCAGGTTCGTACCCCGCGTGGTGCGCAGCGTCAGCGTCCCGTCCTCGACCTCGGTCTCGATCAGCTCGAGCAGGTTGCTCTCGGCCTGGACGACCAGTTCCTCCCGGTCGCCGAGCGTGATGACCAGGTCGCCCTGGCACCTGAGATAGACGGCGTCGATGCGGTTCACCTCGCGCGTCTCGGTCACGACGTCGCCGTTGCCGCGCACGCCCTCGTTGATCTCGAAGCGACAGCCGGCGCACAGGAGCAGGCTCGCCAGTGCCATGTAGGTGACGAGATGTCTTTTCGTCATGGTCCCCTCCCCTTGTTGATGACTGAAAGATGACGCACGCGGGGCGTGCAGGGTTCCATCCCGGCCTGGCAGACGAAACAGGCCCCCGGCCGTGAACTGGACCCTGCGACTCGGGCACGGGGCAGGCGAGGGTCCAGTCCGGACCGGGAGCCGTATGACACGATCTAGCGCAACAGCGGAACACGCGCTCACAGCGACCCTGCGACCCGGTACTGGTGTGTTTCTGGATGGAATTCCGGCGGGTCGACGCTGGCGGGGGGGTGCGGGTTGGTAGATGTGTTGCGACCCGCCGACGATTGGAAACACCGTATCAGCAACGCCGTCCTACGTCAACGCAAATAGCGATTCCCGGTATAACTTGAATGTAGACATATGTTTATTGATCGTCACAATCGCCGTGCACGCTGTGGTCTGCCGCATCGTAATCCGACATGACGAGCCAAGTGGGTTGGAGAGCCCCGCCCCAACCGACGGCGACATCCTCCTCGTGACACGCGCGACGCAACTCGCTACGATACAAGGCAGGACCGTAATAACAGGAGATCACCATGACGGATGACGCCACTCGTTGGTTGGACATCACCGAACCCGGTTGGACGCGGATAGACCTGCCCTTCCCGGCCACGTCTTCGCGTTTCGTATCCGAGGATGCGACGGGACGCCGCCTCGCCATACGCTTTTACCGCCGCGACGACGGCGGCGCTGTCCAGGTGAAGGTCCTGTGCGGCCCCGACGCCTCGGGTCCCCCCGACCACGCCCACGGCGGCTGCATGGCGGCCCTGCTGGACGAGGCCATGGGCGCCGCCGCCTGGTTGTCCGGCCACCCCGTCCTCGCCGCCGAACTCAGCGTGTCCTTCAAGCGCATGCTGCCCCTGGAAACACCCTGCGTGGTGGAAGCCGAGGTGGTCGAGGTCGAGGACCGCAAGGTCCACGCGCGCGCCGTGCTGAGCGACCCCGCCGGCGATATCGTCTACTGCACAGGCAGGGCGCTGCTCATCGAGCTGGACGAGCAACAGCTGCAGGAACTCGCGGCGCTGACCCTGCGGGCGCTGGAACCACGCGATCAGGGCGAGGATTCGTAGCAGACGATCTCCATGGGCGCGGGTGTAGCATGCCGATTTACAACTTTAACTTTGGTCAAGTCATTCTAACCATGGGCCTTGTTTCCTTTCTTTCTGTCCGTTCGATACCGTCGGGTTTGTCCAGTCACCTTTTCGAGCTCGCCTGCGCGGCTCAGGAGGAAGATTCGGCGCGCTGGCGGATCCGGACTACAACTCCCTGATGTTCTGCCCCACGCCCGCTACGCTGGCCGAGGGCGACGGGTATTTCCGCGACTTCGAACTGTTCATCCTCAACTTCGGCTACGCCGTCAGCGACGCTTTCGATCTCAGCATCGGCACCCTGTTTCCCGTCTCAGCCGATGCGCTCATGGTCTCGCTGGGCGGCAAGCTGCGCGTTACCGACCGTGAAGAGCAGCCCGTGGGCCTGGCCTTGGCCGCCAGCTATACGTTCCTGGAGGAAGTGCGATTCGGTGCGGTGGGTGCGGTGGCGGGCATCGGCGACCGGCGCAACAGCCTCAACCTGGCCGTCAACCGCACCTTCGACGACGACGGCAATTCGGAAACGGTCTTCCTCGTGGGCGCCGACGCACAGATCACGCGGCGCAGCAAGCTCTTCGCCGAGTACATGAGTTCCTCGGCCCTGCTCGAGGACGAGGACAGCGACCTGAAGGGCTTCGTCAACATCGGCGTGCGCATCTTCGGAGAGAGTCACTCGTTCAGCCTCAGCGGCTTCCGGCCGCTCGACGACGACCTCGACAGCTTCATCGCGTTTCCGATGGTGATGTACAGCAATCACTGGTAAGCGACACCGGTAAGACGGAAACGGCTGCGAAGGTATCGAAACCCTCGCAGCCGTTGTCGTTGGACGTATCTCTACCGAGCCTCGGCTACCGATTGGCGGCCAATACCCTCTTGGCGGTATGGATGCCGGTGGCAACGCCGGACAGTGCTTCGAGATCCCGGGTGGAACCCGGACCGCCGTCCGTACCGTCGTTGTGGCAACTGTAGCATGCGAAGTCGAGAGTGATCTTGGCCTGACCCGTGGACGGATCCTCGATCACGTTGCTCGACCCGGATGCCAGGATACCCATGCCTTCCTCCATCCCCACCGGTTCGGTGTTGATGGCGAAGAGATGGGTGCGAACGTCGCCCTGGTACTTGTGCACCGCGATGGCGCTCTTGGTGGTCTTGGGCATGTGGCAATCAACACAAGTGGGCGCGCCCGGGCCGGAGTAGTGGTTGTTGGTCGCCGCCTCGTCGGCGTGACACGATTCGCACGTTGCCCTCACGCCCTCCCCGGCGGCCACGTCGTCGTAATGGACCGAGGCGTGCGGATCGTGACAGGTGATGCACCCCGGCGCATCCAGATCGTTGGAGATGGCGTGGGGCGAGTGGAGCCACTCGTCGTACTGCTCGTGGTGACGGATGAACCCGTTCTTGGCGTTGATGCGGTTCAACTTGTCGCGCGTGTGGCAACGGCCGCAGAGAGCGGAGGTGTAGTCGACGCCCATGGGGTATTCGGTGGGGTCGTCCACGTGCAGACTCCCGCTGCCGTGGCATTCCTCGCAGTGGACGCCGCCCGCGAAGAACGTGCCGGCCATCCCGACCAGGCCGTCCTGGTTGTCGGTCAGATCGCCGTCGTCGTTGGCTTCGCCGTAATCCTCATCGGCCACCCAGCCCGTGGTGTGACACCTCCCGCAGTCGTAGGGCTTGGTGTTGGAAGCGTCGCCGTAATGGTAATCGGACCAGGTCTGGTCCTCGAAGTTGTACTGGTTGTCGTGGACGCCGGTCACGATCCAGCCGTCGGCGTTGATCCACCGCATCTTCCAGCCGTAGCCGCCGATCGTGTAGGAGATGTCGGACCAATCGAATCCCAAGGGCGGCTCGACGCTGTCGTTCGGATAGCCGGAGAAGCTCGGGAACAGATCGACGGGCGCCTCGCCTTCGATTTTCGTCAGCTTGTAGGGATGACCCGACTGCTCCCACATGGTGTAGATGTCGGCGTGGGTCTTGTCACTGGCGTGGCAGGCTGCGTTGTTGCAGGATTCCGACCCTACGAATTCGCGAACGCGGATCTCGGCCTCCGGCTGTGTACACTCTTCTTCGGAGCAGCCGGTCAGTAATCCGGCCATGAGAAGTAATCATCCCCCGGCATAGCCGGGGGCCTTCATTGTGAACCGCTCAAAGCG
>CAYMCR010000080.1:0-12328 GCA_964389015.1 uncultured Fibrobacteraceae bacterium | reverse complement strand
CTGTTCCCGGGCTGCCTGATCAAGTCCATCGACGGCATCCGGGCCAAGAAGAAGTCCTCCTGGGACCAAACGAAGCTCGCCAACCGCCACTGGCTCGCGGCGAACATGAACGGCGAGGCGTTCCTGGGTTTCACCGCCTTCAACAACCGCAAGCGGACGGGCCGCGACGTGATCGACTTCGTGAAGTTCCGGCAGCTGATCGCCGCGGGCGCCCTGATGGACGACGATGCCTTCACCCAGGTGCTCCCCGCGCCCGAGGAGGACTGACGAGCCATGGCCTTCTGCGACTTCACCCTCCACCGTCCCGATTCCCTGGCCGAGGCCTGCCGTCTGGGCCGCGAATACGGGAGCGAGGCGGCCTACCTGGCCGGCGGCACCGAACTGTTGGTCGACCTCCGCTCCGGCCGCCAGGCCGTGGCGCACGTCATCGACCTCGGGCACCTGACGGAGCTCAAGGAAATTCGTTGCGACGGCGACACCCTGCACATCGGCGCGCTTGCCACGTTGAACGAGATCGCCGAGTCGCCGACGGTACGCGAGCGGTTCCATCCCCTCGCGGAAGCCATCGAGACCATGGCCGGTTCGCAGATCCGCAATCTCGCCACCATGGGCGGGAATTTCAGCTGCGGGGTGCCGTGTTCCGACACGCCGCCGATCACCTGCGCGGCCGGTGGAGCGATTGCCGTGACGGGACCCGACGGTGAGCGCGAGGTGGCCGCCCGCGACTTCGTGCTAGCACCGCGGTCAACCGTCCTCACTCCAGGCGATATCGTCACCGCGATCCGTATCCCGCCCCAGCCCGACACCTCCGGCGCCAGCTTCCAGCGCTTTTCCCTGCGCCGCGGCTCCGCCCTGGCGGTCGCCTCGGTCTCGGCCTGGCTGAACGTCGAACAGGGAGTGATCGGCGAGGCGCGCGTCGTGATGGGGGCCGTGGGACCGGTGCCCCTGTTCGCGGAACGTTGCGCGGAGGCCGTGACGGGCGAAGCTCCGGGCGAGACCGTCTTCGCCGAGGCCGCCAGGATCGCGGCCGAGGAGGCCCAACCCATCAGCGACCTGCGGGGGACAAAGCAGTACCGCCGCGACGTGGTGGCCGTCCTGGCCCGCCGCGCCCTCGCACGCGCCGCCGATCTCGCGGAAGGACGGAACCGATGAGCGACACCCGGCCAAACGCCCACCTGATCCAGCTCACCGTCAACGGCCGCGTCCACGTGCTCGGGGTGGCCCCCGAGACCACGCTCAAGCAGGTGCTGCGGGAAGAGCTGAACCTGACCGGCACCAAGAGCGGCTGCGACACCGGCGACTGCGGCGCCTGCACGGTGCTCATGAACGGGCGGGCGGTGACGTCATGTTTGGTGCTGGCCGCCACCGCGGACGGCGCGGAGATCACGACCATCGAGGGCGTGTCCGACGGCGCCGACTTGCACCCGCTGCAGAAGTCGTTCCTCAAGCACGGCGCCCTGCAGTGCGGTTTCTGCACGCCGGGCATGATCAACTCCAGCCTGGAACTGATCCGCAAGAAGCCCGCTCCCGACGACGACGACATCAAGACCGCCCTCGGCGGCCACCTTTGCCGCTGCGGCACCTACCCCCGCATCATCGAGGCCGTGAAGGACTGGCGGAGCTTCGAGGGCGTGGACCTGGACACCGAACCGGGCGAGCACGACGAGCGGGACCAGGAGCGGGACCACAGCACCGTGGGCCGCGGCGTGATGCGCTACGACGGACCGGACAAGGTGACCGGCCGCCTCGAGTACACCGCCGACCTCAAGCTGCCCGGGATGGTCTACGGCAAGATCCTCGGCAGCCCCATCCCCCACGGCCTGATCAAGAGCATCGACACGAGTGCGGCCCGGGCGCTGCCCGGCGTGCTCGCGGTGATCACGGCCGAGGACGTGCCCGACGTGCTCTACGGCGTGAGCCCCCCCCGCTACGACGAGGAGATCCTCGCCCGCGAGCGCGTGCGCTACATCGGCGACGAAGTGGCCGCGGTGGTGGCGGAGGACGAGGCCACGGCCGAAAAGGCCGTCAAGCTGATCGAGGTGGAATACGAGCCCCTGCCGGCGGTCTTCGACCCGCGCGAGGCCATGGCCGAGGGCGCGCCGCTGATCCACCCCGAGCACGAGAAGTACGCCCGCAACATCAACACGTCCGTCGAGTGGCACTTCGGCGACGTCGAGCAGGGTTTCGCGGACGCCGACTGCATCGTCGAGGACACCTTCGAGGGCAACCGCACCTACCAGTGCCCCATCGAACCCCACGCGTCGATGGCGCGCTGGGAACATCACGCGGGCAAGCTGACGATCTGGTCGTCGACCCAGGCGCCCCACTATCTGCGGCACATGCTGAGCCGGATCTTCGACATCCCCCAGGGTGACATCCGCGCCATCGCGCCGGGCGTGGGCGGCGGCTTCGGCGCGAAGGCCGAGACCACGCCCCTGGACCTGTGCGCCGTGATCTTCGCGCGGATGGTCGGACGACCGGTGATGATGAAGTACACGCGCGAGGAGATGTTCCGTCACTTCCGCGGACGCCACAAACAGTACATCGACATGAAGATCGGCCTGAAGAAGGACGGCACGATCACCGCCTGCAAATCGCACATCCTGCTGGACGGGGGGGCGTACACCTCCTTCGGCATCGTGACGGCCTACTACGCCGGCTCGATGGTGCCGACGCTCTACAAGATCCCGAACTACCAGTACGACGGCTACCGCATGTACACGAACCTGCCCGCGAGCGGGGCCATGCGCGGCCACGGCGTGCCCCAGCCCCGGTTCGCCTTCGAGTCGCTGCTGGACACGGCGGCGGAGCAGCTCGGGCTGGATCCGTTCGACATCCGGCTGCGCAACGCCATGGAACCCGACACCCTGACCTGCAACGACCTCGACATCTCGTCGTGCGAGTTCGAGGCCACCCTGAAGCAGGCGCGCGAACGGACGGGCTGGGACGGGAAGAAGGGCAAGCTGCCGCCCGGCAAGGGCATCGGCGTCGGCTGCGGCGGGTTCGTGTCCGGCGCGGGGTATCCCATCTATCGTTCCAAGTTTCCCCACTCCAACGCCATGATCCGCCTGTCGGAAGACGGCATGGCGGCCTCGGTGCACATCGCGGCGGCGGAGATCGGACAGGGCTGCAACACGATCCTGCCCCAGATCGCGGCCGAGGAACTGGGCATCCCCTACCACCGGATCTGGCTCGTGGAAAACGACTCGGTGCTCGCGCCGACCGACCTCGGGGCGTACTCCAGCCGCGTGACCCTGATGGCCGGCAACGCCGTGCGCATGGCGGCGTCCGAGGTCAAGAAGCAGCTCCTGGTGGTCGCCGGCGAGCAGCTGGGCTGCGACGTGAACGCCCTGACCGCCCGCGACGGCCGCATCTACGTGGCCGAGCACCCGCGCGTCGGCCTGGACTGGGACGAGACCGCGCGCCTGGCCTTCTCCCGCGGCGGACCGGTGACCGGCACCGGCCACTACTCCCCGCCGCCCGGCCTCGGCGGCAAGTACAAGGGCGCCGCGGTCGGCACCTCGCCGGCCTACAGTTTCTCCACGGCCGTCTGCGAGGTGACCGTCGACCTGGAGACGGGCTTCGTGACCGTGGACGACTTCCACGACTTCAGCGACGCCGGCACGGTGATCAACCCCTTGACCTTCCACGGACAGGTCGAGGGCGGCATCATCATGGGCCTCGGCGAGACGCTCCTGGAAGACACGCTGGTGCACGAGGACGGCTCGCTGGTCAATCCAGACCTGCACGGCTATCTGGTGCCGACGATCTGCGACTCGCCCCGCATCGTCTCGCGGGCGGTCGAGAGTTACGAGCCGCGCGGGCCCTTCGGGGCCAAGGAGATCGGCGAGGGTTGCCTGCCGCCGATCCTGGGCGCCATCGCCAACGCGGTATACGACGCCTGCGGCGTGCGGGTCACCGAACTGCCCATCACGCCCGAACGGGTCCTCGCCGGACTGCAGGCGCTACGACGGGAACGGGAAGAGAAGTAATGTTCGCCGACAACGAACATACCACCAGCAACGAACGCAAGGTCGGTCGTACGCCCAGGACCGCCCCCAAGCTGGACAAGCTGCTGACCGCCTCGGCCGGCCTGATGGCGCGGCAGGGTTTCGGTCAGACCTCGATCCGCAACGTGGCCAGCGAGACCGGCTTCAGCCTGGGCGGCATGTACTACTACTTCGAGAACAAGGAAGACCTGCTCTTCCAGATCCAGCAACGCACCTTCGGCGCCCTGCTGGCGCTCCAGGAGGCGGCCCTGCAGGAAGGCGGCAGCGCCGAGGAGCGCTTGCGCCGCCTGGTGCGCAACCACCTGGAATACTTCACCGAACACTTCAACGAGCTGAAGGTCTGCACCTTCGAACTGGAATCACTGCAGGGCACGCGCTACACGACCATCGCCGAGCTGCGCCGTCGCCACTACCAGTGCCTGGCCGACGTGGTGGCCGAGTTCGAGGGACTCGATGCGAACGATACGGGCGACGTGGAACGGATCCGCCACCTCACCCTCTTCATCTTCGGCATGCTCAACTGGATTTTCATGTGGTTCAGCCCCGAACGGGATGAACCGGTGGCCGGCCTCGGCGAAGAGATGATCGATCTGATCCTGAACGGACTGGGAAACGCGCCCGCGGACCGGGCCTGAGCAACGAGCAGCCCCGCGATCCTCGCGGCGGTAGAAAGGAAGCAGCGAACATGAACCTTGGACTGGAGGGCAAAGTCGCCATCGTCACCGGCGGCAGCCGGGGTATCGGCGCGGCGGTCAGCCGGGAGCTGGCGCGTCAGGGCTGCGACGTGGCGCTGACCTGTCAGGGTCGGATCGACGCCGCCAACGAGGTGGCCGCCGAGATCGAGGCGATGGGCCGGCGCGCCCTGGCCATCAAGGCCGACGTGACCAGCGTCGAGGAGACCGAGCACACGGTCGACCGCGTGGTCGAGGAGCTGGGCGGACTGGACATCATGGTCTGCAACGCCGGCATCACCTGGGACGGGGTGATCTGGAAGATGTCCGAGCAGCAGTGGGACGCCGTCATCGCGACGAATCTCAAGGGCTACTTCACCTACAACCAAGCGGCGGCGCGCGTCTTCATGGAGCAGCGCAGCGGCAAGATCGTCAACCTCTCGTCGATCAACGGCCTGCGGGGCAAATTCGGTCAGACCAACTACTCCGCCTCCAAGGGAGGCAACAACGCCCTGACCAAGGCCCTGGCCAAGGAACTGGGCAAGTTCAACGTCAACGTCAACGCGGTGGCGCCGGGCATGGTGGCCACCGAGATGGCCGCCACCATCGCGCCCGAGTTCCTGAACGCGGCGGTGAGCGACACGGTGCTCGGACGCATCGCCACCTCGGAGGACGTGGCCCACGTGGTGGTCTTCCTGTGCTCGGACTTCTCGCGCCACATTACCGGCGAAGTGATCAAGGTCGACGGCGGCCAGTACATATAGCCCCTGCCAACGGAGGGACAAGATGACCAGAGTTGGAGTTGTCGGGATCGGCCACACCGTCTTCGGCCGGCGCAGCGACGCCACCGTCCAGGAACTGGCCTACGAGGCCTACCGGGACGCCCTGGCCGACGCCGACCTCGATCCGGAGCTGATCGACGCCTCGGTGATCGGCTCGGTGCCCGAGTATCACAAGCAACGCTCGCTGGCCGGCGTGATCCAGGAGTACCTGGATCTGAACCCGCGGCCGACCTGGCTGACGGAGGTGGCCTGCGCCTCGGGTTCGGCCGCCCTTCGCACGGCCTGGATGTCCATCAAGGCCGGCGTGCACGATGTAGTGGCCGTGATCGGCTGCCAGAAGATGACCGAGCTGACCACGCCCGAGATCCTGGCCCTGATGGGCCGCGTGGGCGACGTGCAGTGGGAGTCGGTCTTCGGCACCACCTTCCCGGGCTACTACGCACTCTTCGCCCAGCGCCACATGCACGAGTACGGCACCACGGTCGAGCAGCTCGCCCAGGTCGCGGTGAAGAACCACTACTACGGCGCGCGCAATCCCAAGGCCCTGTTCCGCAAGGAAGTCACGGTGGAGAAGGCCCGCGAGAGCGATCCCGTGGCCTCGCCGTTGAACGTGTACGACTGCTGCGCCAACGCCGACGGCGCCGTGTGCCTGATCCTGGCCGCCGAGGACAAGGCCCGCGAACTGAACGACCAGACCGTCTGGCTGGACGGCCTGGGTTGCGCCACGGCCAGCATGTCGGTCCTGCGCCGGCCCGACCTTACCGGCCTGCCCTCGGCCGCGGCCGCCGCCCAGGAGGCCTACGCCATGGCCGGCATCACGGCCCGGGACATCAAGGTCGCCGAGGTTCACGACTGCTTCACCATCGCCGAGCTGATGGCCTACGAGGACCTCGGCTTCTGCGAGCGCGGGCGGGGCGGCCCCTTCATCGAGGAGAAGCAGCCCTACATCGGCGGTTCGACGCCGGTGAACGTGGACGGCGGCCTGAAGGCCAAGGGACATCCCATCGGCGCGACGGGAACCTCCCAGGCCTGCGAGATCGTCAAGCAGCTGCGCGGGGAGTGCGGCGAGCGCCAGGTCGAAGGCGCCGATCTGGGCCTGACCCACAACGTGGGGGGCATCGGCCAGTACTGCTTCATCAACGTCTTCAGGAGGGATTGAGGCATGTTCCAGTGGTTCGGAAAAGTCAGCTATTGCCCACACACCAAGGTGTCCGGCTTCGCACAGCACCTGAAGGACGGCCGCCTGATGGGCTCCCGGTGCGCCGCCTGCGAACAGCTATCCTTCCCGCCCCGGGCCGACTGCCCGGCCTGCCGGCACGGCGAGTTCGAGTACGCCGAGATGACGGGCCAGGGCACGGTGGTGACCTTCACCCGCATCGAAGCGGCGCCGGCCGGCTTCGAGGACGAGGTCCCTTTCACCGTGGGCGTGATCGACCTGGCCGAGACGGGCCGCCTGCTGGCCTGGTTCGGCGAGACCATCCCCGAGGCCGAGATCGCCGTCGGCATGGAGGTGCAGGTGGTGCCTCGCATGTTCGAGGAGGAAGAGGAGATCAAGGTGTACTACACCCTGGAGTGCCCCGGCACGACCTGGGTGAAATCGGACTCGTCCTGATCAGGGGGAGAAGAACATGACCGCCGCAGAATCCGCACTGGTCAGCTACCGCGTGGCCGACGACGTCGCCTACCTGCAGCTGAACAACCCGCCCGTGAACATCATGAGCGCCGCGCTGATGCAGGAGATGAGCGCCCACCTCGAAACGGTGGCCGCCGACCGCGACCTGAAGGCGCTGGCCGTCACCGCGACCGGCAAGGCCTTCTGCGCCGGCGCCGACGTGGGCGAGCATCGCCCGGAGCAGGTGCACGAGATGATCGGCGCCTTCGGCCGGCTCTTCCGCCAGCTGGACGCCCTGGAGATCCCCGTCGTGATGGCGGTAGGCGGCGGCGCCATGGGCGCCGGCTTCGAGCTGATCCTGATGGCCGACGTGCTGTTGGCCGCCGAGGAGGCGAAGTTCGGCCAGCCCGAGATCAGGCTGGGCTTCTTCGCCCCCGTCGGCGTGGCTGCGCTGCCCGCGCTGGTGGGCCGCGCCAAGGCCATGGAGATCACGTGCACGGGGCGCAACTACTCGGCGGCGGAGATGGCCGCCATGGGGCTGGTCTCGCAAGTCGTGGGCGCCGACGAGCTGGACGACGCCCTCGAAGGCGTGCTCAAGGACATCCGCCGCGCCAGTCCGCTGGTGCTGCGTCTCAACACGCGCACCCTCAAGCGCTCGCGCGCCGGCGACTTCGCCGCGACCCTCGCCGAGGCCGAGCGTGTCTTTCTCGAGGAATTGATGACCAGCAACGATCCCGTGGAAGGCATCGAGGCGTTCTACGGGAAGAGGCGGCCGGAATGGAAGAATTCGTGACCAACTCGTGACCAGGGAATCCAGCAGGCAGGAGACGCCCATGCGTATCGTCATCGTCGGCGCCGGAGCCCTCGGCGGACTGGTCGGCGCCCAACTGACCGCCGGCGGCGAGGACGTCACCCTCATCGAGATCAACGAGGCCCGCGTCAAACTGCTGCGGGAGTCGGGCCTCTTCGTCTCCGAAGGCACCGCCGGCGAGAAGTGCGTGCCGGTGAAGGTGGCCTCCTCGATCGAGGGCCTGCCCGTCGCCGACCTGGTGTTCGTGTCGGTCAAGACCTACCAGACCGAGGTCGCCATGCGCGCCAGCCTGCCGGTGATCGGACCCGAGACCTTCGTGCTCTCGATGCAGAACGGAATCGGCAATACCGACACCATGGCGGAGATCGTCGACCCGTCGCGGGTGCTCAGCGGGATCACGTACCACAGCATCCAGCACACGGGCCCGAACCGCATCCGCTACCGGCCGGGCATCAAGCCCATCCAGATCGCTCCCTATGACGGCGTCGTCACCAAGGAGATCGAGCGTGTGGGCGAGGTGTTCCGCGCCTCCGGGCTGAACACCGAGGTGTGCGACCAGATCGACGACGTGATCTGGCAGAAGCTCCTGCACAACGGCGTGGTCAACCCCGTGTCGGCGCTGACCGGCCTGACCTGCCGCGAGATGCTCGACGACCCGGACCTGCAGTCCTTCATGCGCGACCTCTGCCTCGAGACCATCGAAGTGATGAAGGCACGGGGCGTGCCCATCGTGAACGAGGAGGACCCCTACGCCCCGGTCATCAACTCGCAGAAGGCCCTCGGCAAGAACCGCCCGTCCATGTGGCAGGACCTGGCCCGCTCGTGCCGGACCGAGGTGGACGCCATCAACGGAGCGGTGGTGCGCGAGGCCGAGCGGCTGGGGATGGACGCGCCGCACAACCGCGGACTCGTCCGCTTCATCCACTCGCGCGAGCGTCAGAAGTTCACGCGCAAGCAGAAGCTGGCCGACATGCTGCGTGCCGAGGCCGGCGCCGCGGCCGAGACCGGCAGCAGCGACGCGACCGCCCCCCAGCCGGTGAACGGACGCCCGGCCGTGCGTCCCATGCACCTCGCCCCGGGCGGCGGCATGCCGCCGAGTCGCGTCCCGTTGGAGACGGCGCCCAAGCTCAAGGAACTGATGACCAGCTACTACCGCGACCTGCAGGAGGCCAGCAACGACTCCGACCGCCGAATCGCCTGGTGTTCCGGTTCAGGACCGGTCGAGATCCTGCGCGCCATGGATCTGTCCGTCTACTTCCCCGAGAACCACGCGGCGCTGATCGGCGCCAGCCGCCAGACGGGCAAGTACATCCCCAAGGCGCTGCAGGAAGGTTTCTCGCAGTTCGCGAGTTCGGCCATGGCCAGCGACGTGGGCGCCATGCTCGTGGGCGACAGTCCCCTGGTTTCCGTGTACGGCGTCGCCGGTCCGCCCGAGCCTGACGTGCTGGCCTACAACACGAACTACGGGCACGATCTGATACGCTGGTTCGAGTACTACGGACGCCACTTCAATAAACCGGTGATCGGCCTCCATCCGCCGGCCTCCCTGGACGAGGTCGGTCCCATCGAGATCGCCTCGGCCGGCCGGCAGATTTTCCGCCTGATCGACAAGCTCGAGCGCGCGACCGAGCGCGTATTCGACATCGACCGGCTGTCCGAAACGGTCAAGCTGACCAACACCTGCACGCGTCTGTGGCGTGAGATCCTAGACATGTGCCGCACCACGCCCGCGCCGCTGACGTTTTTCGACACGCTCATCCACATCGCACCGTCCATCGTCATGCGCGGCACACCGGAGGCCGTCGAGTACTACACGCTGCTGAAGGCGGAGATCGAGGAGCGGGTCGCCTCGAACGTGGCCGCGGTGCCGGGCGAACGTTTCCGATTCTACTGGGAAGGCCCGCCGATCTGGCCGGCCCTGCGCCAACTGGCGGACATGTTCCTGAACCAGAGGACGGCGGTGGTGGCGTCGACCTACTGCGACATCTCCGCCCTCGACGGCATCGACCCCGAGAACCCCATCGAGAGCATGGCGCGCGTCTACACGGGCATCTTCCACAACCGGTCGGACGCATTCAAAGAGGACCACCTCGTCGACCTCCTCGAGGATTTCGGCATCGACGGCGTGATCTACCACGAGGGCCGCACCGCCCCCTATCAGAGCAACGTGCGCTACGGACTCGAGGTCAGGCTGCGGCGCCGCACGGGCCTGCACGCCCTCGTATTAGAGGCGGACACCCACGATCAGCGGCTCTTCTCGATCAACCAGATCATGCAGAAACTGCGCGACTTCATCGAGATACAGGAACTGGCGTCCAGCAGCGTCGGTTGAGCGGCAACGGGACAGGAGCGGAGACATGAAGGACAAAGGGACGATCGGCGTCGGCATCGACGTGGGCACGGAATGCGTCAAGGCGGTGGCCATCGACACCGAGGGCAAACTGCTCGGCAACACGGTCGTGGCCCGCCGCGGCTACTTCCAGGACCGGGTGACCGAGGCGTTCAACATCGTGCTCGAAGACGCCAAGGTGAGCGCGGACGACCTCTCGGGCATCTGCGCCACGGGTTTCGCCGAGAACTGCGTACCCATGGCGACCGTGTTCCGAGGCGAGACGGTGTGCCACGCCCTCGGCGCCTTCCATCACCACCCCCACGAGATGACCGTCGTCGACATCGGCGGCCGCGACCCCAAGGTCATCCACGTGAACGAACACGGACACCCGACGGCGATCCACACGTTACGGCGCTGCGCCGCCGGCATCGGCACGTTCTTGATTTTCGCGGCCCGCCATCTCGACGTCAGTCCCACCCGCATGCAGGAGATGGCCGCCATGGCCGAGACGCCCGCCGACGTGGGCAGCTACTGCTCCATGTTCTCCGGCCAGGACATCCTCGAGAAACTGCGCGACGGCGCCACGCGCGAGGAGGTCGCCCTCGGTTGCATCCACTCGATAGCTGATCGTGTAGTGGAGATCGGACGCTTCCAGGGCACGATCCGCGTCACCGGCGGCGTGGCCGAATACTTTCCCGGTGTTCTGCAGGCGTTGTCCGACAAGATCGGGATGCCCGTCGAAGCCGTACCCGAACCCATCCTGGCCGGCGCTTTGGGCGCGGCACTGTGGGGTCTGCGGACCCGAACAATGGATACCTGTAAACAAGGAGAAGCGTGATGAGCGAGCGCACTGTCGAGCGGTGGATGATGACGGCACAGGGCGAGCCTTGTGAGCTGCGGACCGAGCCGCTCGGGTCTCCCCCGCCGGGTGATGCTGTGATCGAAGTGGCGGGGTGCGGCGTTTGTCATACCGACATTTCTTTTCTGCACATGGGGGTACCGACGCGGACGCCTGTGCCCCTGACGTTGGGGCACGAGATCAGTGGGACGGTACTGGAGGTGGGCGACGGGGTTGATACTTCGCTGGTGGGGCGGCCGGTGCTGGTGCCGGCGGTGATGCCTTGTGGGGAATGTGCTTTGTGTAAGGCTGGGGAGCGGCGGATTTGTCGGGGGCAGGTTATGCCGGGGAACGATCGGCATGGGGGGTTTGCCAGTCATGTGGTGGTGCCGGCTCGGTATTTGTGTCCGGTGCCTGAGGCGGTGCTTGCGGAGCATGAGTTGTGGGAGTTGTCGGTGGTGGCGGATGCGGTTACTACGCCGTTTCAGGCGGTGCGGAGTTCGGGGTTGGCTGAGGGGGGGCTGGCGATCTGCATCGGCACCGGCGGCATCGGCATCCACGGGGTGCAGGTTGCGGCGGCTACGGGGGCTAAGGTGATCGCGCTGGATGTGGATGCTGAGAAGTTGGCGGTGGCCAAGGAATACGGCGCCGACGCGGTGATCGACGTCAGCGAGCTGTCGATCAAGGAGATCAAGGGGCGCGTGAAGGAGGAGGGCAAGGCCCTCGGCGCGCCTCCCGTCTGCAAGCGTATCTTCGAGATGTCGGGCACGAAGCCGGGGCAGGAGACGGCTTTCGCGCTGATGGGACAGGGGGCGCATCTGTCGATCGTGGGGTTCACGATGGCAAAGCTTGAGGTGCGGTTAAGCAACCTGATGGCCTTTGATGCCACCATGCGGGGGAATTGGGGGTGTGATCCGGAGCTTTATCCGGAGGTGCTGGAGTGGATCGGGGCGGAACGGTTGAAGGTTTCGCCGTTTGTGGAGAAGCACGGGCTGTCGGAGATCAATGATGTGCTGGAAGCGGCGCATGGGGGGGCGTTGAAGAAGCGGGCAGTGCTGGTGCCGTAGGGGTACGTAGACCTGTATAATTCAAGTTAAACACACGAGGGGATGATATGCGTTACGAGATATTCGGCCCCATTGATATACCGCGAGATGAGCAGTCTAGAATTCCTCTGAGGACGACAGATCGAAAAGTGTTTTGGGGGCATGTTGAGGAACTTAGTACCTCAGCCCATAAATGCGATGACGTATTCCCAGGGACCTACGCAGC
>CAYMCR010000079.1:0-12539 GCA_964389015.1 uncultured Fibrobacteraceae bacterium | reverse complement strand
CGGAAATTTGCCTCGGTTTAGGTCGGCTATCGAGGAATCGCTCAATTTAGGTTCCGCCTCACTACACTAGCAGACGCACAGGTGTGAAGACCCCACGCAGCGATTTCGCGCAGCGCATGAGCCGCGTGGGGTCTTCACGCCTCTGCGTCGGCCAAGGGAGGCAGTGCAGGTCGCACCTTGAAGGTCTCCTCACGACGAACCTGCACGGTACCAGGCTTGGCGCCCCGCGGCTTGGACACGTAGCGTGCCCGTGTCCCCGTCACCGCCACCTGCCGCGACCCACGCGCCTTGCTGTGCCAGGCGGCGACCGCGGCGGCGGCCTTGACCGTTGTCCGATCGGGCTCCTCGCCGGCGGGGACTCGCAGCACCACGTGGCTGCCGGACAGGCTCTTGACGTGGAACCACCAGTCGTTGGGTCCGGCGATCTTAAGGGAGAGGCGGTCGTTGTCGGCGTCGGTGCGGCCGGCGAGCACGAGCCAGCCGCCGGGCAGTTCGTAGCGCCAGAGGCGGGGTTCGGGGGGACGGCGGTCCTGCGGGGCGCCCATCAGTCCACGTATCCCAACGAGCGCAGACGTTCGATCCGCGCCTCGTCGAGCGCCTGATCCGCAGCTACGTCCTCGTCGTCCACCACGGGCGAAAAGCCGAGGATACGCAGGAAGAAGCAGTCCGAGTCCGGGGGCAGTTCCAGTTGCGCGCTGAAGACGTCGCCCGTCACGGTGACGTAACCGATGTGGGTCTCGCGCAAGCTGGCGAACTTGTCGGGCGCGAAGTCGATGCCGGCCACGTCGAAGATTTCGTCCGCACCCGCCACGGTCATCCGGCCGCGACCCATGACACGCGCGGAGAGACGATACTCGCCGTCGGGAACGGCGATCTCGAGACGGCAGGGCCCGGCGCCGCGCCTGCCCATCAGCCAGTGCTTGTGGTCGTGATCGGAGCGCAGCCAGGACTGGTCGGCGACGTCGCCGCCGCAGTCGTCGGCGCGCGGCGTGCGCTTGACGAGTCGGACGTCGGCCTCGACCCGGGCATGGTGGGTGCCGAGCGCGAAGGGCACCTTGGGCTGGGTGAATCTGACGGCCGCCTGGTACCGCCGGAAGCGGGGCGTCATCGACTCGCGGTAGGCGCTCAACATCGTCTGTACGACGTCGTGTCCGGCCGCCCAGAGGTCGTGGGTCTCCAGCAAGTCGGTGCGCACGTCGTAGAGATGTCCCGTCAGGTCGGCGACCGCCGGCGGGTCCGGCGCGAGCAGGACCGCGTCCGGATCGTCGAAGATGCATTTGTACTGGCTGCTGCGTATGGACTGGCGAGCCATCACGTACTTCTTGGCGCTCACCTCCCCCCTCGCGTACGGCACGAGGTCGATGCCGTCGGTTGCCCTGCCCTCGGGAAAAGGCACGTCGAGCAGGGTCAGCATGGTCGGCAGGACGTCCACGCCCTCGCTCGGCGCGTTGACGCTCGCGTGGGCGAGTTTCCCGGAGTAATAGACGAGCAGGGGAATCCTGGCCACAGCGTCGTACCAGTCGCACTCGTGGCCGTAGCGGCCGGCCACCTCCAACAGGTGTTCGCCGTGATCGGCGGTGACGACGATCAGCGTGTTCTCGAGGCGGCCCTGCGCCGCCAGGTAGTCGAACAGGCGGCCGAGTTCCCGGTCGTTGTAGCGCATGCTGCCGTCGTACAAGGCGTCCAGGTAGCGCCTGTCCTCGCGGGACAAGGGCCGCGCGACCTGCCTGGGGTTGCCCAGGTTGTCGAAGCGGTCGCCGGTATAGGGCTCGGGGCCGAAGTAGGCCTGGGCGTCGGCGTCGAAGAAATGGGGCGTGTGGGTGTCCATCATGTGGAGGTAGAGGAAATAGTCCTGCTCGAGGTGCCCGCCCAGCCAGTCGATGGCGTAGTCGATCATCGTCTCGGCGTCGGGATGCATCCGCCCGGGGGGGGCGTTGTTGGCCAGGTCGTGCAGCTGGTCGAAATCGTCCGCGAAGGTGGTCCCGGCCTTGATCCAGGGATGGGCCGAGATGACGGACGTGAGGATGCCGTCCCCGGACAGGACGCGCGCCAGGGAGATGGTCTGCTCGTCGGGTACGCGGAAGAGGTCGTCGGGCTCGGTCAGGGGGATGGACGGGCTGGCGGGGAACATGTTCTTGGCGAAGTAGCGCGAATAGAACAGCGTCGGCAACGAGGCGCGCGTGTAGGTGGCCTGGGCGAAGTGGTTCTGGAAGATCAGGCCCTGCTCGGCGAGCATGTCCATGCGCGGCGTGGTCTCGCGGGCGTAGCCGTAGCCGGAAAAGCGGTCCGGGCGGGCCGCGTCCAGCATGATCAGGATGGCCTGGCGGCTGCCGGGCTCTCTCCCGCCGTCGCCGCACCCGCTCAGCACGACGAGTCCTGTCAGCAGCGCCAGGAACGCCCGTCGGGCCGAACCGATACCGCTTGGCGTAGCCATGATTCGTTCATCTTTCCGTTCTTTTCCCCGTGAACCTCTCCCAATGAAAATCATCAGCGAGTTGCGTGCAACACACATTTTCTGGAACGCAGGGGACATTTTGTTGTATATTGCCCCTTCGGCTTTCCGGAGGCGGCTCCCATTGCGGGCATCGCCGCCTTTATATTGCATCCAACGCTTTTTCACCAAAGCAAGAACCGGAGGAACCTACGCGATGATCGAGGTACGTGGCGTAACGAAGCGGTTCGGACCGACCGTCGCTCTGGACGACGTGTCCTTCCGCCTCGAACAAGGCGAAATCCTCGGCTTCCTGGGACCCAACGGAGCGGGCAAGAGCACGGCCATGAAGATCATCACGACCTTCCTGGCCGCCGATGCCGGCACCGTGACCGTCGATGGTATCGACGTGCTCGAGAATCCCCTGGAAGTACGAGGTCGCATCGGCTATCTGCCGGAAAACAATCCGCTCTACGTGGACATGACCGTCCGCGAATACCTGGACTTCGTGGGCGAGGCCCGCGGTCTGAGAGACGCCCGCCTGCGCGAACGGCGCGACTGGGTGGTCGAGGCCTGTGGCATCGCCAAGGTCTTTCGCAAACCCATCATCGAGCTGTCCAAGGGGTTCCGTCAGCGGACGGGGTTGGCCCAGGCGCTGATCCACGATCCCGACATCCTCATCCTGGACGAGCCCACGACGGGTCTGGATCCCCTGCAGATCATCGGCATCCGCGACCTGATCCACAGCTTGGCGCATCAGAAGACCATCATCTTCTCCACGCACATCCTGCAGGAGGTCTCGCCGATCACACAGCGCATCGTGATCATCAACGACGGACGCATCATCGCCGACGGGAAGGTCGACGAGCTAGAGCGGCGCGCCATGGGCAGCAACCGCATCTACGTGAGCTGCCGCGCCGACGGCGAAACGGCCGCCGCCGCCCTGCGGGAGCTCCCGGAAGTGGAATCGGCCGCCATGATCGCGGACGTCGACGGTGTCAGCAGGTTCGAGCTCCGGGCGCCCTTCGGCCACGACGTCACGGGTCCGGTGGGCAGACTGGTCAACCAGCAAGGCTGGGAGCTACTGGAGCTGCACGAGTCGCACTTCAGCCTCGAGGACACCTTCATCGCCCTGACGAAACAGGAGAGCGGGAGCCGGGAGGTGCACCATGTCTAACACGAACGTCATCTTCCGGCGCGAGTTCGCGGCGTATTTCAACAGCCCGATCGCGTACATCTTCATCATCGTCTTCCTGGCCCTCAACTGCGGCCTGTTCATGACGCCGTTCTTCCTGGCCGGCGCCGCGGACATGCGCGAGTTCTTCAACAACCTGCCGCTGTTCCTGATCTTCTTCATCCCGGCGGTGTCGATGCGCCTCTGGGCCGAAGACAAACGCAGCGGCACCTTCGAACTCCTGATGACCCTGCCCATGAAATCGAGTCAGGTCATGCTGGGCAAGTACCTCGCCGCCATGGCCTTCTACCTGATCGCCCTGCTCGCCACCTTGCCCATCCCGATCATGCTGGTGATCCTGGGCAATCCCGACGTGGGGGCCATCGTCAGCGGCTACCTGGGCGCCCTGTTGCTGGGCGGGCTGTACATGAGCGTGGGTATCTTCACCAGCGGTCTGCTCCGCGACCAGATCACGGCGTTCATTCTGGGCATGCTCGCCTGCTTCGTGCTGTTTCTGCTGGGCATGCCGTTCGTCTCGGGAACCATCGACGGCTGGGTGTCCGGACTGGGCACCTTCCTGCAGAACTCCTTCGGCCTGATGCCCCACTACCAGTCGTTGCAGCGCGGCGTGCTGGAGCTGGGCGACCTGGCCTACTTCCTGGCCTTGACCGGGGTCTTCCTCGTCCTCAACACCCTGTGGTTGGAAGGGAGGAAGTACTAATGACTCCCAAACGCAGAAACTTCCGCATGACCTTCGCCGTGGCCGTGGTGCTGCTGCTGGCCGCGGCGGTACTGATGACCGGCGTGCTGAGCAACTTCCAGGGCGTGCGCGCCGACCTGACCAGCGACCGTCTCTACACCATGTCGCCGTCGGCCAAGAAGATCCTCGGCGAGCTCGAGGCTCCGGTGCAGGTGAAGTTCTACATCACGGGCGCCGAGGACATGCCGACCGAACTCAAGACCCTCGAACGCGACGTCTCCGACAAGCTCCGTGACTACAGCCGGGCGTCGGACGGGATGATCGAGTATTCGGTCCATAATCCCCAGGACGACGAGGAGATGCAGACGTCGCTGGGCTCGCGCGGCGTAAGGCCGTTCCAGGTGCAGTCCATCGAGAAGGACGAGCGCAGCATCAAGCTGATCTGGAGCGCCATGACCATCGCCTACAAGGACTACCCCGAGGAGGTGCTGCCGCAGGTGCTGCCGCAGTCGCTGATCTCGCTGGAATACGAGCTGCTGTCGCGCGTCTTCCGGTTGACGCAGGAACGTCAGCCCAAGGTGGCCCTGGTGGCGCCCCTGCAGGAGGTCGACCAGCAGGTCGCCATGATGTACCTGCAGCAGGGCATGCAGCCGCCCGAGCCTCAGGACATCTACACCACCGCCAAGCAACTGCTCGAGCAGGAGCACTACGTGGTGGAACGGATCGACCTGACGGCCGACTCGCGCATTCCCGAGGACGCCGACGTCCTCGTGGTGCTCAATCCCAAGGGCTTCAACGAGCGGCAGGCCTTCGAGATCAACCGCGCGCTCAGCAACGGCATGAACGCGATCATCGCCGTGCAGACGCACGAGTACAGCTACCAGCCCGGCATGCGCGACGCCTACAGCATCAGCGGCATGGCGCAGGCCAGCGGTCTCGAGAACATGCTGGCCGGCTTCGGCGCCACGGTCGCCACGGATCATCTCATGGATACCAGCAGTCAGGTTCTGAGCGTGCCGCGCACCCAGAACATCGGCGGCATGCGTTTCCAGACCAACGAGCCGGTACGGCTGCCCATCCAGATCCAGGTGACAGACACGCAGCTGAATGCCGACGCGGCCATCAGCAATCGCATCGGCAACCTGCTGTACCTCTGGGGCTCCGCGCTGGAATTCGACGACTCCGTGCTGAACGAACACGAACTGGAACGCACCGATCTCTTCACCAGCAGCGCCGAGACCTGGACCGAGACTTTCACCGACGGCATCATGGCCGGCAGCTTCTTCCGGCCCGAGGGCAAGACGTTGACACCGCACATGCCCTTGGCCGTGGAGATGAGGGGCCGCTTCCCCGACACCTTCGACGGCGCGGCTCCGCCCACCTGGACGACTGCCGGCGCATCGGAGGCGGAGGCCGACAATCCCGCGCCCGCCGACCCGGTCGCGCCGCTCATGCGCGAGGAGGCCCGGCTGGTGCTGGTAGGCTGCGCGAAGATGTTCGACGACATGGCCCTGCAGGCCGGCCACAACTCCCTCTTCCTGCTCAACGCGGTGGACGGCCTGGTCCACGGCGAGGATCTGATCTCCATCCGTTCGAAGATCCTGACCCAGCGGACGATACGTCCCGTGAGCGACGGTGAGAAGGTCGCCTTCCGTTTCCTGACGGTCGCGCTGATCCCCGTGCTGCTGGTCATCTTCGGTCTCATGCGGGCGAGCAACCGCAGGAAGGAGGCGGCGCGATGAGCAAGCGAAACCTGTACCTTCTGGCCCTGGTGGTGATCGTCCTGATCGGACTGTCGCTGGTGCAGAAGACGAGCCACGACCGCTCGACCTCCGCTTCGGACACCCGTCAGGTCCTGGACACCGCCTTCGTGGCCGACGAGATCAATCGGGTGCTGGTGCACAGCGGCGCCGACTCGACGGAAGTCGTCCTCGAGCGATTGCCCGACCACTGGGTGGCCCGCTCCGCCTGGAGTCATCCCGTCGATCAGCGCAAGCTCGACGAACTGCTCTCATCGCTCGACGGCTTGACGGGCCAGTTCCGCTCCGACAACGCGGAGATCCTGGCCGACTACGGCCTGGGCCTCGACGCCGAGCCGATCACGGTGACCCTCTTCGGCAAGGAATGGGAGCGGGTCTACACGCTGGAGATCGGCCGCAAATCCGATCGCGGCGCCGGCGCCTTCGTGCGCGATCCCGACGGCAACGCCGTCTTCCTCACGCAGGCCAACGTGCTGGGCAAGCTCGGCATGCACGCGGGACCGACGGTACCCGAGGACAAGTTCTTCCTGGACCTGAAGGTCTTCGACTGCGCCCGCGAGGACATCGAGGCCATCACCCTGCACGAGGGCGAACAGGTCCTGGCCATGGAGAAGGTCTTCACCGCGCCGGAAGCCGCCGAGGGCGACACGGTGGTGGCGGGACCCGACCGCAGCACCTGGGAGTGGGTGCTGGTCCAGCCCGAACGCAAGCCGCTGGCCAAGACGAAGGTGGACGGCATCATGAGCGCCTTGACCAACGTGCAGGCCGCGAACATCGACGACCCGTCGGCGACGATGGAGGAATATGGCCTCTGGAAGGCCGAGCGGCGCGTCACGGTGGCCCTGGCCGACGGCACCGAGTTCGAGCTGCGCATCGGCGCGAAGCACGAGAACGCCGAAGGTCAGCAGGAGTATTTCGTGATGACGTCGCGGGACCGGACGATCTGGACGCTGCGCGAGTACAAGGTCGACCAGATCTTCAAGCAGCTGGAGGATCTGTTGCCGGAGTCCTGAGCCGGCATCTGATTCGCATCGACGCCCGGGAGTCCGTCTCCCGGGCGTTTTTTCTTGATGTTTTCGCGCCGTTTGCCGACCATGGACATCCTCCACACGATCAGCTGCGTGACAGCCGCATGGCGCTCTCGATCGCTAATCCAGGCCAGGAGGCTTGCCTTGCCCAATGCCGACAAGAACCGCTCGCGAACCGCCCTGCTCCTGAAGGGCGCCAAGGTGCTGGACTACCTGCCCGTCGCGCTGGACGCCGACCCGGCCCCCCGCGTCGAACTAACCGACCTGCGCATCGCAGGCGAACGCATCGTCGAGCGCGGCGAGGGGCTCGAACCCCGCGCGAACGAAGAGGTCGTGGAGCTGAACGGTTTGACGGTGATGCCGGGCCACGTCAACGCCCATCATCACCTGTACTCGTCCCTGGCGCCCGGCATGCCCGCCCCCGAGGAAACGCCCCGCAGCTTCCAGGAAGTGCTGACGGATATCTGGTGGAAGCTGGACCGCGCCCTGGACGCCGACTCGATCTACATGAGCGCCGTCTCGGGCGCGTGGGATTCGATGCGCTGCGGCACGACCCTGATCTTCGACCACCACTCGAGCGTGACCGCGGTGGGCGAGTCCCTGGACCACCTGGAGCGCGGTATCGCCGACGTGGGCCTGCGCGGCTGCCTCTGCTACGAGGTGACCGACCGCGGCGGTCCCGGCAGCCGCGACACCATGCTGGCCGAGAGCCGCCGTTACCTGGAGAAGATCGCCGACGGCGACGGCGGCGAGGTCCCCGGCTTCCGCAGCCTCGCCGGCGCCCACGCCAGCTTCACCCTCGAGGACCGCACGTTGACGCGGCTGGCCGAGCTCTGCGACGATTTCGGCGTCGGCGTACACATCCACCTGGCCGAAGGCACCACCGACCGCGAGATCTGCAACGATCGTGGTTGGCCCGACCCCCTCGAGCGCCTCGACACCTTCGGCCTGATCCGCCCCGGCACCGTGCTGGCCCACGGCGTGGACCTGACACCCCTCGATCTCCAGGTCATCGAGGACAAGGGCGCCTGGCTGGTGCACAACGGCCGCTCGAACATGAACAACGGCGTCGGCCGCGCGCCCGTGGACCGCTTCCCGTCGCGGGTCTGCTACGGCACGGACGGGCTGGACGGCAACATGTGGGGCGAGATGCGCACCACCTTCTACCGCGGCAACGAGACCGGCCGCGGGCCCCTGGGTTTCGCGGGCGCCGAGCGTTTCTGGATCGGTGGTTACCAGCTGGCCCGGGAGATCTTCGGCGAGCCCTTCGGCTCCCTCGACGCCGGTGCGCCGGCCGACTTCCTGATCTGCGACGCACACCAGAAGACACCACTGGAGACCGACAACTGGCTGGGCATGATGCTCTTCGGTTTCCACCCCTGGGACATCGCCGAGGTCTACGTGGGCGGCAAGCGCAGGTATCGCCGCGGCGATCCGGCCCCCTACGACGGACAAGCCTGCCGGGACGCCGCGCGTCGCATCTGGGACGGCATGAAGAGAATGTAGCTACGGTACATACAGGAGATCGATAATGGAACACACCGAAATCCTGGCGGCCGCCCGCAGCCTCGAGGAACCGCTCATCCGTTTCCTGCGCGACATCGTCGCCATCCCCAGCCTCTCCGGGCAGGAGGAGACAGTCGTGCGCCGTATCGCCGCCGAGATGGAAGCCGTCGGCTTCGACGAGGTGAAGTTCGACGGACTGGGCAACGTGCTCGGGCGCGTGGGCGACGGCCCCCGCATCATCGCCTTCGACGCCCATATCGACACCGTCGACGTCACCGACCGCGACCAGTGGTCCTGCGATCCCTTCGCAGGCAAGCTGGCGGACGGCCGCGTCTACGGCCGCGGCGCGGTAGATCAGAAAGCCGGCCTGGCCGGCATGGTCTACGCCGCCAAGCTCATGAAGGACCTGGACCTGCTCGACGGCTGTCAGGTCTGGATGGTGGGCTCGGTCATGGAGGAGGACTGCGACGGCCTGTGCTGGCATTACATCCTGGAAGAGGGCGTGCTGAAGCCGGAGGTCGTCGTCTCCACCGAACCGAGCAACCTCACCCTGACCCGCGGCCAGCGCGGGCGCATGGAGATCCGCGTGACCGCGCGCGGCGTCTCCTGCCACGGTTCGGCACCGGAGCGCGGCGACAACGCCGCCACCAAGCTCGCGCCGGCCTGCGCGGCCATCGACGCCCTCAACGCGCGTCTGGCCCACGACGATTTCCTGGGCAAGGGCACCTGCTGCGTCTCCTGGTTCGGCACCGAGGGCCCGAGCCTCTGCGCCGTGCCCGACAAGGCCGAACTGCACATCGACCGCCGCCTGACCGCCGGCGAGACCCGCGACGGCGCCGTGCGCGAAGTCGCGGCGGCCCTGGCCGAGGCCGGCATCGAAGCCGAGACCTGGATCCTGACCTACGAGGTCCCCTCCTGGACCGGCCTGGTCTACCCCATGGAGAAATACTTCCCCACCTGGGTCATGCCCGAGGACCACGCGGCCGTCCGCGCGGGCGTCGCGGCCCACTTGGCGGCCCTCGGCGCCGAGCCGACCGTCTCGCGCTGGACCTTCAGCACCAACGGCGTGGCCATCAAGGGACTGCACGACGTGCCCTGCGTGGGCTTCGGTCCCGGCGAGGAGCGCCTGGCCCACGCCGCCGACGAATACGTACCCGTCGAGGATGTGGTGAAGGCCTGCGCCTTCTACACCGCGTTCCCCGGCGCCTTCATACTCACGGACAAGAGGTAAAAACGAGATGAACCTGAAAGGCAAGCCCTACATCACGGCCCGCGACTGGAGCGACGAGGAACTCGAGCACGCCCTGGCGACCGCGGCCGATCTCAAGGACAAGTTCCACCGCGACGAGCCCACGCCCCTGCTGCGCGACAAGTCGCTCTTCGCGTTGTTTTTCGAGCAGAGCACCCGCACGCGCAACTCCATGGAAGCGGGCATGACCCAACTCGGCGGCCACGCCAACATCCTCACGCCGGAGAAACTCCAGCTCAGCCACGGGGAGACGGTGCTGGATACCGGCCGGGTGCTGAGCCGCATGGGACACGGCATCGCCATCCGGAATTGCGACTGGGGCGTCGGCAACAAGTTCATGCGCGACATCGCGGCCATCTCGAAGGTGCCGGTCATCAACCTGCAATGCGACATCTACCATCCCTGCCAGGCCCTGGCGGACATCATGACCGTGCGCGAGCAATTCCGCGACGAGGTGCGCGGCCGCAAGATCGTGGTGAGCTGGACGTACGCGCCGTCGTACGTACGGCCCATCTCGGTGCCGCATTCCGAGATCCTGATGATGGCCCGCATGGGTCTGAACGTGACCCTGGCCCATCCCCCCGAATTCGAGCTGCTACCCGAGATCGTCGACGCGGCGCGCGCCGACTGCGAACGCAACGGCACGACCTTCGAGATCGTCGACGACATGGACGCGGGTTTCGAGGGCGCCCACGTGGTCTACCCCAAGAGCTGGGGCTGCCTGGTGACCGAGCCCGACCGCGAGGCCGCGGTCGCCCACATCGAGAAGTACCCGGACTGGATCTGCGACGAGCGACGCATGAAGCTGGCCGCGCCCGAGGCCATCTACATGCACCCGCTGCCGGCCACGCGGGGGCAGGAAGTGACCGACGGGGTGATCGACGGGGAGCAGAGCGTGGTCTGGGATCAGGCCGAGAACCGATTGCACACGGCCAAGGCACTTATGGCCCTGACCATGTAGCCGGCGGTGAGGTGAGCACACGCGACACGCGCCTCATACCTGCCAAATCGGCGCGTGTCGCGTGTGCTCACCTCACCGCCTACATCGCAGTAGGGGCATGAGTGCCTTGGACGGAGGTTCGGAGGATGGGGTTGCCTAAGGTTGAGATGAATCCTTGGTGGACGGGGTATCGGTGTGTGCTTTGTGGGAAAGAGCATGGGACCGATTGGCGGGGGTTCGTCTGCGGGGACTGCGGGGTGGACGGGATACTCGATGCGACTTATGACGATGCGGCGATCCGCGAGGTGTTGTCTCAGGACGATCCTTTTCCCGTGCTCGGCCGACCCGATATTTGGCGCTTCGCGCCGCTGCTGCCCCTTTGTCCGGAATCTGCTCACGGGGCCTGGTCGCTGGGCGATACGCCTCTGCATGAGCCTCTGCGGCTGCGTGACCGCCTGGGCCTGCCCCAACTGCTGCTCAAGGACGACACCGGTCTGCCGTCGGCCAGCCTGAAGGACCGCGCCACCGCCATGGCCATGGCCGACTGCGCGCGGCTGGGCGTGGAGCACGTGGCGGCCGCCTCGACCGGCAACGCCGCGGCGAGTCTGGCGGTTCTGGCGGCGCGCGCCGGCATCGACACCACCATCTACGTACCCGCCGACGCACCCGCGGCCAAGCTGGCCCAGCTCGAACTGCACGGGGCCGAAGTCGTGCGCGTGGAGGGCACCTACGACGAGGCCTTCGACCGCTCCCTGCTCGAGATCGAAGCCCACGGTTGGTATTCGCGCAACTGCGCCCACAACCCCCTGCTGGTGGAAGGCAAGAAGACGGTCGCCCTGGAGATCGCCCAGGCTCTGGGGGGCCGTGCCCCCGACGCGGTCTTCGTGTCCACCGGCGACGGCTGCATCGTCTCGTCGGTCTGCAAGGGCTTCCAGGAGATGGCAGAGATCGGCTGCCTGGACCGCATGCCGGCCGTGTTCGGCGTGCAGGCGGCCGGCGCCGCGCCGCTGGCTGCGGCCTGGGAGCGGGCCGGCGCAAGCGCCGCCGGTTACACGCCGGCCGAGGTCCTGGCGGCGATCGAACCGGTCACGCCCGACACCCTGGCGGACTCGATCAGCGTGGGCATCCCGCGCAACCGGCTCAAGGCCTGGACGCGTGTGGCACGCACGGGTGGTGGGTTCCTGAGTGTCTTGGACGACGAGATCATCGACGCCATTCGGTTGATGACCGAGTTCGCGGGCGTCTGGGCCGAGCCGTCGGGCGCGGCCGGGCTGGCGGGGTTGGTCAAGGCGGCACGCACGGGCCTGGTCGGGGCACAGGACACGGTCGTCGTGCTGGTGACGGGGCATGGGTTGAAGGATCCGTTGGCGGGGCTCTCCCTGTAGGCACGATCCGAGTGCCGCGACAGTACAGTACCGCCAGCTTCAACGGACAGTTTGGCAAGCCAGCCACAGTTCTGCGCTCACTGGACCTCGAATCTGCACACGATTCCCCTGCCAAATACCATCCTAGTGGATTGTCCCCAACGACTGACACCGAGTCAACCACCCCGGCAACCGTCGGTGTCATAGCAAATCGACCAATCACCACCTCCCGTTACCAGCGGGTAACCGGAAGATGCTGTGCTCGGCGATGCCGTTTAGGCTCAGCCGCAGACTGATTGCGTGGATCTATGAGTACCTGCCCCTACTATGACCCTAGTACAATGTATAACTTTAATATTCGCATAATGGCCTGAATGTGCTATGCTC
>CAYMCR010000078.1:0-12562 GCA_964389015.1 uncultured Fibrobacteraceae bacterium | reverse complement strand
GTTAGGTAGCGTTGGTGGGGGTGGATGTGCCCACAATCATACCAGGAGAGCCATATTATTCATACCGAGGACGGCGAGTCCGTGATCGTGGCGGTCTCACCGGCGATGCGCCTGGTGACGGCACTGTGTGACCAGTATGCCGGCCTGCCTGATCCGGTGTTGGTATCAGGTGAAACCGGTACGGGAAAAGAACTGATCGCGCGCAGATTGCATATGCGTGGCCCGCACCAGGACAGACCTCTGGTTGTGGTCAACTGCGCGGCGATCCCTGCGGAGTTGTTCGAGCGGGAGATGTTCGGACATGCCCGCGGCGCCTATACCGGTGCGGACATCGATGTCGCCGGGTTCGTGGAACAAGGCGAGGGTGGCACCCTGGTTCTGGACGAAGTTGGGGAGTTGCCTTTGGCCTTGCAGTCCAAGCTACTGAGGTTGTTGGAGGATGGGAGCTTCAACCGCTTGGGGGATCCTAGCAGCCGGCGGGCGACGATCCGTTTAGTGTCGGTAACCAATGCCTTGCTGCCGCGACTGGTTGAGGAAGGACGGTTCCGGTCGGATCTGTTCTACCGAATGCGAGGGCTGGAGATCATGATTCCCTCCTTGCGCAAGCGGCGAAGCGATATCGTACCGCTGTTCGAGCATTTCCTGTCGCAGATCGAAGCGCAGCCCCTATCTGTTCACGATGTATTGACGCCCGCGGAGCTCCAGAGATTGAAGCGATTGCCTTTGCCGGGTAACGCGCGTGAGTTGCAACAGCTGGCGAGAAGAACGTTGTTGGCGGGGGCCTTGCCGCCCACCGATGATCCCGACGGCGTTGAATCGACAAGGACGATCATCGATGCGGACGTGAGCCGGAGCGAGCGCCCTTCCGTGCATGATCTGCGAGAAATGTTGAGACGATGCGACGGGAACAAGGCGATGCTGTCTCGTCAGTTGGGCATCTCGCGCTCTACACTGTATCGATGGTTGCAATGATCACAGCCCGGCCCTCAATGAACAGGCGGCTGCCGGCGGTCGCCGTCGTGCTCGCGCTGGCGGGACTGGCCTGCGGTGGATGCGCCCTGTTGTTCGACTCCGACAACGACTGCACGGTCCTGGAACGGATCACCCTGACCGAAGGCCAGGTTCTCGGTTTCTACGGCGTCGCGGACACACTGTTGATCGCCTGCGGCGAGACGGCCTATTTCACCTGGTGCGACAGCGTCCTGTACATGGGCAACGGGCGCCGTAAGATCCAGATCCGGCCCTTCTTACCCGATCCCTATCCGGATCCTCCGCCTACCGTCGAGCAGATCCAGTCTTTTCAGGAGACGCTGGCGGACGTGCCGCGCATCCAGGAACTTCTCGAAGGCAATCCGGACGCGGATGATCCCTACGTCTGGTGGGAAGCCTGCGAGACCTGGTTCCAGGAGGCTGTGGACCTGGCCGAGTCCGTCAAATACCACTATGCGGCATACGAGGGATCCGACTGGGAATTCATCGCGGAGGAATGCGCGGACATGCTGCGGGCCAGCCCGCTGGTGGAGCCGGAAACCGTGGAGGTCGTTGCCTCACCGCCGGAGTTCCAGCTGACCGAGATTCGGTACTATCTGCGCGGTTTCGGGGTGGGGTCTCTTCTCCAGCTTTATTCAGAATATCAAGGGCCTCCGGTTCCGCGTACATCGATCATGCTGGAGGAGGCCCGCGAACTTCGCCTTTTACTGCAGTACCTGTTCGATACCGGCAATCCTTACTATATCGATCTGGGTAGGGGGATCTTTGCTGACTATGAAGGTGGCCTCGATTACGACTGCGGGAGCCGGGAGTGGCTGGTCGATCACGGAGATCCCTGGCCGTGACCCGGGATCTCCGCCAATAGTTCGCCGCTACCTGACTATGGTGACCTTCGTCGTGGCCAGCTTGGCCCCGACACGCAGACGAGCGAAGTACAGGCCGCTGGCGAATCTCTCCGCATTCCAAGTGATGCTGTGGTTTCCGGGCGGGTATTCACTGCCCCGCAGCATCCTCGATACGAGGCGTCCCTGAAGATCGTAGATGTCCAGGTCGACGTTGTCTCCAAACGGAAGTGTGAAGTTCAACAGGCTGCCGCCGGCGGTGGGCGAGGCGCGGAATCGAAATCCGTGTCCACCTGGGGCTTCGCCTTGCGTCACGGCTGTCGCTGCCAGTTGTCCCTTGGCACCGGCCAGGGTTCCCAAGGCGGTGATGCCCAGGGCGAATTCATGATACTCGGGGTACTCCTCGATCATACGCCTCTGTATGCGCAGAGCCACCTCGCAGACGAGATCCCCCGGTTCAGCGTTCTGCATCTCTTCCTGCATGATATGTGAAAAGGGCGCATGCTGGGGCATGTAGCCGGCATTGAGCTGTCCGATGCCGCCCACGCAGGTGCCGCCGTCGGTATTGCCGAATATCACGTCCTGGATGGTGAAGTGCCACCAGTTAAGCCAGGTCGCGCCTGCGCAGCAGGTCGGTCCGAAGACCAGCCAATGCGAGGCGTTCGACCAGTTGAGCGGGTCGTCGCGCAGGAACCAGGTCATGTGCTCGTGGCCCGTGCCGAGTCCGGAGTACCACACCTGTCCGACCTTGCTGTTGAGCAACGCTGTTCCGTCCGCCTTCATCGTCTCGATGTAGTCGGGGTCGTCGGGGTCGTAGGCGCTCTCCCTGAACACGCCGTCGTACGGTCTGTTGAGGGCGTTGCAGTATGCGGGCATATCGTCGAACATGACCTCCTCGAACCAGGCGCCGGCCGAGCCGCCCGCCTTGTAGTCATCCAGGAACACGGCGACCGAGCCCGCGGGATCGACGTTCACGCCGTTGTTGAAGTCCAGGGTCGCGTCGCAGTGGATCTGGGTCTGGGCGTGCCGCCGCACCGGCAGGACCGAGAGCGGCCCGTCCGGGATCATGTCCCCGTCGACGTCGGTGACCAGGGAGTAGACGTGCCAGTACGGTTGGCCGCTGTCCCACTCCGGATCATCCAGCAGCATGGTCTTGGCCCCGATGGTGTCGCCGTCGCCGACCATGAACATGATCGGGTACTGGCGGTACGGGCGGTCGAAGTCTGGGAAGGCGCTGTTGGCCTGGTACACGGTTTCGTAGGCGAGTTTCGCGTCCATGGGGTCGTCGGACCCAGTATAGACAGTAGCGCGGTAGGGCAGACCGGAGTCGTCCTGCGACATCAACGCCATAGTGAGAACCCGGTTGGCCAGGGCCTCACTCCCGCTGGTCGTGTAGATGACGAGGTCCGCCCTGTCGCTCTCGTCAGCGGCCGTCTTGTCGCGGGCGGTCTCGGCTGAGCCGTCGGCATCGATTCGCGCAATGCATCGGGGCGCGTAACTGCGGGGACTCAGATCAATCTCGTTTCCAGGTGCGAGTGGCCAGTCGCCGAGTTCGTGTTCGGCGCGAATCCAATCGCTGCTGGTGATGAGGAAATGATCGTCTATCTCGTCGATGCGGATGAAACGGTAGTCGACCCGCATGGAGGTCTCGTAGGAGCGGACGATGTTGCGGCCGTCCGACCCGAATCCGTCGACGACGGCGAGCGTGTCCGGCTCGTCCGACAATCGATTCACACCCAGGACCACGTACTGGGAATGACGTTGCTCGTGCTCCGCCAGCCAACGCACGTGGCCGCCGCCAGCGGCGATGCGCAGGAAGTCGGCGCCCCAGTCGTCGCAGCTGCGTTGCGGGTTCCAGCGGTTGGTCTCGTTGCCGAACAGGACGAGTTCACCGCTGGCTTGTCCCAGGGCGCTGCCGACGTCACATTCGATCAGGTCGAGTTCCGTATACAGTTCACAGGATTGGGCTTGGATGACCTTGGTCAGGTCATAAGCGGCGAAGCCGGCGTCGATCAGTGAGGGATAGCATAGGAAGGACGCGCCTTGCCAGGGATTGACGAAGTTGTCGCCCCAGGCGTCTTTACCCATGCAACTGTAACAGGTGGCGATCATCAGGCCGGCGTCGTCTGGGACATCGGGCGCCATGAGGAACTCGATGCCCAGCGGGGTGAGGCCGATCCAGTTCGGGGACCCCGTGACGAAGGTGAAGAATTCCTCCGGCAGTTCGAGGTCTTCGAGATAGTAGTCCTTGGCGGAGAGGAAATCGATGGTGCTCGCATGGGCTTCGAATATCACCCCGCCGTCGAGGTTGCCGTGGCTTATCAGATAAGTAGAGCGAAGATCGAGGTACATCTGGAGGTGTTGCCAGGAAGCCGGAGGATGATTCAAGTCTTCATGAATGAACAACATCACATTACCCGAATCGATATTCAGCCGTGGACACCCCGCGTTGATCGAATCGAAGATCACCGATGTATCCAGAACATCACTCATCTCGAACTGGATGGGGTCGTATACGACGATTCCGTTGTCGGCGATCGATGTGGAGAGCGTGATAACCAGAACGAGCCATACGATTCCGCTACGGATAATCATGATTCACTCCCCCTTCAGACTCGTGCGGATACCGCCGCCGAGTTCGATGGTGTAGGGCTGTCCGGTCGATAAGAGGTTCCACAGGAGGTGATGGAGGCTGAGGGCCGCTTTCCTGGTGATGGATGTCGCCGGTTCGTGCGGAGGTCGCTCTTCTGCCAGCAGCGGGAAGACGGTACGTGCGCCCATGCCCTCGAAGTAGAGTACGATGTCGTAACGATCCGCATCGTGCTTGTCCGGTCCGAGAATCTCGACAGTATCGGGTATGACCAGGGGATCGGCCTGGAGTGTCTTGACGCATGCCAGTGCCGCCAGGTACCGGTCGGTTCGCGAGTCATTGATGAATTGCCGCTTGACTGCTGAGAGCAACGTGCGCTGTTCCTCCAACCAGGTGGAGCAGGCTTCGAACCAGATGAGGGGATCGTCGGCGTCCGGTTTGCCGGCCAGCAGCTGGTCGATTCTCGGAACGTTGACATAGCCACGCTTGATCTTGGCGATCTTCTCCGGATCCGGCTCCCGCGGCGGTCTCTGCTTGTAAGGGCGAATCATGATCTCACTTGAGCCGTCGCCAAGGAAGAACATGCCGTCCTCCCAGCGAAAAAGGGCGGTCTGTCCGGACGTGACGACCAGGGTGTCGACTGCCCCGTGGAACACGATATCCTGTCCCGGCGTGAGCTCGATGTCGAAGAAGGAGTTGATGCGGAGTTCGGGCTGATCCGCCTGAGAGGCCATGGGGAGCGTTGCGATGATCATCATGAGTATGAGTGTGCTGAATGAGGGAAATCGGGCTTCTCGATTCATACCTGGTGCCTCCTGAGTGATAATGGTATTCAGGGCGTACTCCGATAAATTGGATGGGCTCTCATGGTTCTACGTGGCCCATCGATCCCGCTGCCTGTCATAGCATTGGCTATACCTGTGGATTGTGTCTTCGTATTGTCAGGTAATGCTGGCGATTAATGAGGTGTGTCGTTAGCGGCACATGTAGTGGGACATGTCCATTGAGGGGAGGAGACATGTCTCATGAGACACAAGTGCTCCCTTGTACCATCTGCGGCCTGTAGGGGGCGGCATGAACATTTCCCACAAGACAATGGGATCATGAAATTGTAGCACCGGATTTGGCGAGCGGAGTACGTGCAGTTCCCTGGACGGAATTCCTGCCCGCAATCCTGTAATCCAGGGTTTGGTATCTGATCAACGCGTGAGGCCTGCGCGGATCACCTCCGGCACATCCGAGATAATCGCGTCCACGCCCATCCCCGCCAGCTCCCGCGCCCGCCCCGCATCGTTCACCGTCCAAGCATAGAGCCGCTTGTCCGCCGCGTGCAGAACCTCGGCCAACTCCGCCGTGATTCGGTTCTGCCGCACTGACAGCCCCACCGCTCCCAGCTCATCCAAGAACGCCACCGGCTCGGGACCGGGGGATTGCGTGATCACGCCCAGATTGTGCCCATCAGGTACAATCGCCATCTTCCGCAGGTAGCTCACGTCGAAGGACTGGATCTCCAGGTGCAGCTCAACCCGCCACGGCGCCAGCTCGTGCCGCAGGTTCTCCCAGGACCGCATCCCCTTGACCTCCACGCAGACGGCGAAGCCGGGCAGGCGGCGGGCTAGCAGTGCCAGGACGTCGGCCAGCGACGGCACCTCGCCACCGTACTTGGCCGGTCGTCCGCGAACCTGCGCGAGGGATAATTCGCAGATTGGGCCGGTGGGCAGGTCGGGATCGTGATGCACTGCGAAGTGACCGTCGGCGGTCTCGTGCACGTCGAACTCCACGCCGTCGGCGTGCAGGTCCAGGGCCGCATGGAAGGCTTCGAGGGTGTTCTCGGGCGCGCGGGCGGAGGCGCCGCGGTGGGCGATGATCAGCGGCCGGCGCGTCACGCCTGCCGTGTCTTGGAGGTGATTTCCCGCAGTCGTTGCCATCTGTCCTCGTGGTCGGGGGTCAATCCGGCCAGTTCACCGTAGCAGCGCACGGCCTTCACGTCAGCCCGCCAGATGGGATAGGGCAGTCCGGCCAGCCAGCGCACCAGCACCACCGCTTCGAGAGCGAGCAGCAGGGCCGCACACACCAGTCCCAAAGCCTGGACAGGGTCGAGGAATCCCATGGCCGCGATCATGGCGCTCGCGGCGGCGGGTGGATGCTGGCAACGCAGCATGAGCATCAGGGCCGTGATCAGGCCCATGGTGATGACGATGGCCCACACGCGCGCGGCGCTGAGCGTAGCCGGATTCATCAAGGCCGCGTTGGGCCACACGTTGTTCAGCGTGTGCAGCACGAGCAGGCCGACGGCCACGGCGATGGTGTGGCTCAGGACCAGGTTGCGTGGGCTCGCCGCCGGCGTCAGCGGCGTGGCGAACAGGATGAAGGCCGAGGGGGCGAGGGGCGGAAAGAGCAGGGGCATGCGCGTCCAGATCGAAGCGACCGTGATGATGCCCAGCGCCAACGCGCCGCATATCATGGCGTAGAGCAGGACCAGGGGTTTCGAATCGTCGACGTGGCGCAGCGCCGTGCGCAGCTGCAGCCGGGAGATCCCCCTCACCACGCGATAGAGCGGGTGCTCGAGGGGAGTTCTGCCGGCGCCGTTCACACGCATAATTCCTGTCCCAGCTTGCGAATCGCGTAGCCGAGGCCGTCCATGGTCTTGGTGGCGTACTTGCTGGTCAGGTTGAACTGGGCATACACGGCATCGAAGTTGTTCTGGACCTCTTCGTAGATGGCGGGCCAGTCCTCGTGGGACAGCGCGAGGTTGCTCCCGGCGAGTTCAATCATCTTTTCGCAACGTGTATGGTCGCGTACCAGACTGCTGGGCAGCAACGAGGCGACGGCGATGCAGTCGGCCACCGAATCGTCCATGCCGAATTCCTTGATCTCGCTGCTGGTCAGGGTGTGGGCGCCGACCAGGCAGACCAGCTTCTCGGGGAAGTCCCACTTCTGTAGGATCCAGGCGCCGGCCTGGGCGTGATCCCAGCCGTAGGCATCGCGTTCGAGGTGGGCCAGTTTGTGACGTCCGCTGCGCCAGTTCTTCAGGATGGGCTCGTAGTATTCGTGCCAGGTCGTCAGCAGGACGGGCACGGCCACGTCGGCCACCAGCATGGCGGTGAAGGCCTCCTCCTCCTCGCCGGGGCGCACGCGCTTGGCGATGGACTGGGCCAGCAGCGAGCGCAGCAGCGTGTCGGTCCAGTAGGCCTCGTGTTCGAAGAGGTCGCTCTCGGGTTTGGGCATGGCCTCCAGCATGGAGTAGGACAGGATCACGGAGCGAATGCGGTCGAAGCCCAGCAGGGTGATGGCGTGCCGCACGCTCGTGACCTTGGCGCGCAGGGCGAACAGCGACGAGTTGATGGTGCTGAGCACCTTGACGCTGAACTCCGGTTCGGCCGCGATGATGTTCTCGAGGACCGTCACGTCCGGCTCGTCCTTGTTCACCTCGTCCACGACTCTCGACACCGCCTGGGGCAGCACCGGCAATTTTATGTCCTTGAACATATTGCCGAAGTTTCCGCTGGAAATGGCTGCGTGCATCTTGATGGTGTTGATCAGTCCCATATCAGGCGATGCGTCCTTTCCCGCCGCGGCGGTGTATTCATCAGAGGCTGGCGACCTCTTCCAGGACCTTTAGAACGTCGAGGGCCAGATTACCGGTGAGATCGAATTCCTTGCAGATGGCGCCAAAGCCCTCGCGCACTTCGGTGTGGATCTCGGGCCAGCAGGAGCGTTTCAGCTTCAGTTCCCGGCGGGACATCTTGATCATGTTGCGAGTGCGGTCTGGACACGGTTTCAGCGAGCTGGGCAGCAGCGAGGCGCACATCACGGGCATGGCGATGGTGTCGCCATGTCCGCTCTTGCGCAACTGCTCCACGTCGAGGTTGTGGGAGGCGGCGGTCACCACGAGCTTGTCGGGGAATTCCCATTTGCGCAGGATCCAGGCGCTGGCCTGGGCGTGGTCCCAACCCACGAGCTCGCGTTCGAGCTGGGCCAGCTCCCTGACGTCGCCTTCCCAGCGGGAAAAGACGGGGAGGTACTTCTCCTCCCAGGTCGTCAGCAGGACCGGGATCGAGACGTCCGCCAGCATCATGGCCGTGAAGGCCTCATCTTCCTCGCCTGGTATCGCGCGTTGCGTGATGGCTCGCGCGAGCAGCGACCGCAGCAGCGTGTCGGTCCAGAAAGCCTCATGCTTGAAGAGCTGGCTGTCCGGTTCCGGCACCGCTTCGAGCATGGCGTAGGACAGCCCGATCGAGCGGACGCGGTTCAGGCCGAGCATGGACATGGCGTGACGGATGGTCGTGACCTGGGCCCGCAACGCGAATTGGGAGGAGTTGACCGTACGCAGGATCTTGGCGCTGATCTGGGGCTCCGAGCCGATAATCTGCTCCAGCCGGGCCGTGTCGGGCTCGTCGCGGTTGATTTCCGCGATCAGACGCGAGACGGCGGCCGGCAGCACCGGAATCTCGATGTTCTGGAACTCTTCGGCAAACGTCTCCCGGGCAGACTCGTTCTCTACCTGCGTAGTTGTCTCTTCCATGGGCCGCTTTCCTGCTGACACGGGTTCGCTGTGCGTCAAATGTTCCCTGTATTCATCGGCATGGGATGGGGTCGGTTTAGCCGCATAAATATAAAATATGGCCGCGGGCGGGACCCTTGGCCTCGTCGTTCTTATGGTATGCCGTGACACCGTTTAGACGGCCAGTCGGCAGCCGAAGGCGATCGAGAGGAACTTCGACTCCTCGTTGTCGGCCCGGGACGTCAGGACGCAGGGGGCGGACGTGCCGACCACGGCGGCGGCCAGCCGTCCCCCCGCGAGCAGAGTGCTCGCCTTGTAGAAGATGTTCCCGCTCTCGATGTTCGGGAAGACCAGGATGTCGGCGGCGCCGCCGACGGGGGAATCGAGCCCCTTGATCGCGCAGGCCTCCGGCGAGATGGCCACGTCCAGGGCGAGGGGGCCGTGCACGACGGCGTCGGGGAACTCCTCGGCGGCGTCCGCGGTGATCTCGTTGGCTTCGCCCGTGGCGGGCATCTTGAGGCTGACCCTCTCGCTGGCGGCGAGCAGGGCCGCGCGTGGCCGCTCGATGCCGAAGCTGTGGGCGGCGTCCACGCAGTAGCGCAGGATCTTCTTCTTGGTCGGCTTGTCGGGCAGCGGGATGATGGCCACGTCGCTGACGAAGAGCAGCTTGCCGTGGCGCGCCACGTGCGCCGGCAGCTCCATCACCGTGAGGTGGGTTAGTACGGCCCCCTTGGGCAACAAGCCGTCTTTCTTGTCCAGGATCAAGCGCATGTAGTCGCTGGTGCCGATCAGGCCCTTCATCAGGACGTCGGCCCGGCCGTCGCGCACCATGTCGCGGGCGCAGGCGCCGGCGGCGCCGATCTCCGGTTCGTCGATCACCTCGAAGACGGTGCGGTCGAGATCCAGCTCTCCGCAGAGCTCGTCGATGCGCGCGCCGTCGCCCACGAGCGTGATCTCGGCGATGTTCTCGCCCGCGGCCCGCGCCGCCGCCCGGATGGTGTTGGGATCGTGGCCTGCGGCCACGGCCACGCGACGGCTGGGCTCGTCGCGCAGGGAGGCGACCAATTCGTCGAGCGATCTGATGGTGTTCATCCCGCGACCTCCGGCGCGTATTCCCGCGCGTATTCCTTGTCGTTGAGCACCCGCAGCACGCCCCTCACCAGGGCGAACATCTCGTTCTCGCCGGGGTAGACCGAGACGCCGCTGCAGAGCGGCGGCAGGTAGGACTTGATGGCCGCGACCATCGGCTCGCTGCGGGCCATGCCGCCGGTGAGCAGGACCCGGTCCAGCGGCTCGCCCTCGAAGGCGGGCAGCAAGCCGGTGATCTCCTTGGCGATCTGGTAGGCCATGGCCGCGAAGACTTCCCGGGCCCAGGCGTCGCCCTCGTCGATGCGCTGCTGCACCTCGCGCAGGTCGGCGGTGCCGAGCAGATCGATCAGGCCGCCGCGCCCCTTGTTGAGTTTCTTGAGTTCCTGCCGGTTGTACTTGCCCGAAAAGCAGAGGTCGATGAGCTGGCCCGGGGGGATCGTGCCGGAACGCTGGGGCGAGAAAGGCCCCTCGCCGTTCAGGCCGTTGTTGACGTCTATGTAGCAGCCTCGACGGTGCGCGCCGACGGTGATGCCCCCGCCCATATGGCAGACGATCACGTTGATGCTGTCGTAGAAGGTCTCGTGCTCCTGGGCGTAGCGCTGGGCCGTGGCGATCTGGTTCAGCGCGTGGCTTATCACCAACCGCTTGATCTCCTTGAAGCCGGTGATCTTGGCCCGGTCCCACACCTCGTCCACCACCACCGGATCGACGATGTAGGCCGGCAGATCGCGTCCGCGCACGAGCTCGTCGGCGATCAGGGCGCCCAGGTTGGAGGCGTGCTCGCCGCCGATGGCGTTGCGCAGATCGGACAGCATCCGCTCGTTCACCCGATAGGTGCCGTGGGGGATGGGTCGCACCAGCCCGCCGCGCGCGGCCACGGCATCCAGGTCGTCCAGGGACAGGCCTTGGGCCTCGAGTTCCTTCAGGATGACGTCCTTGCGGAACGCGTGCTGGGCGGTGATCGGTTGGCTCTCGTAGGGCTCCATCTCGGCGGCGGTATGCTGCAACTCGGCGGTGAAGCTCTCCAGGTCGCCCTCGTAGACGCTGATCCTGGTGCTGGTCGAGCCGGGATTGACGGCCAGGATGTGCCGACGCGGGAAGAAGGTGTCCTTGGGCGTGCGATCCCAGTGGCCGAATTTCTGCAGACGCAGGATGCTGGCCTGGATGGACAGCTCGGCGTCCTTGGCGGTGCAGTCCATGGGCAGATCGACGCCCTTGAAGCGGATGCCGAACATCGCCGCGAACTTCTTGGCTTCGGGATAGCGCGTCGAATAGAGGTGGAAGAGCAGGTTCCCCAGGTCCAGGTTGGGCGCGATGATCACGTTGGTGCGGCCGCTGTAGGACTCCGCGTCGGCGCCCTTGTAGTACATGGCCGAGCGCCGCGACAGGGCGGTGGAGATCTTGACCTCGCCCTCGATGTGGATGGATCCGTAGCGCTCGCCCATCTTCACACGGTCGGCGAGGATCTCCGGCACCAGCTTGGTGGCATTGCGCACCAGTTCCGGCGACGCCCCCTCGTCCGATCCCTTGTGCGAGTACGACACGATCGCGCCGTTGATAACCGGCAGTACGTCCTCGGGGATGATGTCTCGCGCCACCGCGCAGGTGCCTACGGCGATGCGGGCCAGGGTCTCGGGGGTCAGGGTGGCGTTCACGCCCACGTCGCCGAAGACCACGATGTTGTGGGGGAAGATGTCCGACGGGTGCTCCGGCGGCAGCACGAAGACGCCGGCCTCGGCCATCACCTGGTTGACCTGCAGCAGGCGCAGCATGGGACGGAAGTACTCGCGGGGGCGAGTGGCCATGCCGCCCACGACCATGTCCGCGTGTTCGCAGCGCACCGCCATGATGCCGAAGCGTGCGGGTTTCGCGCAGGCCGCGCGGGCCTCCTCCAGCGTCGACTCGCGCTGGAGTTCCTCGGGCAGGGACATGCACTCCGCCGCGAACTCGTCCAGCAGATCGCCGGCGTTTGCAGGTTCCACGAAGGTCGACGCCTGCATGGTGAATTCCACGCGTGTCGGATCGAGGTGCTCGAGTTCGTCCGCCACGATCTTGCGCACCGCGTCCTCGGACGCCAGGAACACCAGCCGCGCGAAACGGGCCAAGTGACAGGCCGCCTCGACGATGCGCGGATCGGTGGGTTCGGTCAGCACCACCGTCGGCCGGTTCTTCATCACGGCCAGGATCTGGTCCTCCAGGGCGTGCTCGATGTCGAAAACCGGCATCTCGGGGGCGGGCGTAGCGTTCATCTCTGACATGTTCTATCCCTCCGGTGGGCATCCGTGCCAATAGTGGTCATAGACGACCGCGTTATCAAATGGATGTGGCCTCGAGTGTTCTGTCAATCTTGAATCATTGGGTCAGCGAGCCCACAAGTGGCCAGATACAAGACGCGCGAGCGCAGGACTAGCAGTGGCTAATTCAAGTGAGCGCAACGCAGCAGATGGCTGCTTGTGGGCTCGCTGACCCAATGATTCAAGATTGATAGAGCACTAGCATAAGCGGGAGACCCCCCGGCTCTGCCGGGGAGGCACTCAGAGTTTGACA
>CAYMCR010000077.1:0-12636 GCA_964389015.1 uncultured Fibrobacteraceae bacterium | reverse complement strand
TTTTCAACGACATCGAGCACTTTCGGTGGGTGCTCCGGTTCATGCCCCACGAAGTACCGGACTGGACAGCCGCTCCAGCATCTCCTCCTGCGGCCAAAAGTAGTTCATGCTGCACGGACCAACTGCTTTACACGTCCGCACACCGCTCACAAAGAACACAGGGACCGCCATCGGGCGGTCCCTGTCGTTCAGCCCTGCCGGGCGCTACTGCTCGATCTCGGCGACGGTGAACTCCGGCTCCGGCTCGATGTCGACGACGACGGCCTCCGTCTCGACCGGCGACACCGTGAAGCCGGCGGCCAACGCGACCAGGTCCAGCGGCGTGGCATCGGGCTGTGCGTCGGCGACCACCTCGACCCGCGCCAGGCTCACTGCGGCCTTGGCGTAGGCGGCGTCGGCCGCCAGGGCCGCGGCGTAGGCGTCGACGGCCTGGTCCGGGTGACCGCTACGCTCGAGAGCCATGCCCAGGTTGTTCTGGAAGGTCGCGTTGTCGCTGGACAGGACCACGGCTTTGGCCAGGGGTGCCAGCGCTTCTTCACAACGGTCGGCCTCGATCAGCAGCAGGCCGAGGTTGTTCAGGGCCCAGGCGTCGTCGGGGTCGATCGCGAGGGCTTCGCGGTTGGCGGTGATGGCTTCGTCGCATCGGTCGAGGTTATGCAGGACCCGACCTGTCATGCGCTTGATGCCGGCGTCGTCCGGCGCCAGGACGGCGGCCGCCTCGATCACGGGCAGGGCATCCTCGGGCCGATCCTGCGCGAGCAGGACCCGCGCCAGGTTCACGAGGCTCTTGGTGTGGTCGGGGGCGATGGCCAGGGCGGTGCGCAGAGCGCTCTCGGCGTCCTCGGCCGCGTCGGCCTTCCACAGGGAGAGCCCGTGCATGTAGTGCCCCCAGGCGTTGTCGGGCTCGCGCTCGACGTAGACGGCGAAGATGTCGGCCGCCTCGTCGTAGGCGCGCCCGTGGTAGGCGGCCTCGCCGTCGCGGTAGATCTCCGCGGCGGCGACCGTGTCGTCGTAGAGGGGCGCGGGCTCGGTCGTCGCGTCCTCGGGAACGATCGCTGCAGGTGCGGACTGCGCCGGCTCGACGGTCTCGGCGGTGACCACGGACGTTTCGTGGAGCGTGGCCTCGGCGGTCTCGGCGATCACCACCGGCGTCGCCTCGTCGTTGCGCGAGCTGATGTTCACGCCCACGGCGATGGCCACGCCGAGGATGAGGACGAAGAGGATGCCGGCTTCGGCCAGCTTCAGCTTGCGGGGATCGTGCTTGCTTGCTTGACGTGTACTCATGACGTGTCCTTTCGCTCGTGTGCCTGTTGGTTTCGGTTGCTGACAGGGTGAGCGCAAGGATGCGACCAGAAGAACCCGTCCCGGTGTCGTTCTGGTAACGTGTGATAACGCTGATGATTACCGCACTCGAGGTGAGCGCGGCCACTGAGCCTCGATCGCGAGTCATGTCTCGCGGGACACAGTTCGTTGTGTCGTGTGAGACATATCTCGGGGGATATCCACACGACGAAGAAGGGCCGGGGAGCTAACCCCGGCCCTCTCCTCTGACACCAACGGGTGTTTATCTGTAGATGCTTTTGACGGTGCCCCACGAGGCGTTTTCATTGGGAATGATCTCGTAGGAGTTGCCGCAGACCTCCAGGCAGTATTCGAACTCGCCCGTGTACCCCGTGATCCACGCGGCGGGTGCTACGAAGATCCAGTAGGTCGCGCCGGGGACCGTGGGCACGGTCCAGCCGGTGGGATCCAGGGAGGCGATCTCGCTCGACTGGAACGAGTAGTCGTAACCGGTACAGTTCGGATTCGCACTGGTCATCATACAGCGCGTCAGCGTCATCCAGTTCTCGACCTCGATCGACACGGTGACGGCGTCGTTCGCGGCGACGAATTCGTACCAGTCGGTGTCGCGATTGTCGCTGCCCCCGGACGGGTACCAGCCGCTGATCCCGCTCAGGTGCATGCAGCCGGAATCCTCATCGATCCAATTGAGCGGCTGGAAGACCTCCGGCATGCTGTTGCAACCGCCGTTGTGGTTGTCGACGTACTCCGGGACCAGGGTCGGCTCGCCCTCGGGCTGTGCGTTGATGTCGCAATCAATTGGCGCGTAGGGCACGCCGGTGACGTCGAGGACGTAGTCGCCGCACTCGGTGCCGTACCCGTCCACCACGATGTAGTAGGTCTCGCCTGCGGGGAGCAGGATCCGCAGGTAGGAGGAGTAGGAGTAGCACTCCGGCGTGTCGCTGTAGTAGTAGTCGTCGTTGCAGCCCATGACGTTGAAGGACGCATCGTAGACGTACACCTTGGTGTCGTACGACGAGGCGCAAAGATCCATCGCCACCACCTCGTCGACCGTCGGTGTGTAGGAGTGGACCACGTCCGGCGCGGTGGAGCCGGTATAATTGCAGACCTCGTCGTAATCATCGATGTTGTCGCAGGTGTAGCCGGTGTCGGTGTACGGTAGGCCGGGGATGGAGATCGCTGACCCGACAGTCTCGCCACCCTCGCGACTCTGGAGCGTGGACGGCGTGGAATTGGCCCGACCTGGGCCCTTCGCGGGGGTGGTGCGTGTGGCGCCATCGTCGTTGGCGACGGCCCAACCGGCCAGGCAGAGCATGAGAAGTACGAGTATCAATCGTTGCATTGCAGCTTCCCCTTCTGTAGTTCCCCGCGCCGGGAACCGGATGTTGAATCCGACAAGATCACGGTTTTCGTGCGATGCGCTTGCCACGGCGGTGATGAAATGAATCCCGGGCCGTCTGCCTTGGATTTTGTGGTTTTGACAATTCATCATTTCGAATGAAATAATCGTGCCCACTTCTAATTTAATGTGTTATCGGGCAGTCTGCGAAGGGCTTGAGCTATCCGTGGTCAACGCTCCGGCACGATCGGATCGTTTGAGGAATCATGGGCAGTACGAGAAGATTGAATCTTCCAGAGATACAGCGGGGTTCGGCTATTGAAGACGATGGATGCGATGTCGTTCTTGCATTGCCTGTGTTCATTTTTCGTATTGATCCCGATCCGGTGAAAGCGAAGAGCCGGGGAGCGAATCCCAGGCCCTCACTACTGAACACCCGCAAGAGCTATCTGCAAAGAGTCGCTCACCGCGGTCGCTTCAGCCCGTGCCGCTTCATGACCTTGCTCAGACTGGCGTGATCGGCCAGACCCAGCTCCCGGGCGGTGTTGGTCAGATGCCAGCCGTTGCGCTCCAGCGCCGCCACGACAATCCGTCTCTCCGCGGCGCCGCGCAGGTCCTGCAGGGTGCCGCCGCTCAGGGCGATGTCGTCGGCCACGTCGGCACGATGGGCGCCGGGCGTTTCGGGTACGGACTGCGTGCCGATCTCGTCACCGTCCGTCGCCAGGACCATCTGTTCGACCACGTTGCGCAGCTCGCGCACGTTGTTGCGCCGCCACGTGCGTGTCTGCAGCAGTTTCAGGGCGTCCCCGGAAACCGACTTGTGTCGGACCCGGAAACGTTCGCAGGTCGCGCGCAGGAAATGATCGACCAGCGCCGGCACGTCGCCCAGCCGTTCGCAGAGCGGCGGCACCGCGATGCCGTGCACGTTGAGGCGGTAGAGCAGGTCCTCGCGGAAGCGGCTTTCGCGTACCTCGGTGTCGAGGTCGCGGTTGGTGGCGGCGACGACGCGCACATTCACCTTTCGGGCCGCGGCCGCGCCCACGCGTGTCACCTCGCTCTCCTCGAGGACGCGCAGCAGCTTGGCCTGGGCCGACAGCGGCAGCTCGCCGATCTCGTCCAGCAACAGTGTGCCGCCGTGGGCTGATTCGAAGGCGCCCCGGCGCAGGCGATCCGCACCCGTGAAGGCGCCGCGCTCGTGTCCGAAGAGCTCGCTCTCGACCAGGTTCTCGGGCAGGGCGGCGCAGTTGACGGTGACGAACGGTCCTTTGGGCGCCGCGCCAAGACGGTGCAGCTCGTGCGCCACCAACTCCTTGCCCGTACCGCTCTCGCCGGTCACCAGGACTGGACTGGGGATGGGCGCCACTCGTTTTATGCGGTCCTTCAACTCCGTCATGACCGGGCTGCGGCCGATCAGCGCCGACTCGTCGGCCAGACGCCGCTTCAACGTGGCGACCTCGTGGGCCAGGCGGCCGTGGGCCAGGGCGTTTTCGATCTCGTGGGCGACGCGCTCGGTGGGCTCGTCCTTGTCCATGAAGCCGTAGGCGCCCAGCTTCACCGCCTGCACGCAACGCTGGAAGTCGCCCGTGCCGGTATAGACGATGACCGGCACGTCGAGGTCCTTGTCCTGCATGCCGCGCAGCACGGCGAAACCATCCGTGCGCGGCATCTCCAGGTCCAGCACCACGCAGTCGAACGGTTCGGCGGCGAGCAGGTCGAGGGCCTCGGTGCCGTCCGCGGCGGTGACGATCTCGTGGCCGCCGAGGCGATGCAGGTCATAGGCGTACTGCTCGCGCATGGCGGGATTGTCGTCGACGATGAGGATGCGGCTCATGGGGTGGCCTCCGGGCCGGCGGGCGGGAAGGTCAGGGTGAAACGGCTGCCTTCGCCGGGCGCGCTGGTCACGGCGATCTCGCCGCCGGCATCGGAAACGAGCCTGCGCACGATGCTCAGACCCAGACCGCTGCCCTCGGGCTTGGTGGTGGTGAACGACTCGAAGATGCGCTGCTGCTGCGCGGGCGTCATGCCGCAGCCGTCGTCCGCGACATCCAGTTGCACTTTGTCGTCGTGGCGGCGGACCGAGACCGTCACGCCGCCTTCGCCGGCGCCGGTCCCCTCGAAGCTCTCCAGTCCGTTGCGCACCAGGTTCTGTACCACGCGCCGCATGGCGGTGGGGTTGAGCGAGACCGGCGGCAGCGTGCCGTCGGGGGGCACGTCCACCGTCACCGGGAAGGCTGCACAGGCCCGGCGGACCAGTCGCGCCAGGTCGACTGGTTCGGGGGGCGACTCGGCGGCCAGGCGCTTATAGCTGCCGGCGAGTTCCTCGAGGTGTTTCAGGCCGGCGTCGATGGTCGACTCGCGCTCCAGGAAGACGCCGGGCAGCTTGTCGGGCTCCTCGCGCGCCACGCGGCCCAGGTGCCAGACCACGTTGCGGATGGGTAGGAAGCCGTTGCGCAGGTCGTGGTTCACCTGCCGGGCCAGGTCGCCGAGGGTGGCGCGCCGTTCCGCCGCACGCAGACGGTCGACGCCGGCGCGCAGCCGGCGGACCATGTCGGTCATGAATCGCGCCAGCACGCCCACCTCGTCGTCGCGTGCGGTGGGGAATTCCGCGTCGAGCCGGTCGAGATCGATGCGGGATGTCGTCTCGGCGAGCGCGGCCAGGGGCCTGGCCACCCGTGAGGCGGCGAGGATCGAAGTCAGCACGACGCCCAGGGCGGTCAGGGCGAGCGCGCCCAGCACCCACAGTTCGAGGCTGCGCAACGACGCGAACCAGGCGTTGCGGGGATGCGTCAGCACCAGGGCCGCCTGCACCAGGGGCTCGCGCGGGGGCCGCGGCCGCCCCCCGCGTTCCAGTGTGGCGGGGAAAGGCGCGCCGCGGGACAAGTAGCGGCTCGCGGGCACCACGGCCTCGGGATGGGGCAGCCGGTTCTCGCCGGCGTTGGTGAGCCAGGTCTCCAGGTCCGGGTCCGTCACGATGGCGCCGCCGTCGTAGACCAGAGAGGCCCGCACGTCGTCGCCGCCGGACAGTCCCGCCACGAAGACCAGGTCCACGCTGCGTCCGGCCAGCAGGTAGAAATCGCCGCCGGGCACCCACAGGGAATCGATCCGCGCCAAGGCGAGGCCGTGACCGGGCAGTTGTCCATCGCGCAGCAGTCCCGGCGCGCCGCCGCCGGCGAGCACGGCGCGCAGCAGGGGCAGGGCGCCGTCGTCGGCCAGGTCCAGGGGCGGCGAGCAGGCCAGCACCTTGCCCCGGTCGTCGGTCATCACCAGCAGGTCCAGGCCGGCCAGGTTGCGACCGCTGTCGACGAATTCGTCCAGGTAGCTCGCGCGTTCGCGCAGTCCGGCCACCGACAGCAGGAACGACTGGTCGATCGCCGCGGCGTCGCGCAGGGCGGTCAGACGAGCGGCCAGCTCGTCCTGGTGGGTGAGCAGACGCTCGTCGATGGCGGACAGCAGCGAATCGACCCGCCGGTCGTATTGCTCGGCGAGCCTTTGCGACATGTAATGGCGCAGGCCGAGTCCCAGGGCCAGCAGCGGCAGCAGGGTCAGCAGCGCGTGGGTGACGATCATGCGCGTACGGAGCGTCATGGTTCCTCTTCACCGTGAGCGGGGGACGTAAGTCCTTGTCAGAATACCCGCGACACGGCATCGGGTCAAAGGCGACGTTGCAGATGAATTCACTCTTGTATTACGTGTAACGGTTCGCCGGGTGGGGACACCCAGACGAGCCGGACGGTTCCGTTGCCGGTCCGGCTGGACCCGAACAAGCGCTGGAAGACATGGACAAACCGAAGGTCGCGGATACAAAACCAGAGGTCCTGGAACTCGCGCCGGGGCGGTATTTCTACTGCACATGCGGCGAGTCGGCGAAACAGCCGTTCTGCGACGGTTCGCACGCGGGGACCGGTTTCACGCCGCTTGAATTCACGGTCGAGGCGTGCTCGCGAGCGGCTTATTGCGCTTGCAAGCGCAGCCGCGAAGAACCGTTCTGCGACGGTGCACACCGTCTGTACCGGAAAGGGAGATCGGAATGAACACATACAAGATGAGAGTCGTCACCCTGGCGCTCGGCCTGCTCGTGCTGGCCGCCGGCGCCCAGGCCGCAACCTACGCCATCGACGCCAGCCATTCCAGCGTTTCGTTCAAGGTGCGGCACATGATGGTCAGCAAGGTCGTCGGCAACTTCGACACCTTCTCTGGCACGTTGGAGTACGAGGAAGGCAAGCCGCAGGACTGGTCCGTCGAGGCCGTCATCGACATGGCGACGGTCAATACCAACGACGACAAGCGCGACGAACACCTGCGCAGTCCCGACTTCTTCGACGTGGAGACGCACGCCGAGATGACCTTCCGGTCCACTGGCGTCAGGGCCGACGGTGACGATTACGTGCTCATGGGCGAGTTGACGCTGATGGGCGTCACCCGGTCCGTGGAACTGGAGCTCGAGCCAAACGGAGAAATCACCGACCCTTGGGGCAACCACCGTGCGGGATTCACGGCCGAGGGCAAGCTGGACCGCCGCGACTTCGGCATGAGCTGGAACAAGACCATGGACAAGGGCGGCATCGTCGTGGGCAACGGCATCTCCATTTTCCTGGAGATCGAGGCCGTCAAGCAGTAACGCCGTTTCTGACGGCAAGCGAATGGGGCGGGCCACGGATGGCCCGCCCCTTCGTTGTCGTCCGGCAGGGTCAGCGCACCATCAGGACGCGGCTGACGGCGGACTCGTCGCCCGCGTGGGCGCGGACGAAGTAGACGCCCGAGGCGGCGCTGCGCCCGAAGGCGTCGCGGCCGTCCCAGGTCAGCACGTGTGCGCCGGCGGCGCGGTCGCCGCTGGCCAGGGTGCGCATGACCTGCCCGCGGGCATTGTACACCTTGACCGTCAGGTCGCCCGCCTGAGGCAGGTTCAACGACAGGCGCACGTTCTCGCCGCCGGTGCGGTCGAGCTGACGCAGGTCGAAGCCCAGGATCGCGCCGTCGACGGCGGTGGCGTCGTTCACGACGAAGTCCTGTGCGTCGCTCATCAAGCCCCATTCGATGGAGTCGGCCGCGAAGGCGCGCCACCAGTAGGTTTCGCCGTCAATCAAGCCGGTGACCTCGGCCTGTGCCTCGCCGCCGCCGGCCACCACGTCCTGGGTGGCGAAGATCACGCTGGTCAATTCGGCGTCGTCGTAGACCCGGAATCCGTAGGTGACGGGATCGGCCTCGGGGTCGGTCACCGTGCCGCAGGTCAGGGTCGCGGTGGTCGAGGTCTCACCACCGGACAACGGGTCGAGCAGCTCCGGCGCTGGCGGCAGCTGGTTGGACGAGCCGACGCCCTCGATGACCACGTCGTCCACGTACCAGCCGTCCTCGGTGACCGAGTAGTCGGTGTCCAGCTCGAAGCGCACGCGCACGGATTGCCCGGCGTAGGCGGCCAGGTCGATTTCGACCTGGGTCCAGGCGCTCTGCAGACCGGTGTAGGTGCCCACCGTGTTCCAGGCCCCGCCGTCGCCGGAGACCCGGGCGTAGCCGTAGTCCCAGCCCGACTCGATGTCGTAGCGGTGCCAGAACGACAGGGTGCCGCCGGCGGGGACCAGGACGCCTGTGGTCAGGGTGGCCGAGGTCAGCGTCTCATCGTTGTAAGTGCCGAGCGGTGAGTCGGTCAGAGAGGTCGAGGGAGAGTGGCTGTAGCCGGTGGTCAGATCCCACAGTCCGGTGGTGGTCCACTGGGTCAAGGGGCCCTCGAAGTCGTCCTCGAAGAGGATCTGCGCGGAGCCAGCCGGGTAGACCAGTTTCTGGTCGACCGCGCCGCCGTCCCAGACGACCTGTGCGAGGACGGGGAGCGCGCGCCCGTCGGGGCAGGCCGGATCCAGGGTCGCGGAGAAGGGCACGGCGGTCAGATCCAGCGTGCCGTTGGCGGCGATAGTACCCAGCGCGCGCGATGTCTCGTGCAGCTGCAGGTAGGGATCGGGGGTGGACAGGGTGACCACGACACTGATGGCGTCGTCCATGACACCAAGGTTGTCCAGGTCGAAGGCCAGGCCGGCCGTTTCGCCGGGATCCAGGCGGCCGTTGCCGTCGCCGCCGACGACCGCGGGCGAAGCCGCCTTCACGTACGGGCCGGCGCACATGATCTGGTAGAGCGACGGCCACAGGTTCTCGTTGAAAAGGGCCTCGCGGCGGCTCTCGTCGGGCCAGAAGCCGTCGTTGTAGCCGCCGATCTCGTTGGAGAAGGCCAAGCACATGGGATGCTCGCCCTGGGCCCCGTAGACCCAGTCGCAGGAGCTGCCGTTGACCTCGTACAACAATTCCGGTGCCTGGCCGGGCTCGTAGCCGTTGTACTGGGTCATGATGCCGGCCATGTGCTGGAAGATCGCCTCGTCGGGGGAATTGCTGGCGGTGTATCCCCAGGGGTAGAGCGTGAGGTTGCTGTAGGTGTGGAAGCTCTGGGCGGTGACGAAGGCGTGAGCGTTGATCAGCGCCATCACGGCCTGCACCTCGGGCTCGCTGCCCGCCGAGGGACCACGGTAGACGTCGCTCCAGGGATCGCTGCTGCTGCCCGGTCCCACCCACTCGTAGGGGTAGTTGCGGTTGGGGTCGACGCCGTAGCTGCCGCCGCCGTTGTTGCGCCGGTTCTTGCGCCACATGCCGCCGCCGTTGGGATCGGTGGCTTCGTTGTAGACGACCCCGTCCGGATTGACGATGGGCACCAGGTAGATCTCACGGTTGTCCAGCAGCCAGGTGATCTCCGGATCGTCGCCGTACTCCGATCCCAGATGGTCGATGAGCATCAGCACCATCTCCGAAGCCATGATCTCGCGGGCGTGATGCATGCCGTCGAAGAGGATCTCCGGCTCGTCCGACTCGTCCACTTCGGGATTGTCCGAGACGCGGACGCACCAGATGTCGCGTCCTTCGTGGCTGGTGCCGAGGCTCCACTTGGCGCTGACCACGTCGGGGTAGTCGATGTGCATCTGGTCGAGCCAGTCCGTGGCCTCGCTGTAGGTATGGAAGAGGCCGAAATTGGGGCCGCGGCTGCGCGTGGCATAGAAGGCGGCGAGGTCGTCGTGGACCGTGTCGTAGCGCAGACCGGCGCCGTCCAGCCAGGCCAGATCTCCGGGACGCGCCACGAGCTCGACGTGGCTGTCCTGCTTGACGCGGACGATATCCAGGTCGGGATTAACGCGCAGGGCCGCCTCGGCAGCCGGCGTGTCGATGTGGACACGCACGAGGGAGTATTTCTCAGCGACGGCGCCGAAGGCGGACGTGCCCAGGAAACACAATGTGAGAAAGGCAGCCGCCAGGACTATGTGGCGGTTGCGGACGAGGGCGAAGCGTCTCATTCCAGCCTCCAGGCGAGGGGGGAGCAGCGTGCGGGATCCGGGTTGTGTGACGGGCCATTCAGTATAACATATTCCAGTACAAATATAATCAGAATATCAAGGAGGTCATGGGTCACTCCTGGGTCCGGCTCCTTGACGGTAAAATGCTCGGCAATGCTAGGATATGATGGTTATTAGGGTGCAGGGTGGAGTAATTGGCAGGTGTTATCCTATCTCAGCTATTGGCATGAAGGAAGGGATGTATCATGTACGCGCGCATAATCGTGTTACTCCTCATCTCGTTTCTCATATCGCTCGCGAAGGCTGAGAAGCTTCCTCTCGTCCCCGGTCCCCATGACTACTTCAAGCTCGATTCAGCAGGTATCTGGATCGAGTTTGGATATGAACCGCCAGTTGCACCATGCGAGATAACGTGTTCCAACTCTGAATATCAGAACCCATGGGAAGACACTCTAGTTCTTCCATTTGATTGCCCTTACGATAATGGACATGGGAACGTTTCAATCGTTCCATTCACTAGATGGACAACCTCATACAATTATGAAGATATTAGTTGGATCGCCTTCAATATAGATATCCAGTGGGACGGTAACGCCGAATGTGGGGAGGCCATCGATACTTCTAGTCGTGTCTTGGTCAGCGACATGCCCTGGGAGATCTGGGAGAAGGACCGAAGCGTCCCTTTCACGACCACGATCTGGTACCGAGGTGACCACGGGCACATCAGCGCCTATCTCGATTGGTACGATCCCTGGTTCCTCCTCACAGATACCTCACCGGAAGTAGGGGTTATTTCGTATGACTTTGAAACCGGAGTTGGCCATGGACACCTCCGCGAGCTCATGCTGAGAGTCTCTGGCGGCTACGGTGCAGGTGGGAGTTATAACCCCTCATCCTGCCACGTCCAGGCTTTCTGCGTCGTGCAACGGCAGGATTTCTCATCGCCGGTGCCGCCGCCAGTAGGCCCCTTGTGGTCCAGCCTACCCTACTGTCTCGAAGCGGACTCCGTGCTCACGAACAAGATCTACGCCATGTCGACCAAAGGCTGGGCGCCATTCGGTAGTAGCAAGCAGGAGCAGGCGGACTTTACCTGGTCCAGCGGCGATTGGAGCGGTGGTGCCGAGGGCGATACGACCCAGGTGGCGGGTCCGGAGTTCCTGCTACCCGGTGTGGCGCCATACTGCTTGATCGGTAAGGTAGGCGAGAGCGGCGCCCCCTTCTATGTCGGTTCTTGTATGGAGTTCACGCCCGTTGTCGACGGCGTTCTCTACCTAGGCATGAACGACACACCCGACGGTTTCGATGACAACAGTGGCTGGCTGAGCGCATCGGTCACCGATATCACCGACAGCGATTGCTCGCCCTGCGAGCCCCCCGTCACGCGGCAAGTGCCGTCCGCCTACGCCACTATCCAAGATGCCATCGACGCCTGCTGCAATGGCGATACAATCATGGTAGCGCCCGGGATCTACACCGGTGCGGGCAACCACAACCTTGTCTTCGGTGAACCTTTCGTCGTCATCAGGTCCACCGACGGCCCTGAGTGGACGGTCCTGGACTGTCAGGATGAGGCTCGTGCTTTCATTGTCGACGGCGCGGGCACTGGTGTCCTGATCGAGGACCTCACAATCCGCAACGGATCCGGCTGGCCTGCATCTGGCGGCGGTGTGCTTGTAGATAACAATGCCTACTGCTACCTTCGCGGCTGTCAGCTAGAGTCAGGGGGTGGTTCCTGGGGCGGTGGTGTGATGGCGCGTAATGGAGCTGTCTGCATTATCGAGAACAGCGTGATAACCAACAACACTGCTGGTTCGGGCGGCGGTATCGCTGTATCGAGTGGTGCCTCGCTGACCTGTTGGTCCACCATCCTGGACGGCAACAGCTCCGCTATAGGTAGTGGCTTGTTTGTAGCCACCGACGCCACAGCCCATGTTGACAGCTGCCTGATCTTGAACGGTTCCGGCAGTAGCGAGGCAGCAGTCCACGTAGAGAGTGGTGAGCTTTTGCTGACCGGCGTGACGGTGCGCGATAACAGCACAGCCGGCATTGGAATCTGGAGCACTGGCGCGATTACGGTCGAGCGTACGCTCGTATTCTCCAATAGCGGCGCTGCCGCCAGTGGCGACGGCAGTGGCACCTTCACTATCTCCGACTGCAACGTCTATGGCAATAGCGGTGGCGACTGGATTGGTCCACTGGACGGAATGCTCGGCCAGGACGGCAACCTATCCGCCAATCCCTGGTTTTGCGAGGAGGATCCGTTACTGCCCGGAGTCTGGTTCGATTCCCCCTGTCTGCCTACTAACAACGACAGCGGCGTGCTGATTGGTTTCGTGGGCTTGAGTCTGGGTTGTCCCGATTGTATAGCCACGTGGACGGATGTTGCCGCAGGCGACGCAGCCGACCCCTCGGTTGGCGGTGGCGTATCCTGGGTTGATTACGACGGCGACGGCGATCAGGACCTCTACCTAACCAACGACGACGCGCCCAACCGGCTACTACGCAACGACGGGGGTAGCATCTTCGTCGACGTGGCCGTTGGCCTCCTGACCGACGATAGCGGTCCAAGTGTGGCCGCTTGGGGCGACGCGGACAACGACGGTGACCCAGACCTTTACCTAGCCTGAAGTTCCAGCCCAATCCCCTCTCAATTCCGGGATAAGCAAAAGCGAA
>CAYMCR010000076.1:0-12995 GCA_964389015.1 uncultured Fibrobacteraceae bacterium | reverse complement strand
GGCCGCGGAGTCAACTATTATACGTCAGCGTATATAGGGATCTAGGTACTTAGTTCGGTGGTCTTTGATCAGTAAGACACGGTAGATTCGCTTGTACTTGCTGGTTGGCCCTCTTGAACATTGCGTCAAGAAAGCACTTCCTTGATCCGCCGCGCCACGTCCTCGTGGTCGATGGGTTTCTCGATGAAGACATCGGGCGCGATGCTCTGCAGCTGCCCGTGGATCCGGTCGCCGAAGCGCCGCGTGAAATCGTCCGCGTAGTCGTCCGTGGGTAGTGGCTCGCCGGATATCATGTCCACGCCGGTGGCCTCCGACGCGCCGGTGACGATGAAGATGGGAACCTTCTCCAGTTCCGGGTCCCGTTTCATTTCCTGGTACACGGCGATGCCGCCCTTCTGGGGCATCATGAGATCGAGGAGGACCAGGTCGGGCTTTTTCTCCCGTACCGCCTGCATCCCCTCCTTGCCGTTGCGGGCGACTCGGTAGGGATACCCCAGGTCTTCGAGGATCTCCGTCAGATAGATGACGCATTCCTCGCTGTCGTCTACGATCAGGACGTCCTTCTCTTCGGCCATCTCATGTCCTCCTTGTCGCCATCATAGCATATCACTGCCCGTCGGATCCATGCTCGCCGGTTCGCGGCAGATGGATGCGAAAGGTCGTCCCTTTGTCGGGAGTCGATTCGACCTCGATGGTGCCTTCGTGCTCGTCGACGATCTTCTTGACTACCACCATGCCCAGGCCGGTTCCTCCGGTCGCCTTGGTGGAAACGAAACGGGTATACAGACTCGACAGAACCTCCGGCGTCATACCGGTGCCGTTGTCCTGCACGGTCAGCACGATCTCGTCCGGCGCGCCCCGGCTCCCCAGGACGACGAGGTCGCCCGCCCCGCCCTCGGTGCAGGCCTCGATGGCGTTGGTCACGAGGTCGACCAGCGCCCGGAAGATCGCGAGACGGTCCAGCGCGATGACGCCGATCTCGTCGTCCGTGTCCGCGCGCAGCTCCACGTTCCAGCGCTCCGCCATGCGCTTCAGTTCGTCGATGACGTCCTTGATGATCTTGTTGGGGTCGAGGGGCTCGCGCTGTGGTTCGCGGTCCTTGACGTAGCTCAGCATGTCGAAGATCAGCCGCTCGATACGGCGCACGCTGGTGCGGGTTACGCGCAGGCCCTTGCGCAGTTTCTTCTGGTCTCCCGTCTTCATCGCGCGGTCGAGCACGAATTGGCCCGCGCGGAGTCCGTTGAGCACGTTCTTCAAGGTGTGCGAGAGCCCAGCGACCGTCTGGCCGACTCCGGCCAGGCGCGCGTTCTCCTGGATCTCGCGCTGCTGCTGCGCGATGCGATCCGCCGACTGGTTGAGCGAGTCGGCGAGCAGGGCCAGACCGGGCTGCCGGGGCCTCTCGATCGGCTGCCGCGACTCGCCGGCGCCGATCGCCTCGGCGTTGGCCAGGAGTCTCATCAGCGGCCGGCGCAGATGACGGTCGAGCTGCAACCGGATCGTCAGTGCGGTCAACAGGAGTACGATCACGCAGAAGACGGCCGTCGCGATCCGGACCGTCTCGATGGTCTGGACGACCGCCAGCTGTGATTCACGGGCAAGGGCCAGGTTCTCTGATCCCGCGGCATTGATCAGGTGGCTTTCCAGCCAGACCTCAAAACCGGCAAAGATCAGTACCTGCAGCGGCAACAACCAGATCAGGATGCGCCACCGAACGGTCTTGGCTCCGGTCGCCATGGATTTTGTCCCGTTCGATACGAATAATCAGGATGTGTGACTAGCTCACCGATGGTACTGTGCCCCCACTGTCGAAACCACCCCCAAAGTTCGGAAAAGTTGGGAAAAGTTCGGATACGGCGGGGATTTACGACTGCGTGACCGCCTCCGGTGCCTTCGACGACCACAAGGACGGGTCCATCCCATGTGGAATTACCTGATGCTCGGAGCCGGCTTGGCCTTCGCGGCGGCGGTGCAGCCCGGGCCGTTTCAGACCTTCCTCGTGTCCGAGACACTGTCCCGAGGCTGGCGAAGAACCGTGCCGGCCGCTTTCGCGCCCCTGCTCAGTGACGCACCCATCGTTGCGGTCGCCCTGTTGGTACTGACGAGGATCCCCGGCGAGATGATCCGGATCCTCCACCTGGCCGGGGCGGTCTTCCTGTTCTACTTGGCATGGAGTGCCTGGCAAAGCTGGCGCCGTTACGATGCGAACGACGAGCTCGAGGCCGACGCGGGCCAGCGCACAGTCATCAAGGCCGCCTTCGTGAATTTCCTGAATCCCAACCCATGGCTCGGTTGGAGTCTTGTCATGGGGCCGCTGTTCCTGGCGGGATATCGCGAGGCGCCGGTGCGGGGTGTCGCCTTCGTCGTCGGTTTCTACGTGACCATGGTCGCTTGCCTGGTCGGCTTGATCACCTTGTTCGCCTTTGCGCGCCAGCTGGGGCCGCGAGTGCGCCGTGTCACGCTGGGTCTATCCGTGATCGCCCTGGCGGGCTTCGGGGGCTACCAGCTTTGGCTGGGGTTGAGGGGCGTGGTCTGATCTGCCGAGCGACCGTCAATGGCGGTGCAGATGCTCCGTGTCGTAGTGTACGCTCAGGGCGTCCAGCGCCGCCCGCAAAGTTGTCGCGTAATCCGGGCTCGCGTTCTGCTTGGTCTTCATGGCGGCGGCCATCACCGCGTGGTGATCGGCCAGTTTGGCCAGGTAGGCATCGCGTCCCTCCTGTCCCGCGGCTACCGACTTGACCTTCTGAGTCAGAAAGTATTCTGACACGACGGCGATGATGTGCGATGCGTGCTGCTCCTTGGTGGCGACCCAGCGGGCGAACTGGTTGGCGCTCTGGGCGTCGACGTTGCCCGCGAGCTCCGCCATCTTGGTCATGGCCTTCTCGATGGTCGCGGCGTCCTCGTACAGGCGGGCGATGCGCGCGTCGTCGTCGTAGATACCGCAGGGGACCTGGCAGTGGGCGCTCACGAGGGCGGGCGCGGCGATGAGCGCGAGCAGGGCCGCAATCACCAGCAGGGCGGGTCTGTTCGATCCGTGCATATGTATCTCCTTGATCGGGGATGGAATCGTAGGTGTCGGGTTCGTCGGCACAATCTAAGGACAAGCGGGTATCCGGCCAGTGATGTCTCTTATCCCGCGGACACCTCCACGTGGAGGTGTGGATCTCAGGTTTGATCAAGCGAGGACGTGTCGAGTGAACTTACCATGGGCAACCTCGCCCTCCAGTTGCTAGGATGGTGTCCGCCCGTGCGTGCGACCCACCCTCATCCGGAGCGACGAAGAGCATGCCATCCACGCGCAGGGCCGGTCCCGCGGCCCAGACCATCATCTTCCTGACCGGCTTCACCTTCCTGCTCTACGAGGTCAGCTGGCACCGCCTGCTCTCGCTGGTGCTGGGCACGACCGTCACCGCGGCCACTATCGTGCTGGCGTCGTTCATGGCCGGCTTCGGGGTGGGGGCCTACGTGCTGGGTCGTGCCGCCGACCGCCGGCCTGGTATCGGCAGACTGCTCGGGGCGATGCTCGCGGGCCTCGGTCTCCTCAACGCGTTGAACTATGTCCTGATCACCCGGGTCATCCCGCAGCTCTACGTGTCGCTCGCGGCCGGCGGCGTTTCCGCGGGTCTGAGCGAGCTGCTGGTCTTCGTCTTCGCGGGACTGCTGCTGTTCGTCCCGGCGCTGCTGATGGGCGGCATCTTCCCGTTGCTCGCCAAGGCCGCGCTCGGCGCCGGCGGGTCGATCGCGGCGATCCTGGGTCGCCTCTATGCGCTGGAGACCCTGGGCAGCACCGTCGGCGGGCTGGTGACGGGATTCGTGCTGTTGGGACTGCTCGGCCAGCGCAACACGGTCATCCTGGCGGTCGCCGTCAATCTGGGGCTGGGACTCTGGGTGCTCGCCGCACGGATGTTCGACCGGGCGGCCGAGCCGATACCCGAGACCGAACCGCAGCAGACCGGCCGCAAGTCGCGCAAGACCGTCCCGCTCGATCCCGCGGCGCTCAGGACCACGGCTCTGGTCGGCGCCTTCGCCTGCGGCTTCTCCATCCTGGCCCTGCAGGTGCTCTGGCTGCGCATGTTCCGGATCTACTTCACCAACACCAGCTACACCTTCGCCCTGATCTCTTCGCTGGCCATCCTGGGGCTCTTTGGCGGCAGCTTCCTGTTCGCGCGGCGCGGCGAGTGCATCGTCGATCACCAGCGAACCATGTTCCGGATCATCCTGCTGCTGGGTGTCGCGACGGGGGCGGGCCTGTTGCTGTTGGCGAACCTGCCGGACGTGCTGATGTTCCCGTTCCAGTCGCTGCTGGGCAGCCCGCTGGCGCGCGTGCTGGCGCTGCCCTGCGTCGCCGCCCTGCTGATCGTCTTTCCGCCGGCGCTCTGCTCCGGCTTCGCGTTTCCCCTGGCCTGCCGCATGTACACCGCGGGTCGCGACACCATCGCCGGGGACGTCGGCCTCGTGCTGATGGTCAATACGGCCGGCGCGGTGATCGGCCCGGTCGCCGTCACCTTCGTGCTGCTGCCGTGGCTCGGTGTGGCCCTGTCGGTGCTGCTGATCGTCGCGCTGTTGGTCGCCGCGGGCCTCTACGCGCTGAGCCGCCGCAAACCCATCCGGGGCGCGGACATCGCCAAACCGGCCCTCGTCACCGTCCTGGCCGTGCTGGCCGTGGTGATCGTGGTGGGACCGGACATCCGCATCCTGCCGCCCTCGTTCAGCCGCTTCGACCGCGACGTGCTGTTCTACCGGGAATCGGTGGAGGGCACGCTGTCGGTGGGCCAGGACCGGGGCACGCGTACGGAATCCAAGTACACCTTCGTCAACAACAGCGCCGTGATCGGTTCGACCTACGACGCCATCAAGGTCGTCAAGATGGTCGGCCATTTCCCGTTCCTGATGGGGCTCGACGGCCGGGACGTGCTGGTGATCGGTTTCGGCATCGGCGTGACCACCTCGGCCATCGCCTCGCATCCCGAAGTGGCGTCCATCACCTGCGTGGAACTGGTGGCCGGGCTGAAGGACGCGGCGGTCTACTACCGGGATCTCAACCGGAACGTGACGGCCGATCCGCGCCTGGAAATAATCGCCGGCGACGGGCGGCATTACCTGCAGCAGACGCCCGACACCTACGACCTGATCTCCTGCGACCCGACCCACCCCATCCTGGGCTCGGGCAATCTCTACACGCGGGACTACTTCGCCCTGTGCCGCGAACACCTCAATCCCGGCGGCATGGTCTCGCAGTACCTGCCCCTGCACAAGCTGCGCACCGAGGAGCTGCTGGGTCTCATCGCCACCTTCCATGAGGTCTTTCCCCACAGCACGGTCTGGCTGGGGCATTATCATGCCGTATTGCTGGGTTCGCTCGCGCCCCTCAAAGTGGATTTCGAGGACTGGTCGCAGCGGGTCGCAGCGCTCGGCCAGGATTCGCATTTCTACGTCGACCCCCATCACCTCGCGGCGACCCTGGTGCTGGACGGCGCCAGGATCGTGGAGCTGGCGCCCGAACCCTGGCTCAACACGGACGATCGCTCGTACACCGAGTTTTTCGCACCGGCGTGTCTCGACGCCGACAACATCGCCCATAACCTGCGCTTCCTGCTGGACAACCGCAGCGACGTCGGCGGGGTCTTCCGCGACATCGGCGACCCCGAGCGCCTGGCGCGTTTCGTCCAGGGCAACCAACAGCTCGGCGAGAGCCTCTACCTGAAGTTCATGGGGGACAACCGGGGCAGCCTGCAGGCCTTGCAGCGCGCCTGCCAGGTGAATCCTGAGGACCAGGAGTATCCGTTCCTGATCAAGTTGAACTATTGAGTTGTGCCCACGATATTGTGTTTCCTCGAGGCGGCTCTTCAGGGCCACCTCATCTCTCTCGGCTCTCAGTATGCGTACTTCAGCTCATGCCTACGATTCACAGGCAAGGCCCGCGTTTCAACCAACGAGTCGTAGTAATCCGCCCATCTCCCCGGCAGATCCTGCCGTGTCCTGAACAACCTCCGCTTCAGAACCTCCGTTACGGTCATCATTCGCGACGAGATCCCCCTGAGCATCCCCGGGCTCTCGCGTTTCCCCTTCTCCCACCTCTTGCGCACGTAGTTCCACCAGACAAGGAACACGGCCAGCCGTTCCGCGGCCCGCTGACGTCGCTTCGGCCACGCCAGCGTCTCGCGGGTGTGACCGGCCTGGCTGTGACGGATCATCCGGTCGGCCCGGTTGATCTCCCACAGGATGTTGTTGCGGTCCCGATGGTCGTGCGAGGAGACGGTCAGGTGACGGATCTCGCAGTCGAGCTTCTTGAAGGCCCGTGGATAGGCCTTGTGCAAGTCGCTGCGGACGGTTGTGGCCCTGGCGCCGTCGAGAGACGTCACCATCAACTCGGTGACATCTTTTCGGACAGCTTTGGGATCGGGCCGACCATGGCATTCCTCGAGTTGATGGCGGCGTATCTTCTGCCGGTCGGTCATCCGTCCCTTACGGCGTAACTCGCTGTCGGTGAAGTGGTTGAAGAAGCTCGTCTGAGGCTCGATCGCCAAGTGGAATTCGGTCGGGTAGTACTGGCTGAGTTCGTATGTTTCGAAGCCGTCGATGGCGATCTCAGTGGGCGGCGGTTGTTTCTCCAGCAACTTCCTGTGCAGGAGCAGGCAATGCCGACCAAGGCGGGATATCTGGCGATCTACGGCGGAAGGTGAGACGTCGAGATCCCTGGCGATCTGACGGTTGGCCATCCCGCCGACGACCTTCATCAACAACGCTGTCAGGATGTCGGGGCGTTTGAGCCAGTAGGTTGTGGAGAAGGTCTGTGAACTGAAGGACCGGCCACAGTGGAGGCAGGTGAACCTCTGGATACGGCGTGGGGCGACACGACGCAGGTAGAAACCGTGTTTGCGGTAGGGCCAGTCGGGGTCTACCTGGTTGTGGTGTTTGCAGTTGGGATTAGGGCAGTGAGGGGGATGCCAGCCCGGTCGATGAGTGTTCATGACCGCACTGGGGCATTACTTGAGCCAAACACATTTTTATGGGCACAACCTTTACTTCACGACCGAGATGAGTGTGGCGGATGATCCGGTGCTTGTAACCGCCCGCGCGAGATAGGATCCGGACGGCGCCATACCGCCGCCGGCAGTTTCACCATTCCATACCAGGTCGATGGTGCCGGTGGCCGACACATCGTCCCACAAACACCGGATCAGCCGGCCGTGCAGATCGTAGATGGCCACTTTCAGATGCGTTGGTGCATCGACTCGCACCGGAATCGTCACCCGCGGATTGGCTGGATTCGGGAACGGCGGCAACAGGGTCACGGCGCCCGCGGCCGGTGGCGAGTCGCCGACTCCCACACTCGGATCATCCCACCGCCCGACATGCTGGCTGGGCACACCACCCGCGTAGCCGAACCCTCCGCCGGCGAAGACGGCGCCGCCCAGGCCCGCCACCGCGCGCACCATGTCGTTCACGCCGTCGCCCAGGGGCGCCCAGTCGCCGCCGTCGAGCAGACCGATGCGGGTCATGAGCGTGCCGCCGGAGCCGGTGAAATCGCCGCCGGCGACCAGGCGGCCGCTCCAGTCGTCCAGGGCGATCACGAATGCGCCGTCCAGGCCGCCGCCGGGGGCGTACCAGGAGACGCCGTTCCAGCCCGCGACCAGATCGCCCGGTGACGAGAAGACTCCGCCCGCGACCAGATCGTCGCCGTGGGGCTGCAGGGCGTAGACCGTGGCGTCGGTGCCGGAGCCGACGGCCGACCACTCGATCCCGTCCCAGCGGGCGATGTTGGCGGCTGCGACGGCGCCGCCGCCGGGGTTGGTGATGGACGAGAAGACGCCGCCCGCGTAGAGCTCGCCGCCGTAGGTCGCCAGGGCGAAGACGTCGCCCGCGAACCCCGTGCCGGTGACCGGCGACCAGACCAGACCGTCCCACCGGACCACGTAGCCGCTGCCGCCCGCGTAGAGGTCGCCGTCGTGCTCGGCGAGGGACAGGACGTGTTCCCAGGACCAGGATGCGGGCAGGCCGACGGCCGACCATTGCAGCCCATCCCAGCTCGCGACGTACTCCACGTCCGTGCCGCCTACCTCGGTGAAGCGTCCGCCGGCGATCAGGTCGCCATCGTGGGAGCAGAGGGCGTCGACGCGATTGTCCGCGCCGGTGTCCAGGTCGTGCCAAGCGGTGCTGTCCCAGCGCGCCACGAACCAGGCCGCGACGCCGCCCGCGTCGTTGAAGCTGCCGCCGGCGAAGAGGTCGCCGTTGTGCACGTGCAGGACGCGCACCTCGCCGTTGATACCCTGTCCCGCCGGGGGAGCGGCAAAGCCGTCCCACCAGCCGCCCCACGCGGCGGGGGCGAACAGGATGACGGCGAGCAGTGCGGCGGCGAATCTCATGGGGCCGGGGCCTCCTCTTCGACCAGATGCACCGTGCGGGTGGGGAAGGCGATGGACAGTCCCACCTTCTCCACCAAATCCATGATAGCCAGGTTGATCTCCTGCCGCACCTGCAGGTGCGCGACCCAATCGGTGGTCGTGGAGAAGTAGTAGACCAGCAGATCCAGGCTGGACTCGCTGAATTCCGTGAACTTGACCATCAGGAATTCCTGATGCACGTCCGGATGGTTGCGCAGCAGCTTTTCCACGCGGCTCACCAGATCCCGCATCTGATCGGGGGTCGCTTCGTAGGTCACGCCGACGGTCATCTTCACCCGCCGCTTGGGCATCAACGAGTGGTTCTCGACCGTCGCGTTGGCCAGGGCCTGGTTGGGGATCGACACCAGGGTCTTGGCGAAGGTCCGGATGCGCGTGCTGCGCAGGCCGATCTCCTCGACCGTGCCGTCGGCGTTCTCCAGGGTGATCCAGTCGCCCACGCGGAAGGGCTTGTCCAGCAGGATGGTCGCGCCGCCGAACAGGTTGGCGATGGTGTCCTTGGACGCCAGGGCGAAGGCGAAACCGCCGATGCCCAGTCCGGCCAGCAGGCCGGACACGGAGTAGCCGAGGTTCTGCGCGGCCAGCAGGAACGCCATGATGCCGACCAGCACCTTGGCTGACTTGCGCAGCAGGATGATCAGGCTGTCGTCGAGCGAGGTATCGGTACGGCGGGCCAGCTCGGCGAGGATGATCGCGGCCGCATCGACCAGGCGGAATACGCCCCACGCGATCACCAGGGTCAGCAGCAGCTTGAAGACCGTCGCCGAGGAAGCCACCAGTTCCTCGAACTCGCTGGCCAGTAGGCGGAACGCCAGGTAGAGGCCGGTGATCAGGGCGACGGTGCCGATGGGGCCGACCACGGCGTTGAGGGCGAGGTCGTCGGCCTCGGTTTCGGTTCCGGCGGCCAGCTTGCGCAGGCGCCGTCCGAGCACGACCGTCACGATCTGCCGCAGGACAAGCGCGGCCGCAAGGTAGAGAAAGGCCAGGACGACCTGTCCCACCGTCCAGGGTCCCAGTTCGCGAATCCACATCTGACTGATGGCTTCCATCGGAACCTCCCGTGCTTCCGGAGGAGCTTAGCTCATTAGAACGCGATCCTGAAGGGAGACCTGAAAGGACCGCTCAGATGTACGCGTTGCAGCGGGTGAGCAGCTCGCGCGCCGTTTCGAGCAGAGCCGCCCTGTCCTCCGGGTCCAGCCCGACGGTCGCCTTTATCCGGTTCAGAAAGGCGTTGGCGTTGCGTCGCAGGTCTTCGGATGACACCGGTAGCTGCGTCTCGTCGAACATGAAGGTCATGATCCGCCGGGAATTGCGCATGCCCTGGATGAGATGCCCCACCGCCTCGTCGTGGCGCCCGTAGGCGATCTCGGTCAGCGTCTGGTAGATGAAGGCCTGCGGCACGGGTCCCCAGAACAGCAGCTGGGATCCTGCGTCGGCGAAGACCAGGGCGTCCAGGGGCACGGCGTCCAGTCGGCGCACCCAGGCCACCGGTCGCCGGCCGGAGCTGAAGATTTCGTGGCCGAGATCGCCGGCGAGCGCATCGTACAGGACCGTCGGCAGGGGCAGGTCGCTCGTCCGGGGCAAGTGGCTCCGTCCCCGGCCGGCGTTCTCGATTTGCAGGATGACGATCCGCTGCGACCCGGCGGCGTCGATCGAATCGAGGACGCGCAACGCCGCGTAGGAGACGGACGTGTGCAGGACCAGCGGGTCGGTGGGGAGGTCGTCGGCGTCCCGGGCGGAGAGACGGGCTTCGAGCACCGTCCAGCCCGTGGCCGCGGCGAGGACCGCCATACACACCGCCACCAGCGTGCGGAGTTGTTGGCGCTTGCCCAGTACCAGTTGGCCCAACAGCAGGGCGCCCGGCGCGAAGGCCAGGTAGGCCAGACGGGGCTCGAGGCGGGAGCCCACGAGCAACGCCGGTGCCAACGACAGCAGGGCAGCCGTCAGCCAGACCGCGGGACGCCGGTCGTCGGTGCGCCACCGGTGCCAGGACCGGGCGAGCCAGAGGGACCACGCCAGCAGGCCGGCCGTCAGGGCGAGCAGATTATCGTCCGGGACGAAGAACGGCCACGGCGTCGCCAGCCACCAGCCGAAGGTGACCAGGTTCGTCGGCAGCGCGGACAGGGGGGGCAGCTCGTAGATCGCGCCCGCGCCGTGGGGGAAACCTTGCCACAGAAGCCGGGCTTCGCTCGCGGCGGCGATCGCCAGCACGATCGCGACGAGCAGACGCCGGTCCCGGTGCTCCCGCTCGCCCCCGTAGGCAATCACACCCACGAACAAGGGCAGGCACAGAGCGTTTTCCTTGGCGAAGATCGCCAGGACGCCGGCGAACGCGCCGAGCAGGAGAGCCTTCTTGCCGCCGGCCAGCAGGCGTTCTACCGCCAGCAGCGCCAGCGCGGCGCCCAGTAGCTCCTGCACGCCGGCTGCCCAGTAGAGGGGCGCGAACGCGAGGGGGGTGGCCGCGAACAGGAGCCCGGCCAGCAGGGCGGCCGGAGCCGACAGGCCGCAACGCCTGGCGATGCGCCTCACCAGCACGGCGGCGGCGGCGTGCAGCAAGAGACGGGTCCAGGTCCAGGGATCCGTCGCCAGACCGAAGACGGGGTACAGCAGTCGCCAGTAGAGGTCCTGGCTGATCACGCGCGCGGGAAAACCGTCGCTTTCGAGCAGACCGGAGGCGCGGGCGAGCAGGGGCCAGTCGTCGCGGTTCCAGAAGGCGCCGAGGACGGGCAAGTGGCCCAGGACAGCGGCGGCCAGCACCAGCAGCCTGTCGCGCGAAAAGCTCGCGGCGCCGGTGGTAGCGGTCGGTTGCGTATCCTGGTCCTCGGCGCTGTCCGTCAACTCCGGCAAGGGAACCTCCGCCCATGACAAACCCGTGCGACGTATGCTATCTTGTCGCCTCGTTCGTACCTGTTCAAACAGGACCGTACTCTAACCCGGATCAATGACGAAGGGAAGCCACGGTCGCGTTGTGTTTCCCGTCGACGAGGTGAACGAGACATGAAGCGTACTCACGCGCTGGGGACGATCGCGTGCTTCTGCGGACTGGCTGCCCTGTACGGCTGCGGCGAGCAGGCACCCGGTCCGGTGATTATGGACGCCGCGGAGCAGGAAGCCTGGGAGATCCGTCTGGTCGAGATGCGGATCGACAAGAACGAGAGCTTCATGGACCCGGAGCAGTCCCCGTTGCTGGAGCAGGACCAGTCCGGTTTCGAGGGGCTCAACTACTACTATCCCGCCTCCGGATTGCGTTTCCGCGTGCGCTTCGAGGAGACGAGCGATGCCGATACCGTGACGCTGGTCAAGCGCCAGGGGGACTCGGTCAAGTATCGGCGCAGGGGTCACGTCACCTTCAACCATGAGGGTGATGTCTACGAGCTCCAGGCCTTCGGCCCGGTGGATGTCGCGTCGGACGGCGATTTTCTGTGGCTGCCCTTCTACGACGAGACGTCGGGGGAAGAGACCTACGGCGGCGGTCGCTACCTGGATCTCGAGGTCGACGCGGAGGGCCTGGTGGAGCTGGACTTCAACTTCGCCTACAACCCTCTCTGCGACTACAACCCCGAGCGCTACAACTGCACCCAGCCGCCCGAGGAGAATCGCCTGGCCTTCGCCGTGCGCGCCGGCGAGAAGCTCTTCCACTTGGAGGAATGACGGAGGCCGTGCTGGACACGCTCGGCGACATCGGCGTCTGGATCGCCTTCGTGGTCTGGATGGTCCTGCTGCTCTGCGCCTCGCTGATGACGATCCTCGGCCTGAGCGGCAACTTCATCATCGTCGGCCTGGGGCTCATCCACGCCCTGGTGACCGGCTTCGATCCCATCTCCTGGCAACTGTTGCTGCTGCTGCTCGGCCTGGCCATCCTCGGCGAGGTCGTGGAGTCGCTCCTGGGCGTGGTCTACGTGGCGCGCAAGGGCGCCACGCGCTACGGCGTGCTGGGCGCGTTTCTGGGGGGACTGGCGGGCGCGGCCGCGGGCAGCGGCGTCGTACCCGTGATCGGCACGGTCGTCGGCAGCTTCGTCGGCGCTTTCGCCGGGGCGGTGGCGGGGGAGTACCTGCGGGAAAAGAAGGCCGACGACAGCGTGCGTATCGGCTGGCACGCCTTTGCCGGCAAGATGCTGGCCAGCGGTTTCAAGTTCGCGCTGGCGCTGGCCATGATCGTGCTGCTGGTGCAGAGGACGTGGCCAGGGTGATATTTTCCCACATCAGTAGTCAATCAGTAAGTAAAAATGGATTCGATCGCATGGCATCCCATATGAGAGAAGCATCTTTGTCCCATATGCGAAGAGATGCTTCTGGATACCCTATAACCTCGCCGTCGGATGATCTAGCTGCGCCATACCCAAGCCGAGCGCGGAGCCGACCTTCACTATCAAACATATCCAGCAGGGGCCCATTCTCTCCATACCCCATAAACGAGCGAGCGATTCCGCTTTCGTCTAAACATGAGACGCCAGGGCCATACTTGTTGACGACCAGCTTCAATCGAGAATCATTTTTCCCATCCTGCATAATCAGTTTCGTACCGGTTTCGGTTGCGACTAGGTGTAACGCGTCAGATTATCCTTCCCAAAATCCCCCGTTTTCTTCCACAGTACC
>CAYMCR010000075.1:0-13117 GCA_964389015.1 uncultured Fibrobacteraceae bacterium | reverse complement strand
CAGCGCCAGCTTGGGCGACAGGAGGCGGACTATACAATTGGAATTCCTATGCCCTGGGAGAACCGAAGCGTGGTCTCAGGGCAACAATATCAAGGAGGCACAACATGAAGAAGATGTTGGTACTCACAGCAGTGGCTGTCCTGGCATTCAGCGGTATGGCCATGGCCCAGCTCGATCCTGATCCCGACGGCATGAGCGTGTACTTCGATGCCGAAGGTATGACCTACTGTATGGATGTCGATTCAGCGTTTCCCTATGCTGGTACCGCCTACGTGCTGGTTACCAATCCCTCGGTATCGGAGCCCTCCGTGATGGGCTGGGAAGCTCGTATCGAGGTCACGTACGAGGCGCTTTCGGCCGGCCCCATGGATTTGCTTGGTGGAACCAATGCCGGTAGTGGCGACAATTACCAAGTAGGTAATGGTGCAGCCCCGCTGCCAATCGTCGGCAACGTCTGCGTGCTGGCCACCTATAGTTTTCTGTTCTTCGGCCAGACCGATCCCCACATCGTGTTCTCGCTGGCCGGCGTGCCTGGTTCGCTGACCTTCCCGGATGGCGCAGGCTATGCGGCCGCGGTGGGTTTCCCCACACCTTGCCAGCCGTTCCCCGGCATCTGGGGTGAGTGTGCATGGATCAACCGTTGCGAGTGCGTCATTGGTAACGAAGACCTGACCTGGGGCCAGGTGAAGAGCCTGTACTAGGTCCATTTTTCTCAGGATAACCTGGCTGCGATACCACGAGATCCGGCGTTCGCATCGCCCCTCTTTCCGAGCATCCAACTGGGCGTCGGCGGACGTCTCCAGGACTGTACTTAAAGAATCAAACCACATATTGAGCTATAGACACAAAGAAAAGTACAATTGAGTGGCCGGACCGAACCGGAAGGCAACAACCCCCCTTTCAAAAAATCTATCCATGTTGTACACTCGCGGTGGCAAGCCAGATGCCTAAGCGACGTGACAAATCAGTTTTTCGTCGTTCTGTGCGGCATCTAGAAAGGGAGGAAGATATGGCGGGACGTCGTCACTACAAGCTCCTGGGCATGATCGGACTGATCCTGCCCGTCATCCTGGCCGTCGCACCGGCCGCAGCCCAGATCCCGGTCCAGATCATTCACAACTCGCCTGACCCGGCCGTTACCCCCGTGGACATCCACATCGACGGCGGTCTCGTCATGGACGACATGGTCTTCAAGCAGGCGTCTCCCTTCATCGACCAGTTCGGCGTCCCGGTGATCCTGGTCACCCCGACGTCGCTGATCGAGGTCTACTCCGCAGACGGACTGACGCTCCTGTACAGCGAGTCCCTTGCACTGACCCTGTTTGTGCCCACTCTGCTGGAGCTGATCGGCTTGGAGGATCCGCTTCTCTTCGACCCCAACCCCGACGGGCTGGACACCTCGCTGGACATCCTCGTCTACGAGGGGTACAAGCCGGCCGCCGATGACCCGTTGACGGCGGAGATGATGGCGGTGCACGGTATGCCCGACGTGGGCACCGTGGATCTCATAGTGCGGCTCGATGTCACCGTGCCCGGCGTCGGCGTGCCGCTGTTCACCAACCTGCAGTACGGGGAAACGCGTCCCTACATCGTCCTGGCGCCGTCCGACGCGACACTGGACATGGTGGAGACCGGTACAAGCAACGTCATCCAGAGCTGGGGAGCCCGCTTCGGTCTGGTGGTGGGCGCCGGCGTGGTGGGTAATGCCGGTGGCTTGTTGAATTCCCCGGTGGAGGAGTCCGAGCTGGTGCTCTTCGGCGCCGTCGCCACGGGCTACGTCTTCGAGCTGACCAAGGTCAGCATGACGGGTGTCACTCCGGACAACTCTTCGTTCGTCCTGCGGGACAACTACCCCAACCCGTTCAACCCGAACACGACCATTCCCTTCACCCTCCGGGATGGCCAGGCGGTCACCTTGAAGGTGTTCGACCCGATGGGCCGGTTGGTCGATACACTGGTTGACGGCGAGCTGGAAGCCGGCGACTACATCATCCCGTTCCAGGCCGAGGGCCTCGCCTCCGGCCAGTACATGTACGAGCTGCGTACCATGCGCGGCACCGATGTGAAGTCCATGACGTTGGTGAAGTAGTCAGGCCGTCAGGCCGGCTATCCGACAGACGAGCCCGGCCGCCCGCTCCCGGTGGAGCGAGCGGCCGGGCCTTTTCTTTGTCCTCGGGGGGGGGGGCTCAGGCGCCGCCGGCGGATTTGTCCTTCAGCAGGAAGACCGCCAGGGCCGGCAGCAGCAGGATAGCGCCGATCATGTTTGCCAGGAACAGGAAGGTCAGCAGGATTCCCATGTCGGCCTGGAACTGCAGGTCCGAGAAGATCCAGGTGCTGACCCCGATGGCCAGGGTCAGACCGGTGAAGACCACGGCGCTGCCGGTCAGCTGCAAGGTTTGCCGGTAGGCGTCGGCCAGGGACAGCCCCCGGGCCAGGAACTCGCGCAGGCGGCTGAAGATGTAGATGCCGTAGTCGACCCCGATGCCGACTCCCAGGGCGGCCACGGGCAGGGTGGAAGTCTTCAGCCCAATGCCGAGCACGGTCATCAGCGCATAGGACAGCAGCGAGACCAGGCTCAAGGGCAGGATGATGCAGAGCGACGCGCGCCAGGAGCGGAAGGCCAGCAGCGACAGCAGCACGACCGCGGCGTAGATGTAGAGCAGCATCCGGATCTGGGCGGCCTGGACCACTTCGTTGGTGGCGGCCATGACCCCGACGTTGCCCGTCGCCAGGCGGAAGCGGTGCCGCTCGTCGTCGTGCTCGGCGGCGAACTCCTTCACCGCGGCGACGACCCGTTCGATGGTCTCGGCCTTGTGGTCGGTCAGGAAACCGATGACCGGCATGACGCTGCAGTCGCTGTTGAGCAGGCCGGTCGCGGTCTCGACCGGGCTGACGGCCTGGGACAGGGTGGCCGGGTGGCGCGGCAGGACGCGCCACTGGAGTGCGCCCTCGTTCCAACCGGCGTTGATGATCTTGGCGACCTGGGGCAGCGAGATGGTCGACTGGACGCCCGGCACGTTGGCGAGCTGCCACTGGAACCTGTCGATCATGTCCATGACGTCGTGCTCGACGCAGCCGTCCGGGACCGTCTCGACGATGGTGGTCAGGATGTCCAGGCCGATGCTGAATTTCTCGGTGATGACCGCCGAATCGAGGTTGTAGCGGGAGTCCGGCCGCAGCTCGGGCACGCCGGCGTGGGTGTCGCCGATCTGGATGCCGCGGCCGGCGATGATGGCGACGACGAACAACACCAGCGACGCGCCGAGGGCGATCGCGGCGGGACGGCGGCCGGTGATCCTGGCCAGGTACGTCCAGGCCTGTTCCCGGCGCCGGTCCACTCCCTTCAAGCGCTCGCGATAACGCTCTCCCAGGTTCAGCCGGTACAGCAGGAGCGGCATCAGCAGCAGGTTGGTGACGATGATCACCAGCACGCCCAGGCTGGCGATGATCGCCAGCTCCTGGATCATCCGGATGCCGATCAGCAGGATCGTCAGGAACCCGACCGCGTCGCTGATCAGGGCCACGATGCCCGGCACGGCCAGCCGGCCGAACGCGCGGCGGGCGGCCGTCGGCCCGTCGCTGCCCGCCAGGACCTCGCCCCGGAAGGCGTTGACCATCTGGACACCGTGGGAGACCCCGATGGCAAAGACCAAAAACGGGACCAGCAGCGACATGGGATCCAGGCCGAAACCGAGCATGGTCAGCAGTCCGAGGTTCCAGACCACCGCTACCAGGGAGCAGAGCAGCGGCAGGAACGTCAGCTGCAGCGAGCGGGTGAAGAAGTAGACCAGGATCCCGGAGATCAGGAACGCCAGGCCGAAGAACGCGACCACTCCGGCCGCTCCGTCGGAGATGTCGCCCATGATCTTGGCGAAGCCGATGATGTGGATGTCGATCTCGTCGTTCTGGTACTGTTCGCGGATCCGGCTCTCGAGCTGGTCGGCGACCTGCAGGTAGTCCAGTCGCTCACCGGTCGCCGGATCGATCTCCACGAGCTGGCCGGTGACCATCGCCGCGGTGAAGTCGTTGGCCACCAGGCGCCCGACGGTGCCGGATTTGAGTATGTTCTCCCGGACCTGCTCCAGGCCTTCGGGCGTGGGGCTGAAGTCGGCGGGGATGACGTTGCCACCGGTAAAGCCGCCTTCGACGATCTCGATGAAGCGTACGTTGGGCGTGTAGATGGACTGCACCGTGCTCCGGTTGACGCCCGGCAGGAAGAAGACCTCGTCGGTGACCTTCTGCAGGGTCTCGAAGAACGTCGGCGTGAAGATGTCCCCCTGCTTCGCCCGCACGGCGATCAGCAGCCGGTTGGCGCCGCCGAAATCCTGCCGGTGATCCATGAAGGTCTTGATGTACTCGTGCTTCAGGGGCAGGAGCTTCTCGAAGCCCGCGTCGATGTGCAGGCCCAGCAGGTTGTAGCCGAAGAGCAGGGTCAGCATGACGAAGGCCGCCATGAACCAGCGGCGGCGGCCGAACAGGAGATCGGCGAAGCGGTCGACTCGGCTCCCGGTCATGGGCTCTCCTCCTGGTCGGTCGTCTCGGCGGGCTCCGCCCGCAGGAAACCGTCCTCACTCAGCAGCAGCAGCTCGCCGTCAGGCAGCTCCAGCGCCCCGGACTGGGCGATGCGGTCCGGCCGCTGGTCCAGACGGAAGGTCTGGCCCCCGTCCTCGCTGGTCAGCCGGGCGCCGCTCAGGCCGACCAGGACGACGCTGCCGTCGGCCCGCTGCCGGCCGCCCATCAGGGCGGCGCTCGTCCCGGTTTCGACCGGCTGCCACGACTCGCCCCGGTCCTCGGAGCGGTAGAGGTGGCCCCGCAGGCCGCAGACCAGGACCGATCCGTCCGCCAGGGCCAGGATCTCGAAGAAGCTGCCGTGGTAGGGGGAGGGGAGTGTCTGCCAGGTCCGACCCCGGTCGTCCGAGCGCAGCAGGGTGCCGAACTCGCCGGCGACGAAGAGGGTGCCGCGGGGACCTTCGGCCAGGGAGTAGTAGTGGGGATCGCCCTCGCCGAGTTGCCGGCTCCGCCAGGTCTGACCGCCGTCGGTCGTCTCCAGGCACAGCCCGTAGGCCCCGATCGCGAGACCGCGCTGCCGATCGGCGAACCAGAGGTCGAACAGGGGCGATTCCAGTTCGGGGTCCTGGTATTGGATCGTCCAGGTCAGGCCGCCGTCGGCGGTGTGCAGGATGATCGCATCGTGCCCAACCGCCCAGGCCTCCAGCGTGTCGTGGACGGCGACGGCGCAGAGCAGGCGGCTGGTGGGCACCTCGGCCTGGGTCCAGGTGGCGCCGCCGTCGGCCGAGAGCAGGACGTGGCCGCGCTCGCCGACCGCGATCACCCGCGAGTCGGCCAGGTCGGCGTCCAGCAACAGGGATTCCGCGGCGAGGGGGGCCAGATAGGAACGGTCCGGCTCCTCCGCGGAGGACCGGACCGTTCCGAGGGACAAGAAAAACATCACGGCCAGCAGCATGCACTTGGCAGCGGCCGGCAACCGGCGTCCCACCGGCCTACCGCCGGCCAAGCTGGCGCAGGGTGCCGGGGTTGTAGTCGTCGACCGACAGCTCCAGCCCGAACTTCTCCACATCGCCCTCGTTGTTCAGACCGAAGGCGAGGTACCGCCCGTTCTGCAGGTCGAGGTGCACCTGTACGGTGTCCCAGACGAGGGGCTGCTCGTAGTAGTTGATGCAATGGGCCTCGCTGATGCGCCAGATCTGCCCTCGCCCGTCGTACTGGTCCACACCCACGATCTGCCAGCTGTCCTCGTCGAAGAAGAAGGTTCGCCGGGCGTAGATGTGCCGGGTCCCCTCGCGGATCCTGGCGTCGACCACCCAGACCCTGTGCAGCTCGTAACGCAGTTGATCGGGATTGAGGTGACCGGTGTGGACGATGTCCCCGTACTCCAGCTCGTCGCTGTGCAACTGGTAGCTGTTGTAGGGGATGTACATCTCCTGGCGTCCGACCAGCTCCCACGTGTAGCGGTCGGGGGCGCCGTTGAACATGTCGTACTGGTCGTTGGTGCGCTGGGCGTCCGAGGCGGTACCCGGGTTGTCGTAGGCCACGTTGGGAGCTCGGCGCACGCGCCGTTGACCCGGGTTGTAGACCCAGGCCTTACGAGGCTCTTTCACCTGGTCTAGGGTCTCGTGGACCAGCAGGATGTTCCCGGCCAGGCGGGCCGGGGCGGTTACCGTCTGCAGGAAGTAGGCCAGACGGTTACCGATGGTCTCGACGGTCGCTTCCGGATTGTTGTACGGCAGCAGTATCTTCTCCTCCATGGTGACCATGGTGTAGCTGCCCCCGGAGGTGGGGACGGCCTGGCCGACCACGTGGTGCAGACTGCCGCCGCGATAGCGCATCAGGTGGTTCCAGATGCAGTGGAGTCCCTCGCTGGGGATGGGGAAGGGGGAACTGACCCGGGCCCCCGCGACTCCGTAACCCTCTCCGGTCAGGCTCGCGCTGGTCGCGTTATCCCGGACGGCTTCGTAGACGAACTCGGGATAGGACGCGCTGCGCCGCGACGGGTAGACGTCCATCCGCCAGGTTTTGGGATAACGCTGGAGCATGGCGATCTGGCCCGGCGACAGCTTGTCCCGGTACTGGTCCAGGTTGGCCGCGGTGATGGCGTACTTGACCTCGTCGCCGGCGAAGGGGTCGGGGTGGAAACTGCCGGGCTCGTAGCCGGCCGGTGGAGCAGTGATGCCCCCGTCCCACGACGGGATCGTCCCTTCGTCGTTGCTCCCCCGGATCGCGCCCAGCGGCGTCAACTCGTTGTCGAGGCGGGCGGCCTCCTCCGGTGTCACGCCGGCCGCGGCCGTTGCGGCCAGACCGACGACGGCGGCCAGGATCAGTCCGCTCACCCAATATTTCCGCGCGTCCATCATGACATCCATCTCCTCGTTATCGGGTCCGGCGGTAAGGTGCCCGTGCCGCTGGACAATCAGAAGGAATAACCGAGCGTCAGCGAAACGAAGTCCCTATCGTTCAGGAGGTTGTACCTTCCCCCACCGAACGATTTCGTGTAGGCCAGCTTGGATGACAACTTGGCCAGGTATACGCCCTGCAGGGCGGCGGTGATTGTCTTGCGACCCTCGATGAAGTTCAGGACTGGCGACGGTGACGTACCCTTGACGTCGTGGTACCAGACCAGGATCGGGAAGACCGTCCATGCGCCGATCAGGTTGTTCAGTTCGGCCCGCACGACCGCCCGGTAACCCCAGGCGAAGTCGTCGGCGAAACCGTCTATCTCGGTTCCCGGCTGGATCGGGCTGCCGGTGGAAGTTATCTGTTCGGTGAAGTAGGGATTGGCGCTGGTGTAGGTGCCGGGACCCTCGTACCGCAGCACGTCGGGGTCCTCCATGTCCTTCACCCACTGGAAGCCGCACTCGCTCATGAACAACCAGTTGTCCGCCCCCAGTCCGGGCCCGAAGAGCTGGGTCACGGTGAACTGGGTCTGCATCATGTCCTTGCGGCGATAGCCCTGGATGTACTCGTCGAAGCCGAAGGGGGTATCGTTGCACAGCTGGCTCTGCTTGAAGCCGAAGCCCGGGAAACCCAGGCCGATGAACTGGTCCAGCGGCGAGAGAGCGGCGAACAGGAGTTCCACGTCGTCCACCTGGATCGGCTGGTTCTTCTTGTAGCAGAACTCGCCCTGGAAGGCCGCGTAGCCCAGGATGGGGATCCCTGGAAGCGACGTGTTCATGCTGACGCCGTAGGTGTCGATGTCCTCGGGAAATTCCCGGAAGTAATTCGCCGTGCCGGCGTAGTTCCCCGTGCCTAAGCCCTCCTGCAAGAGGCCGGTCCAGCCGCTGATCAGCGGCAGCCGGCTGTGCAGGCGTGTGAAATAGAAGCCGAATTCGGTGTCGTTCAGGAGGGGCTCGAACCAACGGAGCGCCACGCCGAACTCGCCCCCGTCGCTGGCGTCGTGATCGTCCGCCCGCATGACGTCGACCCCGACCGGAGCGCCCACGCCGGTGTTGGGCACCGTGTCCTGGATTCCCGGCTTGCCGAAGCCGAGCAGGACCCGGTTGCCGCCGGCGCTGGCGAAATCGTTGGTGGAGAAGAAGGAGCCGGACGGCTCGATCTCGGTGTGGCCCCACTTGAAGGGCACGAAACCCTCTAGCGTGAACCGCGAGTTCAGGTTGATGCTGGCGTGGGCCATCGGCAGCGCTTCGAGGGCGTCCTTCAGCTGCGCACCGCCGATGCGCAGCTTGGCCACGTCGATGGTGCTCATGCTGTTGATGCCGTTCTGGATGAACGTGCCCTCGCCCCAGTTCAGCACCTGGTTGCCGCCCCGCAGGGTCAGGAACATGTCGCCGAGCTGGAAATCACCCGCGAGGTAGGCGTCCAGGAGCTTGAACTCTTGACCGATCTCTTTCTTTGTCGCGTCGCTCAGCTCGGTGCGTCGCGTCGCGCCGTCCATGACCTCCCGGTCGTAGAAGTAGTACGCCCGGCCGAAGACGGACCAGCGATCCCAGCCGAGCTGCAGCTCGTGGGAGGCCTTGTAGGTGTATGAGAATAAGTCACCCTTGTGGTAGTTGAGGTTGCCGTCATCCCCGTTGACCGAGAACGCCGTACCTCCGTTCTGCATGCCGACGATGGCCTGATTCCTCTCACTGACCCGCATGGCGGTGCCCCAGGAGAGGGTGGTGTCGAATTGGCCGCTCACCTCTCCGAACTGGATCTCGATGGCCTGGCTGGCAGGTACCGCCGCCAGTAGGGCCCCGAGGCCGACCATTGCCACGCAGACGAGTTTTGCCGAGAGCCGCGATCGCCGTCGCTCTTTCCTGCCATGTGCACCCATGCCACTCCTCCCTCTGGGACGCCGGGGCGCCTGTACATTCACGAGACCCCAGACTAGACCCAGCGGATTTGTCTTGTCAACGAGACTATTTACGAACTGTGCATTGACGCGGAGGCCCGGTTGGGTATACTCGGGGGAGCCCGCTCAGGCGGGGGAGTTGGAAACCGCAAAGGGAGGGGTGGCGTCATGTTGTTGCGTCGTAAGATTATCTTAGGAATGGTCCTGTTACTCGCCGGTGGTGTGGCGATTCTCGGCTGCGAGCTGACCGCGGATGAGCACCCGACCCGCACCGAGGGGACCCATCAACTCACCCACCTAGGCTCGCTGGGCAACAGCCTGACGGCCGGCTATATCAACGGTGGCATCAAGTTCACCGGCCAGCTGGCCTGCTTTCCCAACCTGCTGTCCCAGGTCATGACCGGCCGCTCGCTGCAGATGCCGCTGGTCGGCGAACCCGGCCTCGGATCCGAATCCGGCATGTCGCCCCTCTACATTGATGAGACTGGCGCCTTGACCCGCGAGCCGCTCACACAGGATCCGACCTTGATGGCGATGAACCTCACCTATCCCGTGCCCTACGACAACCTGGGTGTTCCGGGCGCCACGACCAACCAGATCCTGAACGTCATGGCCGGTGACGAGGCGGACAACGCGCTCTTCGATCTGATCCTGCGCAACTCCGCCCTGCCGGGCGGCGGCACCTGCATGGGCCAGATGGAGCGGATCGCCCCCGACATCCTGACCGCCTGGAGCGGCAACAACGAGATCCTGGGCGGGGCCCTGAGCGGTTCACCCCAGAGCGACGATCCGCTGTTGCCCGGCTACGTGGTCCCGCTGGCGGCCTTCCAGGCCGACTTCGTCGAGATGTGCGACCGTATCGAAGCGATGGCGCCGGAGATGGTCGCCGTCGCCAACATTCCGCCGATCACCGCCATCCCCTACACTCGTTTCTTCGGTACCGGGTCCGTACCCGGCGTGAACCGTTGGGTGATGGAAGAGGATCTGGACGGGGACGACGACCCGGTCCAGCTGGTCCTGCTGCACTCGCCCATATCCGACTGCGTGCAATGCTACCTGCCCAGTTGCCAGTTCGATCCACAGACTCCGTGCGACACCATCCCGGCCGATGCGACACTGACCGTCGCCGAGACCGCGCTGATCGATGGCACCATCGCCGACTACAACGCCTTCATCGCGACCGAGGTAGCCGACCGGGGCTGGGCGCTGGTGGACATCAACACGGCCTTCCTGGCGCTGCCGACGTCGTCTGACGATGGTCCGGCCAACGTGATCTTCCCCTGGCTGGTCAACCCGATGACGGGAGTCGGCACCCAGAACGTCAACAGCGCTTTCACCCTGGACGGTGTCCACCCCAGCGAGAAGGGGGCCGCAGTGGTGGCCAACGAATTCCTGGCCGCCTTCAACGCCACCTACGGCACCACCTACGAGATGGTGGATGTCGAGGCGATCGACAACGTGGTGGGATTCGAGCTGGCGCCTGCGGCGGAGAAGATTGCCGGCGGGCGGATCCGTTTCACGGAGACGGGACGGCAGGGCCTGCGTGCCATGGCGGACATGATGGCGGTCCGGCACTAGCGCGCCGTAGCGGAGGGTCATGTATTACATCGTCGAGACGGACAAGCCCTTCGCCCGGGCCACCGCCGACCTCGAGGCTGCGGTCGAGCGCCACGGCTACGGTGTACTGCACGTCCACGACCTGGGCAACACCCTGCGCGCCAAGGGAGTCGACTTCACCGAGGACTGCAAGGTTCTGGAGGTCTGCAACCCGCACCACGCCGCCGAGGTCCTAGCGGCGGATATGCGCCTGAACATGGCCCTGCCCTGCCGCATCTCGGTCTACACCGAGGGCGGTCGCACCAAGCTCGGCCTGATCGAGCCCGTGCAGATGCTCTCGGCGCTCTCGGACGACGAAGCGCTGCGGCAGGTGGCCATGGAGGTGCAGGAGAAGACCATGCGGATGATCGACGAGGCGCGTTGATCGGCCGGCTTGCAGCGACGAAAGGGTGCGGAGCGTGAAATCCCACACCCGATATCTCACCTTTCATGTCCCCAAGCGGATGGACTTCGTCCTTATCACTCCCGAAGTCGAGGCCGAAGTCGAGGTCAGCGGGATCGCCGAAGGTCTCTGCCTGGTGAACGCCATGCACATCACCGCCAGTGTCTTCATCAACGACAACGAGTCCGGCCTGCACGAGGACTACCGGCGTTGGCTCGAGGAACTGGCCCCCTTCGATCCCAGCCCCGAGCGCTATCATCACAACCGCACAGGCGAGGACAACGCCGACGCTCATCACAAGCGCCAGATCATGGGGCGCGAGGTCGTCGTGGCCGTCACCGGCGGCAAGCTGGATCTGGGCACCTGGGAACGGATCTTCTACGGCGAGTTCGACGGGCGGCGCGACAAGCGCGTGCTCGTCAAGATCATCGGTGATTGAACCCTGATACGGAACGGCCTCGCCCACCCGCGGAATGTGGCCGATTCGAAGAGTCGCGCCGATTACCCCGGGTACCTGAAACAGGTGAGACGCCCGTCGCGGTAGAAGATTTCGAATTCCGGCCCGAGAAACTCCCGCAGGCAATCCGCGATGCTGAAGATCACAACCTCGCGCCCCTGCGCCGTCAGCTCGGCCGCGAAACGTTCGTAGAAGCGCCGCCCCTCGCCCTCGGGTCGCACCGGCCTGTAGAGGTAGATGAAGTCGATCCCCTGCGGCGATTGATCCAATACGTCGCCCGCGATCCATTCCACCCGCTCCGCGTCGATCCCCAGCCAGGCCTGCAGCTGCCGCCCCGACTCGACCATCCGGCTCGAGATCTCGATCTGCCGCGTCAGCGCGTGGGGGTAGAGCTTCTGCAGGAGCAGTCCCTGCAGACCGTTGCCCGCGCCGAAATCCGCGCTGATCGTATCGGGTCCGATGTGGTCGCCCGCCTTGATCAGCGGGGAGACGCCGCCCGCGTGACACCAGTAGCCGCCGGTCTCGTCCATTCGCTTGCGCTCCGCCTTGGCGTAGGGAGCCTCGTGCCCGTGGACGTGGCAGTAGAGGGTCAGGAATGTCTCTTCGACGGTGTCGGGATCGCGGGTGGCGACGGCGTCGACGAAACGGCGCTGCAGGTCGGCGAACGCGGGGTACAGGCCGAAGGGATCCGGGGGAGGGGGCAGCGTGGCGAAGAGATCCATCAACGTCAGCAGACGCTCGCGTTCGGGGAGCGGGCGGTCGTCGTTGGTGAAGATGCGGGTCAGGTCGTCTTGGTGCAAAGTGGCACTTCCGGGATCGGTTCACGAGGCGCGTGTGATCGTGGTGCATTCTAGCGGTGTGATGCATTGGTTATAAGCATAATAATGACCTTACTGGGTTCGCGGAGCTGTCGAGAACGGTCCTATTTGTGGTGGGGTGTAGTGTCGGTTCTTGTGCGGGATTGGGGGCTTTTCGGCGCGCATAAATCATGCCCGCCCGGGCTCGTAACTCATTATATAGTTATTGGTTAGCAATTGCCGGGCGAGTGCTATTCGACTATATTGTACCCATCGATTGCTACCGTTTCGACCTCCCACGAAACGCTCGTTTTCTGGGAGGTTTCTTATGTCCGCCAACGATATTCACGTCCGTCTCGAGGCCGCGCTTTGCGAACTCCAACTTGCTGAGAAAAATGCCGTCCTGTTGTTCGGTGAGATGCTGCGTCGCAAGCTGTATCGGGATCTTGGCTACTCATCCATACAGATCTATGCCGCCGAGGCCCTTGGTTTTACACCTAGCAAGACCTCGCAGTTTGTGCGGCTGGCCGGCGCGCTTGAAGAGCTGCCGCGGCTGCGTCGGTCGATCGCGTCCGGTGAGCTGGGTTGGACCAAGGCGCGGGAGGTGGCCAAAGTAGCTACGCCTGAGAGCGAAGAGCGTTGGATCACCGAAGCGGAGCGCTTGAGTAGTCGCAGCCTGGAACAGAAAGTGCGGGTAGCGCGGCAACGGACTCGGCGGGCGGCGCATGTGGACGAGCAGCCGATGTTGGATCTTGCCGAATCGTCGTCGGTCCCGGAACTCGATGATGTGCCGGTCACGGTGAGCACAACATTCACGTCCGAACAGTACGCTCGCTACGAGACCCTGCTCGAGACGATACGTAAGCGGGCTGGTCGCAGCGGCTCGACGGTACGGGGGGCCAACCGCGCCGAATTGTTGCTCGCCGCGCTGAATGATCTGGCGGAGAACCTCGACCAGGGTTCAGAAACCGCAGCCGTTTCCAGCCCGACCTACCAAGTCATAGTTTACACCTTTAACAATGGTCAAGCCATTCTAACCATGGGCCTTGTTTCCT